>NZ_BPWI01000005.1:0-499942 GCF_040369125.1 Duganella hordei
TTTAAAAGAGCCGGCGCCGGGGGCGCGTGCTTGCCCCCCCCCGTCCCCCCCCCCCCCGCCGGTTTTGGCCCGGGCGGCGGCGGTTTTGCCGCGTCCGCCGCCGCCACTACGACCGCCGCCACCGCCGTTGCGATGACCCGGCGCGCCGCTGCGCAGCTGCACCGGTTGCGGACGGGCGTTCGGATCCGGCTCGAAGCCAGGAATCACTTCGCGCGGCAGGGTTTGCTTGATCAGCTTTTCGATATCCTTCAGCATGTCGTGCTCGTCCACGCAGACCAGCGACACGGCTTCGCCGGTGGCGCCGGCGCGGCCGGTGCGGCCGATGCGGTGCACATAGTCTTCCGGAATGTTCGGCAGGTCGTAGTTGACCACGTGCGGCAACTGGTCGATGTCGATGCCGCGCGCGGCGATGTCGGTGGCGACCAGCACCTGCAGCTTGTTGTCCTTGAACTCGGACAGCGCCTTGGTGCGCGCCGACTGGCTCTTGTTGCCGTGGATGGCCATGGCGCCGATGCCGTCGCCGCCCAGCTGTTCAACCAGCTTGTTGGCGCCGTGCTTGGTGCGGGTGAACACCAGCACCTGGTTCCAGTTGTTGGACTTGATCAGGTGCGCCAGCATCGGGTGCTTCTTGTCGCGGTCGACCGGGTGGATCAGCTGGGCGATCACTTCCACCGCCGAGTTGCGGCGCGCCACTTCGATCATTGCCGGCTTGTTCAGCAGGCCGTCGGCCAGCGCCTTGATCTCGTCCGAGAAGGTGGCCGAGAACAGCAGGTTCTGGCGCTTCGGCGGCAGCGCCGCCAGCACTTTCTTGATGTCGCGGATGAAGCCCATGTCCAGCATGCGGTCGGCTTCGTCGAGGATCAGGATTTCCACCTTCGACAGGTTGACGGTGCGCTGTTCCATGTGGTCCAGCAGGCGGCCAGGGGTGGCGACCAGGATGTCGACGCCGTGCTTGAGCTGCTTGATCTGCGGGTTGATGCCGACGCCGCCGAAGATCACGGTGGAGTTGAGCTTGGTGTACTTGCCGTAGGTGCGCACGCTTTCCTCGACCTGGGCCGCCAGTTCGCGGGTCGGGGTCAGGATCAGCGCGCGGATCGGACGCGCGGTGGTGTTGCTGGTGATTGCCGCGCCGTTGGCGTCGGTCGACAGGCGGTGCAGGATGGGCAAGGTGAAGCCGGCGGTCTTGCCGGTGCCGGTTTGTGCGCCTGCCAGCAGGTCTCCGCCATTCAGGACTGCGGGGATCGCCTGCAGCTGGATAGGGGTGGGCGTGGTGTAGCCGGTTTCGGTTACAGCACGGACGATAGCGTCGGACAAACCGAGGGAGGAAAATGACATGATGACTTTTTGTTAAGATAGGCCTGTCGCTATTGAAAGCGCCAGTCGCAGGCAATCAGAGTGGATGACACTGCGGCTAAAGGACTGGTCAGAGGCGCCGCAAGCCTGAGTATAACAGCTTAACTTGCTTTATGTTTCACTTAGGAAATGAAAAGGGCCCGGATGGGCCCCTTTTTTTGTAACAAACTTTCCACTATCAACAATTAAGCCTTGGGCTGCTCCGCGAACGGGGTCAGCAGGCCGACCATCTGGCCGAAGATCTTCGGGCTGGCGGCGATGATGTCGCCCTTGTACAGGTAGTCGGACTCGCCGCTGAACTCGCCGACGATGCCGCCGGACTCGGTCACCATCAGCGAGCCGGCTGCGATGTCCCAGGGCTTCAGGCCTTTTTCATAGAAGCCGTCGAGGCGGCCGGCGGCCACGTAGGCCAGGTCCAGCGCGGCGCTGCCCGGGCGGCGCACGCCGTGGCAGCGTTCGGCCATGATGCCGTACATCTTCAGGTATTCGTCCAGCGCCTTGGCGTTGCCTGCCACGTAGCCGGTCGACAGCAGCGCGTTGGCGATGCGGTCGAGCTTGGTGACGCGGATGCGCTTGTCGTTGAGGTAGGCGCCGGCGCCCTTGGTGGCGGTGAACAGGTCGTTGCGCACCGGATCGTAGATGACGGCCTGCGTGATCACACCGCGCTGCGACAGCGCGATCGAGATCGAGTATTGCGGGAAGCCGTGCATGAAGTTGGTGGTGCCATCGAGCGGGTCGATGATCCAGGTGTATTCAGTCTCGTCGTTGGCGTTCTTGGAAGCGCCCGACTCTTCGGCCAGGAAGGCGTGGTCGGGATAAGCTTTGGACAACACCTCGATGATGGCCTGTTCGGCGGCCGTGTCGACATCGGTGACGAAATCCTTGTGGTTTTTCTCGTTGACGATGACGCGGTCGAGGTCGAACGAAGCGCGGTTGATGACGGCGGCGGCGCGGCGGGCGGCTTTGATCGCCGTGTTGAGCATTGGGTGCATGTAAGCTTTTCCGTTAAAAGAACGCTAACGCCCACCGGGGGCCTGAGCCTGCCCGGCAGCACATTAGGGTACAAGAGTGAATTAAAGAGCGGAGCGGCGACGACAGGGTAAAATCCCGGGGAATTTGTGTATCGATACCGCGCAATAGCGCTATTTTAAATGAACCTGCCTCAAATCAACACCAATCTTTTCAAACAGCTGCGATTTATTCTGGTCGAGACCAGCCGCGCGGGCAATATCGGGGCCGTGGCGCGGGCCATGAAAACCATGGGTTTCAGCGACCTGGTGCTGGTGACGCCGCGGTTCGACAACGCCTTGCAGGACGCCGAGGCGGTCGCTTTCGCCAGTGGCGCCCAGGATATCCTCGAAGGCGCGCGGGTGGTCGGCAGCATGGCCGAGGCGCTCGACGGCATCAACTTCGCCGCCGCCGTCTCGGCCCGGCTGCGCGAATATTCGCCGCCGGTGCTGACGCCGCGCCAGATGGCGGAGCAGCTGGCGGCCCAGCCCGAGCTGCGCGCGGCGCTCATCTTCGGCAATGAGCGGTTCGGGCTGCCGAACGAGCTGGTCGAGAAGTGTAATGTGCTGATCAATATTCCAGCCAATCCGGACTATTCGTCGCTGAACCTGTCGCAGGCGGCGCAGGTGCTGGCCTACGAATGCCGCATGGCGGCGCTGGACGGCGCCCCGAGCGCGCGCCAGCCGGCCGGCGACGCCAACGAGATCGGCTTCCAGGGCGAGGCGGCCAGCGTGGAACAGATCGAGGGCATGTACCAGCACCTGGAGCAGGCGCTGGTGGATATCGGCTTCCTCGACGCCGCCAATCCGCGCAAGCTGATGCCGCGCCTCAAGCGCATGTTCGCCCGCGCCCAGCTGGAGAAGGAAGAAGTCAACATCCTGCGCGGCATCGCCCGCCATATGACCGGCAAGCCCAGGAATTAAGGCCTGCGCCATTAAACGTTACTAGACGCCGCCCTCTATTTTTTGCCGTCTAGGTTCTCCATCCGTTCACGTACACTAGCTGGATTAAAAAAATACAGACGGACGGAGACATGACCACCCGCAGATCTTTCCTGAAGATCGGCGTGGCCGGCGCGATTACCCTCGCTGCCGGCGGCGCCATCTATCGCATGGCGAATCCGCCTGCCAGCGACACCCCCTTCAAACTGGACGGCGAAGCACAAGCCGTGCTGGCCGCGATCATCCCGGCGATGCTGGCCGGCGTGCTGCCGTCCGAGCCGGCCGCGCGCGCCGCCGCCGTCACGGCCGCCACGGCGCGCACCCAGGCCGCCATCCTCGGCCTGCCGCTGGCCACGCAAAAGGAAGTGCGGGACCTGTTCGGCCTGCTGGCGCTGGCGCCCGCGCGGCGCTGGCTGGCCGGCGTGTCCGGCAGCTGGGAGCAGGCCGATCCGCAGCAGGTGGCGGCCTTCCTGCAAAGCTGGCGCACGCACCGCCTCGGCCTGCTGCAGACTGGCTACATGGCGCTGCATGATTTGATCCTCGGCCCCTGGTACGCCGATCCGTCGACGTGGGAATCGATCGGCTATCCCGGTCCGCTGAAGGAGCTGCTGAAATGATTACCGCGAATATCCCCATCGCCGCGCCCAAGGGCGTGATACCCGATCCGATCCAGGCCGGGCTGGCCGCCGGCTGGCGCGTCACCGACTGCTCGCGGCTCGACGCCGACAGCACGCTGGAGGCGGACGTGGTCATCGTCGGCAGCGGCGCCGGCGGCGGCGTCACCGCCGAGATCCTGGCGCTGTCCGGCCTGCGCGTGCTGATCGTCGAGGAGGGCGCGCTGCGCACGTCCACGGACTTCAACATGCGCGAGGCCGAGGCCTATCCGCAGATGTACCAGGAGTCGGCCGCGCGCAAGACGCGCGACAAGGGCATCAACATCCTGCAGGGCCGCACCGTCGGCGGCAGCACCACCGTCAACTGGACCAGCAGCTTCCGCACGCCGGACATCACGCTGGCGTATTGGACTAAACAGTATGGTTTAAAGGACTATGCGCCGGCATCGCTGGCGCCGTGGTTTGGCATGATGGAGCAGCGCCTGAATATTTCCGACTGGTCGGCGCCGCCCAACGAGAACAACGACATCCTGCGGCGCGGCGCGGCCAAGCTGGGCATTCCGACCGCGCTGATACGGCGCAACGTCAACGGCTGCTGGAACCTGGGCTATTGCGGCATGGGTTGTCCGACCAACGCCAAGCAGTCGATGCTGGTCACGACGATCCCGTCGGCGCTGCAAAACGGCGCCACCTTGCTGACGCGCGCGCGCGCCGAACGCTTCGTCCTCAAGGGCGACAAGGTGGTCCAGCTCGATTGCGTGGCGCTGGACGCGGCCGGCCTGGCGACCACCGGCCGCCGCGTCACGCTGCGCGCCAGACACTTCGTCGTCGCCGGCGGCGCCATCAATTCGCCGGCGCTGCTGATGCGCTCCGGCGCGCCCGATCCGCACGGCCTGCTGGGCAAGCGCACCTTCCTGCATCCGGTGGTGATCTCGGCCGGCACCTTCGAGCAGCGCGTGGACGGCTACGCCGGCGCGCCGCAAACGGTGTATTCGGACCACTTCCTGCATGCCGATCCGATCGACGGCCCGATGGGCTACAAGCTGGAAGTGCCGCCGCTGCATCCGCTGCTGCTGGCCACCACCACCGCCGGCTTCGGCGCCCAGCACGCCGGCGACATGGCGCAGTTCCCGCACAAGCAGGTGATCCTGGCGCTGCTGCGCGACGGTTTCCACGCCGACGCGCCCGGCGGCAGCGTGGCGCTGGCCGGCAACGGCGCGCCGGTGCTCGATTACCCGATCACCGACTTCGTCTGGGACGGCGCGCGCCGCGCGCTGCTGACGATGGCCGAGATCCAGTTCGCCGCCGGCGCCAAGGATGTCGCGCCGGTGCACGAGGCGGCGCTCAAGTACACCAGCTGGGCGCAGGCCAGGGCCGGCATCAACGCGCTGCCTTTCAAGCTGCTCGCCACGCGCGTGGTGTCGGCGCACGTGATGGGCGGCTGCGCCATGTCCGACGACCAGCGGCTGGGCGTGACCGGCGCCGACGGCCGCTATCATGGACTGGGCAACCTGTCGGTGCACGACGGTTCGCTGTTCCCGACCTCGATCGGCGCCAATCCGCAGCTGTCGATCTACGGCATCGTGGCGCGGCTGGCCAGCGGACTGGCGCAGCAGCTGACCGGCAAGCCGGCGGCGCGGCCCGTCAAGGCCTGAAACCGCGACAGGCGCGGTATGATGGCGGCATGATCAAACGTCTGATTATCCTGTTGCTTGCGCTGCAAGCCGGCGCCGTGCTGGCGCTGGCGGCCGGGCTGCACCACGTGTGGCGGCCGGCCTGGGAGGCGCCGCTGAACCCGCCGTTGACGGCGCTGGCCTATGCCGGCATCGGCATCGCCATCGTGTTGCTGGTGCGGCTGCTGATCTCGGCCAACAACTTCCTGATGAGCTCGCGCGCGGGCAGCGCCACGCCGCCCGACCACGCGCTCAATCCGCTCCGCGCCGCCGCCTTGTTCCTGCATGAATTCAGTGCCTCGATGCTGACCTCGTCCTACTACATGCTCAAGCCGCTGGGCCTGCGGCTGCAGCCGCAGGCGCGCGGGCTGCCGGTGCTGCTGATCCATGGCTACGCCTGCAACAGCGGCTACTGGACCCCGATGAGCGCCTTGCTGACGCGCGCGCACATCAGCCACTACGGCATCGACCTGGAGCCGCTGGGCGCTTCCATCGACGACTACGCGCCGCAGGTGCAGCGTGCCGTCGAACAGTTGTGCGAAGCGACTGGCAGCGCGCAAGTCATCATCGTCGGCCACAGCATGGGCGGGCTGGTGGCGCGCGCCTACCTGCGCCGCTACGGCCACCAGCGCATCGCCCGCGTCATCACGCTGGGCACGCCGCACCACGGCACCGCGCTGGCGCATTTCGGACCCGGCAGCAACGCGCTGCAAATGCGCGTCAACAGCGCGTGGTTGGACGGCCTGGCCGCATCTGAGGCAAATTTGCAACGTAGCATGTTCAGCTCAATTTATTCTGTCCATGACAACATTGTCGCGCCCCAGGATTCCAGCGATTTGCCCGGCGCGCGCAACCTGGTGTTCGGCGCCATAGGCCATGTCGCGCTGGGCCGCCATCCCGACATCATGCGCTGTGCGCTGGCCGAAATCGAATCGGTGGCGCAGGTGTGATTTTGTGTGATTTTTCCCGTTGATTGTTGCTGTATGGTTACTCATATGCATCTTGGTAAGTGGTGAGGCGCACACGCGCAGAACGGATTTACGAGTTAGTATGATGACTTGATCCACGCCAAGTCGCTGGATGTCGAAAGAGGGAGCCTTAACGTGTCTGCACGCATCCTGATCATAGAAGACAATGCCACCAACATGGAGTTGATGGTGTATCTGTTGCGCGCGTTCGGCTACACCCCGCTGTCGGCCGCCGACGGCGAGGCCGGCGTGGCGGCCGCGCTGCGCGAGGTGCCCGACCTGATCATCTGCGACGTGCATCTGCCCAAGCTGGACGGCTACGGCGTGGTGGCCGCGCTCAAGGCGGACCCGACCGTGCGCCACATTCCGACCCTGGCGGTGACCGCGCTGGCGATGCTGGGCGACCGCGAAAAACTGCTGGCGGCCGGCTTCGACGGCTACATCGGCAAGCCGGTCGAGCCGGACACCTTCGTCACGCAAATCGAGTCTTTTTTGACCGGGGCGGTGTCGACCCCGGCTAAAAACGACATCGCCACCATCCTGATCGTGGACGACCATGTGCTCAACCGCGAGTTCCTGATGACCTTGCTTGGCTACGGCGGCCACCGGCTGCTGGAGGCGTCCAACGGCGCCGAGGGCCTGGCAATGGTGCTGGCAGAGCGGCCGGACCTGGTGATCTCCGACATCCTGATGCCGAACATGGACGGCTACGAGTTCGTCACCCGCATGCACGGCAATCCGGACACGGCCGACGTGCCGGTGATCTTCTACACCGCCACCTACCGCGAGCGCGAGGCGATGGCGGTGGCGCAATCCTGCGGCGTGCGCTGGGTGCTGCCCAAGCCGTCCGATCCGGAAGTGATACTGGCCACCGTCAACGAGGCGCTGGGGCTGGCCGTGGCCAGCGAGGAAGAAACGCTGCCGGCGTTCTCGCCGGAGCCGCCGCAGGAGGGGCGCTTCCACAACATCGACGACCAGGTGGCCGGCTACCTGGGCGAGCTGGAATCGAGCAGCCAGCTGATCACGCAGCTGGCCCGCGGCCCCGATGCGGACCGGCCGGAAAACCTGACGCTGATGACGCAGCGCCTGACCAGCTCGCTCTCCAGCCTGCAGGCGGTGAGCCTGCGCCTGACCGCGCTGATCGAGCTGGGCATCGAACTGGGCGCCGAGCGCGACCCGGGCGCGCTGGTCGACATCGGCTGCCGCGTGGCGCAGAACATCTGCGTCTCCAAATACGCCTGCATCGGCGTGCTGGAAAGCGGCGCGACCGAGCTCAGTTATTTCGCCAGCTGCGGCGCCGGCATGCCGGCCCGGCAGATCATCCAGGCGCCGCGCGCCGGCGTGCTGCGCGGCTTGCTGGAACAGCGGCAAGCCTGCCGCATCAACGATCTCGACGGCGACCCCGCCAGCATCGGCCTGCCTGCCGGCCATCCGCCCGTGCACTCCTTCCTCGGCGTGCCGATCGCCTCGCGCGAGCGCACCCACGGCTGGCTCTACCTGGTCGACAAGCTGGGCGCCGACGGCTTCTCCGAGGTCGACGAGCGCGTCGCCGCCACCGTGGCCGCGCAGATCTCGGTGGCCTACGAAAACCTGCTGCTGTACGAGGAAATCAAGCGCCACCACGCGCAGCTGACCCTGGACATGAACGCCCGCATCCGGCTCGACGAGGACCTGCGCCGCTTCCGCCTGGCGATGGACGCCACCGCCGACGCCATCTTCCTGGTCGACCGCGCCGGCATGTGCTTTGTCGACGTCAACGTCACCGCCTGCCGCATGCTGGGCTACGAGCGCGAGGACTTCCTCAAGGTCGGCCCGAACAAGTCGGTCGAATGCGACCTGAGCAAGCTGGAAGAGCTGTACGACAAGCTGCTGTCGGGCGACCAGAGCGGCGCCATGACCGAGCTGCTGGTGCACCGCAAGGACGGCTCGCCGCTGGCGGTGGAAGTGCAGCGCCGCACCTTGCGCTCCGGCCCGAGCTGGATCCTGGTGGCGGTGGCGCGCGACATCACCGAGCGCAAGGAGGCCGAGCAGCGCCTGCTCAAGCTGGCGCACTTCGACACGCTGACCGGCCTGCCCAACCGCAGCCAGTTCTACGATTCGCTGACCCACTCGCTGCGCCAGGCCGCCGAGCACCGTTGGTCGCTGGCGGTGCTGTTCCTCGACGTCGACCGCTTCAAGAACGTCAACGACACGCTGGGCCACACCATCGGCGACGAGCTGCTGCGCCAGTTCTCCAGCCGGCTGGTCGACTGCCTGCGGGTGCGCGACACCATCGGCCGCTTTGGCGGCGACGAGTTCGCCGCCATCCTGATGCTGCCCGAGGGCGCGCAGAACGCCATCGCCGTGGTCGACAAGATCCGCGAGGCGCTGCGCCGGCCGTTCGACCTGAAGGGCCACGAGGCGACGGTGACGGCCAGCATCGGCATCGCCGTCTACCCGGACGACGGCACCGATCCCGACACGCTGATCCAGTATGCCGACACCGCCATGTACCGCGCCAAGGAGGCGGGGCGCGACGCCTTCCGCTTCTTCACCGCCGAGATGAACGCGCAGTCGCTGGCGCGGCTGGACCTGGAGAACGCGCTGCGGCGCGCCATCGACAACGAGGAATTCGTGCTGCACTTCCAGCCCAAGGTGCACATCGCCAGCGGCCGCGTCAGCGGCGCCGAGGCGCTGATACGCTGGAAGCGGCCGGGCCACGGCATGGTGTCGCCGGCGCTGTTCATTCCGATTCTTGAAGAGACCGGGCTGATCGTGCGGGTCGGCACCTGGGTGCTCAACGAGGCCTGCCGCAAGATCGCCGAATGGGGCAAGTCCAACGCCGGCGCCGTGCATCTGTCGGTCAACGTGTCCGGCATCCAGTTCTTCGTCGGCGGGCTGGAGGAGGAGGTGCTGAAGGCGATCAAGGAGCACGGCATCGCGCCCGACCTGCTCGAGCTGGAGCTGACCGAAAGCTCGCTGATGTCGAACGCCGAAGAAACCATCACCGTGCTGCAGAACCTGAAGGCGCTGGGCATCCAGATCTCGATCGACGACTTCGGCACCGGCTATTCGTCGCTGGCCTACCTGAAGCGCTTCCCGATCGACAAGCTGAAGATCGACATCGCCTTCGTGCGCGAAGTGACCAGCAATCCGGACGACGCCGCCATCGTGCTGGCCATCATCAACATGGCGCACAGCATGAAGCTGGAAGTGATTGCCGAGGGCGTCGAGAAGGAGCCGCAGCTGGCCTACCTGCGCCGCCATGGCTGCGACGAGATGCAGGGCTATTACTTCAGCCGGCCGCTGCCGGAGGACGAGTTCGAGGCGATGCTGCGCTCGGGCCACTACCTGCAGGCGCCGGCCGACGACAACATCGTCGACCAGCAGACCCTGCTGATCGTCGACGACGACGCCTTCATGCTCGACGTGCTGACCGATTTCCTGTCGCAGGACGGCTACCGCATCCTGACCGCGCAGACGGCGGCCGAAGGCTTCGACATCCTGGCCCAGCACCGGGTGCAGGTGATCCTGTGCGACCAGTGCATGCCCTTGATGAGCGGCACCGAGTTCATGGAGCGGGTCAAGAACCTGGCGCCGGACACCTTCCGCATCATGCTGTCGGCCTATGCCGACCTGACGCCGATCATGGCGGCCATCAACCACGGCGCCATCGACCGCTTCTACACCAAGCCGTGGAAGGGCGCCGTGCTGCGCGAGAACATCCGCGAAGGCTTCCGCCTGCATGCCCAGGTGCATGGCGGCGCGGCCGTCGTGCATCCGCCGCTGGCCGTCACCGCGGACATCAAGGAGTAAGTTTGGGCATTTTCGACTTTTTCAAATCGACCCCCTCCCCAGAGAAGTTTGCCCGACTGGCCATGCAGGCCTTTGCCGACAGCGGCCGCGCGGGACCGCTCAGCTTTGACGCCGACGAATTCCGGCTGGTCGGCGGCAGCGGCAGCGCCGAGATCTTCAATCTGCACAACGCCTACCGCGACTATTGCGCCGCCGACCGCAAGCGCCGGCCCGACGTGCTGGCCCACTACATCCGCAGCATGCAGGCGCCGGAATTGCCGGCCACCTTCGCCGAGGCGCGCGACGGCCTGCGGCCGGTGCTGCGCGGGCGCGCCATGATCGAATACATGCGGCTGACGCAGGCGGGCCAGGGCGGGGCGCAGTCGTTCATGGATGGCGCGGCGCCGTTCAGCGCGGACAGCGTGCTGATGCTTGCCTACGACAGCGCGCATTCGATCCAGACGCTGTCGGCGTCGGCGCTGGTGGACTGGGGCGTGTCGTTCGACGTGGCGCTGGCCGCCGCGCTGGACAATCTGCGCGACATGACGGTGGCCAACTTCGTGCCGGCCGCGCCCGGCGTACTGGTGGCGGCGTGGGACGATTCGTACGAGGCGTCGCGCATCCTGCTGGCCGACATGTTTTTCCGGCTGGAAGTCGGCGGCGACCCCATCGTCATGATGCCGACGCGTAGCCGCCTGCTGGTGGCGTCGTCCAACAACAGCGCGGCGCTGCTGGCGATGCTGGCGCTGTCGCGCGGCTACGCCAGCGATGAGGGCCGCGTCATTTCCGCGCTGATGTACCGCTTCGAGCAGGGCAAGGCGGTGGAATACCTGCCGGCGGACGCTGAGGTGCGGGGGCAACTGGAGCAACTGAAGAAAATCTACCTGGCCGACGACTACGCCTCGCAAAAGCAGTTGCTGGACAAGGCCTACGAGCGCGACGCCATCGACGTCTTTGTCGCCACCTGCCAGCTGGTGCAGAAAACCGATACCGGACGCCTGATCAGCTACGGCGTCTGGACCGAGGGCGTCGACACGCTGCTGCCGCAGGTCGACCTGGTGGCGCTGGTGCGGCCGGACGATGACAGCGAGACGGGCGAGGGCAGTCCCAAGCTGGTGGCCTGGGACGATCTGCGCGCCAGCATTCATGAGCTGGCGCACAGCGAGGAGGGCTACCCGGCCCGCTACCGCCTGAAGAACTTCCCCAGCCGGGAGCAGTTCGACGCGCTGGCGTCGCGCGAATTCTGACGAGCGAAAACAAGCAGCACGAAGATCGGCAATGGGCGCATCGTTCGATGGTTGCCTTGGGAAAAAGTCAATTGCCCTGCTGATTTTCTGCTATAGTGTCTGATTGATAATATAGTCTAGAAAGCGCATGCGCGGATTTTCGGTTCTGATATGCGCCATCGCGGCGTTGATGCACGGCGCATTGGCTGCGCCCCTTACTATCGACCAAGCGGTCAATCCCCTCAGCACGTACTCACTCAGTTTATCGCCGGACGGAAAGCACATCGTCGCCATCGGCAATAACGGCACCAACACGGGACTACTGCTCTACGATACGGAAACATTGACTCCGCGCCTGGTGTTTGAAGGGCGTCGCGTTACCGAGGGATATTGGAGTTTCCACAAGACACCGATCGCAGTTACATGGGTGGACAACGATCTGCTCGCGGTGGATTACGGTATCGAAGCAGAGTCGGTCCTGCTGGACGGGAAGAAGGTGGCTGATATTGGCCAGGCAGTGATCGGCAAGGCCGAGCTCGGTAGTCCGCATTCGCCTAACCTGCTGGTGTACACCGATAGGGAGGATGGCGACATCGGACTGGTCAACGCCCGAACCGGCGCCATGAAGAAATTCAGCTATCCTCGTGGCAAAGCGATCAAGTGGGCGTTCGATAAGCAGGGAGAATTGCGCGCTGTAACGCTGGTTAACTCGGCCTTCTGGAACGATGTGTCCAAGGTCTCCAACTGGTATAAGCGTTCCGCCGCTGCTGAGTGGGAAAAACTGGCCGAGTTTGCCATCAGCGAAGATTACTGGGTGCCGCTGTTTGTCCCGGATGCGCCTGACACGCTGGTTATTTCGTCCCGCTCGGGGCGCGATACCTACGCCATTTTCTCCTACGACACCAAACACCACGTGATCGGCGAGATGATGGCGGGCCATCCCAAGCAGGACATCCTCGAGGTCAATGGAATCGATCAGACTTCGTTCGACCAGGTGTCGACCCGAGGCCTGAAGCCGCAGCAAGTCTGGTTCAATTCTGCCTGGCACGCGGTTCAGCAAGCCATCGATCAAGCTCTGCCGCTGCGCTTTAACGAGATCACGGGCAATCCTAAGGGCATGGTGCTGGTGCATTCCAGCAGCGATATTGATCCGGGCTTGTGGTATCTGGCGGATATGAGCACTGGACAGATGCGCTTGGTGACCGCCACCAGGCCGAAGCTGGCCGATGCCGACATGCGTCCGATGGAAACGCTCACATATGACGCTGCCGATGGACTCAAAATTCCCGCCTTCTTGACGCGTCCTGCTGGCAAGCCAGGCAGGACGCCGTTGGTGGTACTGATCCATGGCGGCCCGATGGCGCGCGATTATTGGGGATGGAACGCTGAGGTGCAAATTCTTGCCGCTCACGGCTATGCCGTGTTCCAGCCGCAGTTTCGCGGATCTGCCGGCTTCGGACGGCGCTTTCAGGAAGCGGGATTTGGGCAATGGGGCTTGGCGATGCAGGATGACATTACGGCTGGCGTTGAATACCTGATCAAGCAGGGTATCGCAGACCCGAAGCGCATTTGCATTGCGGGCGCCAGCTACGGCGGCTACGCGGCGCTCTGGGGTCTGATCAAGACGCCGGATCTGTATCGATGCGGCGTCAGCTTTGCCGGCGTCTCCGATATCGAGTATATGTTTCACGATAGCTCTGATCGCACGGGCAATAAGGTGACCCGCGAGTTGATGCTGACCCATATCGGTGACGCCCGATTGAACAAGGAGCAGTTCGACCAGGTTTCTCCGCTCAAGCATGCCGGCCGCATCAAGGCGCCGGTCCTGTTGATGCACGGTGAGGACGATGTTCGCGTGCCCATCGCACACGGCATAAAGATGAAAAAGGCCCTGGAGGCGCAACAGAAGAACGTGCAGTGGCTGACCTTTGAAGAGGAAGGCCATGGCCTCTATTACGTCCGCAACGAGATCACTTATTACAATACCTTGCTGGAGTTTCTGGATAAATACATGGGTGTGCCGGGCGCTCAGCCATCACCTTGAAAAATCCTACATCCGCATCGTGTCATCAAAATCGAGCGCGAGCGGCCGCATTAGAAACCCTGTTCTAGTTTTGCTATCTACAATAAAATGACGGCAATGCAAAACCACGGGATGTTCAAATGGCTAAGAAGTTGAAGAAGAACGACGACCAGCAGACGGCTGAAGTTGTACGCATGTCGTCGCAGGAAATCTGGCAGGCCGGCCTCAGCGCCTTCGCCAAGGCGCAGGAGGAAGAGGGCAAGTTCTTCTCCATGCAGTTGTTCGAGGAGCGCGTGTTGCGGGCGCTGAGCTCGATCGGCGTGCCGACCGCCAAGGAAGTCGAGGCGCTGAGCCTGCGCATCGACGAGTTGACGAAGCAGGTGGCGGCGCTCACCCCCAAGCCGGCGCCGAAGAAGGCCGCCGCCAAGCCGGCAGCGAAGCCTGCAACCAAGCCTGCCGCCAAGGCCGCCAAAAAGCCCGCCGCCAAGCCGACGACGCGCGCCAAGGCCAAAACAGCCGCAAAATAGCCGACGTTAGCGATATTTTGGCGTATCTTTCGCCATCAGGCACGCATGTGCACGCAAAGCGGCGTGTAGATGTTTCTAAGAATGGGGCATCGGTGTTATGCTTGCAGGAGAATAAACAGAGGTCTCATTGCTATGCTACAAAAAGCACCCCGCCGTACCCGCGAACGCATACTTGAATTGTCATTGCGCTTGTTTAATGAATTCGGCGAACCGAATATCACCACCACGGTGATCGCCGAAGAGATGAATATCTCGCCGGGGAATCTGTACTACCACTTCCGCAACAAGGACGACATCGTCAACTCGATCTTCGTCCAGTTCGAAGCCGAGATCGAACGCATCCTGACCGTGCCCAACGGCCGCCGCTCGAACATCGAGGACGTCTGGCTGTACCTGCACCTGATGTTCGAACTGATCTGGCGCTACCGCTTCTTCTACCGCGACCTCAACGACCTGCTGTCGCGCAACCGCAAGCTCGAGCTGCACTTCAAGCAAATCCTGGCGCACAAGATCAAGGTGGCCAAGCAGCTGTGCGAAGACTTGCGCAGCGAAAAGTCCCTGGAAGCCTCGGACACCGCCATCGACGCCATGGCCACCAATATGGTGGTGGTGGCGACCTACTGGCTGTCCTACGAATACGTGCGCAACCCGCGCAAATACAGCGAGCAGCAATCGATGGCCGACGCGCTGGCGCGCGGCTGCTACCAGGTGCTGTCGCAGATCGGCCCGTATCTGCGCAACGAAACCAGTTTGCTGTTCCAGAAACTGTCCGAAGAATATCTGAAGAAGCTGAAGTAAGCTCACGGAGTCTGTTATGGCGTGGAACCCCTTTCCTTATCCCGATCCCGCATACCAGTACACGCCGGCCACGCTGGAAGCGGCCTGGCCGCTGTTGCATGGCGGCGACCAGGAACCGTTCCCGAGCAATCCGGCGCTGGTGCAGGCCTGGATCTGCTTCCACGCCGGCGAGTTCGAACGCGCCGCGCGGCTGGGGCTCGACGTCGGCGTGAACGGCTACTCGGTGGCGCACAAGGCCATCTGCATTTACGCGCACTACCTGGAGAGCAGCCCGCAAAAAAAGCTCGCCACCTTCGAGTGCGTGGCCGAGCGCTGCGAGCGGCAGCAGCGGGAGCAGCCCGATAATTCGTCCGGCTACTACTGGCACGCCTACGCGCTGGGCCAGTATTCGACCGGCATCTCGGTGGTCAAGGCGCTGGCCCAGGGCCTGGGCGCCAAGGTGCGCAACAGCCTGGAGTCGGCGATCAGCCTGTCGCCGCAGCGCTCCGACGCGCACATCGCGCTGGGCGTGTACCACGCCGAGATCCTCGACAAGGTCGGCGCCATGATAGGCGGCCTGACCTACGGCGTGAAAAGGGAAGAATGCTACAAGCAGTTCGAGGCCGCGCTGGCGCTGACGCCGCAATCGGCCATCGCCCGCATGCGCTACGCGCGCGCGCTGGTGATGCTGGAGGGCAAGCGCAAGCAGGCCGACGCGCTGCGCCTGTATGAAGAAGCGGCGCATTGCAGCGTCCACGACGCCATGGAGCGGCTGGACGCGGATGCCGCCAAACGAGGACTGGAAGAGGAAAAACAGCAGTGACGAAGACGATTTGTGTGTATTGCGGCGCCAACGCCGGTGTGACGCCCCGTTATGCGGAGGCGGCGCGCGCCCTGGGCCGCGCGATGGTGGACAACAACCTGGCGCTGGTCTACGGCGGCGGCAATGTCGGACTGATGGGCATCATCGCCGACGAAGTGCTGCGGGTGGGCGGCGAGGTGACGGGCGTGATTCCGACCGCGCTGGTCGAACGCGAAGTGGGCCACACCGGCCTGACGCGCCAGTTCATCGTCAAGGACATGCACGAACGCAAAGCCATGATGGCCAGCCTGGCCGACGGCTTCATCGCCATGCCGGGCGGCATGGGCACGCTGGAAGAATTGTTTGAAATGCTGACCTGGTCGCAGCTGGGCATCCACAGCAAGCCGGTCGGCCTGCTGAACGTCGACGGCTTCTACGACGGCCTGATCGGCTTCATCCGGCATGCGAGCGAGCAGGGCTTCATCCGCCCGCAGCACGCGGCGCTGATGATGTCCGCGGCCGATCCGCAAGCGCTGCTGCGGCTGCTCAAGGCCTAGGCCGGCGATTCCGCCGCGGCCAGGCTTGATGCGGCGGAAGCCAGGCGCGGGTGCAGGAAGGCCTGGCGTATGCTGCCCAGCAGCGCCGCGTGGTCCCACGGCTTGGTATAGAAACGATCGATGGTCCCCCTGTTGACGGCGGCCATCATGTCTTCCAGGTTGGTCTCGCCCGATAACACAATTCTGAAGGTGTCCGGATACATGGCTTTGACCCTGTCCAGGAACACCGTGCCCTCCATTTCGGGCATGCTCTGGTCGCACAGGATGACCTGGATGTCGTTCTGGGCCAGCGTCTCGAACGCTTGGGCTGCCGATTGCGCCAGCAGCACGCGGTATTGCTCGCCGCCTAGTTCGGTTGCCAGCAGTTCCCGCATAAAGGGGTCGTCGTCCACGATCAGCAAGGTTTGCCGCGTCATGTCCGCTGTCGTCGGCCGCTCCAGCGTCTTGTGCGACAGCATCAGCTGGGCCGTCAGCGCGGCAGGCAGGGGGCGGCTGACCAGGTAGCCCTGGATCTGGTCGCAATGATGGCGCAGCAGATAGCTTTGCTGGGCCGGCGTCTCGACACCCTCGGCGATCACCACCAGGTTCAGGTTGTGCGCCATGGTGATGATGGCTTGCACGATGGCTGCGTCGTCCGGATTGCTGGTCACGTCGCGGATGAAGGCGATGTCGATCTTCAGCTTGTCGATCGGGAAGCGGCGCAGGTAGGCCAGGCTGGAATAACCGGTGCCGAAATCGTCGATGGACACCTTCACGCCCCGTTCGCGCAGGTTGTGCAGGCAGTGTATGGTGCGCTGGGTGTTCATCATGAGCGACGTTTCCGTCAGCTCCAGTTCCAGCAGCCCGGCGGGAAGATTGTTGTCGGCCAGCGCGCGCATGACATCGGCCTCCAGGTCGCCTTCGATGAACTGGCGGCCGGCGACGTTGACCGAGACCTGAACCGGGCCCACCTCGCCCAGTTGCCATTCCCTGATCTGGCGGCAGGCGGCCGCGATGACCCAGCTGCCGACGCGGACGATCATGCCGCTCTCTTCCAGCACCGGGATGAACAGCGCCGGCAGCACCAGCCCGTGGCCGGGACGGGCCCAGCGCAGCAGCGCTTCCAGGCCGACTACCGCGCCGGTGCTCAGCGATACCTTGGGCTGATAGTGCAGTTCGAATTCCTCACGCTCGATGGCCTTGCGCAGCGCGCCTTCCAGGTCCTGGCGCTGCAGCACATCGATATTCATCTGCGCAGTGAAGAAACGGTAAGTGTTGCGGCCGGCGTGCTTGGCCTGATACATGGCGGTGTCGGCGTACTTGATCAGGGCGTCCGTGTCACTGCCGTCGTCGGGATGGATCGTGATGCCTATGCTGGCGGTCATGATCACTTCGTAGCCCTGCAAGTCGAACGGCGGGTGCAGCGCGTCGCGGATCTTGGCGGCGACCAGCGCCGCTCCCTGGTGGCCTTGCTCCATCACCAGGATCACCCCGAACTCGTCGCCGCCCAGCCTGCCGATGGTGTCGCGCATGCGCACGCAGGTCATCAAGCGATTGCTGAACTGGATCAGCAGCTCGTCGCCGATGGCATGGCCCAAGGTGTCGTTGACATTCTTGAAGTGATCGAGGTCGATGAACATCACCGCCACCTTCCAGTCTTGCTGACTGGCCAGCACGACCGTCTTGCGCAGCGTCTCGTAGAAAAAACTGCGGTTGGGCAGGCCGGTCAGCGCGTCGTGGCTGGCCTGGTGCTGCAGCCGTTGCTGCGCCTGCTTTCGTTCGGTGATGTCGCGCACCACGCTGACGATGATCCAGTCGCTGCCGGATGGCATGGCCTGGCGGCTCACCTCGACTTGTATCAGTGAGCCGTCCTTGCAATGCAATGCCGCTTCGCTCAGCGTCTTGCTGACCTGCCCGGCGATCACCGTATCGTAAACTTGTTCCAGCGCCTCGCGCGTGACCGCGCCCAGCGCCACCGGTCCCAGTGCCAGGATCTCGGCATGCGTGTAGCCAAGCATGCTGCAACTGGTGGCGTTGACCTCGATGAAGCGCATCGTGTCGCGGCTCACCAGCATGATGGCGTCGGCGGTGGCGTCCATCGCCGCGCGGAAGCGCTGCAGATCGGCCGTGCGCGCCGCCACCTGCTGCTCCAGCACGAAACTGTGCTCCTGCAGATCGCCGAAAGCCTTCAGGCGCAACAGGTTGCGTACGCGCAGCCACAATTCGGTGCGGTCGACCGGCTTGGTCAGGAATTCCTCCGCGCCCGCCGACAAGCCCGCCAGGCGGGCACCGCGCTCGCCATGCGCGGTCACCATGATGATGGGAATATTGGCGGTGGCGGGGTTGGCCTTCAGGATGCTGGCGACCTGGTAGCCGTCGATGCCGGGCATCATAATGTCGAGCAGGATCAGGTCCGGGGCCGAGTGGGCCACCGCGCTGAGCGCCTCTTCGCCGCTGGCGACACTTTCAGTCTGGTAGCCCTCGGGGCGCAGCAGTACTGCAAGCAAGCGGCGGTTCTGCGCTTCGTCGTCGACGATAAGAATGGTGGGGGCGGCAAGGCTCACGGTGCGCCTCCATCGGGCAGCAGGGCGTCGATCATCGCGTAGAGCTGGCGATAGCCCAGAGGCTTGGCGATATAGGCGTCGCATCCGGCCTGGCGGCTTTTTTCCTGATCCTCCTTCATCGCCATGGCCGTCAGCGCGATGACGGGGATGCCGGCAGTCACCAGATCATGCTTGAGGATGGCGGTGGCGGCCAAGCCGTCCATGCCGGGCAGCTGGATATCCATCAGGATCAGGTCCGGCAGTTCGGTGCGGGCGACCAACAGTCCGGCTTCGGCGTCCACCGCGCACAGTACGCTGTGATGAGCATTGCGCAGCAGCAGCGACGCCAGTTTCATGTTCGCCGCGTTGTCTTCTATCACCAATACCCTGGCCATGAGCGTCTCCCGCGTCAAGCCGGAGCGGCGGCGTGTGGTGGCGCCCGCAACGGCAGCCAGACGGCGAAGCGCGAACCCTTGCGCTCCGCGCTGGCCACGGCCACCGCGCCGCCTTGCAGTTCGGCCAGCTGCTTGACCATGGCCAGGCCTAGGCCGGTGCCTTCGAACTTGCGGGCCAGGCTGCTATCGATCTGGCTGAAGGCCTGGAACAGCCGTCCCATATTGTCTTGCGAAATGCCGATGCCATGGTCGCTGACGCAGATTTCAACGAAGTCATTGTATTCATTGTCCGCCTGGGGAAACCGGTGCGTAGGCCAATCGCCTTCCAGTATGCCGACCGCGCCGCGCTGCACGCGGCGCGCACGAAGCTGGACCGGTCCGCCGCTGGCGCTGAACTTGACCGCGTTGCTCAGCAGGTTGTAGACGATCTGCTTGGTCTTGCGTACATCCAGTTGCACTCTGCCCAGGCCTTCGCCCATGTCGAGTTCAAGCCCGATCAGCTGGGCCGCCGCTTTTTCCCGCACGATGGTCAGGCTGTTCTGCAGCAGGCTGGACAAGTCGACCGCCTCGAGTTCCAGCGCCATCATGCCGGCTTCGACTTTGGACAGGTCGAGGATGTCGTTGATCAGTGACAGCAGGTGCTGGCCGCTAGTGAAAATATCATCGATGGATTCGTGCTGGAGCGCCGAGGTTTCCCCCATCAGACCGTCCTTGAGCGCTTCGGAAAAGCCGATGATGGCATTCAGGGGCGTGCGCAGCTCGTGCGACATGGTTGCCAGGAATTCGGACTTCATGCGGCTGGCGTGCTCCAGCTCGATGTTCTTGTCCTCCAACGCACGCTCGAAACGTTTACGGGTCGTGTTGTCGGTGCCGATCAGCAGGTAGCCGATGATGTCGTCGTCCGCGTTGCGCAGCGCCGTCACCGACACAATGGCGGGGAAGCGGCTGCCGTCCTGGCGGATGTACGTCAGCTCGTAGATGTCCTCGATGCCGCGCGAAGCCTTGAACACCAGCGCATCGAACCCTGGCGAGATCGGCGTGTCCAGTTCCTCGCTCAGTTCGGCGGCGCGCGCGATCAGTTCCAGCGGATCGGAAATATCGGCCGGCGTGATCCGGTTCAAAACGTCCAGTGCCTTATAACCCAGCATGCGCTCGGCGCCGACGTTAAAAATCTGGATCACGCCCCGTTCGTCGGTGGCGATGCTGGAGAAATAGGCGCTATTGAAGATCGCATCCTGCAAGGCGCCGGTCTTGAGCAGGCTGGCCTGCCGTGTGTATTCGGTGTGGCCAGCCGCACCCTCTAAACGGTCGTAACCGCCGTTGCCAAATCCGGTCGTATGCATGGACGCCTTCCAAGGAACTGCAGCTCAGCGTGATGGGTGATGCAGACATGACTGCTGAGCAGGCTCGCAGATTGGCGCCGAACAGCGCTGGATGACGAACAGGCCGGTGGCAAGGAGGAGATAGAGGCTCAATATAACAGCATTCGGCCTCAGCTATGCGCTAATGGCGCCCGGCAAGACTTTGCTGTCAGGTCCACAGGCGCGGCGCGCCGGTGTCGAGGTGGGTCAGGTACAGGCGCAGGTCGAATTCGTACTGGTGGTAGTTCGGTTCCATGTAGGTGCACAGCTTGTAGAAGGCCTTGTCGTGCTGCTTCTCCTTCACGTGCGCCAGTTCGTGGACGGCGATCATCGTCAGGAATTCCTGCGGCACTTCCTTGAACATCGTCGCCACGCGGATTTCATGCTTGGCCTTCAGCTTGCCGCCCTGCACGCGCGAGATCGATGTGTGCAGGCCCAGCGCATGGTTGATCACGTGGATCTTGCTGTCGTACTCGACCTTGTTGATCGGTTCGGCATTGCGCAAATGCTCATTTTTCAATTCTTGCACGTACTGGTACAGGGCCTTGTCGGTGCGGACGTCGTGCGCCTTGCTGTAGCGCTTGAGCAGCACTTCGCCCAGGCGGTTCTGGGCCAGGAGTTGCGATACTTGCTGCTGGGTTTGCTCGGAGTAGGCGCTAAGATACTTCAGGGAGGACATGTCGGGCACGGCTGGAAAGATTCGAGGCGTGAATGTACCACACCTCGGTGCTTTCAGCCGGGCTAGTGCGCGTGGCGATGGTGGATGTCGGGATAGTGTTTATGACTATGCCGCATCGGTTGATGCTGGTGCGGGTGCACATGCGGATCAATGCCATCCCATTCGAAGTCGTGCGTGTGCTGGTGGTGCGCATCATGACTGTGGCTATGGCTGTGCGCCAGCGCTTCATGCTCATGTTCGTGCTCGTGCGTTTCGGTCAGGTGCAGCCAGATGCCTGCGCCCATCAGCGCGGCGGCAACCCAGAATAACAGGCCGGGCTGATCACCTAGCATCGCCATGGAAACCGCCGCGCCGACAAATGGCGCCGCGGAAAAATACGCGCCCGTGCGTGCCGTGCCGAGGTGGCGCAACGCCAAGACAAACATGACCAGGCTCAAGCCATATCCGCTCAAGCCAACCACGCCCGCCATCAGCGCCGTCGATGCCGGGGGAAGATGGAACCCGAGCAGCAAGGCCAGCGCCAGGTTGGCCGATCCGGCCACCAGGCCTTTGACACCCGCGATCTGCACCGCGTCGCTGGCCGACACCTTGCGCGTGAGATTGTTGTCTATGCCCCAGCACAGGCAAGCGCCGACGATGGCCAGCGGCCCCCAAGGCACGCCAAGGGTCGGAGCCTGCTCCCACGACAGCAGGGCTCCGGCCAGCACGATCAACAGCATGCCGATGAAGATGCGCCGATCGAAGTTCTCCTTGAATACGAACCACGCCAGCATCGAGGTCAGAACGCCCTCCATGTTGAGGAGGAGCGAGGCCGATGAAGCGGGCGTCACGGTCAGCCCGAACATTAACAGCACCGGCCCGCCTATGCCGCCGGCGGCGATCGCGCCTGCCAGCCAGGGCAGGTCGCGCGCGGTCAGCCCGGCTGTTTCGTCCTGCGCGCGCCGCGTCACGGAGCGCAGCAGGTAGAAAAAGGACAATCCCAGGCCGCTGCCAAGGTAAAGGACGCCAGCCAACATGACCGGCTCCACATGGCCGACCATTGACTTGGCAAAAGGCGTGCTGGCGCCAAACAAGGCGGCCGCCAACAACGCGTAAACAACACCCTTATGCATGGCGAGTGATCTCATAAATACCGGTAGTTTAGCCTGCGAGACCCGCGCCGGCGCTACAGTGAAAAAATAAATAGGTATCATAACAAATATTGTATTGATCGCTACTTATGATATTCTGGGGTCATGAACGCCACCGATACAAACTGGTTGCTACTGATCGTCAGCCTGCCCTCGGACAGCGCCACGGCCCGCATGCGGATCTGGCGCGCGCTAAAGAGCTTGGGCTGCGGCGCGTTGCGCGACGGCGCCTATCTGCTGCCCGATCGCAAGGCGGAGCAACATCAATTAGCCGAGCTCGCCGCCGACACCATCCGCGAGGGCGGCAGCGCCTGGCTGCTGACGGTGCAAGCCCGCTCGCCCGGCGAAGGCGAAGCGTTCCGCTCACTTTTTGACCGCAGCGCGGCCTGGAATGAATTTGTAAAAGCGCTATCGGCGTCGCACCGTTTGCTGGCCGGCCAGTCGCCGCAAGAAATCAACCGCACGGTCCGTAAAATACGCCGCGAGTACGAAGCCGCCTGCGCGATTGATTATTTCCCGAACGAGGCCGGGGCCGCCGCTGAAGCAGCCTGGATGGATTTCATCAATACCGCCGAATCGCTGCTGTCGCCAGGAGAACCGCATGCCGTCGCCGCCGATATCGCGCGGCGCGATCCTGGGCAATACCAGGGACGGACATGGGCCACCCGGCGCCGCTTGTGGGTCGACCGCGTCGCCAGCGCCTGGCTGATACGCCGCTTCATCGACCGCCAGGCGCGGTTCCTCTGGCTGGAAGCACCAGGCGATTGCCCGTCCGATGCGCTGGGTTTCGACTTCGACCAGGCCGCCTTTACGCACATCGGCGACCGCGTCACCTTCGAAGTATTGCTGGCCAGCTTCGCGCTGGAGCAGGACCAGGGCCTGATGCGGATGGGGGCGATGGTGCACGCGCTCGATGTCGGCGGCGGCTTCGTGCCGGAGGCGGCAGGGTTTGAAGCGATGCTCGCGGGCGCCCGCGAGCGCGCGCACGACGACGATCAATTGCTGGACACGATGAGCGTTGTGCTCGATGCCATGCATGCCCATTTTGCCGCCGCAGCGGAATCAAAATAAGGAGTATGCCTTGAACAGCACAGAATCAACGATGGCCGGCCCCGGCTACACCCTGTGGCAAATGGTGCTGTACATGCTGCGCCTGGGGAGTCTGGGCTTCGGTGGTCCGGTCGCCCTGGTGGGTTATATGCACCGCGACCTGGTAGAGCAGCGCGGCTGGATCAGCGAAGCGGACTACAAGGAAGGCCTTGCGCTGGCCCAGCTGGCGCCGGGGCCGCTGGCGGCGCAACTGGGCATCTACATGGGCTATGTGCACTACCGCCTGTTGGGAGCGACGCTGGCGGGTATCGCCTTCGTCATCCCGTCCTTCATGATGGTGGTTGCTCTGGGTTGGGCCTATGTGCGCTATGGCGGCTTGCCCTGGATGCAGGCCGTGTTCTACGGCGTGGGCGCGGCGGTGATCGGCATTATCGCCATGAGCGCGCGCAAGCTGACCACCAAAAATATCGGCAAGGACAAGCTGTTGTGGGCGATCTACCTGCTGCTGCTGATCGTCACGGTGGTGACCGAATCCGAGGTGGCCTGGCTGTTCATCGCAGCCGGCGTCCTGGTCTGGCTGCTGCGCGCGCCGCCCAAATGGATCGCCAAAGGCGGCTTGCCGACGATTGGCCTGGCGCAGTTGCCCGCGTTGCCTGCGGCCGCCGGAGTTGACTTGTCGGTGCTGACGCAAATTGGCATTTTCTTTGCCAAGGCAGGTGCTTTCGTGTTCGGCTCGGGCCTGGCGATCGTGCCATTCCTCTATGGCGGTGTGGTCACCGAGCACCACTGGCTGAGCGACAAGCAATTTGTGGATGCGGTTGCGGTGGCGATGATTACGCCTGGGCCGGTCGTCATCACGGTGGCCTTTATCGGATATTTGATCGCCGGCTTGCAGGGGGCGTCGGTGGCCGCGCTGGCTACCTTCATTCCATGCTACCTGTTCACCGTTGTCTCTGCGCCGTATTTCAAAAAGTACGGCAAGTTGCTGGGCGTGCTGGCCTTCGTCGACGGCATCACCGCCGCGGCGATTGGCGCCATCACTGGTTCCGTGATTGTCATTGCGCGGCGCTCCATCATCGACCTGCCCACCGTCGTGATCGCGGCTGTCACGGTGCTGCTGCTGTGGCGGTTTAAAAAGCTGCAGGAGCCGGTGGTCGTCGGCGCGGCCGCCATTGTCGGGCTGGTGATCTATCCCTTGCTGCATCCGTGACATCCCGATCCCGGCCGCGCTACCTCAGCTGCTCTGCGATGGACCTGGTGCGCGCGGTGACTTCGCTGCCGGTATGCAGCGTGGCTTTCTTCTCGATCAGCATGATCAGGCATTCCTGTTCCGCCACCGGATTGTGGCGCACGCCCTTGGGCACGACATAGGCCTGGCCCTCGGACAGCTCGACCGTCTCATGCTCCATCTCGATGCGCAGCCGGCCTTTCAGGATGAAGAACAGTTCGTCCTCGTTGTCATGGCTGTGCCAGGCCAGCGATCCGTGCACCTTGGCGACCTTGACATAGTTGTCGTCCAGTTCGGCAATCACGCGCGGCGACCAGTGTTCGGCCAACGCGGCGGCGCATTCGGCGGGGGAAACGGGAGAATTTGTTGTCATGGTGGCTCCTGGTGATGGTGGAGCCCCGACTCTACAGCGCCGTGCGCGGCGCGTCTTGAACGTTTGTGCGTGCGCCTTGCAGCCGCAGCCAGCGCGCCGGCGGGATGCCATAGGCGGCGACGAAGTGCCGCGTCAGATGGCTTTGATCGGCAAAGCCGGCGATGGCGGCGGCATCGGCCAGCGACAGGCCGCGCAGCATGGACTGCCTGGCCAGTGCGACGCGGCGCATGGTGACGTAGCGGTGCGGGCTGACGCCGAAAAAGGTGCGGAAATCGCGCGCCAGGCTCCAGCGGTCGCGGCCGCTGGCCCGGGCCAGGTCGTCCAGCCTCAGCCTGGTGTGCAGCGCGTCGTTGATGTATTCGCGGGCGATGTGGGCGGCGCGGAAGTCACCACCCGGCAGCTGGCGCTGGCCGGCCGCCTGGCGCAGCGCGGTGGCGATGTCGACCAGCGCGTCGTCCAGTTCCATCGAGCCGGGCGCCGCGTCGAAATTGGCCAGCAGGCCGGCCGCCGCGCGCACCAGCCGGCGGTCGGACGACACGCCGCCGTCGACGAACGGCAGCGGCGCGCCGCCCAGCACCTGTTGCAGCAGCTCCGGCGCGAGGTAGGCGATACGGTAGCGAAAGCCGTCCTCGGTGCCGGCCTGGCCGTCGTGGACTTCGTCCGGATGCAGCACCAGCGCCTGCCCGGACAGGCTGTGGCGCATGGCGGAGCGGTAGCGGAACGATTGCACGCCGGCCATGGTCAGGCCGATGGCATAGCTGTCATGGCGATGCGACCCGTAGGCCGCGCCCTGGAAGAATGCCTCGACCAGCTCGATGCCGTCGGTGACGGGGCCGTGTCGCAGCCAGTCGTTCATGGCTGGCCGGAGCGGTCCGTCGCGCGGGCGTTTTCGAAGCTGGCGCGGGTGGTGTCCTCGTCGCGCTGGCCGAAGGCGTAGTTCGATTCCAGCCACAGCACGTTGATGATGGCGGCCGCCAGCGCGAAGCCGAGGCCCAGGATCCAGGTGAAATACCACATGACGATTCCTTTCAGTATGCAGTGTGTTGGTTTTCACGGATGTGCTCTTCCGTGACCTTGCCGCGCACCACCCGATATACCCAGCCAGTGTAGCCCACTACGATGGGCAGCATGACGACGACCACCCAGAACATCACCGTCAGGCTCTTGTGGCTGGCCACCGCGTCCCACGCGGTCAGGCTGCTGCCGGGCGCCAGCGACGACGGCATGATGAAGGGGAACATCGCGGCGCCGGCCGTCAGGATGATGCCGCTCACCGCCAGCCCGCTGGACAGGAAGGCCGGCAAGGTCAGGCGGCGCGCGCTGAAGCCGATGGCCAGCGCGGCGCCGGCAAAGGCGGCGGCGGGGAAGGCCAGCGTCAGCGGCCAGCGCCGGTAGTTGTCCAGCCAGGCGCCGTGCACGCGCTCGACCGTCTTGGCGATCGGCATGAAGGCGGCGCTGGCGTCCGGCATGGCGCTGATGCGGTAGCCGGCGATGCCGTTGGCGACCCACACGCCGGCGGCGGCAAACAGCACGATGGTCAGCGCGCCGGCGCCGATCGCCACGCGGCGGGCACGGGCGGCGATCACGCCGTCGGTCTTTTGCTGCAGGTAGGTGGCGCCGTGCATCAGCAGCATGGCGGCGCTGAGCACGCCGGCCAGCAGGCCGAACGGATTCAGCAGGCCGAGGAAGTTGCCTGTGTATTCGAGGCGCATGGTGTCGTCGTAGCGGAACGGCACGCCCTGCAGCAGGTTGCCGAAGGCGACGCCGAAGATCACCGGCGGCACGAAGCCGCCGGTGAACAGGCACCAGTCCCAGGTGCCGCGCCAGCGCGGATCGGCGATCTTGCTGCGATAGTCGAAGCCGACCGGGCGGAAGAACAGCGCAAACAGGCACAGCATCAGCGCGATGTAGAAGCCGGAAAACGCGGCCGCGTAGACCAGCGGCCAGGCCGCGAACAGGCAGCCGCCGGCGGCGATGAACCAGGTCTGGTTGCCTTCCCAGGTTGGGCCGATGGTGTTGATGATGACGCGCCGCTCGGTGTCGTTCTTGCCGAGGAAGGGCAGCAGCATGCCGATGCCGAAGTCGAAGCCGTCCGTCAGCGCGAAGCCGATCAGCAGCGCGCCGACGAAGCACCACCAGATGATCTTGTAGGTTTCATAGTCGAATAACATCATGGCTCCTTGTGCGCGTTTTCCCAGTGGTACTTGCCGGTGTGCAGGCTGCTCGGGCCCTGCCTGGCGTACTTGATCATCAGGCCCAGCTCGATCACCAGCAGCAGCGTGTAGAAGCCGATGAAGCCGGCCAGGCTGAAGTACAGGCTGCCCACCTGCAGGCTCGACGCCGACAGATGCGTCGGCAGGATGCCGGCGATGGTCCACGGCTGGCGGCCGTATTCGGCCACCACCCAGCCCAGCTCGGCCGCCACCCACGGCAGCGGGATCGCCGCCACCGCCAGCCGCAGCAGCCAGCGCTGCGGCGCCAGCTTCTTGCGGATCAGGAAGTAGAACGCGCTGCTGAAGATGAACAGGAACAGGATGCCCAGGCCGACCATGATGCGGAAGGACCAGAACACCGGCGCCACCCTGGGCACCGTGTCGTTGACCGCCATCCTGATCTGCGCCTCGGTGGCGTCGACCACGTTGGGGGCATACTTCTTCAGCAGCAGGCCGTAGCCAAGGTCGTCCCGCAGCGCCTTGAAGGCGGCCTTGGCCTCGTCCGACTTGTCGCCGGATTTCAGGCGCGTCAGCGCCGCGTAGGCGTGCATGCCGTTGCGGATGCGCGCCTCGTTGCTCTGCTTGAGCTGCTTGATGCCGGTCACTTCCTCGCTCACCGAACGGGTGGCGATCAGGCCCAGCATGTAGGGGATCTTGACTGCGTAATCGGTGCTCTGGGTGGCCTCGTTGGGCAGGCCGAACACGGTGATGCCGGCCGGCGCCGGCTGGGTTTCCCATTCCGCCTCGATGGCGGCCAGCTTGACTTTGTTGACTTCGCCGACGGTGTAGCCCGATTCGTCGCCCAGCACGATCACCGACAGCGTCGACGCCAGGCCGAAGCCGGCCGCGATGGCGAACGAGCGCAGCGCGAACGGAATGTCGCGCGCCTTCAGCAGGTAGAGCGCGGAGATGCCGAGCACGAACATCGACGCCGTCACGTAGCCGGCCGCCACCGTGTGCACGAACTTGACCTGTGCCACCGGATTGAAGATCACGTCGACGATGCTGGTCAGTTCCATGCGCATGGTTTCGTAGTTGAACTCGGCGCCCACCGGGTGGTTCATCCAGCCGTTGGCGATCAGTATCCACAGCGCCGACAGGCTGGAGCCGAACGCCACCAGGAAGGTCACGCCCAGGTGCTGCACCCGCGACAGCTTGCTCCAGCCGAAGAAGAACAGGCCGACAAAGGTGGATTCGAGGAAGAAGGCCATCATGCCCTCGATGGCGAGCGGGGTGCCGAAGATGTCGCCGACGTAGTGCGAGTAATAGGCCCAGTTGGTGCCGAACTGGAATTCCAGCGTGATGCCGGTGGTCACGCCCATGGCGAAGTTGATGCCGAACAGCTTGCCCCAGAAGCGGGTCATGTCCTTATAGATTTCCTTGCCGGTCATGACGTAGACCGATTCCATGATCACCAGGATCCAGGACAGGCCGAGCGTGAGGGGGACGAACAGGAAGTGATACATCGCGGTGGCGGCGAACTGCAGCCGCGACAAAGTGACGACATCGTCGAGCGGGCTCATGGCTTTCTTTCAGGTGGGGAGACGGGGGGAGTGGGGGCGAGCAGATGCTGTTCGACCGTGGCGGTCGGCATCCGCATGTGCTTGGCCTGGGGCGCGGAAAAGAAGGCTTTCCACAGCCCGAGCAGCAGCAGCGCTTTCAGCAGCAGCGCCAGCGTGATGGCCAGCGCAAGCGGGTAACCATGGAGCCGGCGCAGCATCATTATTTTTTATCCTTGTCGGGGGCGGCATCTTCCACGCTACGCCCGAATCGGAAAGTGTCGCGCACGGTTTCGCCGACATCGAGCAGCTTTTTCACCGTGGACCCCATTTTCATCAGCGAGGCCAGCGTTTCCGGCGACAGGCGCTGCACGTCGTCGAACCAGGAGCTGGACAGCTCGATCAGGTTGTACATCTCGCGCATGCGCTCCTGGGCCACGCGGTCGGCCTCGGTGGACGGCGTTTCCAGCAGCGCGTCGCGCAGCATCGACAGCGTCGGCTCGACCTCGCGGCGGCGGCGTTCTTCCAGCAGCGCCTTGAAGATGTCCCAGATGTCCTTAGGCGGTTCGAAATATTCGCGGCGGTCGTTCGGTTGGTGCAGCAGTTTGACCAGCCGCCAGGATTGCAGTTCCTTCAATCCCATCGAGACATTCGAGCGCGAGAACGACAGCGATTCGGCGATCTCGTCCGCGTTCAATGGCCGCGCGCTGACGTAGAGCAGCGCGTAAATCTGGCCGACGGTGCGGTTGATGCCCCAGCGGCTGCCCATTTCACCGAAATGCAGGATGAATTTCTGGGCCAGAGGCGTCAGTGGAGGGAGAGGCGGGGAGGTGCTCATGGTTTCCTTATTTTTGAATTTTCAGTAATTACTGAAATTATAGAAGGTATACAAAATCTCTGCATGACACGCGCTCGCTCCATCGCTATATAATCGGGTATATTGCGGTTTCGTTACCAAAGGGAAAAACACGATGCGAGCTTTGAGACTGGGTCTGGCGGCAGCGCTGGCGGCGATGTGCGCGACGGCGTCGGCCGCCGATATCACGGTGTCGGCTGCTGCCAGCCTGACCAACGCGTTCAAGGAAATCGGCGCCGCTTTCGAGAAGGAGCATGCCGGCGACAAGGTGCAGTTCAACTTCGCCGCCTCCGATCCGCTGGTGCAGCAGATCAGCAAGGGCGCGCCGGTGGACGTGTTCGCCTCGGCCGACCAGGATGCGATGGACAAGGCCGACAATCTGAAACTGCTGGCGCCCGGCAGCCGCAGGAATTTCGCCAGTAACAGCCTGGTGCTGATCGCGCCGCTGGCCGGCGCGCTGCCGATCAAGGGCATCGCCGACCTGCGGCAGGCCGCCGTCACCCGCGTGACGCTGGGCAATCCGGCCAGCGTGCCGGTGGGCCGCTATGCGAAAAACGCGCTGGAGCAGGCCAGGCTGTGGGCCGCCGTCGAGCCGAAAGCCATCTACGGCACCTCGGTGCGCCAGAGCCTGGACTACGTGGCGCGCGGCGAAGTCGATGCCGGCTTCGTCTACGCCACCGATGCCGCCATCATGAAGGACAAGGTCAAGGTGGTTGCCACGGTGCCGGCCGAAACGCCGGTCAGCTACCCGATCGCGGTGATCGCCGCCGGCCCGCAAGCCGCGGCTGGCCGCCGGTTCGCGGACTACGTGCTGTCGTCGGCCGGCCAGGCGATCCTGGCCAAGTACGGCTTCGGCCGCCCGTAAGGTGTTCGACAACCTGCTGGCCGAACCGGCGTGGATCGCGCTGCGCCTGTCGCTGAAGGTGGCGTGCTGGGCGACGCTGCTGGACCTGGTGCTGGGTGTCGCGCTCGGCTACCTGCTGGCGCGCAAGCGCTTCCCCGGCCGCGAGCTGCTCGACGCCGTGCTGACCTTGCCGATGGTGATGCCGCCGACGGTGCTGGGCTACTACCTGCTGGTGGTGATCGGCCGCCACGGCGTGATCGGCGCGTGGTTGCAGCAGACGCTGGGCATCAACCTGATCTTCACCTGGCAGGCGGCGGTCATCGCCGCCGCCGTGGTGGCGTTTCCGCTGGTGCTCAAGGGCGCGCGGGCGGCCTTCGAGGCGGTCGACACGCAGCTGGAGCAGGCCGCGCAGGTGCTGGGCATCCCGCCGTTCGGCGTGTTCCTGCGGGTGACCTTGCCGCTGGCCTGGCGCGGCGTGCTGGGCGGCACCTTGCTGGCCTTTGCCCGCTCGATGGGCGAGTTCGGCGCGACGCTGATGGTGGCCGGCAGCATCCCCGGCAAGACGCAGACCCTGTCGATCGCCGTCTACGAAGCCGTGCAGGCGGGACAGGACGACACCGCCAACCTGCTGGTGACCATTACGTCCGTGGTCTGCATCGCGGTGCTGATCGCGGCCAACAAACTGACGCCCAATCGGAATCCGCAGGCATGACCATGCAAATCTCAGTCGACATCCGCAAGACCCTGCGTTCCGGCGAGCGCACGTTTCATTTGAACGCGCGCTTTGAATCGGCCAGCCAGCGCATCGTCATCTACGGCCCGTCCGGCGCCGGCAAGAGCCTGCTGCTGAAGGCGGTGGCCGGCCTGATGCGGCCGGACAGCGGCCGCATCGACGTCGCGCGGCGCTGCCTGTTCGACCGGCACGGCGGCATCGACGTCGCGCCGCAGCAGCGCAAGGTCGCCTATCTGTTCCAGGACTACGCCTTGTTCCCGCATCTGAACGTGCGGCAGAATATCGGCTTCGGCTTGCGGCGCGGCTGGCGCAATCCGCTGGCGCGGGTCGACGATGCGGCGATCGGCTACTGGCTGAAGGCGTTCGAGCTGGAGCATGTGGCGCTGCAGTTGCCGCATCAATTGTCCGGCGGCCAGCGGCAACGGGTGGCGCTGGCGCGCGCGCTGGCGCCGGAGCCGGCGGCGTTGCTGCTGGACGAGCCGTTTGCCGCGCTCGACCCCGGCCTGCGCGAGCGCATGCGCGGCGAGCTGGACGCCCTGCAGCGCCGGCTGGCGATACCGATGATATTGATCACCCATGACCCCGAGGACGTGCGCGTTTTCGGCGAGCATGTGCTGCGCATGGAACACGGCAGCCTGAGCAATATGAACGAAGCGGCCTGAGGACGAGCACACCATGGAATTACAGGGCAATGTCTGGATGACGATAGGCGGCCAGAAGCTGGGCGGGCAGGACAGGGTGGAGTTGCTGGCGGCCATAGCCACGCACGGCTCGATCACCGCCGCCGCCAAGGCGGTCGGCATCAGCTACAAGGGTGCGTGGGACGCCATCGAGGCGATGAACAACCTGGCCGGCGAGCCGCTGCTGGAGCGCGTGGCGGGCGGCAAGGGCGGCGGCGGCACGCGGCTGACCAAACGCGGCGCGCAGCTGGTGGAAAATTTCCGCAAGGTCGATGAAGAGCACCGCAAGTTCGTGGCCCACCTGAGCAGCCAGTCGCATGCGCTGGCCGACGACTTCTTGCTGATCCAGAGGATGAAAATGAAAACCAGCGCGCGCAATCAATTCAGCGGCAAGGTCGTGGCCCTGAAAGAGGGCGCCGTCAACGACGAGATCACGCTGGAGATCGTCGGCGGCCAGCACATCGTGGCCACCATCACCCGCGACAGCAGCGACAGCCTGAGCCTGACCGTCGGCTGCGAAGCTTTTGCGCTGGTCAAGGCGTCGTCGGTGATCGTCGTGACCGGGATGGGCGAGGCTCGCCTGTCGGCCCGCAACCAGTTGGCCGGCACCGTCACGCGGCTGCAGGTGGGCGCGGTGAACACCGAGGTCAGCATCGAGTTGCCGGGCGGCGGCGCGATCGCCGCCATCGTCACGCGCGACAGCGGCGAGGCGCTGGCGCTGGAAGTCGGTAGCGAGGTCATCGCCGTGTTCAAGGCTTCCAGCGTCATCATCGGCATACCGGCCTAGACAGATCCTGCCTAGCGCTCAGCGGCCTTGCCCCCTTGCATGTTGCCCCCTTTGGCTGATTGCTCGGAGCCGGCACTGGCGGCGGCTTTGCTGGCATTGGCGCGGGCGGCGGACTGGCGGCTTTCGCCACCCTTGCGGCCGATCTGCGCCATGTGTTCACGGTCTCGGCTCACCGCCTCGCCGCCTTTCTGGCCGGCACGGCGGGCTTCCTCCGAGTTGAACTCATGGGCCGTCCCTTTCTGGTGGGCCGCCTGTCCCCCCTTGCTGGCGATGCTGCGCTGGGTTGCCTCGTCCATCGCCGCAAAGCCGCGCTTGGCCGTGCCTTTCGGCTTGCTTTGATCGTTACCTGAATTACTGGCCATAAAACCTCCTCATGAGTGTGATGACATTCCGTCAGGGTTCGCCGAGCAGTTTTGGCTGCTCTGTATGGTTAGAGATGCAAGCTTGACGGAAGTTCCACATTCAATGGCGGGTCTGGCTAGCTGTTTGATACCTGGACATCTGCTCGGACGCCTGCTCCGAGGCGCGCTGCATCATTTCCTGGGCAACGTCGGTGGCGGCGCGCTGCACGGCCGGTCCGTGGGTGGCCGCCGTTTGCGCCATGCTGGAACTGGCGCGGCCGACGATTTCGGCCAGGTGGCGCTGGTAGCTTTGCAGCGCGCCGCTCTCCGGCGCCGGCCGGCCGGGGTCGAGCAGCTTGCCGCTCATCAGGCGTTGCGTGTTGGCGCCGGCTTCGGCGATGAGGTCGCGCGCCAGCTGCATGTTCAACTCGCTCAGGCTCTGCATGGTTTCCAGCGCGCGCTGCGCCAGGTCGGTGTACAGCGTGATGAGGAGGTCGAGATGATTCTTGACGGCAGGGGTGAAAAATTGGGGAGTCATGATGCGTCCTTGGCGTAGTCCTTCGACGAAAGAAGGATAGACGCCGAGGACGCCAAAAAGTTCCCTTTATTCGCTGGCCACCTGCAGCACCAGCTTGCCGAAGTTCTTGCCTTCGAACAGCATGTTCAAGGCCTGCGGGAAATTCTCCAGGCCCTGCACGATGTCTTCCTTGCTGTGGATCTTGCCTTCCTTCATCCACTGGCCCAGCTGGGCGATGCCCAGGTGGTAGCGGTCGGCGTAGTCGAACACGACGATGCCTTCCATGCGCGCGCGGTTGACCAGCAGCGACAGGTAGTTGGCCGGACCCTTGACCGGCGTGGTGTTGTTGTACTGCGAGATGGCGCCGCAGATGACGATGCGCGCCTTCATGTTGATGCGGGTGAGCACCGTGTCGAGGATCTCGCCGCCGACGTTGTCGAAGTAGACGTCGACGCCGTCCGGGCAATGCTGCTTGAGACCGTCCTTGACCGAGCCGCCCTTGTAGTCGATACAGGCGTCGAAGCCCAGCTGGTCGACCACGAAGTCGCATTTTTCCGTGCCGCCGGCGATGCCGACCACGCGGCAGCCCAGCTGCTTGGCCACCTGGCCGACGGTCTGGCCGACCGCGCCGGCCGCGCCGGACACCACCACCGTCTCGCCGGCTTTCGGCTGGCCCGATTCGATCAGGCCGAAGTAGGCCGTCAAGCCCGGCATGCCCAAGGTGTTCAGGTAGGTGGGCAGCGGCGCCAGCTTGGCGTCGACCTTGCGGAAGCCGACGCTCTTGTCGTCGGCCGGTCCGATCCAGTAGCGCTGCACGCCGGTGCCGCCCTGCACGTGATCGCCGACGGCGAAGCGGGACGACTTCGACTCCACCACCACGCCGATGCCGCCGGCGCGCATCACCTCGCCGATGCCGACCGGGCGGATATAGGATTTGGCGTCGTTCATCCAGCCGCGCATGGCCGGATCGAGCGACAGGTACAGCACCTTGACCAGCATTTCGCCGTCGGCCAACTCGCGCAACGGCTCTTCCACTTGTTGCCAGTCGCTGTCCTTGACCATGCCGACCGGACGGGCTGCCAGGCGGAATTGCAGGTTAGTCTCTTTGTTCGTCATTTTTATTCCTCGAAATGGGGTGTGGGGGCCAATATACCGTAAATTGCACGATCGTGCTATTTTCACGTGCGCGGCCCAGCCGTGCGACAATACCGGCCTTGTTAGACCAATAACGATGGTAGATATGAGCAATCCCGAATACATTTTGACACTCTCTTGCCTGGACCAGCGCGGAATCGTTCATCGCGTATCGGGCTTCCTTGCCGATCACGGCTGCAACATCATCGACTCGGCCCAGTTCGGCGACGGCGAGTCGAAGCTGTTCTTCATGCGCGTGCATTTCGCGCTGGAAGACCGCAACGTCAACGACGACCTGCTGCGCGCCGATTTCGGCCTGCTGGGCAGCGAGATGAAGCTGGACTGGCAGCTGCGCGACGCCCACTACAAGCCGCGCGTGATGCTGATGGTGTCGAAGATCGGCCACTGCCTGAACGACCTGCTGTTCCGCTACAAGAGCGGTCTGCTGCCGGTGGAAATTCCGGCCATCGTGTCCAACCACATGGACTTCTACCAGCTGGCCGCCAGCTACAATATTCCGTTCCACCACCTGCCGCTGGCCACCGGCGCGCCGCAGGAAGCCAAGCTGGCGCAGGAAACCAAGATCATCGAGCTGATGAACACCCACAAGATCGACCTGGTGGTGCTGGCGCGCTACATGCAGATCCTGTCGCCCGGCCTGTGCGCGGCGCTGAAAGGGAAGGCGATCAATATCCACCATTCCTTCCTGCCCAGCTTCAAGGGCGCCAAGCCGTATGCGCAGGCGCACCACCGCGGCGTCAAGCTGATCGGCGCCACCGCGCACTTCGTCACCGGCGACCTGGACGAAGGTCCGATCATCGAGCAGGACGTCGAGCGCGTCGACCATTCGATGGATGCCGAGACGCTGTCGGCCATCGGCCGCGACGTCGAATGCGTGGTGCTGGCGCGCGCGGTGAAGTGGTTTGTCGAACACCGCATTTTGCAGAACGGCGACAAGACTGTCGTCTTCAAATAACTATAGAGATTCACAGATGGCCCTCAAAGCAACAATCTACAAAGCCGATTTACAGATCGCGGACATGGACCGCAACTTCTATGAAACGCAGTCGCTGACCTTGGCGCGCCATCCGTCGGAAACCGACGAGCGCATGATGGTGCGCCTGGTCGCGTTCGCGATCCACGCCAACGAGGCGCTGACGTTCACCAAGGGCTTGTTCGACGTCGAGGAGCCGGACATCTGGCAAAAGGACCTGACCGGCGCGATCCAGCTGTGGATCGAAGTGGGCCAGCCGGACGAGAAGGTGATCCTGAAGGCCTGCGGCCGTTCGGAGCACGTCTATGTCTACAGCTATGCGGCCACCAGCCATATCTGGTGGAAGGCGCTGGCCAACAAGGTCGAGCGCTGCAAGAACCTGACCGTGATCAACCTGGACGCCGACGCCACCGAGCAGCTGGCCAAGATGGCCCAGCGCACCATGCAGCTGCAGTGCACCATCCAGGACGGCCAGATATGGCTGAACGACGGCACCGATACCGTGGAGATCGGCCGCGAGACCTTCAAGGCCGAGCGCTGATACAATCTCAAGATGAAAAAACTCATCCTTTCGTTATTGCTGGCGGCATGCGCCCCGGTGGTGCTGGCCCAGGTCGAGGTCAAGGACGCGTGGATACGCGCCACCGTACCTGCCGCCAAATCGACCGGCGTGTTCATGGAGCTGAAATCGAAGCAGGATGCGCAGCTGGTGGAAGTGCGCTCCAGCGTGGCCGGCGTGGCGGAAATCCACCAGATGCAGATGGACGGCCAGATGATGAAGATGCACGCCGTGCCGTCGCTGGAGCTGCCGGCCGGCCAGAGCGTGAACCTGGCCTCCGGCGGCTATCACGTGATGCTGATGGATTTGAAGCGGCAGTTGAAGGAAGGCGAGACCGTGCCGGTCACGCTGGTCATACGCAAGAAGGGCAAGAAGAACGAAACCATCGCACTTGACGTGCCGGTCAAACCGTTGACCTACACTCCACCTAAGGGGCAGTGATGAAGATGACTTCCACCATGCTGGCGCTGGCAATGGCCACGATAGCGCCGGCCGCGCAGGCGCACGTCACGCTGGACCAGGCCACCGGCCTGGCGGGTACCTATCAGAAGCTGGCGTTCCGCGTCGGCCACGGCTGCGACGGCAGCGCCACCACCGGCCTGACGGTGTCGCTGCCGGAAGGCGCCAACGCCGCCAAGCCGATGCCCAAGCAGGGCTGGAAAATCGACATCGCCAACAGCGGCAACCTGCATGAAATCAGCTGGAAGGGCGGTTCGCTGCCGGACGCTTATTTCGACGAATTCGTCATGCAGGTGAAGCTGCCCGAGACGCCGGGCAAGCTGTATTTCCGCATCGTGCAGCAGTGCGGCAAGACCAGCGTGGCCTGGGATGAAATCGCCGCCGACGGCGCCGCCAGGCCGAAAGCGCCGGCGCCGGTGCTGGAGGTGCTGCCGGCACCGGCCGGCACCGCCACCCACCAGCACTGATTATTTGACGACGGCGCCGCCCTTCATCACCCACTGGACGCTTTCCAGCGTCTTCACATCCTTCAGCGGTTCGCCGTCCACCGCGATCAGGTCGGCGAACTTGCCCGCCTCGATCGTGCCCACCCTGTCGGTCCAGCCCAGCAACTCGCTGGCGTTCAGCGTGGCCGCGCGGATGGCCTGGATCGGCGTCATGCCGAGCTTGACCAGGATGCCGAACTCGCGCGCGTTCAGGCCGTGCGGATACACGGCGGCGTCGGTGCCGAAGGCGATCGGCACGCCGGCCTTGATGGCGCGGGCGATGTTCTGGCGCGCCATCGGCAAGGTCACCTTGGCTTTTTCCAGCAGCGGCTTGGGCAGCTTGATCGCTTCGGCGTTCTCGATCAGCCAGTCGCCCAGGTAGACCGTCGGCACCAGCCAGGTCTTGTGTTCCTTCATCAGCCTGATGCCCTCGTCGTCGATGTAGGAACCGTGCTCGATCGAGTCGACGCCGGCCAGCACCGCCAGCTTGATGCCGTCGCCGCCGTGCGCGTGGGCGGCGGCCTTGCGGCCGAGGCGGTGGGCGTCGCTGATGATGGCCTTCAATTCCTCCAGCGTGTATTGCGAGGTGCGCGGATCGTCGCCGAACGACAGCACGCCGCCGGTGGCGCAGATCTTGATGACGTCGGCGCCGTACTTGATGTTGCGGCGGGTGACTTTGAGCGCCTCGTCGACGCCGTCGGCCACGCCGAGGGCGGTGATCTTGTATTCGGGCGCGTGCATGGTGTCGTCGCAGTGGCCGCCGGTGATGCTCAGCGGCGGACCGGAGGCGGCCATGCGCGGGCCGGGCACGTCGCCGTCGTTGATGGCGTCGCGCAGGCCGATGTCGGCATAGCCGTCGGCGCCGACGTCGCGCACGGTGGTGAAGCCGGCCTGCAGCGTGATGCGGGCGTTCTTGGCGCCGGTCAGCGTGACGCGCGGGATCGACTTGGCGACGATGGAATAGCCGGAATCCTGCGGGTCGCCGGTCAGGTGGGTGTGCATGTCGATCAGGCCGGGCAGCAGGGTCTTGTTGCCGAGGTCGATGATCTGGGCGCCGGCCGGGATGGCCAGCTTGCTGCCGGCGGCGGTGATGCGTTCGCCGCTGATCAGCACCACCGCGTTGTCGACCAGCGCACCGCTGCGCACGTCGAGCATGTGGGCGGCCTTGACGGCGGTGACGGTGGCAGGTGGTGTGGCATCGGCGGCGCCGGCGGTGGCGCAGGCCAGTAACAGAGAGGGCAGTAGCGCGGGTAGCGCATGGGTGCGACGGATGGCTGAAGCGGTAGCGTTCAAGTACGTCTCCTTGAGGTGGTGGTTGCTTGATCCGAGCCAAGCAAAGCTCGCCGCCTAGCGTACCCGGCAATGAAAGCGGGCGCTACAATTTTTCGATGAAATCCCGCAGCGACACGCTCTATAAACAACTCTTCGCCCACCCCGAGATGGTGCGCGAACTGCTGGCCGGATTCATGCCGGCCGCATGGGCGCGTTCGCTGCAGGTGAGCGCGCTGGAGCGCGTCAACGCCAGCTATGCCAGCGAGCGCGGCAAGCAACGTCACCAGGACATGGTCTGGCGCGCGGATATAGGCGGCGACTGGGTCTACGTCTACATCCTGCTGGAGTGCTTCCCGTAGCCTGACAGAACTTATGGTGCCAGCTCCGCGAGGCCTTGAAGACTTTCAGCCTCGGCAAAAATATCTGCTGGTAGACCAGCATCACGGCATAGCGCCGGACTCTAATGTGTTGGGAATTTTGTTCCGCCTGCTTAGGTCTCGCACTAATGCCGAGATGCGTGAAGCATTAAGCCTGTTTGTTGAGCGCATGAAAAAGCCGGATATGGCTCCCGCTCGGGATAGCTTGACTCGCTGGCTGCAGACGACCTTGCAGGACGAATTTAGCGAGACTAATATGGATTTTGAGGAGGGACCGACTATGCTCTTTGACAAACGATTCAAGAAATATGAAGACCTTTTGGAATATGAGGCCATTCAGAAGGGGAGAAAGGAAGGGCAACGGCTTGCTTTACAGGATGTGTTAAGCGCGCGGGGCATCGCTATCACTAATAAAATTTCCGAAAAAATCAATGCTGCAGATGTCGTCCAGCTTAGCGTCTGGACTCGGGAGTTGGCCAGGGGCCAGACTCCCGATGACTTGCTTACTGCGGCGAGCCACCCAGGCGCTTGATGCTGCCCGAGCCCATCACGCTCTTGGTCACCTGCGGATCGCCGTAGTAGGCGATGTCGCCCGAGCCGGCCACGCTCAGGTTCAGCGTCTGCTTGGCCCACACCTTCGCCTGTCCCGAACCGCCGATGCTCACCGTCACGTCGCGCGCCGCCAACTGGCCCGCCTGCACCCGTCCCGAACCGCCGATCGACACCTGCAGCCGCTCGGCATTGCCGCCAGCCTTCAGGTTGCCGCTGCCGCCCAGCGCGATCGCCACCGACTCGCTTTCCACCGTGCGCACGCTGATCGAGCCGGAACCGCCGACGTCGAAACTCAGGCTCTCGCCGCGCAGCTTGTCGGCCTCCACCGAGCCGGAACCGGCCACCGCGATCTTGTCCAGCGAGCGCGCCTGCACGACGATCTTCATCACATGCGCCTCCAGGTTGATATCCTTCCTGGCCGGGCGGATGCGCAGCGTGCCGTTTTCCACCACGGTCTCGATCAGGGCCTGCAGATTGTCGTCGGTCTCGACGCTGATGCTCTCGGTATTGCCGATGCGGATCTCGACGTTGCCGCTGACGGCGGTGGCCAGCGCCGTGAAGTGCCCCACGTCGCGGTTCGACTTGGTGACCTTGCCGCTGCCCTGCACGCGCTCGCCGTGGAGCCAGCTCAGCGGACCGGCCTGCGCCACCCCCGCCGGCACGGCGACGGCCAGCAGGCCGGCGGTCAGGAACAATGGGCTCAGGATGCGGCGGATAGTTGCGGACATGTTGTTCTCCTCAAATAAGTTCGGACAGCTCTTGAGATTGGATACTACGGACTTCCCCCGGGGCGTGACATCCGGTTGCGACGGATTGCAGCCTTGGCGGAGCAGAATGCATGAGTGAAGGAACAGGCGGCGGGCAGGGCGGCGGCATAAGGTATCATTCGGGCTACAACGTCATACTGGAATCACATGCTTATCATCACCATCAAACAGGGCAAGGAAAAGAGCCTCCTGGCCGGCGACCCCTGGATTTACGCCTCCGCGATTGAAAAAGTCGAGGGCAAGCCGCAGGAAAAGAACAAGCCCGGCGCGACCGCCACCGTGCAGACCTCGTCGCGCCAGTTCATTGGCCGCGCCGCCTACAATGCCAAGTCGCAAATCTGCGCCCGCATCTGGACCTACAAGGAAGACGAGCCGGTCGACCATGCGATGATCAAGCGCCGCGTGAAGGCCGCCATCGCCAAGCGCGCCGCCAGCGTGCGCGCGGCCGGCCCCAACGACCTGGTGCCGGTGGTGCGCGGCGACGAGGATGGCTTGTCCGGCCTGCTGGTCGACAGCTGGGGCGGCGTCAAGGGCTACCTGATCTGCCAGTTCCAGTCGGCCGGCGTCGAGGCGTGGAAAATCCCCATCGTGCAGGCGCTGCTGGCCGAAACCGGCTGTCCGAATGTCTATGAACGCTGCGACGACCTGATCCGCAAGGGCGAGGGCTTGCCGGTGTTTTACCGTCCGCTGGCCGGCGAAGAGCCGCCCGACCATGTGGTAGTGACCGAAGGCAAGCAGCGCTTCAGCATGGACTTGCGCACCGGCTTCAAATACCCGAAGGTACGCAGCTGAAAAAGTTTCGACTCTGCAATTTTTCTCTTATAATCGTCCGAGGCGTTCAACCGACCCCACGGAGATCAGAGTACAGATGGAAAATTACCAGTCGTCGCAAATTCGCACCCTGACCTACATCGAAAACGAAGACCACCCGGTCTTCGGCACGCTGGTCGAGCAGATCCTGCATTTGCTGAATTCCAAGCTGATCTTCAGCGACATCCTGATCCACCAGAACAGTCCGCTGTTGCTGCGCCAGCCGAAAGGGCTGGTGGCGGTGACCGATTCGCCGATCACGCGCGAGGAGCTGCAGGAATTCTTCGAGGTGGTCGAGCCGAACTGGGCCGAGCGGATCCAGGACCGCGCCTTCGACCGCGCGGTCGACCTGCACACGGCGCGCATCCGCGCCAACTGCTTCAGCTTCCAGGGCAAGAAACGCCTGGGCTGCGTGATCCGCCGCTTCCCGAAAGAGCCGATGGCGCTGGGCAAGCTGGGCCTGCGCCAGGCCGAGCAGAACTTCGCGAAACTGACCAGCGGGCTGGTGCTGATCATCGGCGACACCTGCCAGGGCAAGTCCACCACCATCGCGGCGATGCTGGACGAGATCAACAAGCACCGCTCCGGCCACATCATCACGATTGAAGATCCGGTCGAAACACTGATCCCGCAGCGCCAGTGCGTGATCACGCAGCGCGAGGTCGGCTTCGACGGCGACGTCGAGAGCTTCTACCTGGGCGCGCTCGACGCGCTGCGCGAACGGCCGGACGTGATCGTCATCGGCGAGATCCGCGACGCGCAGACGGCGCAGGAAGCGCTGGCGCTGGCCGAATCCGGCCCGCTGGTGCTGGCCTCGCTGCACGCGCGCTCGACCGAGCTGGGCTTGCAGAAGATGCTGCGGCTGCTGGGCAACAGCGAGGCGCAGTCGCAGGCGCTGGCGCACGCGCTGCGCGGCGTGCTGTGCCAGGCGCTGCTGCCGTCGGTCGACGGCGACCGCTACTACCTGGCCACCGAATGCCTGACCTCCAATCCGGACGTGGTCAACATGATCGCCGGCGGCCAGGTGTCGGCGCTGCGCGGCTGGATGGAGAACAAGCCGGGCGACGGCTGCCACACGATGAACGCCTCGCTGCGCGCCTTGCTGGCGGACGGCAAGGTCAGCGTGGAAGACGCGCGCAACGCCACCACCGACCGCATCGGCTTCGCGGAGTCCCAGTGATGCTCAGATATTTTGTCGCGCCATGTTTGCTGCTTTGGTCAGTTGGTGCCGCGCAGGCGGCGCCGGTTGACGGTCTATGCGCCCAGCGTTTCCTGTCGACCTTGGCAGATCCTGCGACGGCGCTCAAAGCCAGCGGGTTTTTCAATTTGCCGGGCGCACCAGGCTCCGGTGCCGCGGCGACGCAAAACGCGCTGGACGCGATGATGCGCAAGCTGGGAGGCGTCAGCCGCATCGAGCCGCTGGCCGCCATGCCGGAAGGGAAAACCACACGGACCGCCATCGGCGAGCCGGCCTCCGGAACGCCCTTTGTCGGCAGCGCGTTCAGCGCCGTGTCCCAGACCGAGGGCCGGGTGATTTTCTTTGTCTCCCAGCGCATGGGCTACAGCTGTTCCATCAGTTCCCTGGCGCTGCACATCCCATAGCATCGGTAGCACTGACCCCGGGGTTTAATCCAGCGGTATCGCGCGGTAGCGATTGACGTCGGTGCCGGTCACCGGCGGGGCGTTGTTGCCCCAGGCGCTGCGCAGGTAGGACACCACCTGCGCCACTTCCACATCGTTGAGCACATGGCCGAACGGCGGCATGCCGTAGGGACGCGGATTGCCTTCCGTGCCGGGCGCGAAGCCGCCGTTGAGCACGATGCGGATCGGATTGACCGCCTGTTCCATCGTCAGCGCGCGGTTGCCTCCCAGCGGCGGATAGCCGGGCGGCAGGCCGCCGCCGCCGGCGCCGTGACAGTCGGCACAGTGCTTGTCGTACAGCTTGGCGCCGGCGGCCAGGAAGGCGACCGCCTCGGCACCCTTGTCGCGCTCGAAGTCGGATTTCTTGCCGTCGCCCGGCAGCGCCTTCAGATAGACCGCCATCGCGTTGATGTCGTCGTCGCTCAGGTATTGCAGGCTTTGCTGCACCACTTCGGCCATCGGTCCGAACACCGTCGCGCGCGGCGACACGCCGGTCTTCAGCAGCGCGGCGATGTGCGGCTGCAGCCATTCTCCCAGGCCGGCCTCGGCGCCGGAATTGAGCGACGGCGCGTACCAGCCCAGCACCGGTATCAGGCCGCCCGACAGGCTTTCGCCTTCGGATGCGCCCAGCGTGTTGCGCGCGCTGTGGCAGGCGCTGCAATGTCCCAGCCCCTGCACCAGGTAGGCGCCGCGGTTCCAGTCCAGCGATTGCTTGCTGTCCTCGCGGAACACGGCCGGCTTGAAGTACAACATGCGCCACGCGGCCAGCATGAACTGCTGGTTGTACGGGAAGCGCAGCTGGTGCGGCTGGCTGGCCTGGCTGACCGCCGGCACCGATTTGAAATACGCATACAGCGCATCGGCATCGTCGCGCGTGATGCGGGTGTAGTTGGTGTAGGGGAAGGCCGGATACAGCAGTCGGCCGTCCTTCGATTTGCCGTTGTGCAGCGCGCGCCAGAAATCGTCGGCGCTCCAGCTGCCGATGCCGGTCGCCGCGTCGGAGGTGATGTTGGGCGAGATCACGTTGCCGAACGGCGTTTGCAGCGCGCGTCCGCCGGCATAGGGCTGGCCGCCGCGCGTGGTGTGGCAGGCCATGCAGTCGCCTGCCTTGGCCAGGTAGGCGCCGCGCGCGACCTGTTCGGCCGGCGCCAGCTTGGCGGTGACGGTAGGCGGTGGGCCGGCGTCGTCGCGGTTGCCGAACATGACCAGCAGCAGGCCGCCCAGTATCAGCGCGGAAACGATATAAATAATTTTCTTCATGATCGTCCCTTATTGCGCCGGCACGCTGCCGCAGTTCAGCGGCAGCGGCATGGCGATGCTGGTGGCGGGGCGGGCGGCGGCGTCCGGGGTCTGCTTGCTGAGCCAGCCGGACACGGCGGCCACGTCGGCCTCGGACAGTTTGCCGGCGATGTCGGCCATGCAGTCCGGCGCGGCGGCGCGGCGCACCTTGTTCTTCCACGCGCCGAACTGGGCGTTGATGTAGTCGCTCGGCAGGCCGATCAGACCCGGGATGGCGGGCGCCACGCCGGTCAGCGCGTCGCCGTGGCAGGCCGCGCAGGCGGGGATTTTCTTGGCCGGGTCACCTTGCCGCACCAGCGCCTGGCCGCGCGCCAGCGAGGCGGCATCGGCGCTGGCGCCGCTGCCGGCCTGCGCCGGCGGGTAGGGCGGATGCTGCCCGGAGAAGTACTCGGCGATCTCGCGCAGATAGGCGTCCGGCAGATGGTCGACCATGTAGGTCATCATCGGGTAATGGCGGCGGCCTTCGCGGAAGTTCACCAGCTGGTTGTACAGGTAGCCGGCCGGCTTGCCGGCGATGCGCGGGAAGAAGGCGTCGCTGCGCTCCTTCAGCGAGTGGCAGGCGACGCAGGCGGCCACGCGCTGTTCCAGCGTGTCGGGCAAGGTGGCGGGCGCGGCGGCCTGGGACTGCGCGCACCAGCCGGCCAGGGCCAGGGCCGCGCACAGTCGCATGGTGGAAAAAGTAGTCATACCATTCCTTGTTGAGGCAGGCCGGGACGATGGCTGCCTGACAAGGATATACCTGAGTTGCAAGGAATGACAGAGGACAGATTGTCTAAGTTGTTTTCGGCGGGCGGGGCAACTTGACGGCCTTCATCGGCGGCAGCTTGTTGCCGGCGGCGAGCCAGTGGCGATAGACGCGCAGGGCCACCTGGGCGTCGTCGGCCGCGTACAGGATCTGCTTTTCGTTCAGGCGCGGCAGGGCCCAGTTGGTGGTGGAGATTTTCTTGGACTTCTGCAGCTTCTGGCCGAAGAACTTGGCCACGGCGGTCTTGGCGCCGAGGTCGTTGCGCTGGCCCGGCGTGCGCAGGGCCACCGACAGGTCGACCACGCCGGCCGCGCGTATCGCCAGCTTGGCGTGCAGGCGCTTGACGTCGTCGGACAGGCCGAAGCCTATCTTCAGCGGCAATGCCGATTCCAGCACCGCCGTCAGCACTTCCAGCGTGTGCGCGCTGGTGCTGGCGCCGATCTGGAACAGCCAGGCCTGGTGGTCGGTGGAGAACTGGATCAGGTGCGGGCCGGTGGAGGTCTCGCCCTTGGTGAAGGTGGGCTTCGATTCGGTGTCGAAGCCGATGGCGTCGGCGGCCAGCAGGGCGATGCGCGCGGCGCTGGCCTGCTCGGCGGTGCTCACCATCTGCACGTCGGCGATGCGTATGCCGACGTAGGGCGGAAGCTCGGCCTCCGCCTCCGCCGGTACCGCGCGCTGCTGGCTATCCAACTCAGCCCTTGCGCGAGAACTTCGCGGTCAGCTGGTTCAGCTTGTCGGCGCGCACGCGGGCGGCTTCCTCGGCGGCGGCGGCTTCGCGTTCGGCCTTCTTGCGCTCGGCTTCTTTCTTGAAGCGGTCCTGCAGCACCTGGGTCGCGTGGGCGCGGTGGGTGTCGGTGACTTCGGCGCCGGGGGTGCCGTCCAGGTCGTGGCGCACCTTGGCTTTTTCCATCACTTTCAGGTAGCGCAGCGAACCGGTGTGGATGCCTAGCGCGGTGCGCATGGTTTTACGATCCAGTTCAGGCATCACGGCGAGGATCTGCTTGTCGATACCGATCGACAAAGGCAGGAAGTCGCGGAAGGCCGGGAATTGGGTTTGTAATTGTTTCAGCAAGCTGCGCGGAGTCGGTGCGGCAGGGGCCGCGACAGTGGCTGCGACAGGCGCCGAATTCGCGGCGGTGGCTGCAGGCTCGATTGCCGGCGGCTGAGGGGTGAGGCTAGTGTTCATCGACTTCATAGTTTAAGCAAGAGGCGTCAGCATATCATGCGCACTACGGGATTGCAGTGCCTTTTAAACCAGCATGCCAAAAAGGCTACACTGGTGTCGCACGTCAGATGGCCGGGGGAGGTGCGTCCGGACCGCAAAACATGTATAATGCTTGACGCACCTTTGCAGGACGGTGCGGTTCAGTTTGGTACAGGATGCGATTTGGACGGTCTGACAAGGTGTTTTGGCGTTGCCTGGCCCTTGTTATATGGTTTTAAGATATCGGATATGGGTACTATAAATTATCCTGATGTCTCGCTATACGGCATACTTTGCCCTCTCCCTATTCTTCACTGAAAAGAGAAACAAGCCCGTTGTTACGATGCGGGCTTTTTTTATTCCGCAGATAATCGTCAGCTAAATTACAACATTTCCATCTGTGCGCACCGGTGACGGTCGGCGCTGGCTATGGCATTTTGTATTTTTCTGGCGGATACGCATTGAGAGATTTTTAATGACAAAAACGCCGAAAACTTTAACGTTGTCCGTCAAGGCCGCCAAGACTGCGCGTAGCAACTCCGCTCCGCTGGTGGTGCCAAAGACGACTCTATCTTATGTGATCGATAATGCGCAAGAGGCAGCGAGCAAAGTTACGGTAGTCAAAAAGAAAACGCGCCTGAGCGCCGCGGCCGAAGCGGCCCAGGCGGAGGCGCATGTGGCGGTGCAGGCCGATGCGGCCGAAGCCCCGGTGAAGGCGGTCAAGGTCACGCGCAAGAGCGCCGCGGCCAACGCCGCCGCCGCAGCGGTGGCGGAAGTCGCCGCGCCGGCCGCGGTGGTCAAGGCCGCGCCGAAATCCAAGCTGGTCAAGGCTGCCAAGGCCGAGCCTGCGCCGGTCGTCATCGTGACCGCCGGCCCGGCCGTCAGCCAGGTGACCGACGCCGCCACGCTGGCGTCGATCGACACCTCCGGCTACCTGCTGCCGAGCGTCAAGGTGCCGGGCCGCCGCGGCCGCAAGCCGTCCGAATTCACGCCGGAAAACGATGAAGTCGCGGCACTGAACGCGGTCGAACGCGCGGAACTGAAGGCCGTGTCCAAGGCGCGCGAGCGCAAGGCCAAGGGCGGCGCCGCCGACCTGCTGGGCGTCGATCCGAAGAGCTCGGCCGAAGACCTGGAGCGCCGCCGCAACCAGATCAAGAACCTGATCAACATGGGCAAGGAGCGCGGCTTCCTGACCTACGCCGAGATCAACGACCAGCTGCCGGAAAACATCGTCGATCCGGAAGCGATCGAAGGCATCATCGCGACCTTCAACGACATGGGCATCGCCATCTACGAGCGCGCGCCGGATGCCGAATCGCTGCTGCTGACCGACAGCGTGGCCACCGTCACCTCGGACGACGAAGTGGAAGCGGCCGCCGCGACCGCGCTGTCGACGGTCGACTCCGACTTCGGCCGCACCACCGACCCGGTCCGCATGTACATGCGTGAAATGGGCGCCGTGGCGCTGCTGACCCGCGAAGGCGAGATCGAGATCGCCAAGCGCATCGAAGGCGGCCTGAAGGACATGATCCAGGCCATCTCCGCCTGCCCGACCACGATCGCCGAGATCGTCGCGCTGGCCCGCAAGATCGAAGCCGACGAACTGAAGGTGGACGAAGTGGTCGACGGCTTCGTCGACCTGAACGAAGCGAACAACACGCCGGCCGTGGCCGCCGCGCCAGCCGCCGCGTCGGACGACGATGAAGAAGAGGAAGAGGAAGTCGAGGAAGAAGACGGCGACGCCAATGGCGGCGCGGCCGGCTTCTCGACCGAGCAACTGGCGCAGCTGAAGAAAGCCGCACTGGAAAAGTTCGACGTCATCTCGACCCAGTACGACAAGATGCGCAAGGCTTCCGGCGGCTACGGCTCCAAGGCTTACGTGGCGGCGCAGGAAGCGATTTCCGCCGAGCTGCTGGGCATCCGCTTCACCGCCAAGGTGGTCGAGAAGCTGTGCGACACGCTGCGCGGCCAGATGGAAGAAGTGCGCCACATCGAGCGCGCCGTGCTGGAGCTGTGCGTGAACAAATGCGGCATGCCGCGCGCCCACTTCATCAAGGTCTTCCCGGGCAATGAATGCGACCTGGACTGGGTCGACGGCGAAGTCGACAGCGCGTACCCGTACAGCGCCATCCTGGGCCGCAACGTGCCTGCGGTCAAAGAGCTGCAAAAGAAAATGATCGACCTGCAGGCGCGCGTGGCGCTGCCGCTGGCCGACCTGCGCAAGATCAACAAGCAGATGGCCGCCGGCGAGAAACGCGCGCGCCAGGCCAAGCGTGAAATGACGGTCGCCAACCTGCGTCTGGTGATCTCGATCGCCAAGAAGTACATCAACCGCGGCCTGCAGTTCCTCGACCTGATCCAGGAAGGCAACATCGGCCTGCTGAAGGCGGTTGACAAGTTCGAATACCGTCGCGGCTACAAGTTCTCGACCTATGCGACCTGGTGGATCCGTCAGGCCATCACCCGTTCGATCGCCGACATGGCGCGCACCATCCGCGTGCCGGTGCACATGATCGAGACCATCAACAAGATGAACCGCATCTCGCGCCAGATCATGCAGGAAACCGGCAGCGAGCCGGACCTGGCGACCCTGGCGCTCAAGATGGAAATGCCGGAAAACAAAGTCCGCGAAATCATGAAGATCGCCAAAGAGCCGATCTCGATGGAAACGCCGATGGGCGAGGACGGCGATTCGCAGCTGGGCGACTTCATCGAAGACAACACCACGCTGGCGCCGCTGGACGCGGCGCTGCACGCGTCGATGCGCAACGTCATCAAGGAAGTGCTGGATTCGCTGACCCCGCGCGAAGCCAAGGTGCTGCGCATGCGCTACGGCGTGGAAATGTCGAACGACCACACGCTGGAAGAAGTGGGCAAGCAGTTCGACGTGACGCGCGAGCGTATCCGCCAGATCGAAGCGAAGGCGATGAGCAAGCTGCGCCAGCCATCGCGCTCGGACAAGCTGAAGACTTTCCTGACGCAGAACTAAGCGTCGGAGCGGCAAGCAAAAAGGGAGGCCTCGTGCCTCCCTTTTTGCGTTGGGCCGGCAGATGGGGTAGAGTTTCCGTCGACGCCGCGCGCGGCCATACGGAGAGCCACATGACAGACTTCACCCACGTTCGATACACGCTTGCGGTGCTGGATCTGGAGAAATCCACGAACTACTACACCTCGGTGCTCGGTCTGGCCATCGACTTCACGGCGCCAGGCTGGACCTTCTTGTCACGCGGCAGCTTCCGCGTGATGCTGGGCGAGTGCACAGATGCCATGCCACCGTCGGAGCTCGGCGACCATTCCTGGTATGGCTATGTGACGGTCTCGGACGCCACGGCCTTGTTTGCGGAGTACCAGTCGGCGGGAGCGGAATTCACCCAGGCGCTGGCGGACAAGCCGTGGGGCATGCGGGAGTTCGGCATTCGCACCATCGACGGCCATCGCATCATGTTCGGCCAGGAGCTGTAAATCATGCATATCGCGATACTGACATTTGACGGATTCAATGAACTTGATTCGTTTATTGCCTTGGGCTTGCTGAATCGGGTGAAGAGAGAAGACTGGCGGGTGACGATTTCCTGCCCCAGTCCTTCGGTCACGTCGATGAATGGCGTGACAGTTCTCGCCCAATCGACCATCGAGGAAGCTTGCGCGGCGGATGCCGTCATCGTCGGCAGTGGCGTGAAAACCCGGGCACTGGCGGATGACGAGAATTTCCTGGCTCAACTTAAGCTGGACCCGACGCGGCAGCTGCTGGGGGCGCAGTGTTCCGGCGCGCTGATTCTGGCCAAGCTCGGCATCCTTGACGGCGCTCCAGTTTGTACCGACCTGACAACCAAGCCATGGGTGCTTGAGGCGGGCACCGAAGTGCTGAACCAGCCGTTTCACGCGAAAGGGAATATCGCCACCGCCGGCGGTTGTCTCGCGTCAGTGTATTTGGCCTCGTGGATAGTCGCGCGCCTGGCGGGCGAGGACGCCGCGCGCAGCGCCATGCACTACATCGCTCCGGTCGGAGAGAAGGACCAATACGTGGCCAGAATGATGGAAAATATTCAGCCATACCTCACCTCAGCGGAGTATCAGGTATGAGCTTGATGCTGCTTGAGGTTCCCTTTGTTTTTGTAAAACACCTCCTGTCATTGCAGTACATGTCGCGGCGGATTTCGCCGCTTTCAGCTAATTTTTTGGGAATCACCATGGTCCTGGACAAGCGGTCTTTGTGGATGTGTGTTCTGCTGGCCGGCGCTGTCGGGCCGGTGGCGGCTGACGAATTGCTGGTTTCCGGCCGCGTCGAATCGATAACGTTGACGCCGGCGGGCGCGCCGGGCTGCCCCGACTTGAACGCTATGCACGGCCCCAGGCTGACCTTCTCCAATGATTGCGGCTGCCAGGAGGCCAGGATCAAGGTAGAGCAGACCTATGTCGGCGACGGCCCCGGCGCAACGCTCAGCGTCAAGTCCCGCCTGGGCGAATGGTGCAAGCCGACGCTGCCGGTCAGCGCGGCGGCGATCCTGGTGCGGACGCTAGGTCCCGAAACCAAGTGGTCGCCGCTGGAAATCAAGGATGGCGTCCAGCTGTTCAAGCCCGCCTCGTTCACCTATGTCGGCGGCTACCCGATGAAGGCCATGCCGGCCGATGACGCGGGCATGGCGCCGCTGGCGTCGTTGCTCGATCAGTTGAAGCAGGGCCCTGGTCCCGGGCCGACGGTGGTGTGGGTCAAGCAGGGAAGCTACGCGGTGTTGGGGAGGGAAGTCGGCTCGGCCAGCGAGTTGGCCACGCTGCTGCGCGAGCAGAACATTTCCGACGTTGAACTGCGCACGGAGGCCGAGGCCGGCTATGAGCAGATCGGCGCGGCGATCTATGGCCTCGCGCGCGGCGGCACGCGGATCGAGACGGTCAGCACGGCCGCGCAACATCACCAGGACTGACATGAGAAAAGCCGGTATCGCTGCGCTGCTGATGGCATGCTGCCTGCTCGCCGATGCGGGGCAGATGGATGTGGCGACCGGCATCCAGCTGGCGCAGATCGACTTCGACTCCTATCACGCGGCTTTGCTGGAGCGATGCCGGACGCTGGCGCCCGATTCGTCCGGCGCGCTGGCCGCATCCATGGCGCAGTGGAAGGCGAAGAACGCCGACGCGCTGGTCATCCTGCGGCAGCTGTACAAGGCGCAGCTGGAGCGTAACATCCGCACCTCCCGGCCCAAGCTGTCGGATGCGGAGGCCGAGGCGCAGGTGGGCGCCGTGCTTGAACTGTTTGCCTCCGGACTGAAAGAAAAAGTGTCGCAGGTGCCGGACGACGAAACCCGGACCTCCTGCGACGGCGGATATGCGGAGCAGACACTGGCCCGCCCCGACATGGACTTCAACGCGCTGCTGATGCGCATGACGTTCGGCCGCTAGCCGCGGTTTAGTAGGACAGCTTGGGATACCAGTCGGTCCCGCGTCCGGCCGGCGTCAGGTCGAGGATGTTCCACAGCGGCGTCGGATCGGGTGCGCCGCGCGGGTCCTGGCCGGGATCTTCGGTGCCGCCCAGCTCGCTGGCCCAGAAGTGCCGCACCTTGCCGTCGCGCTTGACCCAGACGTCGAGCGCCGGCCATTCGCTGCCGTCCGGCCCCAGGCCGCGATAGTCGCGCGGGAAGTCGTCGCCGACGCATTGGTAGAACGCCAGGTTGCGCCAGCCGCGTTCGCGGGCGAAGGCCAGCTGCCGCGACACGGGCGAACGGCCCAGCACCGCCACCGCGACGCGCTGCGCGATGTCGCGCGCCGGCGTGTCGAGCGCGCCGAGAAAGGCCGTGCACATCGGACAGGGGCGCTCGCGCTGCGGCCCGTACATCCAGAAATACGTGACCAGCGTGTCGTGCTTGCCGAACATGTCGGCCAGCTTCACCGTCTTGCCGTTTTCGTCGAGAAAATCGTAGTCGGGCGCCTCGCCGCCGTCGGGCAGCGCGCGCCTTTGCTCTGCAACGCGCTCGATATGGCGTCGCAGTTCGATTTCCTCGGCCAGCAGGGTGGTGCGCGCCGCGCGGTAGGCGGCGCTGTCGTTGGGATAGGGTTTGCTTCTGGCGGCCAGTTCAGCCGCCGGCGTCAGCATGCTCATGATCTCCTCCTATTGCATGAACCATCCATGGCTGACCACCAGCGATTGTCCGGTCAGCGCGTTCGACGGGAAGCTGGCGAACAGCAGCGCCACTTGCGCCACATCCTCCACCGTGGTGAACTTGCCGTCCACGGTATCGGCCAGCATGACTTTCTTGATGACGTCCTCCTCGGAGATGCCCAGCGTCTTGGCCTGCTCGGGAATCTGCTTGTCGACCAGCGGCGTACGCACGAAGCCCGGACAGATCACGTTGGCGCGCACGCCGTGCTCGGCGCCTTCCTTGGACACGGCCTTGGCCAGCCCGATCAGCCCGTGTTTGGCCGTCACATAGGCGGACTTGAGCTTGGACGCTTCCTTCGAGTGCACCGACCCCATGTAGATCACGCTGCCGCTGCCGGCCTTGTACATATGCGGCAGGCAAGCCTTGGTGGTCAGGAAGGCGCCGTCCAGGTGGATGGACAGCAGCTTCTTCCAGTCCTCGAATGGAAACTCTTCGATCGGGTGGATGAGCTGGATGCCGGCGTTGCTGACCAGAACGTCGATCCGGCCCCAGGCCTCGATCACGCCGGCGATGCCGGCGTTGACTTGCGCTTCGTCAACCACGTTCATGGCGATGGCCATGGCCTGGTGGCCGGCGGCCTTCAATTCGTTGGCGGTCGCTTGCGCCGCTTCCAGGTTCAGGTCGGCAATCACGACCTTGCCGCCTTCGCGCGCGTAGACCAGCGCGATTTCCTTGCCGATGCCGCTGGCGGCGCCGGTGACGATACAGACTTTGTCTTGCAGTTTCATTGTTTCGCTCCTCGCGGGTGTGGGAATGCAACCCCGCGATTACAGCGGCTATGCCGGCCGGCGTCTATGCGCCAGCGTACATAGCGCAGGCCACCGGACCGTTCACCGGCAATGTCGCTTTTTTTTACAGCTCGTGGGACCGCCGCAGCAGACGCCTCTGTCAATGCGGGCGGCGGGCGTGGCATCTATTTTGCGTCGAGCGCACGCAGGGGGCAGCCATGTGGCGGCCCCATTACTCGGAGGACTTATCATGCTATCCCTATTGCGTTCGCTGGTACTGCCGTTCTGCCTGGCCTGTCTGAGCGCGCCGGCATCGGCCGGATTGATTATTCAAAACAACTGGCAACTGACGACGGCCAGCACCCACCAAAGTTCGGACGCCTCGGCAAGTATTTCGCCGCTGAGTTTCACCAATTTGTTGAGCAGCACTTTCGCGACCGCCACGGCCGACGCGAAGGCCTACGAGGATGTGTTCGGCGGCAATAACGCCAGCGCCAATGCCGTGTATGCATTTGATTTCATGACCACCACGCCGCTGGTGGTCAGTCTGAGCGACAGGCTGGTGGGAAGCTTGTTCCTTGGCGACACGGATTCGGCCCATGTCGATACCCGGGTCAATCTCATCGATCAGGTCAGCAATGCGGTGGTGGCTTCGCTGCCGATCAGAAGCCACAGCAAAAACGGAACCGCGGGGACCGACAGCTTTGACGAAAGCACCCCGTTCTTCCTGCACTCCTTTTTGCTGGCGCCCGGCGACTACTTGCTGGAAACTGGGCTTAACGTCAGCGCCAATGCCACCAGCGGTGTCGGTGACGATCGCATGGAAAGCGCCTTCTCCTACACGGTCGGACTGGTCTATGAGGTTCCATTGCCATCGAGCCTGTTGTTGATGCTGGCTGGACTGCTGAGCTTGGGTGTACATGGCATCCGCAGGGGGGGCGGGGCGCTGCCGGCGCCAGCACAGGCTTAAGCGGCCCGGCTATTCGGGCACGGAGGTCACCGGCAAGGTCATGCTCAGCACGGTGCCGGCGCCGGCCAGGTTGGCCACCGCCAGTTCGCCGCCGAAGTCGACCAGGCGCTCGCGGATGGCGCGCAGTTCCAGCGCGCCGGACACCTTCCGCCGGTCGGGCAGACCGTCGCCGCTGATGATGATGGACAGCTTGGCCGGCTCCAGGTTCAGCGTCGCCTGCACTTCGCGCACGCCCGAGTGGCTGCCGACATAGTCCAGCGCCGCCTGGGCGATGTGGAAGATGGCGGAAGTCTGGCGCTGGTCCAGCGCGGCGTTGTCGTTGAGCACCTTCAGGCGGCAGCTCAGGCCGTGACGGCGCTCCAGCTGCTGCAACTGCCATTCGACGGCGGCCGACAGGCCCAGCTCCAGTGTGCTGGGATGCAATTCGTTGATCAGGTCGCGCACCGCGACGATGCAGGCGTCCAGCGTGGCCAGCGACTGCGCGGCGCGCCGGTGCAGCAGCGGTTGCTGTTGGCTGGTGCGGGCGTGCAGGGCGGACACATCCAGCTTGAGCGCCAGCAGGTTTTGCGCCAGGTCGTCGTGGACTTCCTTGGCGATGCGGCGCCGTTCGTTGTCCTTGGCGCGGCGCTGGTGGGTCGACAGCGCGCGCAACTGCTTCATCGAGTTCACCATCGTGCGCTCGGCACGCTTGCGCTCGGTGATGTCGATGCACATGGCGATCAGCAGGCGTGGCCGGCCCTGCTCGTCGTAGGTCGGCTGCTTGTAGGTTTGCAGCCAGCGGTTTTCGCCCAGTCCCTTGTGCCACAGCAGTTCTTCGTTGACGAGGTGGCGGTGGGCGGCGAAGGCGGCACGGTCCTGGGCGATGTAGCCGGGCGTTTGCTCGGGGAAATGCGCGCTGCCGTCGGTTCCGCGCATTTCGCTGAAGCGCACGCCCCACATGGCTTCGCAGGCCGGGTTCATCAGCACGAAGCGCGACTGCGCATCCTTGATGAACAGGGCCAGCGGCATCATGGTGATGATGTCCTGCAGCTCGGCGTCGGCCGCCAGCGGCGCGCCGCCTATCTCCGCCCGCAGTTGGGCCACCACGCTTTCAATTTCGGACTTACCCAGCGACTCGATTATAGTCTTCATGACAATGAATATAGTAGTTTAGCTAAGATTGTAATGCCAATTTTGTCATTTTGTCTTGTCTTTTGGGAAATAAAAAAAGCCCCGTGCTGCCTTGCGACAATTTACAACGTCGCAAGGCAAACGGGGCTTTCAGTACTGCAGGGTAAGAAGATACTTTGTGGCAATATCAGCCAGTGTTGCGCAGACCAGCGGCGACGCCGTTGATCGACAGGTGGATGCCGCGGTGCACCCGTTCATCCGCCTTGCCCGGCTCGCTCGACAGCGCGCGGTGGCGCTTGATCAGCTCCACCTGCAAGTGGTTCAGCGGATCGAGGTAGGCGAAGCGGTTCTGGATCGAGCGCGCCAGCAGCGGATTGCCGGCCAGGCGCTCGGTGGCGCCGGTGATGCGCTGCAGGATGCCCAGCGTGTTCGCGTGCTCTTCGGTGATGCGCTTGAAGATGCGGTCGCGCAGGTCCTTGTCCTGCACCAGCTCGGCGTAGCGCGAGGCGATCGCCAGATCGGTCTTGGCCAGCACCATGTCCATGTTCGACAGCAGCGTGGCGAAGAACGGCCAGTGCTGGAACATCGCCTGCAGCTGGGCCAGGCGCTCGTCCTGCTTGCCGTCGTTGATCCAGGCGCCGATGGCGCTGCCGAAACCGTACCAGCCCGGCAGCAGCAGGCGGCACTGGCCCCACGAGAAGCCCCATGGAATCGCGCGCAGGTCTTCGATGCGCTTGGTCGACTTGCGCGAAGCCGGACGTGAACCGAGGTTCAGTTCGGCGATCTCGGCGATCGGCGTGGCGGCGAAGAAGTAGTCGGTGAAGCCCGGGGTTTCATAGACCAGGTTGCGGTAGGCCTTGTAGGCGCGGTCGGAGATCTCGGCCATGATGGCTTCGAACTGGCGCAGCTGGGCCTGGTGCGCGCCGTCTTCCGACTGCGGCAGCAGGCTGGCCTCCAGCGTGGCGGCGACCAGCAGCTCCAGGTTGCGGCGACCGATGTCCTTGTTGGAGAACTTGGACGCGATGATCTCGCCCTGTTCGGTCAGGCGGATCTGGCCGTTGACGGTGCCGTGCGGCTGCGCCAGGATCGCCTCGTACGACGGGCCGCCGCCGCGGCCGACGGTGCCGCCGCGGCCGTGGAACAGGCGCAGCTTGACGCCGGCCTTTTCAAACACGGTGACCAGGTGGGTCTCGGCCTTGTACAGCTCCCAGTTGGAGGTCAGGAAGCCGCCGTCCTTGTTGGAGTCCGAATAGCCGAGCATGACTTCCTGGATCTGCCCTTGCTTGGCGATCAGCGCCTTCACCAGCGGGATGGCCATCACGGCTTCCATGATGCCGGCCGCGCGCTGCAGGTCGGGGATGGTTTCGAACAGCGGGATCACCATCAGGTCCAGTTCCTGTTCGGCGATGCGCAGCAGGCCCATTTCCTTTTGCAGCAGCAGCACTTCCAGCAGGTCGGACACGGTTTCGGTGTGCGAGATGATGTAGTTGCGGATGGCGCGCTCGCCGTAGCGGGCGCGGATCTGGCGCGCCGCGCTGAGCACGCCCAGCTCGGAAACGGTCTCGGCCGAGTAGGCGATGTACGGCGAGTACAGCAGGCGCGGCTGCGCCAGTTCGCTCAGCAGCAGCGCCACCTTGGCGTCCTCGTCCAGCGACGAATAGTCGGCCTGGCCGCCGGCCTTGGCGAACAGCTCGGCCAGCACGCGTTCGTGGATGTCCGACGACTGGCGCATGTCCAGCGAGGCCAGGTGGAAGCCGAAGATGTCGGCCGCGCGCTTCAAGGTCGACAGGCGCGGCTGCACCAGCACGGCGCCGTGGTTGGCGTTGAGCGAATCGACCAGCACCTGCAGGTCGGCCGAGAATTCGGCGGCGTTGGCGTACGGTTCGGCATGGCCCACTTCCTTGCGCAGGATGTTGGTCGCGCCCAGCGCGCGGGCGGTGCTGGCCAGGCGGGCGTAGATGCCGATCAGCGCGCGGCGGTACGGTTCGTCGGCGCGGTGGTCGGAGGTGTCGGGCGAGTGGTCGGCCAGCGCCTGCAACGCGGGGCTGCAGGCGATCATCAGCGTCGACACCGACAGTTCGGCGCCCAGCGTGTGCGCCTCTTCCAGGTAGAAGTCGAGGATGGTGGTGGCCTGGCGCGTCAGCGCGTGCTCCATGGTGCCGCCGTTGACGTTCGGGTTGCCGTCGCGGTCGCCGCCGATCCAGCTGCCCATCTGCACGTAGGGAGCGTTGATCTGCGTGGTGGCGCCGTCGCCGTTGCCGTAGTGGGCGGCGATGTCGGTCTCGATGTCGTCGTACAGGCCCGGCAGTTCGCGCAGGAAGGTGATGCGGTAGTAGGACAGGGCGTTTTCAATCTCGTCGGCCACGGTCAGCTTGGAGTAGCGCAGCATGCGGGTCTGCCACAGGGTCGCGATGCGGGCGCGCAGCAGGTGCATATTGGCCGCCTGTTCCTTCGGCGTCAGCGGCAGGTCGCGCTCGGCCAGCAGGCGGGCGATGTCGTGCTCGGCGTCCAGGATGGACTTGCGCTGCACCTCGGTCGGGTGGGCCGTCAGCACCGGCGCGATCAGCGCCTGCTGGAAGAAATCGCCCACGGTTTCCTGGCTGACGCCGGCTTCCTTGAGCTTGCACAGCGCGAAGCTGACGCTGCCCTGCTGCGGCTTCGAGCCGGCCAGCAGGTGCGCGCGGCGGCGGCGGATGTGGTGCTGGTCCTCGGCGATATTGGCCAGGTGCGAGAAGTACGAGAACGCGCGCACCACGGAAATGGTCTGCTCGCGCGTCAGGATTTTCAGCATGCCGTCCAGTTCCTTGGCGGCGCCGGCGTCGGCCTCGCGGCGGAAGCGCACGGCGGTTTGCCGGATGGTCTCGACCACGGCGTAGACTTCCTCGCCTTCCTGGTCGCGCAGCACGTCGCCCAGCAGGCGGCCCAGCAGGCGGATGTCTTCTTTGAGGGGCGCGTCTTTATCGAGATTCGTGTCCACGCCAGGTTGTTCAGCCGTTTGATCGTTCGTTGCACTAGATTGTTTTGCCATGAGATAAGCCGCAAAGGATGAAATGTCGGTGCAAAGGCTTGTGGCCCGGTTCTGCAAGAAGGTGAGCGTGATAAAATTTGTGATCTTAAACACGCGCGTGTTACTGGCCTGCGCCGGTTAGCGTCAGCTACAGCGAAAGAACTGGTTTTGAAAATATCGGAATTACTACAAAATCCCCCGTCCACGTTGGTAATCGCTTCGCGTGAAAGCCGCCTTGCCATGTGGCAGGCCGAGCATGTCCGCGCTCGCTTGACATTATTATATCCGCAGTGCGATGTCAAAATTGTAGGAATGTCGACAAAAGGCGATCAAATTCTTGATCGCACGTTGTCCAAGGTAGGCGGCAAGGGGCTGTTTGTCAAAGAACTTGAAGTCGCGATGGCCGAGGGCCGCGCCGACCTGGCGGTGCATTCGCTGAAGGACGTGCCGATGGAGTTGCCGGAAGGATTCGCGCTGGCCGCCGTGCTGGAGCGCGAAGATCCGCGCGACGCCTTCGTTTCCAACGACTACGCCTCGCTGGACGAGCTGCCGGCCGGCGCCGTCGTCGGCACCAGCAGCCTGCGCCGCCAGTCGCTGATCGCGGCGCGCTATCCGCACCTAGTCATCAAGCCGCTGCGCGGCAACCTCGACACCCGGCTGGGCAAGCTCGATCGTGGCGACTACGCCGCCATCATCCTGGCCGCCGCCGGCCTGATACGCCTGGGCCTGCCGCAGCGCATCCGCGTGTTGCTGGATCCGGCCAGCAGCCTGCCGGCCGCCGGGCAGGGCGCGATGGCGATCGAAATCGCCGAGCGCGACGACGGCGTCGACCTGATGGCCCTGCTGGCGCCGCTGAACCACGAGGCCACCGCGCAAGCCGTCACGGCCGAGCGCAAGGTGTCGAAAGTGTTTGGCGGCAGCTGCCAGGTGCCGCTGGCGGCGTTTGCCACCGTTGAAGGCGGGCAGATGCATCTGCGCGCGATGGTGGCGACGCCGGACGGCAGCCGCATGGCCAGCGCTGAAGTGCGCGGCGCGGCCGCCGATCCCGAGGCGCTGGGCGCGCAGGTGGCCGAGCTGCTGCGCGCGCAGGACGCGGTCGGCATCCTGTCGGTGTGCCTGAGCGAGGCGGCGCAGGCCGACGCCGACGCCCGTTCGGCCGACCTGGCGGCCCAGGCCTCGCCGCCCGCTGCGGACGCCTGACCTGCGGATGACCGGCGCCGTCGTCATCACCCGTCCCCTGGCGCAAGCCTTGCCGCTGGCGGCCCGCGTGACCGCGCTGGGCCGCCGGGTCGAATTGCTGCCGCTGCTTGAAATCGAACCCCTGCCGCAACCGGCCGCCCTGCTGGCCGCGCTGGCCAGGCTGACCGCGCCGGTGCCAGGCTACGTGCTGGTGGCCTTCGTTTCGCCGAACGCCATCGACGCCGCCTTCGCCCACATCCAGCGGTGGCCGGACGGCGTCACGCTGGCCGTGCTGGGCGAGGGCAGCCGCGCGGCGCTGGCCGCGCACGGCGTCACGCCGGACCGGGTGCATATCGTCAGCCCGGCCGACAGCGCCCACAGCGATTCCGAACACCTGCTGCAAACGCTGGACCTGCAGGCCTTGCGGGGCCAGCCGGTGCTGATCGTGCGCGGCGAAAGCGGGCGTGAACTGATGGCCGACGGCCTGCGCGCCGCCGGTGCCCTGGTCGACGTGGTGCCGGCCTATCGCCGCTCGGTGCCGCGGCTGACGCCGCAGCTGGCGGCCACCTTGCGCCATTTGCTGTCGCAGCAAAATGACTGGATCATCACCAGCTCCGAAGCGTTGCGCGGCCTGTGCGATCTGCTGGTCCGGCTCGACCAGGAACATCCTGATGCGGCGCAGCAGAATAGCGTTGTATTGATGCAACAGCAGCATTTGATCATTCCGCATGCCCGAATTGCCGAAACGGCAAATAATTTGGGGTTTTCCCGACTGACGCTCACAGGATCAGGCGACGAACGCCTGCTGGCCGCGTTACAATCACGCCTATGAACGATTTGCCTACATTACCTGATCCCGTCGTCTCGACCGGCGCCGCCCCCGAGACCCCGCCTGCCGCCAAGCCGCCGCAGCCCGAGCCCAGCCTGCTTGAGACCATCCAGCAGCCGCAGACGCTGCTGGTGGGCATCCTCGTGCTGGCGATCCTGCTGGCCGGCCAGACCTGGTCATCGCACAATCAGGTGCGCAACCTGCGCGAGGAAATGGCGCGCCGCCTGCAAAAGGGCGACGCCAGCAATGCCGAAACCGGCACCCTGGCGCGCGCGGTGCAGGAGAGCAGCAAGGAATTGCAAGTCAAGGTCAGCCTGCTGGAAAGCAAGCAGCAGGAAGCGCAGAGCCAGCAACTGGCGCTGGAGCAGTTGTACCAGGACCTGTCGAAGAACCGCGACGAGTGGGCGCTGACCGAGATCGAACAAGTGCTGTCGACCGCCAGCCAGCAACTGCAACTGGCCGGCAACGTGCCGGGCGCGCTGATCGCGCTGCAGAACGCCGACCGCAGCCTGTCGCGTTCGGACAAGCCGCAATTCATCACCATCCGCCGCGCCATCGCCAAGGACACGGAAAAGCTGAAGGCGCTGCCGAGCGTCGATTCGGTGGGTGTGGCGCTGCGCCTCGACAACGCCATCGCGCAGATCGACACGCTGCCGATGCTGTCGGACGAAAAGCCGACGCTGCCGGCGCCGCCGGAGAAAAAACTCAAGCCGGCCAAGCCGCTGGCCAAGGGCGCCAAGCCTGAGCCGGTCGAACAGACCAGCCCGTGGCTGCAGGCGCTGCAGGACACCTGGAGCGGCTGGAGCAGCGAGATGTGGATCGACGTGCGCCAGCTGATCCGCGTGCGCAGCGTGGAAACGCCGGACGCGCTGATGCTGTCGCCGACCCAGGCCTACTTCCTGCGCGAGAACCTGAAGCTGCGCCTGCTGAACGCCCGCATGGCGCTGCTGTCGCGCAACGAGGCGGCCTTCCGCGCCGACCTGATCGCCGCGCAGGAAGCGCTGGTCAAGTATTTCGACGTGCGCGCCAAGTCGACGCAGACCGTGCAGGCGCTGCTGCGCCAGGTGCAGGGCAGCAATCTGGCGATTGAAATGCCGACCCTGTCGGACAGCCTGAACGCTGTGCGCAACTACAAAGCGAAGCCATAGCCATGCGTTTATTTCTCTGGATAGTCGCCCTGATGGCCGCGGCGATCGGCATCGCCGTGACGGCGCGTTACAACCCGGGCAACGTGGTGCTGTTCTACCCGCCCAATCGCATCGACTTGTCGCTGAACTTCTTCGTGGTGCTGGAAGTGGCGCTGTTCGCCTTCCTGTACCTGGTCATCCGCGCCTTCCGCGCCACCGTCAAGATGCCGGGCAAGGTTGCCGCCTACCGCCAGCAGAAGCGCGAGCGTGACGGCAACAAGGGCTTGCGCGAAGCGCTGAAGGCCTTGTTCGAGGGCCGTTTCGGCCATGCCGAAAAAGCCGCGATGCGCGCCGCCGAACTGCCGGACAACGCCGGCGTGGCCGCGCTGATCGGCGCCCGCGCCGCGCACCGCATGCGTCAAAGCCAGCGCCGCGACAACTGGCTGGCCCGCCTCGGCGGCGACAGCGCGATGAAGACCGCGCGCCTGATGACGATGACCGAGTTGCTGGTCGACGACCATCAGCCGGAGCAGGCGCTGGAAGCGGTGCGCGAACTCAACGCCAGTGGCACCCGCCACATTCACGCCCTGCAATGGTCGCTGAAGGCGCAGCAGCAGGCCAAGAACTGGCCGGAAGTGCTGCGCCTGGTGCGTTCGCTGGACAAGCACCGCGCGCTGCATCCGGCCTTGTCGGCGCGGCTGCGCGAGCTGGCCTACGACGACATGCTGTCCGACGAGGGCCACGACGCCGAATCGCTGCAGCGCGTGTGGTCGACGGTGCCGAACTCGGACCGCATCAAGCCCTACGTCGCCTGTCGCGCCGCCACCGCGCTGAACGCGCGCGGACTGCATGACGAAGCGCGCCTGGTGGCGGAAGAGTCGCTGGCCGCCGACTGGGACGACCGCGTGGTGCGCGCCTACCGCGAAGCGGCGGCGCCGGCCGGCTCGGCCGCGTTGCTGATGCAGATCGAGCACTGCGAAAACTGGATCCACGCGCGCCCGACCGACGCCGAGCTGGCGCTGACCTTGGGTTCGCTGTGCCTGAAGCAAAAGCTGTGGGGCAAGGCCCAGCGCTACCTGGAGCAAGCCTTGTCGGACGCCTCGGATCCGCGCATGGTGCGCGAATCCCACCTGAAGCTGGCGCAGATGCACGAAGCGCTGGGCCAGCAGGAGGAGGCCGCCAACCACTACCGCCAGTGCGCGCTGGCGACGATCTTGTAGTTTTCTTCGCCCCACTCATTGCTCTGATATTTTGTCGCTGCCCAGGCTTTCAGGATATTTTTTTTTTGTATCGAAGTGAAGCCAGAGCGAGACGCCGAGACCGACAATTATCGTGATGCCCGCGAGGATGTAAACGAATGTAACGAATGCGGTCATTTTGAATTCCTGTGCGAGAGGCGTTGATAGACTTTTAAACCTAGCAGGAAGGATGTAGCTGCCAGCCCGACACTGATGCTTAGCATCAGCGAGGTGTCTACGAAACGCGGATTTCTTTCGCCGATGATGGCGATGGCATATAAAGCTCCGTATGAGGTTATGAACAGAAGAGACGTGCCATTGGATATGGTTTTCAAGTCCGCAGCTCTCAATGTCGCATGTTCCACCTCGTTGACGATGGAAATATGCAGTACCAAGCCCAAGGTAATGAAGTCGGAGGCCATGAGTGGTCCAACCATGCCCGGGGCGGTTACTGTCCATGCCAGCAGCCTTGTCAGGAGCGGGATTAGTCCGACAATGACAGTATAGGCAAGCCATTTGCTTTTTGAAGATGCCATACGCGAACGACCCCGGGTGAGATGCGCCAAATCCCAGTTTAGGCAAGTTACGATGTTTTGCTATTGTGTCCGCTCAGGGGATGATGTCGTTTGACGCACTGTTTTGCGGTGCTGCGCTGCACAAGCGGGCTGTACTTCGCTATAATTACGCGGTTAAACATTTGCCAGCACCTACGAGGAAACCCCCATGAGCTTGAATAAAGTATCTTCCGGCCGCGACCTGCCGAACGATTTCAACGTCATCATCGAAATCCCGATGAACGCCGATCCGATCAAGTATGAAGTCGACAAGGAGTCGGGCGCGATCTTCGTCGACCGCTTCATGGGCACGGCGATGCACTACCCATGCAACTACGGCTACGTGCCGAACACCCTGTCCGACGACGGCGACCCGGTCGACGTGCTGGTGATCACCCCGTTCCCGCTGATCCCGGGCGTGGTGGTGCGCTGCCGTCCTATCGGCGTGCTGAAAATGACCGACGAATCCGGTGAAGACGCCAAAGTGCTGGCCGTGCCGGTCGACAAGGTGCTGTCGATCTACAGCCACTGGCAGAAGCCGGAAGACCTGAACGAACTGCGCCTGCGCCAGATCCAGCACTTCTTCGAGCACTACAAGGACCTGGAAAAAGGCAAATGGGTCAAGATCGACGGCTGGTACGGTCCTGAAGAAGCGAAGAAGGAAATCCTGAGCGGCGTCGAGTCGTACAAGAAGGAAAACGGCATCGCGTAATTTCCGCTGCCGCAACGAGAAAGCCCCGCGTGCGGGGCTTTTTTTATTCCGGCTGGGCGGCTGCCGCTTCGGCCTCGCGCCGCAGGCGCGACATGTATTGCGGCGTGATGCCCAGGTAGGACGCCACCGCGCGCTGCGAGATGCGCGCCTCCAGTCCCGGATATTCTTCGCGGAACGCCGCCAGCCGCTCGTGGGCCGAGGTTTCGCCGTTGGTGTAGGCGCGCTGCGCCAGCGTCTGCAAGCCGTGCATGGCGATGTTCAGGTGATAGTGCTGCATCACTTCATGCTGCGCGCGCAGCTGGCAGGACAGTTCCCAGTCCAGCGTGAAACCGCTCACCGGCGTTTCCGCAATCAGGAATTGCACCGCGGGCTGGCCGCTCTCGCCGCTGATCAGGTCGGTCAGCGTGGTGGCCGATTCGCCTTCGCGGTAAAAGCGCAAGGTCATTTCCGTGTTGTCGCGGTTGAAAAAGCCGCTGCGCACCACGCCGCTGCTGATCCAGTGCACCTGGGTCGCCGGGACGCCGGCGCGCTGCAGATAAGCTCCCTTGCGCACATGGAACGGCTTGGCGATGGGGGCCAATATCTCGGTGACGTTGTTGTAGGATTCGTCGCTGACATCGATCCGCTTCATCGTGGCGGACCTGAACCGCTCACGCTGTCTTATAAAATCTGCATTCATGCTTGCTTGCCATGTCCTGATAAAACCCTACAAGGGGCGCAAAGTATAGGCCCGATTGACGTTGCTGTGAAGCAAACTGGTTTCATCTACGGGTTTCCTCTACGTAAAAATCGTAGGTAACGCTTCCATTTTACCGGTTTGCGGAACCCTTTGCCCGCCAGACCGCTCTGAATGAGATGAGACGCTACGGTGTAGGAGGGGATATGGATGCGAAGCCCATGGTGTTGCGGTCCTGGTGGGTGCTGGCGCTGCGCGGCGTGCTGCTGCTGGTGTTCGGCGGCCTGGCGCTGACCATGCCCGGGCCGACGGTACTGAGCCTGGTGGCGATTTTTGCGCTGTATGCCTTGCTGGCGGGGATAGTCTACCTGGCCGGCACGGTGCGGCACCGGCGCCATGCCACCGGTCCCCATGCGCTGGACTGGTGGCTGTTGCTGCTGCTCGGGCTGGTGAGCCTGGTTGCCGGCGTGCTGGCGGTCATGCGGCCCGGCTTGGCCGCGCTGGTGCTGGTCATCGTCATCGGCGTCAATGCGATGATCACCGGCGTGCTGGATATCGTGCTGGCCGTGCGCCTGCGCAATCATTTGCGGGGCGGCGACTGGCTGCTGCTGGCCGGCGGCCTGGCGGCCATCGTGTTCGGCACGATTTTGCTGACGCTGCCCGCCATCGGCGCGCTGGCGCTGGTCTGGCTGATCGGCACCTACGCGATCGTGGCCGGAGCGCTGTATCTGGCGCTGGCGTACCGCTCGTATGGGCGCATGCCCTGGTCGGCGGCCAGGCAGGTGAATGCCGAGCGCCGCGTCGGCGAGCGCCGCACCGCGCCGGCCGCCCAGCACTGAAGCGACCTGTCAGCAGGCGGCCTTGAACGGCACGTGCTCGGCCAGCTCGTCGATGTAGTCGTCCATGGCCGCCGTTTCCTGCGCCAGGAAATCGGCGATGGCGTCGGCGAAGCGCCGGTCCGCCACCCAGTGCGCGGACCAGGTCGGCGTCGGCACCAGCCCGCGCGACATCTTGTGCACGCCCTGGGCGCCGCCTTCGAAACGGGCGATGCCGTGGTGGATGCAGTATTCGATCGACTGCACGTAGCAGGTCTCGAAGTGCAGGCCGGAGACGAATTCCTGCGTGCCCCAGTAGCGCCCGTACATGATGTTGCCGCCGACCAGGTTCAGCGCCGCCGCCACCGGCTGGCCGCCGCGTTTGGCCAGCACGATCATCAGGCTGTCTGGCTGCTCGCGCAGGATGCGCTGGAAGAACTTCAGGCTCAGGTAGGGCTTGGAATAGTGGGCCTCGTAGGTCGAGACGTAGCAGCTGTAGAAGAAGCGCAGCGCCTCGTCCGTGATCTGGCCGCCGGCCAGGTGCTCGAAGGCTATGCCGGCGTCCAGCACGCGGCGCCGGTCCTGCTTCAGCTTCTTGCGCTTCTCCATTTTCATGCTGGACAGGAAGGCGTCGAAATCCGCGTAGCCGGCATTCTCCCAGTGGAACTGCACGCCTTCGCGCAGCATGAAGCCGGCCTCGGCCAGCGCCTGCCTGTCCTGTTCGTCGGGGAACAGGATGTGCAGCGACGACGTGTCCAGCTGCCGCGCCACCTGCAGCGCGGCGCGCGCCAGCAGCTGCCGGTCTTCCTGCGTGTGCGCCAGCAGGCGGCTGCCGGTCACCGGCGTGAACGGCACCGCCGACAGCAGTTTCGGATAGTAGTCGATGCCGTTGCGGTGGAAGGCGTCGGCCCAGGCGTGGTCGAACACGTATTCGCCCCGGCTGTGGTCCTTCAGGTAGAGCGGCATGGCCGCCCGCAGCGCGCCGTCGCGGTGCAGCACCAGGTAGCGCGGGGTCCAGCCGGTGTGCGGCGAGGCGCAATTGGTTTCGTGCAGCGCGTGCAGGAAGGCGTGGGACAGCGTCGGATTGTCGCCGGCCAGCGCCTGCCATTGCGCCGGGTCCACGCCTACCAATGAGTCGATGATCGTAAACTCTGCTTCTGACACGCCTGCCTCCGGCCTTTGATGTTGGCGCCAGTCTAGCTTATCTGAGGCATTCCTGTTGACGGCGGAGCGGCCGCCCCCATGCGATAATTCAATTTTGTATGTCCGTAGTGCACGCGAAAGACTAGACATGACCTCGAATTTCCTCAATCTGTACTCGCACGACTTTGCCCGCGTGGCGATCGCCGCGCCGATTTGCCGCATCGCCGATCCCGCCTACAACGCCGCCCAGACCATCCAGCTGGCCGCGCAGGCCGCCGAACAAGGCGCCGCGCTGGTCGCCTTCCCGGAGCTGGGCCTGTCGGCCTATACCTGCGACGACCTGTTCCATCAGCGCGCCTTGCTGGACGGCTGCCTCGAAGCGCTGGACGACATCGTCGCCGCGTCGGGACAGTGGAAGATGACGATCGTGGTGGGCGCGCCGCTGCGCGTCGAGCACCAGCTGTACAACTGCGCGGTGGTCATCGCCAGTGGCCAGATCCAGGGCGTGGTGCCGAAGAGCTATCTGCCCAACTACGGCGAATTCTACGACGCGCGCCAGTTCAGCAGCGGCGACTATGCGGTCGCCACCGAGATCGACCTGCTGGGCGAGCGCGTGCAGTTCGGCTCCGGCCTGCTGTTCGAGGTGGCCGACATGCCGCTGTTCAAATTCCACGTCGAGATCTGCGAAGACGTGTGGGTGCCGATACCGCCGTCGTCGTTCGCCGCGCTGGCCGGCGCCACGGTGCTGGTCAACCTGTCGGCCTCGAACGCGCTGGTCGGCAAGGCCGGCTACCGCAACCAGCTGGTGTCGCAGCAATCGGCGCGCTGCATCGCGGCCTACCTGTACACCTCGGCCGGCACCGGCGAGTCGACCACCGACCTGGCGTGGGACGGGCAGGGCGTGATCTGCGAAAACGGCGAGATGCTGGCCGAGTCCAAGCGCTTCAGCGACGAAGCCACGCTGACCTTTGCCGACATCGACCTCGAGCGCCTGTCGCGCGAGCGCATGCGCATGAACACCTTCGCCCAATCGGTGCAGCGCCATGCCGCCGAGGTGAATAAATTCCGCACCGTGTTCTTCGAGCTGGACATCAACCGCGAACAGCCGCTGGCGCTGAAGCGCTGCGTCGAGCGCTTCCCTTACGTGCCGGCCGATGCGCGCCGGCGCGACGAGCGCTGCAACGAGGTCTACAACATCCAGGTGCAGGCGCTGGCGCAGCGCCTGACGTCGAGCAACATCAAGAAGATCGTCATCGGCGTCTCCGGCGGGCTTGATTCGACGCACGCGCTGCTGGTGTGCGCGCGCGTGATGGACAAGCTCAAGCTGCCGCGCACCAATATCCTGGCCTACACCATGCCCGGCTTCGCCACCAGCGAGCGCACCTTGACGCAGGCGCACCAGCTGATGAAACTGGTCGGCTGCACGGCGCAGGAAATCGACATCCGCCCGAGCTGCATCCAGATGCTGAAGGACCTGAACCATCCGTACTCGGAAGGGCAGGCGCAGTACGACATCACGTTTGAAAACGTCCAGGCCGGCGAGCGCACCAACCACCTGTTCCGCCTGGCCAACCACCACAACGCCATCGTCTGCGGCACCGGCGACCTGAGCGAGCTGGCGCTGGGCTGGTGCACCTACGGCGTGGGCGACCACATGTCGCACTACAACGTCAACGCCAGCGTGCCGAAGACGCTGATCTCGCACCTGGTGCGCTGGGTCGCCGAATCCGGCGTGATCGGCCGCAACGACGCGCAGGTGCTGCTCAATATCCTGGCCACCGAGATCAGCCCCGAGCTGGTGCCGGGCACGGCGGACGGCCAGCCGGAGCAGCGCACCGAAAGCACCATCGGTCCGTACGAGCTGCAGGACTTCAACCTGTACTACGTGCTGCGCTTCGGCTTCCGCCCGTCGAAGGTGGCCTTCCTGTCGCTCAGCGCCTGGCGGGACAAGGAGCTGGGCCGCTGGCCGGACGGCGATCACGTCACCCGCAACCAGTACGACCTGGCCGCGATCAAGAAGAACCTGGGCATCTTCCTCGACCGCTTCTTCCGCACCAGCCAGTTCAAGCGCAGCTGTGTGCCGAACGCACCGAAGGTGGGCACGGGCGGCTCGCTGTCGCCGCGCGGCGACTGGCGCGCGCCGAGCGATGCGCAAAGCGTTGTATGGCTGGAAGAATTACGCTCCATTCCGGTGCAAGATTAAATGATTTAGCTGGTATTCGCAGACGTTGATGGACAGCGGGTGCGCGTCGATTACAATACAGACGTGCGCTCGCTGTCCACAGTTGGCCGGCTACAGATTTTCGATTCAGGTTTTAAATAAGGAGAAGTCATGAAACAGATTACCGCTGTGATCAAGCCGTTCAAATTGGACGAAGTGCGTGAAGCGCTGGCTGAAGTCAATGTCACCGGCCTGACCGTCACCGAAGTAAAAGGCTTCGGCCGCCAAAAGGGCCACACCGAGCTGTATCGTGGCGCCGAATACGTGGTCGACTTCCTGCCGAAAGTCAAAGTGGAAGTGGTGGTCGACGACGGCGTGGCCGAGCAGGTGGTGGATGCCATCATCAAGGCCGCCCGTACCGGCAAGATCGGCGACGGCAAGATCTTCGTGCAGAACGTCGAACAGGTGATACGCATCCGTACCGGCGAGACCGGCGCCGAGGCGGTGTAATCGCCGCCTGCGCCTCATCCCCACAATGCCGGTTTATCCGGCATTTTTTGTATAACGATGTTTGGTTATATTAGTTCGGGTTTTCTGGGTGGATTAGTAATATAGACACACTGTCCACTCCTGAGAACGCGTGTCATGACCACCACCACCAAGCTTGCAGCACTGTCACTCCTGGCGGTTGCCGCCAACCTGGGCGCCGCGCCCAGCGTCTATCCCACCGGCGTTACCCGCTACGATACCGCCACCGCCTACAACAGCTACGTCATCTTCAGCGGGCAGGACAAGAACACCCACCTGATCGACATGAACGGCAACGAGGTGCATCGCTGGAACGCCGAAGGCTTTCCGCCGGTGCTGCTGGACCCGGCGCTGACGGGCGGCAAGCGCGGCCACGTGCTGGTGCAGCTGGCCAGCACGGCCGGCACATCCAACGAGGGCAACGGCCTGCGCAATCAGGCGATAGGCGAGCTGGATTGGGACAGCAAGGTGGTATGGCAGTGGGGCGCTGCGGGCGGCGCGCAGGATGCGTATGCGGCGCCGGTGGAAGGCAAGGCCTCGCCGCAAGTGCCCGGCGGCAGCGCCAAGCAGCACCACGACTGGCGCCGTCTGCCGAACGGCAATACGCTGGTGCTGGCCAACCTGGTGCATCCGCTGGCCGGCTTCGCCGCGCCGCAGGTGCTGGACGACGTGATCTACGAGGTCACGCCCGGCGGCGATATCGTCTGGAAGTGGGTGGCGTCCGATCACCTGGACGAATTCGGCTTCAAGCCGGAATCGCTGAAGCTGGTGAAGGGCGGCTACTCGCCGCGCGGCAGGGCCGCGCCGTTCGACTACCTGCATGTCAATAACATGTCGGTGCTGGGTCCCAACCGCTGGTTCGACGCGGGCGACCAGCGCTTCAATCCCGAGAACATCCTGATCGATTCGCGCGAGGCGAACTTCATCGTCATCCTCGACAAGCAGAGCGGCAAGGTGGTGTGGTCGCTGGGGCCGGACTATCCGGCGCAGGTGCGCGGACCGCGCGTGCTGCCGCGTCCGGTGGACCAGATCGTCGGCCAGCATGACGCCCACCTGATCGAGCCGGGCCTGCCGGGCGCCGGCCACATCCTGGTGTTCGACAACCAGGGCGAGGCGGGCTATCCGCGCGTCGGCGTCGGCGTGCAGCCGCGCTCGCGCGTGCTGGAGATCGACCCGGTCAGCAAGCAGATCGTGTGGGAGTACACCGGCGGCGATTCCAACGGGCCGGATTGGGGCTTCTACAGCTCGTTCATCAGCAGCGCGCGCCGCCTGCCGAACGGCAATACGCTGATCGATGAGGGCATGAACGGCCGCATCTTCCAGGTCACATCCAAGGGCGACATCGCCTGGGAATACGTCAGCCCGTACTTTGCGCCGACGCCGGTTGCCGGCGCGGGCAAGCCGGTGCTGAGCAATTGGTTGTACCGCGCCCAACCGGTGCCGTACAACTGGGTGCCTGACGGCACGCCACGCTCCGAAAAGGCGGTCACCCCGCCGGAGCAGGGCAAGTTCCGCGTAGCCACAAACTAAACGCCACCTACTTATGACGATCAACGCGCCGGCCGCCAAGCCGGCGTGCGGGGCGGTTCACGCCCGCGCAATTCGCAGTACAACCACAGGAAAATAGTCATGCAACAGAATAAACTGGCCGCCGCCGTCGCCGCGGCTTATGGATTGATCATCGCGGCCTCGGCGCCGGTGTATGCGCAGAACGCCGCAGCCGTGGGCTTGTCGGCCGTGTCGGGGACGGCGGCGGAAGCGGCTGCCGCGAGCACGGCAGCCGCCGAAGGCGAAGGCCAGGCTGCCACCACGGCCGCCGCCGACGCCTCGCTGGAAGTGGTGGCCCGCGTCACCGTCTCCACGCGGCGCCGCAACGAGACGTCGCAAAGCGTGCCGACCACCATGAGCGTGCTCGACAGCAGCGCGCTGGAAGGCAACCGCGTCTATCGCGTGCAGGACTTGCAGCAGCTGCTGCCGAGCACCACCGTCAACTACGTCCACGCCCGCCAGATGAGCTTTGCCGTCCGCGGGCTCGGCAACAATCCCGCCAGCGATGGCCTCGAAGGCAGCGTCGGCGTCTACCTGGACAACGTCTACCTGGCCCGTCCCGGCATGGCCGCGTTCGATGCGCTCGACATCCAGCAGCTGGAACTGCTGCGCGGTCCGCAGGGCACGCTGTTCGGCAAGAACACCACCGCCGGCGTGCTGAACATCACCACCAGGCAGCCGACTTTCCGCAGCGAGAACAGCGCGCAGATTTCGGCCGGCGAGCAGGGCTATGTGCAGGGCAAGGCCGTCATCTCGGGCGCGTTCTCGGACACGGCGGCCGGCCGCCTCGCCGTCTACAAGACGCATGAAGGCGGCTACATCACCAACGTCTACAACGGCGACAAGGTGCAGGGCGGCGACCGCGAAGGCGTGCGCGCCCAGTTGCTGCTGGAACCGAACAACAAGGTCAGCGCGCGCCTGATCGCCGACTACAACGTCGAAGACTCCAACAACGGCACGCTGGTGTTCTACAACGCCGGCCCGAGCGGCAAGTTCCTGGCGCAGGCCGCCGCCGTCGGCGGGCACCCGATCACCGATCCGTCGCTGCGCGAGGTCAACCTGGACCGCGGCTCGCACGTGGACGTGCACCAGGGCGGCGTCTCCGGCGAGGTCAACTGGAAGCTGGACAACGACTACAAGTTCACCTCCATCAGCGCCTACCGCTTCTGGAACTTCACGCCGCACAACGATGACGGCCTCGAAGTGCCGGTGGTGCTGAACGTCGGCGCCTCCGCCCGCCACCGCCAGTTCACACAGGAGCTGCGCCTGGCCACGCCGCTGGGGCGACCGGTGGAATCGGTGCTCGGCGCCTATTACTACTACCAGAATCTCGACAACGTCAGCTTCACCTACAACGGTCCGCTGGCCGACAAGTTCAACGCGACGCCCGCAGGCGCATGGAGCAACGTCACCAGCATCGGCAACGGCCACCTGCGCGTCAACAGCTACGCCTTGTTCGGCCAGTCGATCTGGCACATCGATCCGCAGTGGGACCTGACCGGCGGCCTGCGCGCCACCTATGAAGACAAGATCGCCCAGGTGACGCGCGACGCGCCCGCCGGCGGCGCCGCCGTCGCCGGCGCCGCGCTGGCTTCGCGCAACGCCCGCTACGGCGCCTACAACTCCGGCGACGTCCACCTGAACAATTTGAGTCCATCGGCGCTGGTCACGCTGGCCTACAAGATCGATACCGACGTGCTGGCGTTCGGCAGCGTGTCGCACGGCGAAAAATCCGGCGGCATCAATTTGTCGGTGCCGGGCGCGGCGGGTGTATCCTCGCTCAAGGTCAACAACGAGAAGGCCAACAACCTCGAGCTGGGCATCAAGAGCAACCTGCTGGAACGCCGCGCGCAAGTCAACGCCAGCCTGTTCTGGAACGAGGTCAAGGGCTACCAGAGCAACGCCTACGACCCGGTCAGCGCCACCTCCTACCTGACCAACGCCGGCAACGTGCGCAGCCGGGGCCTGGAGCTGGACACCAGCCTGGTAGTGGCGCGCGGCTTCACGCTGGGCGCCAACGGTTCGTTCAACGACGTCAAGTACAAGGAGTATAAAAACGCGCCGTGCCCGCCGGAGAAAGCCGGCGCCTTCTGCGATCTGTCGGGCCGCGCCGCGCTGGTCAACGCGCCGCGCTGGATCGGCAACCTGAGCGCGCAATACGCGCACGCGGTGGCCGCCAACATCGAAGGCTATGGCAACATCAACTACGCCTACCGCAGCAGCACCTACGGCACGCTGGACGCGTCCGAGTACGGGCGCATCCCGTCGTACAGCCTGACCAACCTGTCGGCCGGCGTGAAGATCAGGAACGGCGCGACGCGCTGGGACGTTTCGTTCTGGGCCAAGAACGTGTTCGACAAGCTGTACTACACCAGCACCTGGAACACCAACCCGGGCGCTTACAACGCCGTGATCGGCACGCCGCGCCAGCTCGGCGTGACGGCCCGCGCAGACTTCTGACTGGAGACCAAGCATGACTGACCATACCCGCCGCAGCGTCCTGAAAACCTTGCCGGCCCTGGCGCTGGCTGGAGCGCTGCCGAACGTCTTCGGCGCCGGCAAGGAGCAGCCGAACATCCTCTTCATCCTGGCCGACGACCTGGGCCACGCCGACCTGGGCGTCTACGGCCAGACCGACTTCAAGACGCCGCACCTGGACCAGCTGGCCGGGCAGGGCATCCGCTTCACGCAGGCGTACGCCAATTCGGCCGTATGCTCGGCCACGCGTTTCGCGCTGATCACCGGCCGCTACCAGTACCGGCTGCGCGGCGGGCTGGAAGAGCCGATCGCCGGCGCCTCCGACACCATCGGCCTGCCGCGCACGCATCCGACCCTGCCGTCGCTGCTGAAGAAGCAGGGCTACGGCACGGCGCTGATCGGCAAGTGGCACCTGGGCTACCTGCCGACCTTCGGCCCGCTGAAGAGCGGCTACGACAGCTTCTTCGGCAACTACGGCGGCGCCATCGATTACTTCACGCACAAGCCGGGCGTCGGCCCGCAGGTGAAGGAGGATTTGTACGAGGGCGAAGTGCCGGTGCGGCAGATCGGCTACTACACCGATCTGCTGGGCGCGCGCGCCGTGGACTACGTCAACAAGCAGCAGGCCGGCAAGCCTTTCCTGCTGTCGCTACATTACACGGCGCCGCACTGGCCGTGGGAGGGGCCGGGCGACGAGGCGGTCTCGCGCGACATCGACAACATCTTCCACTACGACGGCGGCGACCTGGCCACCTACGGCCGCATGGTCGAATCGCTGGACGCGTCGATCGGCCGCGTGCTGAAGGCGCTGGAAGACAAGGGGCTGGCGCAGAACACCATCGTCATCTTCACCAGCGACAACGGCGGCGAACGCTTCTCCAAGACCTGGCCGCTGACCGGGCAGAAGACCGAGCTGCTCGAAGGCGGCATCCGCGTGCCCGCCATCGTGCGCTGGCCGGCCAGGGTCAAGGCGGGGCAGGTGAGCGAGCAGGTGGCGATTTCCATGGACTGGCTGCCGACGCTGCTAGCCGCCGCCGGCGGCGCGCCCGATCAGCAATACCCGAGCGACGGCCAGAACCTGCTGCCTGTCCTGACCGGCCAGGCGGCCAACAACGAGCGCACGTTGCTGTGGCGCTACAAGGCCAACGCCCAGCGCGCCATCCGTTCCGGCAATTGGAAGTACCTGAAAATCGGCGGCAACGAATTCCTGTTCGACGTGGTCAAGGACCAGCGCGAGCGCGCCAACCTGGCCAAACGCCACCCCGAGGTGTTTGCGCAACTGAAGGCCAAGTGGGAGGCTTGGGACAAGGAGATGTTGCCAATTACCATCGATGTGCGCACCCACGGTGTCAGTGGTAATGTGCAAGCGGATCGCTATGGAGTTCCGCCCGGAGGAAAAATTCCCGATTAAAGTTCGGCAATCCCCGCTTCGGCGGGGATTTTGTCTTGTCAAGCCTTGTTTAGCTGATACGGTTAAACAGCAACGTTTGGGAGATAATTATTTGTTCGTTGATCGAATTAATGTTAATTTCCAATCACCAGCACGCAGTTGCCGGACATATAAAAAAATACGGGAGACACACACATGAAAGTTTTACAGAAGACGGCCATTGCTATGGCCGCGGCCCAACTTGCCCCGGGATCCGGGGCATATGCAAAAGCCGCCCTTGGTTCGACCAAAAATGAAAACGTTGTCATAAAATGAGTGGCAACGACATGAATGGCGACGCGATCCGCAGGATCGTCATCGTGGGCGGCGGCACCGCCGGCTGGATGACGGCGGCCCCGCTGGCCCAGCGCCTGGCGCGCCACCCGACCCAGCCCTGCGAGGTGACGCTGGTGGAATCGCCCGAGATCGGCACCATCGGCGTCGGCGAGGCGACCCTGCCCACGATCCGCGTCTACAACGAGGCGCTGGGCCTGGATGCCGACGACTTTGTCAGCAAGACCCAGGCCAGCTACAAGCTGGGCATCGAATTCAAGGACTGGGGCCACGTCGGCAACCGCTTCTTCCACGGCTTTGGCGATTTCGGCCCGGCGCTGGCCGGCCTCGGCGCGCACCAGCACTGGCTGCGCCTGGCGCAGGCGTTCGACAAGATGCCGGATCTGGAGAACTGGTCGATGCCCTCGATCATGGCGCGCCACGGCAAGTTCGTCCCGCCGAATGAGGAAACGCCCGGCATGACCGACGCCTATTCCTACGGCTTCCATTTCGATGCCAGCCTGTACGCCAGCTATCTGCGCGACTACGCCGTGGCGCGCGGCGCACTGCGCATCGAAGGCATGATCGTCGATGTCGAGCAGCATCCGGAGACCGGCTTCGTCACCGCCGTGAAACTGCGCGACGGCCGCCGCGTCGAAGGCGACCTGTTCATCGACTGCTCGGGCTTCCGCGGCCTGCTGATCGAAGGCGCGCTGAAGGCGGGCTACGAGGACTGGAGCGAGTACCTGCCCTGCAACAGCGCGCTGGCCGTGCCCTGCGCCTCGGTCCCGCAGCTGACCCCTTACACCCGCTCCACCGCGAAGGAAGCAGGCTGGGTCTGGCGTATCCCGCTGCAGCATCGCACCGGCAATGGCCACGTGTACAGCAGTGGCTTCACCAGCGACGAGCAGGCGCGCCGCGTGCTGCTCGACGGCCTGGACGGCGCCGCGCTGGACGAGCCGCGCCAGCTGCGCTTCGTCACCGGGCGGCGGCGCAAGTCCTGGGTCAAGAACGTGGTCGCGATCGGCCTGTCGGCCGGCTTCGTCGAGCCGCTGGAATCGACCAGCATCAACCTGATCGAAACGGCGGTGGGCAAGCTGCTCGAACTGTTCCCGGACCGCGATTGCGCCCCGGAGCTGGCCGACGAATTCAACCGCGTCATGGGCATCCGTTACGAATCGGTGCGCGACTTCATCATCCTGCACTACAAGCTGACCAAGCGCGACGATTCGGAATTCTGGCGCTACTGCGCCAACATGGCGATCCCCGACTCGCTGCGCCACCAGATCGAGCTGTTCCGCGCGACCGGACGCGTGGCGATCGTCGATCGCGGCGGCTTCGCCGAGCCCTCGTTCGTGGCGATGATGATGGGCCTCGGCGTGGTGCCGAAGCGCTACGACCCGCTGGCTGACCGCGTCGACATCCGCGTGGTGCACGGCCACTTCGCCGAACTGCGCGACCTGATCGCGCAGGCGGTGACGCGGATGCCGGAGCACGGCGTCTATGTCGCGAGCCAGGCGGCGGCGAGCGTTTCATCCTGATTACAAAACTTATGGAGGCATAAACTTTCGAGCGAGTACTTATGAAAAGACCAGTGTCAGTTGTTAAATATAAAAACCACCTGTATGGGGGAGAGACAAATTGAGTAAGTTCCAAAAAACGGCGATCGCCGCCGCGGTCGCACAGGTTGTAGTGCTGCACATCAGCCCGGCATGGGCCCAAACGGCAGATACCGCCAGCGCCGGACCGGTCGTGGTGGTGAGCGGCCAGCGCGCCGCACTGCAATCCGCACAAAAACTCAAGCAGAATGCCGACGAAGTCGTCGATTCGATCGTCGCCGAAGACATCGGCAAGCTGCCGGACCGTTCGGTCACCGAAGTGCTGCAGCGTATCGCTGGCGTCACCATCGACCGCAACATGGCGGGCGACCCGAACCGTCAATCGGTCGAGGGCTCCGGCGTGTCCGTGCGCGGCCTGACTTACGTGCGTTCGGAAGTCAACGGCCGCGACGCGTTCTCGGCCGGTGGCGGCCGCTCGCTCGGCTTCTCCGACGTGGCGCCGGAACTGATGGCCGGCGTTGATGTCTACAAGAATCCGTCCGCGGAACAGATCGAAGGCGCTGTCGCCGGCCTGGTCAATCTGCGCACCGCCATGCCGTTCGACTACAAGGGCTTCAAGGGTACGGCCGGCGTGTCGGAATCCTATTCCACGCTGCGCAAGGGCGCACCATCCCCGACCGGTACGCTGCTGCTGTCGAACCGCTGGAACACCGGGCTCGGCGAGATCGGCGCCCTGATCGATATCGCCCATGCGAAGAGTCCCAGCCGGTCGGACGGCGTGGGCGTCGATCCGTACTTCCCGCACGTGAACTCCACCAACCCGGCCCTCTACGACCGCAACAAGACGCAATGGATACCGCTGGGCGTCGGCTATCGCTCGCAGGACTTCGACCGCACCCGCCGCGGCGACTACGCTGCCCTCCAGTGGCGGCCGAACAAAGACCTGACCGCCGCGCTGACCTACTTCAAGACCCGCTACAAGGAAGACCTGGACGAACACGTGGTGGCCTCGTCCGAAGACAAGTGGTACCAGCAGGTGGCCAGCGCCAACTCGGTGTTCGACAGCAAGGGCGCGTTCCAGAGCGGCACGATCTCGAACCCGACCTATGGCGGTTCGCCGTTCAACAGCTCGCAGCGCATCAACACGCGCGAATCCGCCACCCGCGACGTTGCCCTGAACGTCCAATGGCGCATCTCGCCGTCGCTGAGCTGGACCAATGACTTCCAGCATGTGCGTTCGACCACCGAGGGCTTCGACGCCGACGTGTCGACCGGCTTCATCCTGCCGAACCAGACCATGGACATGACCGGCAAGGTTCCGCAGATCAGCCTGGGTTCGGCGGCCTACATGGCCGACCCGAAAAACTACTACTGGGCCTATACCCAGGAAGCGCTGGACCACGCCACGGCCACCCAGAAGGCGTGGAAATCCGACGTCAAGTACTCGTTCGACGACCCGGTGCTGCGCGACATCCGCTTCGGCGTCCGCATGGCCGACCGCGAAGGCGAGAACAACAAGGCCCAGAAGTTCTACAACTGGCAGGCGATCACCTTCCCGTGGATGGAAGGCTGGCAGATCAACGGCGTTGCCCGCCTGAGCGATCCGCGCTTCGCCGGCGGCGCTTCGCTGCAGCAGATCGGCAACTTCTTCGGCGGCAAATACAACCTGCCGCCGATGCTGTTCGCGGACGCGGCGACGGTGCGCGGCTTCCCGGAGCAATGGAGCAAGATCCACGCTTACCACGACGTGCTGTGCGCCGAAAAAGGCTCGACCTGCGATCCATGGAAGCCGGCGACCTTCAACGACCCGGCCGCCACCAACACGCAGACCGAGAAGACCCGCGCCGCCTACACGCAGCTGCGCTTCGGCTGGGATGACCTCAAGTATCCGGTCGACGGCAACGTCGGCATCCGCTACGTGAGGACGCAAGGTTCCGGCAGCGGCTACGTCGCGTTCACCCCGCCGTCCGTCCCCGTCGTCGGCACCGGCGTCAACGTCAGCGGCCAGGACAAGCTGATCAACATCGCCGGCTTCGCGGAAGCGCAGTCGTTCAGCAACTCGTACGGCAACTGGCTGCCGAGCCTGAACCTGCGCATGAAGGCCAACGACGAACTGCAATTCCGCTTTGCGGCGGCCAAGTCGATGTCGCGTCCGGACTTCAACCAGCTCCAGGTGCAGACGGCGCTGAGCGCCCAGCACCAGCAGACGGTCACCCGGGACGCAGCAGGCAACACGACGGCGGTGCGCTTCGACGGCACCACCCTGACCGGCACCAGCGACGGCAACCCGATGCTGAAGCCGATCACGTCGACCAACATCGACCTGACCGCCGAGTGGTACTTCGCCAAGGCCGGTTCGCTGACGTTCTCGGCCTTCAACAAGGACCTCAAGGACATCATCATCACGCAGAACTACGCGTACACGGCGAAGGATGTCACCGGCAAGCCGCAGACGTTCGTGGTCACCGGTCCGGTCAATGGCGCCAAGGGCTTTGCCCGCGGTTTCGAGATCGCCCACCAGCAGTACTACGATTTCGTGCCTAATTGGCTGCGTGGCGTCGGCACCCAGGCAAGCTGGACCTACGTGTCGAGCGAGCGCACGCTGAAAGACCCTGTGGCCGAAGCATGGTGCTCGGGTAACGATGCGTCCTCCAACTTCAACCTGAGCATCAACGGTTGCGATACCGATGCGCGTCCATTCGGCAAGACCGCGCTGCCGGGCCTGTCCCGCCACACGATCAACCTGGCGCTCATGTACGAGCAGAACGGTTTGTCGCTGCGTCTGGCCTACAACTGGCGCTCGCGTTACCTGCTGGGTGTGAACCAGTGGGGCAGCCGTGGCAACAACGGCCTGAACACGAATCCGGACGCTGGTGCGGGCAAGTACCTGATCCCGACGACCAACAACGATCAGGCCTATGGCCTGCCGTTGTACCAGGCGGCGTACGGTCAGGTGGACGCGTCGGTCTTCTATGACTTCACGAGCAAGTTCCGTGTCGGACTGGAAGCGACCAACCTGACCAACTCGTACACGCGTCAGATCATGGAGCAGCATGCGGGCGACTTCACCCGTCAGGTCTTCATGAGCGGTCCGCGCTACACGCTGTTGGCACAGTACTCGTTCTAACGAGCGGTTAGTAAAGGGTGGCGCGCTGACGTTCGGGCAATTGCCTGTCGTATTGCGCGCCATCGATGGCGTTACCGCTGAGTGCCGCAAGGATGGTTCCGGCACTCGGCAGTTCGCTGTCGCGCTGGCTCGACGCGGCGTCCCAAAGATGCGAACGCAGGATGGCGCGGGCGCATTGGAAGAACACGGATTCAACCTTCACCACCAGGACGCACTTCGGCGTCTTGCCATCGACCGCGAAACGTTCCAGCAAGTCCGGCGCGACCACTATGCTTGCGCGGCCGTTGACGCGCAGGGTTTCACCATGACCGGGTATCAGGAACAGCAACGCGACGCGCGGGTCCTCGACGATATTGCGCAGGCTGTCGATGCGATTGTTTCCGCGACGCTCGGGTATCAGCAGCGTCGTCTCATCTTCCACCACCACGAAACCGGGCGCATCGCCGCGCGGCGATGCATCGAGACCATGCGGGCCGCTGGTGGCCAGCACGAAAAATGGCGAAGCCTTGATCAGCGCCCCGTAATGCGGATGGATGAACGCGACCTCCTTGGAGACGGACGCGGCGGCGGGCGCGTCGAACAAACCCTCTAGTGCGCTGATGCTGGTGATCGTGAACTGGTCTGAGTAGTCAGCCATGGCGGCGCCCCTAAAATGCAAAAAAACAAATTTTCTCATAGTCGAGGGCATTTCCGTCCCCTTGCGCGTTTGCGCCAAATGAGTATATGATTCGTATACGTTTCGTATATAGGATTAAATATGGGCATTGTGAACATCGACGATGAGCTGCACGACCAGATACGCAAGGCGAGTTCCGTGGCCTGCCGATCAATCAATGCGCAAGCCGCCTTCTGGATCAAGATCGGCATGCTGTGCGAAATGAATCCTACGCTGGCTTTCAACGAGATCGTTGTGCGGGAACTCAGGGCCGCGGGCGTGGACGCCCAGGCTGTCAGGGGAGCTCTGACATGACCAAGCGGCCGGAAGAAATCGCGCTGATGGCGGAGTCGGGCAAGCTGCTGGCAAGTGTATTTGCTCGCCTGGACCAATTGAGTCTGATCGGCATGTCCACCATGCAGGTGAATGACATGGTCGACAGTTTCATCGTCAATGAACTCGATGCGCGTCCCGCGAGCAAGGGACAGTACGGCTATGCCTTCGCGCTGAACTCCTCGCCTAACCACGTCGTTTGCCACGGCGTTCCGTCCCCTGCGGATATCCTGAAGAACGGCGATATCGTGAATTTCGACATCACGCTGGAAAAGAACGGATTTATCGCCGACTCCAGCAAAACCTATTTCGTCGGCGAAGTGTCGCCATTGGCCAGGCGGCTGGTGCAGGTGACTTATGAAGCCATGTGGCGGGGCATCAAAGCGGTCCGCCCAGGCGCCAGGCTTGGCGATGTGGGCCATGCCATCGAGCGTCACGCCCGGCGAAACGGCTACTCGGTCGTCAGGGAGTATTGCGGACACGGCATCGGTCGCGAGATGCACGAAGCTCCGCAAGTGCTGCACTGGGGGAAGCCGCAAACCGGACTGGTGCTGCGGGAGGGCATGGTGTTCACTATCGAGCCGATGCTAAACCAGGGGCGTCGCGCCGTTCACACCGAAGATGACGGCTGGACGGTCGTGACGACAGACGGGAAGTTGTCCGCGCAGTTCGAGCATACGGTGGCCGTGACCCACGACGGTGTGCGGGTCCTGACCTTGCGCCACGAGGAAAGAGCGTCGAGCTACGCCTGCTGATCCGGTTCCGCCGGCTGCTCCGGTGGATAGGTGATGTGCAGCCCCTCGACGCGGGCAAAGGGCGTCAGCTTGTGCGGGCGCCGCTGGCGGGCATCGATGATGTCGTCGACGCGCACGCCGCGCACCAGCAAGGCGTCGGCCACCAGCGAGCGGTGGCAGCGCCATGGCACCGCTTCGGCGCACATCAGCGCGCAGGATTTGCTGTGGCCCAGCTCGACGACCGCCTCGACGTTGGCCGCGAAGTCGTCGCTCTGCATGTAGTCGGCATAGCCGCGAAACGACATGTTGCGCCAGCCGGCGTTCTGCGAGTCCTTGCGGGCTCGGCGCAGGCCGCCCAGCCCGGGCAGGTAGCGGTACTCGATGCCGGCGTCGGCCAGCGAGGCCGCGAGCTGGTCCTGGCCGAATTGCGGATTGTGGCGCGATTTCGGCACCGTCCGGATGTCGAGCAGGCAGGCGATGCCGTTCTGGCGCAGCAGGTCGATGAAGTCCTCGATGGTGCGGTTCGAGTGGCCGATGGTGCAGACGAGTTCCTGTGTCATAGGACTCCTTATACGCGTCTTTCGCGGAGCGAAGCGCACCGTCCGGCTATGCGCTCAGTTCGCCTGCACTTAATTCTTGTGATAGTGCAGGTGCAGCTCGAACTTCCATGTCACCAGCCGCAGGATGGTGATGAACGCGGCGCTGGCCCACAGCGCGAAGTCGTCGGAGACGTCGGTGTACTGCAGGCCGATGTACATCCAGCAGCCGAAGAAGGCGCAGATGGCGTAGGGTTTGCCGTCGCGGAAGACCATCGGCACTTCGTTGCAGACGATGTCGCGCAGCACGCCGCCGAAGATGCCGGTGATGACGCCCATCATCGAGGCGATGAACAGCGGCATGTGCGCTGCCTGCGCCTGCGATACACCGGCCACGGCGAACAGGCCCAGGCCGATGGCGTCGGCGATCACGATCAGGCGTTCGGACAGGATCTGGCGCAAGGTGCGCATCAGCGGCGAGGCCACCAGCGCCAGGATGAAGATCAGGATCGCGTATTCCTGGTGCATGACCCAGAACAGCGGGCGCCGGTCGAGCAGGATGTCGCGCAGGGTGCCGCCGCCGAACGCGGTGATGAAGGCCACCGTGAACACGCCGACCACGTCCATCTTCTTGCGGCGCGCCTCGACGAAGCCCGAAAACGCCCCCACCAGGATAGCCACGATCTCGATGACGGTGATCAGGGAAACGTGCGGAACCGGGACGTGCTTCATGTAGGCTTACGGACAAAGTGATGATGTCCGTAGGTTAACATGACAAACAGTCACCGTGTGGGATTGTTTCTCGCTGGGAATTAATAGCGTTGCGGTTGCAGCGCGGCACGCAGCAAAACGATCAACGCGCCTTCGCCGCCCTCGTTGTTGCGCGCCTGGCAGAACGCCACCACCTCTTTTTGCACCAGCCAGCTGTGCACCATCGACTTGAGCACCGGCTCCTGGCCGCGCGAACCGAAGCCGCGGCCGTGGATCACGCAGACGCAGCGGTGGTTGCGCTGGGCCGAGCGGGTCAGGAAGGCGCCGAGCGCGTCGCGCGCCTGGTCGCGGTTCATGCCGTGCAGATCCAGCTCGTCCTGCACCGGCCAATGGCCCTTGCGCATCTTCTTCATCACGTCCGGACCGACGCCCGGAGCGCTGTAGTTCAGCGCCGGATCGTCTTCCAGATAGTGGTCGACTTCAAACAGGTCGGACAGCGACTCGCGCAGCACGGCCGCGTCGTCCTCGGCCTGCGTCAGCTTGCGGGCCGGCGCGGCGGCCGTGGCGGCCGACTGCGGCAGCGACGGCAGGTAGCGGTCCGACACCGGCATGCGCTTGACGCCGCCCAGGCTGGTCTGGAAGATATTCGCTTCCGCCGCCCGCGTCTTTTCCTGCTTGACGCGCTCCGCCTCGGCGGCGGCGCGCGTCTCGGCCTGTTCCTTGAGCTGCTTGCTCAGGGATTTGAGGTCGGCGAAGTCTTTCAGTCCCACTGTTTACTCCTGGCCTTCCAGGTAGCGCTGTGCGTCCAGCGCGGCCATGCAGCCGGTGCCGGCGCTGGTGATGGCCTGGCGGTAGATGTGGTCCTGCACGTCGCCGGCGGCAAACACGCCCGGCACGCTGGTGGCGGTGGCCATGCCTTCGGTGCCGGTCTTGGTCTTGATGTAGCCGTTGTGCATGTCCAGCTGGCCTTCGAAGATGCCGGTGTTCGGCTTGTGGCCGATGGCGATGAACAGGCCGTGCACGGTCACGTCGGTGACGGCGCCGTTGTCGGTCGACTGGATCTTGATGCCGGTGACGCCGCTGTCGTTGCCCACCACTTCCTGCAGCGTGTGGTTGTACTTGATGACGATCTTGCCTTCGGCGACCTTGGCGTTCAGGCGGTCGATCAGGATCGCTTCGGCGCGGAACTTGTCGCGGCGGTGGATCAGCGTGACCTTGGTGGCGATGTTCGACAGGTACAGCGCTTCCTCGACGGCGGTGTTGCCGCCGCCGACCACGGCCACTTCCTGGCCGCGATAGAAGAAGCCGTCGCAGGTGGCGCAGGCCGACACGCCCTTGCCCATGAACGCCTGCTCCGACGGCAGACCCAGGTACTGCGCCGAGGCGCCGGTCGAGATGATCAGCGTGTCGCAGGTGTATTCATGGCTGTCGCCGATCAGGCGGATCGGTTTTTCCTGCAACTTAACCGTATGGATGTGGTCGAACACGATGTCGGTATTGAAACGCTCGGCGTGCTGCAGGAAGCGCTGCATCAGGTCCGGGCCTTGCACGCCCATCGGGTCGGCCGGCCAGTTTTCCACGTCGGTGGTGGTCATCAGCTGACCGCCTTGCTCGACACCCGTCACCAGCATCGGCTTCAGGTTGGCGCGGGCCGCGTAGATGGCTGCGCTGTAGCCGGCTGGGCCGGAACCGAGGATTAGTACACGAGCGTGTTTAGCAGTGGTCATGGAAGGCTTCTTAAAAATATGTTGGATTAATCCGAATTTGGGGGCATTTGCGATCACGGCAAGGGCGGCGGTAGGGCAGTCGCTATTGCATTCACGCAGGCAATACAAGATTATAGTGCAAGCAGCGGCCCGGCATGAATCGAAGGGCCTGTTCCGTCCCATATGCCTTAGAATAGCCGCATGTGAATATTTACTGGCCGATAACGTTGCAACACCTTTATACCTATGAGCAGTAAAAAAGTTCAGGAACGACTGCCAAAAGCCAGTTCTCAGGGCGCCTCGTCCGCCTATACCCGCACCCCGACCGAGCGCCAGCCCCTGCCAAACCGGCTGGTTCGGCTGCTGTCCGAGGCGCGCTGGCTGGCGCTGGCCGTGCTGGGATTGTATTTCGTGCTGATTTTGGCCACGTACAGCAAGGTCGACCCAGGCTGGTCGCATGAGACGGTGGTAACCAAGGTCGTCAATATGGGAGGGCGCGCCGGTGCCTGGCTGTCGGATTTGTTGCTGTATATCTTTGGCATTTCGGCCTGGTGGTGGGCGTTCTGCCTGTTGCGTCTCGTGTGGCAGGGCTATCGCGGGCTGACTCAGAAGTTCGTGATGTCCCGGGAACCCGATCCGGAGCACGCGCAGGAACCCTTGATCCGCGCGATCGGCTTCGTGCTGTTGTTTATCGGCAGTGTCGGCCTCGAATTCTTACGCTTGCGCACCCTGACCAGCCATATGCAACTGCCGCGCACCTCGGGCAGCGTGCTCGGCGAGCTGATCGGCCATTCGGCCCACGTGGCCTTCGGCTTCACCGGCGCGACCCTGCTGCTGCTGCTGCTGTTCGGGCTGGGCCTGAGCCTGTTCTTCCATGTCTCGTGGCTGACCCTGGCCGAGCGCATCGGCGGCGGCATCGAGATGATCATCGAGTGGTTCGTGCAGCGCTACCAGTACCGCGAAGACCGTCGCCAGGGCGAGGTTGCCGCCGTCAAGCGCGAGGAAGTGGTGGTCATCGAGCGCGCCAAGCACGTCGAGAAGCATCCGGTGGCGGCGCCGCCGGTCAAGATCGAGCCGCAGGTGGTCACCGTGGTCAAGTCCGAGCGGGTGGAGAAGGAACGCCAGGCCAACCTGTTCCAGGACCTGAGCGGCGACAGCCAGCTGCCGGCCCTGTCCCTGCTGGACGAGGCGGCCGAGGTGCAGGAAACCGTATCCATCGAGACGCTGGAATTCACCAGCCGCCTGATCGAGAAGAAACTGTCGGACTTCGGCGTGGAGGCCAAGGTGGTGGCCGCGTATCCGGGCCCGGTCGTGACCCGCTACGAGATCGAGCCTGCCACCGGCGTCAAGGGCAGCCAGATCGTCGGCCTGGCGCGCGACCTGGCGCGTTCGCTGTCGCTGACGTCGATCCGCGTGGTCGAGACCATTCCGGGCAAGAACTACATGGCGCTGGAACTGCCGAATCCGAAGCGCCAGATCGTGCGCCTGAGCGAGATCGTCGGCTCCAAGGTCTACAACGACAATCCGTCGCCGCTGACCGTGGCGCTGGGCAAGGACATCGCCGGCAAGGCCGTCGTGGCCGACCTGGCCAAGATGCCGCACTTGCTGGTGGCCGGTACCACCGGCTCGGGCAAGTCGGTGGGCATCAACGCCACCATCCTGTCGCTGCTGTACAAGTCCGACCCGGCCGACGTGCGCATGATCCTGATCGATCCGAAGATGCTGGAGATGTCGGTGTACGAAGGCATTCCGCACCTGCTGGCGCCGGTGGTGACCGATATGCGCCAGGCCGGCCACGCGCTGAACTGGGCGGTCAACGAGATGGAGCGCCGCTACAAGCTGATGTCCAAGCTGGGCGTGCGTAACCTGGCCGGCTACAACGCCAAGATCGCCGAGGCCAAGAAGAAGGAGGAACACATCCCGAATCCGTTCAGCCTGACGCCGGATTCGCCGGAGCCGCTGGAAAAGCTGCCGACCATCGTCATCATCATCGACGAGCTGGCCGACCTGATGATGGTGGTCGGCAAGAAGGTGGAAGAGCTGATCGCCCGTATCGCGCAAAAGGCCCGCGCGGCAGGTTTGCACTTGATCCTGGCGACGCAGCGCCCATCTGTGGACGTGATCACCGGCCTGATCAAGGCCAACATCCCGACCCGTATCGCGTTCCAGGTGTCGTCGAAGATCGACTCCCGTACCATTCTGGACCAGATGGGCGCGGAAACGCTGCTCGGCATGGGCGACATGCTGTACATGCCGCCGGGCACGGGCTTGCCGGTGCGGGTGCACGGCGCCTTCGTGTCGGATGAAGAGGTGCACCGCGTGGTCAAGCACCTGAAGACCACGGGCGAGCCGAATTATATTGAAGGCATCCTCGAAGGCGGCACGCTGGAAGGCGAAGCCGGCGGCGGCGATGCCGTGGCGGGCGAGGGCGGCGGCGAGGCCGATCCGATGTACGACCAGGCGGTGCAGGTGGTGTTGAAGAACCGCCGGGCCTCGATCTCGCTGGTGCAGCGCCATCTGCGCATCGGCTACAACCGCGCGGCGCGTTTGCTGGAACAAATGGAAAATAGCGGAGTCGTCTCCGCCATGCAGTCGAACGGCAACCGCGACATTCTGGTGCCGGCTGCCAGTGCAGAATAAAAAAGGATAAACCGTATGATGCGTTTCAAGAATGTGGCAATGCTGACCGCCGGCCTGTTGGCCGCGGCCTTTGCCCAGGCCAGCGCGCTGGAGCAGTTCAAGTCGTTCGTCGCCTCGACCAAGGCCGCCAAGGGCGAGTTCACGCAGCGCCAGGTCAAGAACACCAACGGCGAGGCGCCCAAGGTGTCGACGCCGGCCAGCGGCACCTTCGTGTTTGCCCGCCCGGGCAAATTCATCTGGACCTACGTCAAGCCCTACGACCAGGTGCTGCAGGCCGACGGCGACAAACTGTACATCTTCGACAAGGACCTGAACCAGGTCACCGTGAAGAAGCTGGGCGACGCGCTGGGCTCGTCGCCGGCGGCGATCCTGTTCGGCAGCAACGACCTGGAAAAGAACTTCACGCTGTCCGAAGGCGGCACGAAGGAGGGTCTGGAATGGCTGAAAGCCGTGCCGAAAGCCAAGGACACCAGTTTCGAGCAGATCACCATCGGCCTGCGCAACGGCTTGCCGGAAGCGATGGAGCTGAAGGATTCCTTCGGCCAGACCTCGGTGCTGTCGTTCAAGGGCATCGAGAAAAATCCTGCGCTGACTGCGACGAGTTTTAAATTCGTCATGCCGAAGGGCGCGGACGTATTCAATAATTAAGAACCTGCAGTCGCGGGCGCCGACGCCGCAGCTGCGACGCTGCGGCGTTTTTCCATTGTAAAGACCATGGCTGATTTATTTTCCACTGAACCGCGCCAGCCGCTGGCCGAAGCGCTGCGGCCCAAGACGCTGGACGACGTCATCGGGCAGCATCACCTGCTGGGGCCGGGCAAACCGCTGCGCCTGGCGTTTGAGTCGGGCCAGCCGCATTCGATGATCCTGTGGGGGCCGCCGGGCGTGGGCAAGACCACGCTGGCGCGGCTGACCGCCAACGCCTACGAGTGCGAGTTCATCGCCTTGTCGGCCGTGTTCTCGGGCGTCAAGGATATCCGCGCCGCGATGGAGCAGGCCCAGCACAACCTGGACATGGGCAAGCACACCATCCTGTTCGTCGACGAGATCCACCGCTTCAACAAGTCGCAGCAGGACGCGCTGCTGCCGTACGCCGAATCGGGCCTGGTCACGCTGATCGGCGCGACCACGGAGAACCCTTCGTTCGAAGTGAACTCGGCATTGCTGTCGCGCTCGCAGGTCTACGTGCTGCATTCGTTCAACGAAGAGGAACTGCGCCAGCTGGTCGACAAGGCGCGCGCCAAGGTGCTGACGCATCTGGAATTCGAAGACGCCGCCATCGACACGCTGATCGGCTATGCCGACGGCGACGGCCGTCGCCTGCTGAACCTGCTGGAACAAACCAGCACGGCGGCCAACGCGGCCAAGACCAACAAGATCACGGCCGAGTTCATCCAGAACGCGCTGACGCTGAACGCGCGCCGCTTCGACAAGGGCGGCGACAACTTCTACGACCAGATCTCGGCGCTGCACAAGTCGGTGCGCGGCTCGAATCCGGACGCGGCGCTTTACTGGCTGTGCCGCATGCTCGACGGCGGCGCCGACGCCAAATACCTGTCGCGCCGCATCGTGCGGATGGCGTGGGAAGACATCGGCCTGGCCGATCCGCGCGCGATGCAGCTGGCCAACGACGCGGCCGCCACCTTCGAGCGCCTCGGGTCGCCGGAAGGCGAGCTGGCGCTGGGGCAGGCGGTGATCTACCTGGCGATCGCGGCCAAGAGCAACGCCGGCTACAACGCCTTCAACCAGGCGATGGCCTTCGTCAAGAAAGACAAGTCGCGCGAAGTGCCGGTCCACCTGCGCAACGCGCCGACCAAGCTGATGAAGGAACTGGGCTACGGCCACGAATACCGTTACGCCCACGACGAGCCGCACGCCTATGCGGCCGGCGAAACCTACTTCCCCGACGACATGCGCGAACCCGGCTGGTACCAGCCCGTCCCGCGCGGCCTGGAAAGCAAGATCGCCGACAAGATGGCCTTCCTGCGCAAGCTTGACGAGGATGCTGGCAAATAATTGTTGTTGACTTAACAGGCGATTCTCCCGTATCTTTCGCCTGTTTTCCATTTCCGGAGACCCTCATGGGTACTTGTTCGAGTGATAGTTGTAGCCAGACCAGCTCTGGCACCGCCTCGGCAAGATAACGGAGTTTCCCGGCCGTCATCTTGCTTATTGCGGATGATGGCGTCCAATGCGGGCTGAGGCCCGCGTCGCACCCATCCAAATAGTGTAGCCGCGCCGCGCCGTTGAATCGGCTTCGTGCGTCCTCGACCCAAGCTTGCCGGTCGTGGCGTCGGCGTCGCCACAGCTTCATGTGATTACGCCCGCCGCTGGGTGACCTCTGTTGTTGGATGATTTATGCTGAATGCTTACCGTACCTCCACCGCGCCCGCGCGCGCCTTCGCCTCCTCCTGGCTGAAAAAACTCGGCCCCGGCCTGATCACTGGCGCTGCCGACGATGACCCAAGCGGCATCGCCACCTATTCGCAGGCCGGCGCGCAGTTCGGTTTTCAGATGCTGTGGACCATCCTGTTTACCTATCCGCTGATGGTTGGCATCCAGGTAGTGAGCGCGCAGATCGGTCGCGTCAGCGGCAAGGGTTTGGCCGGCAATATCCGCGAGCATTTCCCATCCTGGCTGGTGCGCACGATCGTCGCGCTGCTGCTGGTCGCCAACACCATCAACATCGCGGCCGACGTCTCGGCCATGGGCGAGGCGGTGACGCTGATCGTCGCCGGCTCTTCGCGCTGGTACGCGGCGTTGTTCGGCGTGATCTCGCTGCTGCTGCAGGTGTTCATTCCTTACAGCCGCTATGTGCGTTTCCTGAAGTGGCTCACGCTGGCTCTGCTGGCGTATGTGGCGACGGTGCTCACCGTGCACGTCCCATGGCTGCAGGTGGCGGCCGCAACCGTGATGCCGCATGTGGAATGGTCGCCGGCCTACATCACCACGATCGTTGCGGTGTTCGGCACCACCATCAGTCCCTACCTGTTCTTCTGGCAGGCCTCGCAGGAAGTGGAAGAGTTGCAGGCCTGTCCGCAATCCCAGGCGCTGCGCGAGGCGCCGGAACAGGCGCGCGCCCATTTTCAACGCATCAAAGTCGATACCGTGATTGGCATGGGTTTCTCCAACCTGGTGGCGTTCTTCATCATCCTGACCACGGCGGTCACGCTGTACATGCATGGCATCACCGCGATCGATACTTCGGCGCAGGCGGCGGCCGCCTTGCGTCCATTGGCGGGCGAGTTTGCGTTTGCGCTGTTCAGCGCCGGTATCGTCGGCACTGGCATGCTGGCCGTGCCGGTGCTGGCCGGATCGGCAGCGTATGCGGTGGCCGGCGCTTTCCAATGGGAGAAGGGACTGGAGAAGACTCCGTCCCAGGCCAAGGGCTTCTACAGCATCATCGCTTTCTCGACCATCGTCGGCATCGTGCTGGGCTTTACTTCGGTCGACCCGATCAAGGCGCTGTACTGGAGCGCGGTGATCAACGGCGTGATTTCGGTGCCCATCATGGCGGTGATGATGGTGATGGCCGGCCGCTCGGCCATCATGGGACGCTTCGTGATAAGCCGTCGCCTGAGGGTGCTAGGCTGGGGCGCGACGGTGGTGATGACGCTGGCGGTGCTGGCCATGTTCTGGATGATGGCGCACTGAGCGGCGCAGCTATGTCGGCGCGGGCCAAGACTTTGGCGGGGCGGGGCTACTGTCAGCTGTCGACCAGCATCGTCAGCAGGCGCGACAACTCCTTGCGGTCGGCCTCGGACAGCGGGGCGAAATTCTGGCTGGTGACCTTGGGCACGACTTGCTGACACTGGTGCAGCTTGGCGCTGCCTTCGGGCGTGAGCGTGTGTATCATGGCGCGGCCCAGGCCCGGGCGGCGCTCGACCAATCCCATCTTCATTAGCCTGGTCACCAGTGTGCCGAATGCCTGGTCCGAATTGAACGTCAACTCGGCCAGCCCGTGCATGGTGCTGCCGGGATTCCGGTCGATCTCGCGCAGCGCGTTCCATTGAACCAGGCTCACGCCCAGCGGAGCAAGTTGCGCTTCCAGCGCGCGGTGCTGGCGGTGCTGGGCTTTTTTGACCAGCAGGCCAAGGGCTTCGAGGGAAATAGTCATATCAACATATTTATATATCGGGGTGCCGCTGTCAAGAATCGGTTGACATGTAAGTATATTTATATAAATATGTTTATATATTTTCCAAGGAGGCACAATGAATTTGCAATTACTTGATGGCAAGGTGACGGTTGCGGTGAGCGACCAGGGGCAGGGGCGCGCTTTCCTGCTGCTGCATGGCGGCGCCGGACCGGGATCCGTCGCCGGGCTGGCGGCGGCCCTGGCGACGAAGGCGCGCGTGCTCACGCCGACGCATCCCGGTTTCAATGGCGAACCCAGGCCCGAAGGCTTGGCCAGTGTCGGCGACCTGGCGCGGGCCTACGTGGACTTGATCGCCAGGCTGGATCTAAAGGATGTGGTGGTCATCGGCAATTCCGTCGGCGGCTGGATCGCTGCCGAGATGGCGTTGCTGGAACCGGGCCGGGTGGCGGGCATTGTGCTGCTCAACGCTGTCGGCATCGCCGGGGAGATCGTCGATCCGGTCAAGCTGCCGCCTGCCGGGCGCGCGGCGCATGTCTTCCACGACCCGCAACGATATTCGCTGGCGCCGGCCACGCCGGAGGCGGCCGCCGTCATGGCCGCCAACCATGCCACGCTGAAGGTCTATGCGGGACAGCCGTTCATGCACGATCCGACCCTGCAGGCGCGGCTGGCGCGCATGCCGGTGCCGGCGCTGGTGGTGTGGGGCGTCAGCGACCGCATCGTGGATGTGGACTATGGCCGCCGCCTCAGCGACAGCATGCCCGGCGCAAGATTCGCGACGGTGGAGGAGGCCGGCCATTTCCCGCAGATCGAGCAATTGTCGGAAGTGGTCGGCATGATCGACACCTTTTCCAGCGAGCAGATGTTGTAAGATGACGCATTGAGCATTGATGAAGCTGGCTAGACGAGGAATGTATGCAGCAGGTGATAAAGGTCGATGGAATCGAGGTCTATATTGAAGGCGAGGGCACCGAGACCATCGTGATGATCCACGGTTGGCCCGACACCCACCGCGTGTGGGACGCGCAGGTGGAGGAGCTCAAGCAGCGCTATCGCTGCGTGCGCTTCACCTTGCCGGGGTTCGACATCACCAAGCCGCGCCGTTCGTATTCGCTAGACGGCACCATCCGCTTCATCTCTTACGTCGTCAACAGCGTCAGCCAGAAGCAGAAGGTAATCCTGATGCTGCACGACTGGGGCTGCATGTTCGGCTACGAATATTACATGCGCAACAAACAGGCGGTGTCGGCCATCATCGGCGTCGACATCGGCGATGCGCAGTCGAAGGCGGTGCAGCGCTCGCGCACGCTGTCGCAGAAGATGATGGTCAACGGCTACCAGGGTACGCTAGCGCTGGCCTGGGCCATCGGCGGGCCGATCGGCAACGTCATGACGCGCACGATGGCGCGCGTCCTGGGTGTGCCGTCGCCGAAGGAATTCATCAGCGCCAAGATGAACTTCCCATACTACATCGCCGCCGCTGGCGAATCCGGTTCCTACCGTTCGCTGGTGCCGTTCGTGCCCAAGGTGCCGATGCTGTTCATTTTCGGCGCCAGGAAACCGTTCATGTTCCATTCGGACGCATGGGCGGACAAGCTGGCGCAAAAAGAGGGCTGCAAGGTTGTGGCCTTCAACACCGACCACTGGCCGATGCTGCGCCAGCCCGAGCGGTTCAATCAACTGGTGATGGGATGGCTGGAAAAACCGGCCGACAACGACGAAGCCGCCGAGGAAAACGCGGCGGCCTGATTGATTAGCGCAGGCGGATAGGTTTCACGTACGGAGCGAACGGCGGCGCCGGCAGCTGCACCGAGGCGTAGGCCTGGCGGAAGCACGCGGCCTTGCTGTTTTCGACGTCGGTGGTGCTGCTTACGACTTTGCCGCTGGCGTCCAGCGTCAGGATGATCACCACTGGATACTTGGACATGTCGTGGCAGTTGCCGCGCTCGTCCAGTTTCTGCGCCTTGTTGTAGTTGATCGAGATCTCTTCGTACTTGCTCGCCTTGTCGTTAGGGAACTGGGCGTTGAACTTGGCCATCTCGCCGGCAAAGGCCGGATTGGCCGGTGGCGGTGCCTCATCCTTCGGCGGGCCGCCCATGGTCGAGCAGCCTGCTGCGGCAATCATCAGGGCGCCGATGGCGCCGATTTTCAGAAATGGTGTTTTCAAACTATTCTCCTCGGGTGTCTGTATTGTTGACGTATCGTACATAGTCCGAGGATTTCATGGCGCACGATTAGTTGCGTAGGTGAAATCCTACAGCCAGCAAGCCGTGCAGTTCAGTGGCGAATTTATGTTTGAAGGCGGCCCACCCATGCGGCACCTCGGTGTCGGCCGGCAGGCGCACCCGCACCACGCCCGAGCCGGCGGCGTCGATCAGCATCAGGCCGTTGTTCGGCACCTCGAAGCATTGTCCCTGGCGCAGCATGAAGTCGGTGTTCTCGCCGTAGGCGGTGATCCAGGCGGTGCCGTCCAGGCATTCGACATAGCGGCCCGCCGCGTGGGCGATCCGCAGTGGATGGTTTTCCGTCAGGCGGTATTCCGCCTGGCCCTGCGATACTGCGAGTAATTCCGGTTGCATGGCTGCCTCCTGCTGTGGTGAATCATGCAACCAGAATACGCAGCGGCGGCCGACCATAACAGATGCAATAAAACGAAATTGTTACCGTCACAAAGCGGTTTTGGCTAAACTGTCATGGTCGAAATTTGCGGTCGCTGTACCTGTCGCGGCAGGGCGGGGCGGGCGCACAATAACAAAATGTCCACCTCACTGAACCTGTACGAGCATCTGGCCAACGAGCTGGGCGGCCTGATCGCCAGCCGCGTGTTCGCGCCGGGCGACCGCCTGCCGTCGATCCGCCACCTGGCGCAGCAGAAGCGGCTGTCGGTCAGCACCGTGATGCAGGCGCTGCGGCTGATGGAGGACCGCGGCCTGGTCGACGCCAAGCCGCAGGCCGGCTACTACGTGCGCCACCGCCAGCGCATGATGGCGGTGATGCCCGATGCCGGGCATTTGCAGGAGCCGGCCTATGTCGGCATCAACAACCTGCTGATGCGGATACTGAAGGCCAACGAGGACCCAGGCGTGGTGCAACTGGGCTCGGCGTGGCCGGTGGACGAACTGCTGCCGTTGAAACGCATGCAAAAGACCGTGGCCGCCGTCGCCCGGCGCGATCAAAGCCTGCTGAGCACGGTCAGCTGCTACGAGACCAACCACCCGGATTTCAGCCGCCAGATCGAGCGCCGCGCGCTGGACTGGGGACGGATCGATCCCGGCGAAATCGTCGTCACCGGCTCCTGCACCGAGGCGATCAGCCTGTGCCTGCGCGCCGTGGCCAAGGCCGGCGACACCATCGCCATCGAATCAGCCACGTATTTCGTGCTGCTGCAGCTGATCGAGTCGCTGGGCATGAAGGCGCTGGAGATCCCGACCCATCCGAAGACCGGCCCGTCCATCGACGCGCTGGAGGTGGCGCTGAACGCCGGCCTGGTGCAGGCCGTGCTGCTGATCCCGAACGCCAACAACCCGCTGGGCTGCGTCATGCCGGAGGCGAACAAGCAGCGGCTGGCGGCGCTGCTGTCGCGCCACGACATTCCGCTGATCGAGGACGACGTCTATACCGACCTGTGCTTTACGCCGCAGCGGCCCTGGCCCGTCAAGGCCTACGACACCAGCGGCAACGTCATGCTGTGCTCTTCGTTCTCCAAGGCGGTCAGCCCCGGCGCGCGGGTCGGCTACGTGCTGGCGGGGCGCTATGCGCAGGACATCGCCTTGCTGAAGGTGGTGTCCAGCGGCGCCAACAGCCACTTCTTCCAGGCCGTGCTGGCCGATTTCCTGACCGGCAGCGCCTACGAGATCCAGCTGCGCAAGATGCGCCGCGCGCTGTCGCAGCGCATCGCCCGCATGTCCGACGCCATCTGCGGCAGCTTCCCGCACGAGTGCACGGTGTCCGAGCCGCAGGGCGGCTTCGTGCTGTGGGTCAGCCTGCCGCAGCAGGTGGACGCGCTGGCGCTGCACCACGTGGCGATAGAGCGGGGCGTGGCCTTCATGCCGGGCCAGCTGTTCTCCGCCTCCGGCAAGCACGGCAATTACATCCGCCTCAACTGCGGCAACGCCTGGAGCCCGCGCGTGGAGGCGGCCATCGCCACGCTGGGCGAGCTGGTGCATCGCGCCGCCTGAATATTTCATTTCCCACCCGTTTTTTGCACTTCAGACGCCGTTTCCGGCGTTTCGTCGCTTGCCAGTAGCTGCCCATACGGCCTTTAGGTACAGTACAACCATACCAAGCAGCCTTAGTAAGTAACCGAAACCAACCACCTGAAGGAGCACATCATGAACATCGCTAAAAACATGGAAATCATCTTCGTCGCCGCTACCGTACTGGCCGCCGCCACGAGTTTCGCCACCGCCGCCGATGGGCCAGCCGCAGGGCTGGCCGTCGCTCCGGTCGCGCCAGCCGCCAAAGTCGCCGTGTCGACCGCCAAGATGCAAGTCGTCACCGTGACCGCCAAGCGCCTGACCGCCGCCGAAAAAGCAGCCCTGTAATTCCGCCAGCCGGCGGGCTGTTCAAAACTCGCAAGGAAGTGGCATCCTCTTGGTACAATTGACGTTTTCGATACAACGGCATTTGTTCCCATGATTGATATCCAACTTCTCCGTAAAGACATAGCCAACGTCGCCGCGCGCCTGGCGACCCGCAAGTTTCAGCTCGATGTGGACGCGTTCAACGCCCTCGAAGCCGAACGCAAAGCGATCCAGACGCGTACCGAAGAGCTGCAGGGCAAGCGTAACTCGCAGTCCAAGCTGATCGGCATGATGAAGGGCAAGGGCGAAGACACCACCGCCCTGATGGCGGAAGTGGCCGGTCTGGGCGACGAGCTCAAGGCCAACGAAACGGGGCTGGCCGCCGTGCAGGCCAAGCTGGCCGATTTCATGCAGGCGATTCCCAACCTGCCGCACGAATCGGTCCCGGTTGGGACGGATGAAGCGGGCAACGTCGAAGTGCGCAAAGTCGGCACGCCGCGCGCCTTTGAATTCGAAGTGAAAGACCACGTCGACGTCGGTGGCCCGCTGGGCCTGGACTTCGATGTCGCGACCAAGCTGACCGGCTCGCGCTTCTCGGTGATGAAAGGCGGCATCGCCCGTCTGCACCGCGCCTTGGCGCAGTTCATGCTGAACACCCACACCGACGAGCACGGCTACACCGAATGCTACACGCCGTACATGGTCAACGCCGATTCGCTGCGCGGCACCGGCCAGCTGCCGAAGTTCGAAGCCGACCTGTTCTCGGTGAAAAAAGGCGGCGCCGAAGGCGAGGGCGAGAACTTCTACCTGATCCCGACCTCGGAAGTCACGCTGACCAACCTGGTGCGCGACGAGATCGTTGCCGCCGACACGCTGCCGCTGAAGATGACCGCGCATACGCCGTGCTTCCGCTCGGAGGCGGGCAGCTACGGCCGCGATACCCGCGGCATGATCCGCCAGCACCAGTTCGACAAGGTCGAGATGGTGCAGGTGGTGCATCCGGACACCTCGTACGCGGTGCTGGACGAGATGGTCGGCCATGCGGAAACCATCCTGCAACGCCTGGGCCTGCCGTACCGCGTGATGTCGCTGTGCACCGGCGACATGGGCTTCGGCGCCACCAAGACTTATGACCTGGAAGTGTGGCTGCCGGCGCAGAACACCTACCGCGAGATTTCGTCGCTGTCGAACTGCGAAGCCTTCCAGGCGCGCCGCATGCAGGCGCGTTTCCGCAACGCCCAAGGCAAGCCGGAACTGCTGCACACCCTGAACGGCTCTGGCCTGGCGGTCGGCCGCACGCTGGTCGCGGTGCTGGAAAACTACCAGCAGGCGGATGGTTCGGTGGAGATCCCGGCGGTGCTGCGTCCGTACATGGGCGGATTAACGCATCTGAAGGCGTAAATACTCCTTCCCTTTTCCCAACGGCCTGCTATAATCTTGCCTTCTCGCAGCAGCCGGTGGGAAAACGGAGAGGTGGCAGAGTGGTCGAATGTACTTGACTCGAAATCAAGCGTAGGGGCGACCCTACCGTGGGTTCGAATCCCACCCTCTCCGCCACATAACGCTGCTGAAAGAAATGTACCACCAGGAGAGGTGGCAGAGTGGTCGAATGTACTTGACTCGAAATCAAGCGTAGGGGCGACCCTACCGTGGGTTCGAATCCCACCCTCTCCGCCAGAACAAATAGGAAAGGCTCCCGCAAGGGAGCCTTTTTTATTTGTGCGGGCGGAGAGGAGCGAGCACCGCTCGCGTGTGGGATTCGAAGACTCGCGCGTACTCGCGCGAGGGCGGCCTGCGGGATGTAGGCGAATCCCACCCTCTCCGCCAGAACAAATAGGAAAGGCTCCCGCAAGGGAGCCTTTTTTATTTGTGCGGGCGGAGAGGAGCGAGCACCGCTCGCGTGTGGGATTCGAAGACTCGCGCGTACTCGCGCGAGGGCGGCCTGCGGGATGTAGGCGAATCCCACCCTCTCCGCCAGAACAAATAGGAAAGGCTCCCGCAAGGGAGCCTTTTTTATTTGCATCAATGCGATATCACCGCTTGCGCCTCCAGGTCGGCCGTGTCCAGCACCAGCGCGGTCAGCTGCTCGGTCAGTTCGTTGTGCCGGCGCTGGTTGGGCGCCGTCTTGTCCACCTCAGCCAATACCCTGACCGCCTCGGCTTCCAGCGCCGCATCGTAGCCGTGCTTTTGCAGGTGCGAGATCAGGATCTGCGCCGTATTGAGCAACACGCGTAGATTGCCGGGCAACTTCAGCCGCGCGGCGCGCATCCAGTCGACCGCCTCGTCCAGCCTGTGGGTCTTCCACAGCAGCACGCCGTTGTTCATGATATCGGACACCTCCTTGCGCGCAGCCGCGATCAGCGCCGTGCCCTCGTCGCCCATGTGCACGTAGTTGAAGACTTTTTGTACCTCGTCGCGTATGGCTTTGTCGTCATCGTTGTTCTGGATAATGTGGCACAGCAGCTTGATCGCAGGCTCCTTGTTGCCGACCTCGAACAGCAAGGTCGCGATATCGAGGCAGGTGTTGGGGTCGGGGAGGCTGGCGGCGCTGGCGCTGGCCAGCATCGCTTCCAGTTCCTGGCCGATGACGATGGCCTGCTGGTCGTCGCCGTTGTCCAGGCACACCAGCCCCTCGGTGATCCTGGCGCGCAGCTGGCTCACATCGCCTGAAAACTTCCTTTGCACGGTCTCCAGTATCTGCATGGCCTCCTTGGGCGCTTTCTTGAGGCCGCACACCCGCGCCAGGCCAAAATAGGGATCCGCCGTTTTATGGACCGAATGTTCGCCCACGCTGATGCACTTGCGGAAGGCCTTCTCGGCCAGCGGCACGTCGCCCAGTCTCAGCGAGACTTCGCCCAGCGTCTTTTGCCGGTGCACGGAATTGGGTGAAAGCTTGGCGGCGCGTTCGAGCACGTTGCACGCCTGCTCCGATTGCCCCAGCTGCTTGTGCGCGGCGGCGAGCTGGTCGTAGGCGTCGAGATACAGGCGGTTTTCGGTGATCACCTCCTGGAACATCTGGCAGGCCACGCTGTATTCGCCTTCCAGCAGGCGGATCTTGGCCAGGCCGACCTTGGCCCAGCTGAAGTCGCGGTCGCGCAATACCTGTTCATAGATCGCGCCGGCCTTGTCGCGCTGGCCGCATTTGAGCAGCAGGCCGGCCTTCATGCGCAGCAAGTCGTTTTCGTACAGGGGATTGCCGGCGATTTGGAAGTCGCACAGCAGGGCGGCGCCGGCGTAGTCCTTTTTCAAATAGGCCAGGTCGATCTTCTTGAATACTTGTTTCTTTTGCCAGATACGGTTCAGACGAGTGGTCAAGATGCCTTCCGTGATGGGTTTGATCAGGTAGGCGTCGGGCTGGTGTTCGGCGGTGCCCATCACCGAATCGGCGCTCTTCTCGGCCGACACCATGATAAATATGCAACTAGGCATGAGGGCGTTTTTGCTGCGCGCCTCTTCCAGGATTTGCTGGCCGTTCTTGGCGCCGTCGAGGTGGTAGTCACACAGGACGACGTCGTAGCGCTTGTTGACGAGCAAGGCGAGCGCCTCGCAGCCCTCCGATGCCTGGTCGATGTGCTTTGCGCCCATGCCGCGCAGGCTCTCGCGCAGCAGTTGACGGATGCTGGCGCAATCGTCGATCACCAGATATTGCTTGTCGGCCCAGTTGGCGGATGGGGTTTGCGATGTGCTCGGCGTGTTCATGGTGTTCCTCTTTGCTTGGAGGTTTCCGTATGGAAACTGCCTATTGCCAATTTAGTCTAACCTGACTATCCTGTCAAACAGGACTTAACGGACAGTGTGCGAAAAGGAGACGAGGATGGCGGAGGTACTGACCACGGGTGAGGCTGCGCGGATTTGCGGGGTCAACTTCCGGACCGTATCGCGTTGGATAGACCGCGGCTTGCTGCAGGCCTATAAGTTGCCGGGCAGGGGGGACAAGCGCGTGCTGGGCGAGGAATTGCGCCGGTTTATGCGTGAGCACAACATTCCGGACGGATCGGCGCCGGCCTTGCCCAGGCGCGTGTTGATCGTCGACGACGAGCCGGCGATGGCGCACGCCATCGAGCGCGTGCTGCGGGAGGCCGGTTTCGAGACCGCGCTGGCGGCCAACGGCTTCGAGGCCGGAGCCATGCTGTCGATCTTCAAGCCGGCGGTGATGACGCTGGATTTGCGCATGCCCGGCCTGGACGGCATGGCGGTCCTGCGCTTCCTGCGCCAGGCTGGCTCGTCCGCTCCGCTCAGGACGCTGGTGGTCTCGGCCGACTCGGAGGAACGTCTGCGCGAAGCGCGCGCCTTGGGCGCCCATGGCGTCCTGCGCAAACCGTTTGACAACGAAGAACTGCTGGCGGAGGTGGAACGGATGTGCGAAGCTTGATGTTACTGAAGGGGGATGCATGCCCGCTGTGAGCTACCATTTTCATTTTTCCGACGGCCGCGCCGAAACGATCGAGGCGGGACCGCAAGCCGTTGCCGATGACGCGCTCTTGCCCGACTGGACGCGGCTGGAACACAGCCAGTGTCCCAACTGTCCGCTCTCCAGCGCGACCACGCCGCGCTGCCCGATGGCGCTGCAATTCGTCAAGGTGATCGCCAGGATGGGGCCGCTGTGCTCCTACGACGAGGTCGCGGTGCGGGTCGACACGCCTGCGCGCAGCGTGACCACCAACACCACTGTCCAGCGCGCGATAGGCTCGCTGCTGGGCTTGCTGGCGGCCGAGAGCGCCTGTCCCCATACGGCCTTCCTCAAGCCGATGGCGCATTTCCATCTGCCGTTCGCGACCGAGGAAGAGACGATCTACCGGGCCGCCTCCATGCATCTGCTGGCCCAGTATTTCATCGGCCGGCAGGGCGGGGCGCCGGACTGGCAGCTGGCCGGCCTGAAGGCCAGCTACAAGGAGCTGCAGAGCGTCAACGGCGCGATGGCCAACCGCCTGCGCGCCATCAGCAGCGGCGACGGCACGGTCAACGCGCTGATCCTGCTCGACCTGCTGGCCAAGGCGCTGCACTACTCGATCGACGACGCGCTGGAAGAGATCCAGTCGCTGTTCGGCGCTGGTTAGCCGCAAGCTATCGAGTCGATAAATTCATTTATGAAATAATTTGGCGAAAGCGCTTGCTTTACTAGATGACCGGTCATATAGTTCACGCATGGCCCGGAAGCGCGGGCATTCAACTTCAAGGTGGCAGCACCTTTTTTCTTTTCCCGGTTTATAGATGACCGGTCAATTATGGAGCTCATGATGTCCAAATTAATGTCCGCAGTAAAATTAGGTCCGTATGAATTCACCCACCGCGTCGTGCTGGCGCCGCTGACGCGCATGCGCGCCGGGCAAGGCGCCATCCCGGGTCCGCTGATGGCCGAATACTATGGCCAGCGGTCGTCGCAGGGCGGCTTGCTGATCAGCGAGGCGACCATTGCCGCTGAAAACGGCAACGGCTACCTGGGTGCGCCCGGCCTCTACAACGACGAGCAGATCGCCGGCTGGAAGGCCGTCACCGAAGCGGTGCACGCCAAGGGCGGCCGCATCTTCCTGCAGCTGTACCATGCCGGCCGCCAGTCCCACGCCGACGTGCAGCCGGACGGCACGCAGCCGGTCGGCCCCTCCGAAGTCCTGCATGGCGGTGTGGCCTACACCGCCTCCGGCTGGGTGCCCAACACGCCGAACCGCGCGCTGACGCCGGCCGAAATCGGCGGCCTGGTCGACAGCTTCCGCAGCGCCGCGGCGCGCGGCAAGGCTGCCGGCTTCGACGGCGTCGAGATTCACGCGGCCAACGGCTATCTGCTCGACCAGTTCTTGCAGGACAACAGCAATCTGCGCACCGACAGTTATGGCGGCTCGTATGAAAACCGCGCCCGCTTCCTGCTGGAGGTGACCCGCGCCGTCATCGACGTCTGGGGCAGCGACAAGGTGGCGGTGCGCCTCGGCCCCAGCGGCACCTTCGGCGACATGGGCGACAGCAATCCGGAAGCCCTGTTCACCTATGTGGCGCAGCAGCTGTCCAAGCTGAAGCTGGCGTATCTGCACCTGATCGAACCTCGCGTCATGGGCAACATCGTCGACGCCGGCAAGAACCCGCAGCCGGTGGCGGCGCAGTTGATCCGTCAGCACTACGAGGGCGTGCTGATCGCCGCCGGCGGCTTCGAGCCGGACAGCGCCGAGGCGATCCTGCAGGCGGGCGACGCCGACCTGGTGGCTTTCGGCCGCCATTTCATCGGCAATCCCGACCTGCCGGCCCGCATCGGCAACCGGTGGCCGCTGAACGAGCATGATCGCGACAGCTTCTACGGCGGCGGCGCCGAGGGCTATACCGACTACCCGTTCTATCAGGCTCAACAATTGGCCGCCTGAAAAAAACCGGTCAGTTCAAAAAAACTTGAAAATGGCGTAATTTTCCGTCATTATTGAACTGATCGGTTTAAAAAAACTTCGAACCGAACTCACCAAAAGAACAGGAAACATCATGAAACTCAGCGGCAACACTATCTTCATCACCGGCGGTACCTCGGGCATCGGCCGTGCATTGGCCGAAGCCTTGCACAAACTGGACAACCAGGTCATCATTTCCGGCCGCCGCAAGGCGCTGCTCGACGAAGTCACCGGCGCCAATCCCGGCATGCAGGCGATCGAGCTGGACATGGAAAACCCGGCCAGCATCAACGCCGTCAGCGCCAGGCTGATCGCCGACTTTCCGCGCCTGAACGTGCTGGTCAACAACGCCGGCGTCATGCACATCGATAACGCCGCCGGCGCCGTCGACGAATCCATGCTGCAGACCACGGTCGCCACCAATTTATTGGGACCGATCCGCCTGATCGCCGGCCTGGTCGAGCATCTCAAGCAACAGCCATCGGCCACCATCATCAACGTGTCGTCGGTGCTGGCCTTCGTGCCGATGGCCATGAGCGCGGTCTACTCTTCCACCAAGGCCGCGTTGCACTCGTACACCATGTCGCTGCGCTGGAACCTGAGCGACACCTCGGTCAAGGTGCTGGAACTGTCGCCGCCGTGGGTGCAGACCGACCTGTTGGACAGCAAGGAAGAACCGCGCGCGATGCCGCTGCAGGAATTCATCGCCGAAACCATCGCCGTGCTGGGCACCGACACCGATGAAGTGCTGGTCGAGCGGGCCCGGATGATGCGCGCCAACCCTGGTCCGAACGAATACGCGTTCGTGCACGAGTTCAACGACATCCTGTCGCAGCCGCCGCAATAACGCGGCGCTGGCGGCGCCGCTCCCCCCGGGCGGTGCCGCCTTCCCCAGGCCGGCCTTGACTTTATAGATGACCGGTCATATATTGTGGCGATGACTACGCCAAATCTCAGGGATACCCTCCTCGCTGCCGGCCTGACGGCATTCCACCACCATGGCTATAACGCCACCAGCGTCCTCGACATCGCGCGCATCGCCGGCGTGCCCAAGGGCTCGTTCTACTATTATTTCGACAGCAAGGAGGCGCTTGGCGCCGAAGTGGTCGAGCTGTACGGCTTCAGCGGCACGCGCCGGCTGGTGTTGGCCGACCCGGCCATTGCGCCCAAGGACCGCCTGCGGCGCTATTTCACCGACCTCAACGACATGTTCAGCGGCAAGGAGTTTGTCCACGGTTGCCTGCTGGGCAACCTGAGCGCCGAGTTGGGCGACAGCAGCCCGTTGATTCGCTCGCGCCTGGCCGCCGTGTACGAAGCCTGGACCGGCGACATCGCCGCGGCGATCCGCGCCGGTCAGGCCGACGGCAGCATCAAGTCGGCCTTCGCCGCCGACGACCTGGCCATCGCCATCCTCGACGCCTGGGAAGGCGCGGTCTTGCGCGCACGGGTCGCCAAGGACCGGCGCGCGCTGGACGTGTTCCTGGCCGTAGGCCTGGAGACGGCGCTGGCCTGACCTTAGCGCAGCGCCACCCGCGTGCCGCTGCGGTTCGATACTTCGATCTTGTCCATCAGATCGTGCATCACCAGCGCATCGGCGTAGTTCGGCGCCAGAAGGGTGCCATCCGCCACGTCGCGCGCATAGGCCGCATATAAATTGGCCAGTTCCAGCTGGCTGCCGCCCAACTCGCTTTTCGGCAGCCAGTTGTACAGCTCCGGCACCGGCAGCACCTTCATTGGCTGGTCGTCGCCCCGGGCTCCTTCGATGATGTTGAAAGCGTTGCCGAAGCTGGTGCTGTTCCAGATCTTCAGGTCGCCCTCCGAACCGGTCAGGTCCAGCTGCATGCCGTAGTTGTTGCGCTTGCCCGCCTCGATATGGGCCGACAGCACCGCGCCGTTGGCGAAGGTGCCGCTCAGCACGACCTGGTCGGCCAGCGTGTGCGGCAGCGTTTCACCGGTCTCGATCAGCGTCACTTCCTTGAACTGGTTCACCGTCAGTGCGTTGATGCTGTCCGGATGGCCCAGCATCGTGAAGATCGCGTCGAAGAAGTGGCCGCCATAGATCGACAGCAGGCTGGAGAAGTTTTCTTCCGGTACCGTGAAATACAGCGAGGCCTTGCGCAGCTTCTGGAAATACTCGACGCTGATGTGCAGGCGCACCGAGCGCAGCTCGCCGATGTAGCCGTCGCGCAGCAGGTCGCGCACATAGCGGTAGTCCGGGCCGAGACGGCGCTGCAGGCCGACGATGTGGCGCACGCCGGCTTGCTCGGCCAGCGCCAGCATCTGCCGCGACGACGCTGTCGTCGGCGTCAGCGGCCATTCGCTGTAGACGTCCTTGCCGGCGGCGATGGCGGCGCGTATCGCTTCCTCGTGGCTGGGCGCAGGATTGAGCACCAGCACCAGGTCGACCTCCGGATGCCGCACCAGCGCCTGCAGCGAATTGAGCGCGTGCCGGATGCCGTGGCGCGCGGCGACGGCGTCGGCCTTTTCCTGGCTACGGCTGAAGACCGCGGTGATCTCGTATTGTGGCAGCAGCTTCAGCGCGGGGATATGGCCATATTCGGCCCAGTTACCGACGCCGACAATGCCGACGCGGATTTTTTTCGATGTGTTCATGAGGTGTCCTTTAAATTGGTTGTTCAAGCAAGGTTAAGTGTGGAGGCGTTGCGTTGCAGGCGGCGGCCGTTGGCCAGCGTCAGCGCCAGCGCCGCGATCATGCTGGCCGCGCTGGCGTATCCGAGGTTGGCGACGCTGCTGAAGGTCAGCGTCAGCGAGCCGACGCCGGCGCCCAGCGAGAAGCCGAGGTACATGAAGGAGGCGTTCAGCGACAGCACGATGGGCGCCGATTTCACGCCGGCCACGCCGACCAGCGTGGTTTGCTGGGCGGGATAGAAGGCCCAGTGGGCGATGCCCCAGGCGATGACGGCCACCAGCACCGGCACCACCTCCCAGGCGCGCGGCACCAGGTGGGCGCTGCCGGACAGCAGCAGGAAGCTCAGGGCGGATGTGGCCAGCGCCGGCAGGATGACGGCGCGCGGGCCATGACGGTCGATCCCCTTGCCGCTGATGGCCAGGCCCAGCGCCGCCGAGGCGCCCCAGGCAAACAGGATGTAGCCGATCTGCGCGCCGAGCAGCGTGGTGGCGTTGCTGACGAACAGCGCCAGGTAGGTGTAGGTGGTGTAGCTGGCCATCGCCCACAGCGTGGTCACCAGCAGCGTCAGGAGGATGGCCGGCTGCGCGGCCGTGGCCACGCGTTCGCGCAGTGTGGCGGTGGACAGGCCGGCGCCTATGCCGGCCGGCAGGCCGAACACCAGGCCCGCCACAGCCAGCGCCGACAGCGCCGCCACGCCGCCGAAGGTGGCGCGCCAGCCCATGCCGTCGCCGATCATGGCCCCCAGCGGCACGCCGAACGCGATCGCCAGCGACAGGCCGCCGTTGACGATGGCGATGGCCGTGCCGCGCCGCTCCGGCGCGACGACCGCGCTGGCCAGCGCGTTGGCGCCGGGGACGTACAGGCCGGCGGCGAACGCCAGCAGCACACGCGCCATCATCAGCTGCCAGTAGTCTTGCGCCAGCCAGGCGGTGACATTCGCCAGCGCGAATGCGCCCATGGCCACGATCAGCAGTGCGCGGCGGCCGATATGGCCGGTCAGCGCGGTCAGGATCGGGGAACTGAGTGCGTAGGCCAGGGCGAACACCGTGACCAGCTGGCCGGCGGTGGCGATGCTCACGGCCAGGTCGGCGGCCATGCCGGGCAGCAGGCCGGCGATCATGAAGCTCTCGGTGCCGACCGCGAAGGTGCCCAACGCCAGCCAGTAAAGCGGCGCGTTGCTGCGGATGTGGTGGGACTGCTGTGTCATGAGGTGCTCCGGTTGATTGAGCTGTTAGCTCGATCAACCTAGTGTAGGAGCACAACGCCGGGGAATAAACAGGCTGGAGTTCCGAACATAGAGGAGGATTGCGTCCGCTATCGGCCGCTGCGGGTTGCTAGATGCGCATGTGCTGCACCACATAGTCGATGAAGACGCGCAGCTTGGGCGACGCATAGCGACTGGCCGGCCACAGCATCGAGAACGTCACGGTCTGGTCCATGTAGTCGTCCAGGATGGTGACCAGGCGGCCGTCCTTCAATTCATCGGCGATGATGAAGGTCGGCAGGAAGGCGATGCCTTCGCCCTGCAGCAGCGCATAGGTGACGGCCTCGATGGTGCTGCAGGTCAGATGCTCCTTCAGTTCGGGGTCCGGTTCGTCGGCCGCCAGGTTGAAGGGCCAGCGCTCGATGCGGCCGGTGGCGGGGAACTTGTGCAGCAGGCAGGCGTGCCGCGATAGCTCGCGCGGGTGCGCCGGTGTGCCGTGCTGCTTCAGATAGCCAGGCGTGGCCACCACCACCTGCTTGCACGAGCCTATGCGGCGCGAGGCCAGCCGCGAATCGTGCTGGGTGCCGGTGCGGATGACGGCGTCGAAGCCTTCCTCGATGATGTCGACCATGCGTTCGGACAGGTCGATGTCGAGCGCGATATCCGGATACTGCCGCATGAAGCCCGTCAGCGCCGGCATGATGAGGCCCGTCAGCTGCGGCGTGCTCACGCGCAGGCGCCCGCGCGGGGTGCCGGACAGCTCGGACAGCTCGCTCTCGGCCGCCTCCACCTCGCTCAATATGCGCCGGCAGCGTTCGAGGAACAGCATGCCCTCGTTGGTGAGCGTGATGCTGCGCGTGCTGCGGTGGAACAGGCGCACCGCCAGCCGCTCCTCCATGCGGGCGATGCTCTTGCCGACCGCCGACGACGACACGCCGAACTGGGTGGCGGCCTTGGTGAAGCTGCGCGTGTCGGCCACCGTCACAAACATCGAAATACCGCTCAGGCTATCCATATTTTCCCCGTGATTCCTTGTTTTTGAACCGATCAGTTCTCGATTATAGATGAATCTGTCCGATATCTTGGGAACCCAAAGCCATTTATCTTTCTCTCGCCGGCCCTTACATTGGCTACATCGGGCGCCGCCACGGCGATGCGCCTCTTATCCATTCCATATTAATCGAGAAAATCATGTCCAAGCTTATGTCTGAAGTAAAGGTCGGTCCTTACACCTTCTCCCACCGCGTGGTGCTGGCGCCGCTGACCCGCATGCGCGCCGAGGCCGGTGCCCGGCCCGGCCCGCTGATGGCCGAGTACTATGCGCAGCGCGCCTCCAAGGGCGGCTTCCTGATCGGCGAAGCGACCATCGCCGCCGAAAACGGCAACGGCTACCTGGGTGCGCCGGGCCTGTACGACGACAGCCAGATCGCCGGCTGGAAGCAGGTGACCGACGCCGTGCACGCCAAGGGCGGCAAGATCTTCCTGCAGTTGTACCACGCGGGGCGCCAGTCGAACAAGGACGTGCAGCCGGCCGGCAGCATTCCGGTCGGCCCGTCGGAAGTGCTGCACGGCGGCGTCGCCTACACCACCGAAGGCTGGGTGCCGAACACGCCGAACCGCGCACTGACGATCCCCGAGATCGAAGGCCTGGTCGAGAGCTTCCGCCTGGCCGCCATCCGCGGCCAGCAGGCCGGCTTTGACGGCGTCGAGATCCACGCCGCCAACGGCTACCTGTTCGACCAGTTCCTGCAGGATGGCAGCAACAAGCGCACCGACCTCTACGGCGGCTCGTTCGAGAACCGCGCGCGCTTCCTGCTCGACGCCACCAGGGCGGTGATCTCGGTCTGGGGCAGCGACAAGGTCGCGGTGCGCATCGGCCCAAGCGGCAACTGGGGCGACATGTCGGACACCAATCCTGAGGGCCTGTTCACCTACGTGGCGGTCCAGTTGGCGCAACTGAAGCTGGCCTACCTGCACCTGATCGAGCCTCGCATCGCCGGCAACATCGAAGACGAGACCAAAGACCAGGCGCCGCTGGCCGCGCAGCTGATCCGCAAGCATTACAAGGGCGTGATCATGGCCGCCGGCGGCTTCGACCAGCAATCGGCCGAAGCGCTCCTGGCGGCGGGCGACGCGGACCTGGTGGCTTTCGGCCGCCACTTCATCGCCAATCCTGACCTGCCGGAGCGCTTCCGCAACGGCTGGCCGCTGAACGAATACGACCGTCCGAGCTTCTTCGGCGGCAGCGAAGTCGGCTACACCGACTACCCGTTCTACAAGGCTGAAGCGCTGGCCGCGTAAGCACGGCATGTGCAGTCAAAGGCGCGGCCCGCAAGGTCCGCGCCTTTTTTGGTATGATCCTGCCCATGGGAAGAACTAAACTTTACGACCGCGACGCGCTCCTCGACGCAGCGATGCTGGTGTTCTGGCAGCGCGGCTACGCCGATACCAGCCTGCAGCAGCTCGAGCGCGCCACCGGCGTCAACAAGTCCGGGCTGTACGCGGAATTCAAGGACAAGGAAGACCTGTTCCTGTCGTCGCTGCGCTATTACGTGGCGCGGCGCGCGGGCGAGGGCCTGCTGACGGCCGAGCCGCCCGGATGGGGCAATGTCGAACGGCTGCTTCGTGCCGGGCCGGCCTGCAGCGCCGGCCGCAAGGGCTGCTTTGCGATCAACGCCATGCGCGAGGTCGAGTCGTTGCCGGCGGCGGCGGCCGACATCGTCGCCGCGTCGCAGGCGGCCATGCTGTCGCTGCTGGTCCGTAATATCGGCGCCGAGCAGACCCGCCTTCCGGCAAAACAGATCGCGGAAATCGTCCTGATTTTCTTCTCCGGCCTGTGCATCGAAATGAATCTCGGCCCGTCGCCGCAGACCGTCAGCCGCAAGGTGCGCAATTTCATGGCCATGCTGAAGATGATGTAGGCCTTGTCGGCATTGGCGCCGTTATTGTCCGGGATGTAAGGAACACCGGCCTCTTTATCCCGGCAGGGCCCATCCCTATCATTGGTTACAGCAGCAATTTGCTCGTACCCATATAGGAGAATCTGATGTCCAAGCTCTTTTCGCCGTTCCAGCTCGGCCCCTACGCCTTGCAGCACCGCGTGGTGCATGCGCCGACCACCCGCCTGCGCGCCAATCCGGACGACAGCCCCAGTGAACTGATGGTCGAGTACTATGCCCAGCGCGCCTCCGCCGGCGGCTTGATCATCACCGAATCGACCCACGTTTCCTACGACAGCCGCGGCTACCTCGGCGCGCCCGGCATCTATGAAGACAGCCATATCCCGGGCTGGAAGAAAATCGCCGATGCGGTGCACGCCAAGGGCGGCGTGCTGTTCATGCAGCTGGGCCACGACGGCCGCCAGTCGCATGTCGATCTGACCGGCGGTCCGCTGCCGATCGCGCCGTCGGTGGTGCCGTTCGAGACCGACGTGCTGACGCATAACGGCTGGGTGCCGGCCTCGCCGCACCGCGCCATCGACATCGATGAAATCCAGCTGGTGATCGAGTATTACCGCAAGGCGGCCGTGCGCGCCAAGGCGGCGGGCCTGGACGGCGTCGAGCTGCATTCGGCCAACGGCTACCTGGCCGACACCTTCCTGCAGGACGGCACCAACAAGCGCACCGACGCCTACGGCGGCAGCATCGCCAAGCGCGCCCGCTTCCTGCTCGAACTGGTCGAAGCGCTGGTTTCCGTGTGGGGACCGGGCCGCGTGGGCGTGCGGCTGTCGCCAAGCGGGCAGTGGGGATCGATCTCGGATTCGGATCCGGAGGCGACGTTCACCCACGCCGCCCAGCAGCTCAACAAATTCGGCCTGGCCTACCTGCACATCATCGAGCCGCGCGTGAAGGGCGTTGAAACGCTGGACGAGCATCAGCGGCCGGTGGCCTCCGAGTTCCTGCGCAAGGTGTTCACGGGGACCATCATCTCCGCCGGCGGCTTCAACGGCGAAGGGGCCGAAGCCATCGTGCGCAAGGGCGACGCCGATCTGGTGGCGTTCGGCCGCTTCTTCGCCTCCAATCCGGACCTGCCGTACCGCCTGCGGCACCGTCTGCCGCTCAACGACTACGACCGCGAGGCCTTCTGGGGCGGCACCCACGTTGGCTACACCGACTATCCCGCGTACCACGCGTCGGCGTTCGCCCGCGCCGCCTGAAGCGGCGCGCCGGCGCCATTGTGGTGATATTGTCATTTTGTAGACTAGAATGGCCGTTTTGATGGGAGAGCCCAATGCGTATGCCAGCCGTTCTGACATGGATAGTCGTCGCGCTGGCGTTCGCCGGCCCCGCCGCCGCCCTCAATCCCGTCGTCGCCCTTCGGGATTACCACCACACCGTCTGGACCACGAAGGATGGCGCGCCCTCCGACATCAGCGGCATGGCGCAGACGGCGGATGGCTGGCTGTGGCTGGTGGCGCACGGCGCCGTGTACCGGTTTGACGGCCTGCATTTCGAACGCTACAACCTGCCCAGGCAGAACGAGGTGGGACGCAGCCGCGTGCGTACCTTGATCGGAATGCCCGACGGCGACCTGTTGATCAGCTACGAGGTCGGCACCGTCGTCGCGCTGCTGCACCCGGACGGACGGCTCGACGACATCATCGGCAGCGCCGCCAGGTTGGGCGCGGTGGACACCATCGCCGTCGAACCGGGGCGCGGGCTGTGGCTGGGCACAAGCCAGGGCCTGGCGCTGGTCGCCGATGGAAAGTACCGGATTCTGGGCCGCGCCGACGGTTTGCCCGAGGGATGGGTGTGGAATGTGCTGCTGGACCAGCGCGGACAATTATGGGTCCAGCATATCGAGGGGATTTTTCTGCGCAGGAGCGGCAGCGCGCGCTTTGAAAGATATGGCGACGTCACGAAGCGCGGGAGCATGATCCAGTCCGCCGATGGCCGGGTATGGCTGGCGGGATGGAGCCGGGAGCAAGACCTGCTGCGCCTGCTGTCGCCGGCGGCGGGGCCGACTGGGTCGCGCGCCGCGGGGTTCAACGCGGCCATGTCGCGACTGGGCGGGCAATTCGACCGCGACGATAATTATTGGACCATGAATTGCGCCCAGCCTCCGTGCCGCCTGGCTGGCGCGGGCAAGAGCGGCGAACCATTGCCTCAGTGGCAGCCGGCGACGTCCGGGCCCGATATCCGGGGCAACGTGCTGGAAGATGCGCAGGGCAGCATCTGGATCGCCAGCCCGTCGGGCCTGGAACGCTATCGGGAAAACAAGCTGACGCCGTTCCGGCTCCCCGCGCGCAGCAATGAACTCAGTCTCGTGACCGACGACGCCGGCAGTGCCTGGGCCGCAGACGCCGGGTCGTTCATCGCCTGGCAGCTGTCACCCGCTGCGGCGCCGGTGCCCGACAGAACGCAGCCGTTCCGCATCGTCGCCAACGACCGCGATGGCGGCTTGCTGCTGGCGGGCCGGCGCGAGATCGTGCGCCGCTATCGAGGGCATGAGGAAAAGATACCGCTGCCGCCGCGCGCGGACGGCCAGGCCGGCGACCTGAACGTGCTGGGCCTGCAGGACGACGGCCGAGTGCTGTGGATGTATGCGCCGGAAGTGGGGCTGATGGGCTATCTCGACGGCCGTTGGCTGCCGCACACGCATTTCAAGATGCCAACCAATATCATGCTCACCACGCCCGCAGGCGGCGGACGGCTGTGGCTGGCCTGCGCGGACTTGACGGTGGTCCTGTACGACAACGGCACGTTCACCAGCTACGATGCACCGATGATAGGCATCGCCACCAGCCTGCACTACGGGCCGGAGATGATCGCCGCCGGCGAACGGGGCATGGCGGTGCTCAAAGGGCGGCAGTTTCGCCAGCTGACGGCGGCCGACGCCGACGTGCTGCGCAGCGTGTCCGGCCTGACTGCCAGCGCCGACGGCGACCGCTGGATCAACGGCGGCAAGGGCGTGGTGCACGTGCGTCGGGCCGACTGGGAGGCCAGCATCGGCAATCCGGACATCGCGCTGCGCTATGAGCTGATCGGCGAAACGGATGGCTACACCGGCGCGCCGGAACTGGACAACCGCCTGCATACCGCCGTCACCGATGCCCAGGGTACGCTGTGGTTCGTCACGACCGAAGGCATCGTCCATCTGGTTGCCGGCCACGCCGGCCGGCGGGCCGCGCCGCCAGGAGTGAGCCTGACCGGCCTGAACACGGCCGACGCCCGCTACCTGCCTGTCGCGGGACTGCGCCTGCCGGCCGGACTGCGCACGATGAACATCCAGTACGCCGCGCCCGGCGCCCTCAAGCCGGAAGGCGTGCGCTTCCAGTACCGCCTGGCCGGCGAGGACAGCGCCTGGCAGGACGCCGGCGACCGCCGCGCGGCCTATTACACCAACATGACGCCGGGCCGGCACCGCTTCGAGGTGCGCGCCGTCAATGACGACGGCGTCTGGAGCGCGGCGCCGGCTGCGCTGGACTTCGACATCGCGCCGACGCTGGTGCAGACCATCGGATTCCGTGCCGCTTGCGCGCTGGCCGTGCTGGCGGCCTTGTACCTGTTCTATCGCCGCCGCCTGCATGTGGCAACGGCGCGCATGGAGGAGCGCATGCAGGTGCGCCTGGCCGAGCGCGAGCGCATCGCGCGCACCTTGCACGACTCCTTCCTGCAAAGCGTGCAAGGGCTGGTGCTGACGCTGGACCAGGCGGTACATGCGCTGCCGTCCGACAGTGCCATGCACAAGACGCTGGCGCCGATATTGCATGGCGCGCGCGCCACCATCAACCAGGGCCGCGACCAGGTCTACGAGCTGCGCTCGGCGCAGATCGACGACGTCGAAAGCGCGCTGTATGAACTGACCAGGCTGATGGCCATCAAGTATCCCGGCGTCGTCTTCCGCCTGGTGGTCGATGGCGCACGGCAGCCGTTGCGCGCCAGGGTGGCCGACGAAGCCGTGGAGATCGCCGCCGAAGCGGTGCGCAACGCCTACCAGCACGCGGCCGCGGGGCAGGTGATGGCGCGCATCGGCTACGGCTCCGAGCAGTTCACGCTGTCCGTCAAGGACGACGGCGTGGGCATGACCGATACCGTCACGGGCGGCGCCGAAGCCGATCGGCACTGGGGGCTGCGCGGCATGCGCGAGCGGGCCGTACGCATCGGCGCGGCGCTCGACGTCGGCAGCCACGCCGGCCAGGGCACCACGGTGACGCTGATCCTGTCGGCGCGCCTGGCCTATGGCGTCGAGCGGCGTTCCTGGCTGCGCCGGCTGCTGCGACCCGCTCTGCCGAATTGAATAGAGCGGCCTCCCTCAAAAAATAACTGCGCGTCTTCGCGGGAAATGCTATCTTAATAAAAGATGTACGTCCGTATTTTTTATTGAGAGGCTGAGGGAATGGATAATGATCTGCTCGCATACGCGCTCGAGGCCCATGGCGGCCTGGAGCGCTGGAATGCCTATACCAGGTTGACGGCGCAGGTGTCGATCGACGGCGCGATCTGGTACCTGAAACAGCAAGTGGGGATGTTGACGGCCAAGGAGGTCGAGATCGACACCCGCAGCGAGTGGCTGTCGATCACGCCGTTCGCCGGCGAAGGGCAGCGCAGCGTGTTTGTGCCGCAACGACTGGCGCTCGAGACGCTGGCCGGTGGCGTGACCGAAACGCGCGACAATCCCGCCGCCGCCTTCGCCGGCCAGACGCTCGATACGCCGTGGGACAAGTTCCACGTCGCCTATTTCGCCAGCGAGGCCTTGTGGACCTACCTGACGTCGCCCTTCCTGTTCACCTATCACGGCTTCTTCTGCGAAGAGATCGAGCCGTGGCACGAGAACGGCGAAACCTGGCGCAGCCTGCAAGTCTCGTTCCCGCCGGAGATCGCCACGCACACGCGCACCCAGATCATCCGTTTCGGCGCGGACGGGCTGATGCGCCGCCACGACTACACGGTCGACATCCTCGGCGGCGCCACCGGCGCCAACTATGTCGGCGACTACCGCGAGGTGCAGGGCATCATGATGCCGACCAAGCGCCGCATCTACGCCTACGACGACGCCATGCGCAAGATCGCCGAACCGCTGCTGGTGTCGCTCGATTTCGGCGCCATCAGCCTGTCGTGAAGGCTCCCGCCATGACACAGGAACCGGCCGCTCCCGGCGTGGCCTGGATGGCGATCATCCGGCGGCCGACGCTGGACGACTTTGCCGCCGCCTTCACCGCCGACGTGGTGCTGGAAACCTCGGCCAGCGATGGCGCCGTGCGGGGGACGGCCGCCATCCGGCGTTTTTTCGACGCCACCCGCGCCATGTACGACGGCATCGCCTTCGTGCACGAGACCAGCGCCGCCAGCCGCACGGTGCTGGAGTGGGAGGGGGTCTTTCGCGGCGCGCCGATTGCCGGCGCCACCATCCTGGCGTACGACGGCGAGGGCCGCATCGCCGGCATTCGCCTGTATCAGCGGCCCTGCAGCCAGGTGGCGGCGTTTTCGTCGGAACTGGCGGCGCGTCTGCAAGGCCGGGCCGGCACCGGTATTTTCACTCGTTGAAGGAAATCACATCATGAACATGAAGACCAAAAAAACCGCGACGCTGGCCGCCGTGCTGCTGATGCTGCAGGCCGGCCTGGCCGGCGCCGCCGCGCCGGCGGGCAAGGGCGGTCCCGGCGGATTTTTCCGCACCCAGGTCGGCGGCCTCGAAGTGACCGCGCTGGCCGACGGCGTCGGCGCCCTGCCTGCGGCGCTGCTGCAGGGCGACCAGGCGCTGGTGGCGGCGCTGCTCAAGGACGAGGGCGTCGACCCGGTCGTCATGCCGGTGCCCGTGAACGCCTATCTGGTCAATACCGGCAGCAAGCTGATACTGGTAGACGCCGGCACTGGACTGAATTGGGGCCCGCCCAACCTGGGCCAGGTGATGGCGAACCTGCGCGCGGCCGGCTACACGCCGGCGCAGGTGGACCTGGTGCTGATCACCCATGTGCATGCCGACCATATCGGTGGCCTGGTCAGCAAGGACGGCAAGGCGCTGTATCCGAACGCCGTGGTGCGCATGGCGCAGGCCGACAGCGATTTCTGGCTGTCGGAGAAGATCGCCGCCGGCGCGCCGGCCGATGCCCGTCCGTTCTTCGACGTGGCCCGCAAGAGCGCCGCGCCGTACATCCAGGCCGGCCGCTGGAAGCCGTTCCGCGACGGCGAGCCGGTCGATGCGGCCGTCTCCGTGGTGCCGCTGCCGGGCCACACGCCGGGCCATGTGGGCTACCGCTTCGCTTCCGGTGGACAGCAGCTGCTGGTCTGGGGCGACGTGGTGCACGCCGAGCCGGTGCAGATGGCCCATCCGGACATCGCTTTCGGCTTCGATATCGATCCGCGCGCCGCCACGGCGTCGCGCGCCAGCCTGTTCGCCCGGCTGGCGGCCGACGGCACCTTGGTGGCCGGCGCCCACATGCCGTTCCCCGGCTTCGGACGCCTGCGGCCGGCCGGCGCGGCGTACCGCTGGGCGGCGTCGCCTTATGCCGCAACCGCCGCAACAACCGCAACCGCTCCCTGATGTTTTTTTTAACCCACGTAAAACCAAAGGAATTGTCATGAAACGAATCGCCTCCATGCTGTTGACGGCCACCGCCGTCGCCGCCGCAGTATCAGCCAACGCCGCCAACGCCCCCGCCGCCGCCATCAAGAACGTGGTGCTGGTGCACGGCTCCTTTGCGGACGGCTCCGGCTGGCGCGCGGTGGCCGACATCCTCGAAAAGGACGGCTACCATGTCGCCGTGGTCCAGCATCCTGAAACCTCGCTGGCCGACGACGTCACCGCCGTCAAGCGCGTGCTGGCCATGCAGGACGGCCCTGCGGTGCTGGTGGGCCACAGCTACGGCGGCGTCGTGATCACCGAGGCCGGCACCGATCCGAAAGTGGCCGCGCTGGTGTATGTGGCCGGCATGGCGCCGGACGAAGGCGAGGTGGCGGGCCAGCTGCTGCAGAAGATCCCGGCCGCGTCGACCGCCGTCACGCCCACCGCCGACGGTTACCTGTTCCTCGATCCGGCGCGCTTCCGCGCCGATTTCGCCGCCGACCTGCCGGCCGAACTGACCAGGTTCATGGCCCTGTCGCAGGTGATGACCAACGGCGCCGCCTTCGGTACCAAGATCACCAACCCGGCCTGGAAGACCAAGCCGACCTGGGCGATCGTCGCCACCGAGGACCGCGCCATCAATCCGGAGCTGGAGCGCTTCATGTACCAGCGCGCCGGCGCCAAGGTCACCGAAGTGAAGGCCAGTCATGCGGTCTACATCTCGCGTCCCAAGGAGGTGGCGGCGGTGATCGAGAAGGCCGCCGCCGGCGTCAAATGAGATACCGGCGCGCTTGCCTGTGGCTGGCGCTGACGATGATGGCGTCGCCCTGCCGCGCCATCAGCGAAGGGCCGTTCGCCGCTTACTTTCACACCGGCTGGACGCCCGGGGACGGCGCCCCCGCCGGCGTGCGCTGCATGGTGCAGGATGCGGCGGGCTGGCTGTGGGTGGGCGGCGCCAGCGGCTTGTACCGCTTCGACGGCAACCGCTTCGAACGTCTTGATGCCATCGGTGGCCGCACGCTGCGTAAAAGCCATATCTCGGCGCTGGGCTGGATCGACGGCGCGCTGTGGGTGGGCTACCAGTTCGGCGGCGTCGAGCGCTTCAAGGACGGCCAGGCGCTGTACTTCGGCAAGGACAGCGGGCTGCCGCAGGCCAACGTCCACCAGTTGATCCAACAGGCAGCCGGCGGCGCCGTCAGCGCCGCCACCTCGGCCGGTTTGTTCGACTGGGACGGGCAGCGCTGGACCCGCGCCTGGCCGCTGGGCGCCACCGGACCCGATCGGGTGCTGAACGCCTTTGTCGCGCCCGACCGCTCGCTGTGGATACAGGGCGGCAAAGGCGTCTGGCGGCGGCCGGCCGGCGGCGCGTTCGCGCCGGTCGACAGCGACGACCCCTGGACCTTTACCTTGTTCGCCGTACCTGGCGGCGGCTTCTGGGCGGCCGGCGCCAACGCCGGCTTCATGCAGTATGACGCCGTCGCCCGGCGCTTCCGGCGCGGCCCGCCGGCGCCCGCGAGCGAGCATGGCAACGCCTTGTACTTCCTGCGCGACGGTTCTGCGTGGATGGGCGGCAAGGGCGGCATCCAGTTGTTGGCCGACACCCGCAGCTTCGGCGCGGTCGCCGCGCTGAGCCGCGAGAACGGCTTGAGCGACGCCATTATTCAGACCTCCTACGAAGACCGCGACGGCAATTTGTGGCTGGGGACGACGGGCGGCGTCGACCGCATCCGCCGCCGCGCCACGCACGAGATCAGCCTGCCCAAGGAGGGCTATTACACGCCGTCCGTGGCCGCCGATGCGCACGGCGGGCTGTGGATCGGCACCCACGTCGGCCCGCAGTTGCGCGAATTGCGGGCCGACGGCGTCTGGATCGACCACCAGCTGAGCGAGGTCGATAACCTGCAGCGCGCGGCCGACGGTGCCATCTGGGCCGCGAGCCATGCCGTGGTCGCCCGCTATGCCGGCGGCGGCGAGCAGCGCTGGCCGGTGTCGGCGGAAATGGCCGGTCCGGTGCAGACCATGGCGCCGGACCGCGACGGCTCTTTGTGGCTGAGCGTGGTCGGCAAGCGTGAGCTGCTGCACCTGGGCGACGGCGCCTGGCAGCGCCGGCCGGACCGCATGGGCTACCCGGATACCGCCATCTACCTGTTCCTCGACGAGCGCCGGCGCCTGTGGCAGGCCTACACCGACAACCGGGTGGCGGTGGCCGACGGCGCGGCCATCACCCGCTATACGGACAAGGACGGCCTGAGGATCGGCAACGTGCTGGCCATCCTGGCGCGCGGCGCCCGGCTGTGGGTGGGCGGCGAGCGGGCCCTGATGTTCCTCCACAACGGCCGCTTCGTCGCGCTGCAACGGCGCGACGGCAGCGACTTCCTCGGCGTGTCGGGCATCGTCGAACGCGACAACGGCGACCTGTGGCTGCACGGCCTGGAGGGCATCAGCCGCATCGCCGCCGCCGATGTCCGGCGCGCACTGGGTGGCGGCGACGCGCGCGTCGATGTCGAGCGGCTGGACTACAAGGATGGTATCGTCGGCCAGGCGCCGCAGGTGCGGCCCATGCCCTCGCTGTTCGATGGCGGCGATGGCCGCATCTGGTATCACACCAACAGCAGCGTGGGCTGGATCGATGCCGGCCATCCGGCGCCTGGCCGAACGGCGCCGCCTGTGAGGTTGCTGGCCCTGGCGACCGACGCGCAAAGCTACGCGCCCGGGCCTGGCCTGCGCCTGCCGGCGGGCACCGGCAGCCTGCGCATCGATTACACCGCGCTGTCGCTGACGATGGCTGAACGGATCAATTTCCGCTATCGGCTGGAAGGCAGCGACGATGGCTGGATCGAGGCGGGAGGCCGGCGCAGCGCGTACTACACCAACCTGTCGCCGGGCGAGTATCGCTTCCAGGTGCAGGCGTTCGACGGCGCCGGCGTGCGCACCGCCGATGGCGCGGCCCAGCAATTCTCGATTGCGCCCACGGTCGCGCAGAGCCGCTGGTTCCGCGCGCTGTGTGCGGCGGCGGCCTTGCTGGCGACCTGGCTGCTGCACCGCTGGCGCTTGCGCCGGCAGGCGGCGCAATTGCGGGCGCGGCTCGATGAGCGGCTCGACGAACGGGGCCGCATCGCCCGCGAACTGCACGATACGTTGCTGCAGTCGGTGCAGGGCCTGGTGCTCAAGGTGCACGGCGTGGCGGTGCGCATGGCGCCGCAGGAGCCGATGCGCGGCATGCTCGACGCCGCGCTGGTGCAGGCCGAAGACACCATCATCGAAGGACGCAACCGGGTGCGCGATTTGCGCAGCCGCGAGGAAGGGCGCGAACTGGTATCGATGCTGGCCGCCGTCACGCAGGAACTGACCGGCGAAGATACTCCGCCATGCGACGTAGTCAGCGTCGGCGAGGCGTGCGCGCTGGCGCCAGGCATCGGCGGCGAGGTCTTCGCCATCGGCCGCGAGGCGATGCTGAACGCCTTCCGCCACGCCCATGCGGGCAAGGTCACGGTGGTGGTGGCCTACAGGCCGAGGCAGCTGCGACTGGTGGTGGCGGACGACGGCGTGGGCATGCCGCCGCTGGTGGTGGCCGAAGGCGGGCGTGCCGGACACTGGGGCTTTGCCGGCATGCGCGAGCGTGCGGCGGGCATCGGGGCCGAGCTGGCGCTGCGGGCACGCCAGGGGGGCGGCACCGAATGGGTGCTGACGTTGCCGGCCGCGCTGGCTTATGCGCAGCGGCCGCGGGGCGGCTGGCGCTGGCGGCGGTGCTGGTTGCGTCTCAGGCGGCGGTGAGCGCGCCGGCGCGCCGGGCACCTTGCTTGAGCAGATCGGGCCGGCCCAGCACCATGCCGAACAACACCTGCTCGAAGCGTTCCATCGGCACCATGCTGCGCTGGGTCTTGGCCAGCAGTGTGGCGCCCTGCAGTCCGCTGACGATGAACTCCGCCACCGGTCCGCTGTCCACGCTCTTGGCCAGCTCGCCGGCCTTGACGGCAGCCGTCAGGCACTGCGCCAGCGCGCGCCGCAGGTCGCCGACGATCTCCAGCAGCCGCAAACGTATCGCCTCGTGGTGGTCTATCGCTTCCCCCATCAGGTTGCCGAACAGGCAGCCGTTCTCCACGCCTTCCCGCACGGCGCGCTCGCGGTTCGCCTGCAGGTAGGCACGTAGACGGGCCAGCGGCGCCAGCGCGTCGTTGCGCAGCGTCTGTTCCAGCAGCTCGCGATGGCGGCCAAAATAAATGTCGAGGATCTCCAGTCCGAACGCCTCCTTGGAGGCGAAATGATTGGTGAACGAGCCTTGCGGCACCCCGGCCGCCTCGACGATGTCGCGCACGCTGGCGCCGCCAAAGCCTAGCCGGTGCACCGTGTGCAGGCCGGCGTCGAGGATGCGGTCGCGGTTGGAGATTTTATTTTTCATCGAAAAATAATACGGGCATACATAGTGCGCGTCAATCTGCCTTGTGCAAGAGTGTCCGTAATGGTGGTAATTATCGAATTTGGTTCCGTTTCAGCCGGAGAGTACGGTATATTGGGGTGGCTCCGCACAGCCCAGCAGCGGCAGCAGCAGTTGCTGGCATTGCCGCAGCGGCGTCGGCTCGCCGTGTGCGCGCGACAGCAGCATGGCGCCCTGCAGCGAGGCGACGGCGAACGCCGCCAGTTCATCGACTTCGCTGTGCGGCGCCAGCAGGCCGACGCCGCGCGCATTTGACAAGCAATATGCAAGCGACCGCTGGATTTGGAGTAGCATGTCAGCCAGCCGATTGCGCATCAGCTCGCTGATGCCTTCGCCCTCGGCGCACAGCCTGCCGAACAGGCAGCCATGGCGCGCGGCCTCGCCATCGAGTTCCTCCAGCAGGGCCGCGAAATAACGCCGCAGCCGCTGTGGCGCGGGCAGCGCGTCATTGCGCAGTGTGCCGCGCATCAGCCGGTAGTGTTCGGCGAAATGGCGTTCCAGGATCTCCAGCCCGAATGCTTCCTTGCTGGGAAAATGACTGGAAAAGCTGCTGGCCGGCAGGCCGGCCGCCGCAGTGACGGCGCGCAGGCCGCAGCGGGCATAGCCATGGACGTGAATCAGTTGGCTGCCGGCGGCCAGCAATTTGTCGCGGTTGGTGTTGGTATGCATGAACGATCAGAAAACAAGAACAGGGAGCTGGAAATGGGGCTGGATGAACTGGGCGACGGCGATGCCGGCGAAGCGACGCGGCCGATCACCGTCATGGCGGTGGACGATCACCCGCTGTTCCTGGAAGGGATTGCCAGCGTGCTGACGGCCGAACCGGGCATGCAGCTGGTGGCCCACGCCCGCAACGGGCACGAGGCGCTGCTGCGTTACCGCGACACGCGTCCCGACGTCACGCTGATGGATATCCAGATGCCGGACATGGACGGCATCGAGGCGACGGCGCTGATACTGAGCGAGTTTCCGCAGGCGCGCATCGTGGTGCTGACCACCTACGAGGGCGACGGCTTCGTGCTGCGGGCGATCCGCGCCGGCGCCTTCGGCTATGTGGTCAAGAGCAGTTTGCGGCGCGACCTGGTGGCGATGGTGCGCAGCGTCCATATGGGCCGCCGCAGCGTGGCGCTGACGGTGGCGATGGACCTGTGCGGGCTGGCGCCGGACGACCGCCTGACCGCGCGCGAGCTCGATGTGCTGCGGCTGGTGGCCGACGGCCAGTCCAACAAGCGGGTCGGCTTGACGCTGTCGATTTCCGAGGAAACCGTCAAGACCCACATGAAAAGCATCCTGCCCAAGCTGGGCGCCAACGACCGCGCGCACGCGGTGGCGCTGGCGATCGGACGCGGCATCCTGCCCGCGCCCGGCACCGGGGCCGGGCGCGACAGGCGCTGACTGCTCAAGCTTCAACGGGGATAAGGCGATGCGCATGACGGCTCCAGTGAAGCAGCCAGTGTAGGCAGCGCCGCCGCCGGGCGTATCCCCGGATGGTGTGAAAGCGCCTCACCCGGCCGGGGGAGTGCCGTGCGGCGCGGCCATGTGCAGGTGCTCGGCCGGCCGCACCGTGAGCGTGTACCACTTCTCCTTGCCGCCGGGGTCGCGATGGCAGCTGAACTCCGGCCGCAGCTCGCTGCTGTCGCACCAGCGCTGGAATGGCTGCCACACGCCGTGGTAGGGGTGGGTGGCGTCGCGGATATCGTAACCTTCCTTCCAGCGGTAGGTGTGCAGGATGGCGGCGATCTTGTCGTGCTGGCCGTTGCCGATGGCCAGCGGCAGCGGCGACAGGCCGGCCAGGATACAGCCGGCAAAACCGGTCGACGCCTGGTGGAAGAAGTCGCGCACCAGCTGCAGGTCTTGTTGCGCGCACGGCCCCTTGCCGCTGGCCTGGCGCTCCAGCTCCTTGACGCAGTCCGCCGTTTCGCACTGCTGTGCCCGCAGCAGGCGGCCCAATGATGGTGTGGTCATGATGTCTCCTTTCAGTTGGCCGCGAGCGCGGCGGGGGCGTCCTGCCAACCGCCGCCCAGCGCGCGTATCAGCGCCACGGTGGCGACGGCGCGGCTGCCGTTAAGCTGCGCCGCCTGGCGCTGCACGGTGGTCAGGTTGCGCTGGGCGTCGAGCAGGTCGAGGTAGCTGGAACGGCCGGCGCCGTACAGCTTTTGCGCCAACTCGGCCGAACGCCGGGCCGACACCAGCGCCTCGCCGATCTGCTGCGACTGGGCGCCCAGGATGCGCAGGCCCGCCAGGTTGTCTTCGACGTCGGCGTAGGCGGCCAGCACCTGCTGGCGGAACGCCGCCACGGCTTCCTCCAGCGCCGCCTCGCTGCGCGCGATATTGCTGCGGTTGCGGCCGCCGTCGATCAGCGGCATGGACAGCGCGGCGCCGGCCAGCCACGAACGGCTGCTCCACTTGAACACGTCGGCGAAGGTGGCGGCCTCGCCGCCGCCGCCGGCGTTCAGCAGCAGCGCCGGGAAGCGCGCCGCGCGCGCCACGCCGATGCGGGCGTTGGCCGCCTCCATCTGCCGCTGCGCGGCCGCCAGGTCCGGCCGCCGCTGCAGCAGCGACGACGGCAGGCCGGGCGGCACCACCGGCGGCGCGGCGACGCCCAGCGGCTGCACCGGCACCGAGTAGCCGCCGGCCGGTCTGCCCAGCAGCACCGCCAGCGCATGCTCGTTGACGGCGCGCTGCTGCTGCAGGCCGATCGCCTCGGCGCGCGCGGTCGACAGTTCGGTGCGGGCGCGCACCAGGTCGAATTCGCCGATGTCGCCCAGGTCGTAGCGCCGCTGGTTGACGGCAAGGCTCTTCTCGCGCAGGCCGACCGCCTCCGCCAGCGCCGCCAGTTCGGCATCCGTTTCGCGCAGCCGGAACCAGGTCTGCGCCACGTCGGCCTGCAGCGACAGCAGCACCGCGCGGTAGATGGCGGCGCTGGCGGCGGCGTCGCCGCGGGCGGCAGCCACGCTGGACGACACGCGGCCGAACAGGTCGGCCTCGTAGCTGGCCGTCAGCCTGGCCTGGTAAATGCTGGCCGGGGCCACCGGCGAGCCGGCCGGCAGTCCCAGCTCCAGCGGCGACTGCCGCACCCGCTGCGCGCCGATGCCGGCGTCGAGTTGCGGCATCCGCTGCGCCTCGGCGATGCCGGCGATCGCGCGCGCCTGGCGCAGACGGGCGGCGGCGCCGGCCAGGTTCTGGTTGGCGGCGGTGGCCTCGGCGATCAGCCTGTCGAGCTGAGCGTCGTTGAACACGCGCCACCAGGCGCCGTCGGGCTGGCTGGCTGCCGGCTGTGACGCTTCCCAGCGCGAGCCGTCGGGCAGCGTGAGCGCCGGCGCCGACTCCCGGTGCGCGGCCTCCTTGTAGGCGTCCGGCGCGGCCAGCTCCGGCTGGCGGAACTGCGGCGCCGAGCAGGCGCCCAGCAGCAGGGCGGCGCAAGCGCCCAATGCGCGGGCTGTGGCGGGCGATGTCATGGCGTCTCCTTGGTGTATGCCGGTGCGATGCCTTCTTCCAGGCTGTGGATATGCGGATTGTGTCCGTGCTTGTCGATCAGGCGCTGGCCGCCCGCCAGCTTGCGCAGCAGGACGTAGAACACCGGCACCAGCAGCAGTCCGAACAGGGTCACCCCCAGCATGCCGGAAAACACCGCGACGCCGATGGCCCGGCGCATTTCCGAGCCGGCGCCGGACGACACCACCATCGGCAGCACGCCCATGATGAAGGCGATCGATGTCATCAGGATGGGGCGCAGCCGCATGCGGCTGGCCTCGATCGCCGCCTCGACGATGGTGCGGCCCTGCATTTCCAGTTCGCGCGCGAATTCGACGATCAGGATGGCGTTCTTGGCCGACAGGCCGACCAGCACCATCAGGCCGATCTGGGTGAAGATGTTGTTGTCGCCGTCAGCGATCCAGACACCCGCCAGCGCGGCCAGGATGCTGACCGGGACGATCAGGATGATGGCCAGCGGCAGCGTCAGGCTCTCGTACTGCGCGGCCAGCACCAGGAACACCAGCAGCACGCTGATCGGGAAAACCAGCAGCGCGGCGTTGCCGGCCAGTTTTTGCTGGTAGGCCAGGTCGGTCCATTCCATCTTGATCCCGCGCGGCAGCGTTTGCGCGGCGATCCGTTCGATCGCCGCCTGCGCCTGGTCGGACGAGTAGCCCGGCGCGGCGGCGCCGTTGATGTCGGCCGCCGTGTAGCCGTTGTAGCGCACCACCATCTCCGGCCCGTAGGTGGGCGTCACCGTCAGCAGCGACGACAGCGGCACCATCTCGCCGTCGGCGTTGCGGGTCTTGAGCGTGCCGATGTCCTCGGCGTAGGCGCGGAACGGCGCATCGGCCTGGATGCGCACCTGGTAGACCCGGCCGAAGCGGTTGAAGTCATTGACGTAGGCCGAACCGAGGTAGATCTGCATGGTGTCGAACACGTCGGTGATCTTCACCCCCAGCTGCTTGGCCTTGACGCGGTCGAACTGCACGTCCACCTGCGGCACGTTGATCTGGTAGGTGGAGAACAGCGGCCCCAGCTCCGGCGCCTTGGACGCGGCGGCGATGAAGGCGTTGGTGGCGTCGTTGAGCGCCGTGTAGCCCAGCGCGCCGCGATCCTCCAGTTGCAGCTTGAAGCCGCCCAGCGTGCCCAGTCCCAGCACCGGCGGCGGCGGGAACACGCCGATATACGAGCCCTTGATGGCGCCGTACTTGGCGCCGAGCGAGTCGGCGATCTTTTGCGCCGTCAGGCCGCTGCGCCGGCGTTCGTCGAAGCTTTTGAGCGTGACGAACATGATCGCCGCGCTCGACGAGCTGGTGAAGCCGTTGACCGACAGTCCGGGGTGCTGCACCGCCGCCTCGACGCCGGGCTCCTTCAGCGCGATCTCGCCCATCTGCCGCACGATCGCCTCGGTGCGGTCCAGCGACGCCCCGTTGGGCAGCTGGGCGATGGTGATGATGTATTCCTTGTCCTGCAGCGGCACGAAGCCGCCCGGTACCGCCTTGTTGATCATCACCGCGCCGGCCAGCAGCACCACGTACAGCAGCATCATCGCACCCTTGCGGCCCACCATGCCGGCCACGCCCTTGCCGTAGAAAGCCGAGCCGCGCTGGAACACGTTGTTGAAGCGCTGGAAGAAGCCGCCGAATACGCGGTCGATGGAGCGCGTGAGCCAGTCCGGCGGCGTCTCATGGCCGCGCAGCAGCAGCGCCGCCAACGCCGGCGACAGGGTCAGCGAGTTGAAGGCCGAGATCACCGTCGAAATGGCGATCGTCATGGCGAACTGCTTGTAGAACTGGCCGGTCAGCCCCGACATGAAGGCCAGCGGCACGAACACCGCCACCAGCGTCAGCGCGATGGCGACGATCGGCCCGCTCACCTCGCGCATGGCCTGGTAGGTGGCCTCGCGCGGCGACAGCCCCGAAGCGATGTTGCGCTCGACGTTTTCCACCACCACGATGGCGTCGTCGACGACGATGCCGATCGCCAGCACCATGCCGAACAGCGACAGCGCGTTGATCGAGAACCCAAAGCCCAGCATCAGCGTGAACGTGCCGACGATCGATACCGGCACCGCCAGCAGCGGAATGATGGCGGCGCGCCAGTTCTGCAGGAAGACGATCACCACCAACACCACCAGCGCGATGGCCTCGAGCAGCGTGTGCACCACCGCCTCGATGCTGGACTTGACGAAGCGGGTCGGGTCGTAGACGATCTGGTACTCGACGCCGGCCGGCATCTCGGTCGCGGCTTCGGCCATTACCTTGCGCACGTCCTCGGCGATCTGCAGCGAGTTGGCGCCGGGCTGCTGGAAGATCCACATCGCCACCGCCTGCTGGTTGTCGATCAGCGCGCGCTGGCCGTAGTCGGCCGCGCCCAGCTGCACCCGCGCCACGTCGCGCAGATAGGTGACGCTGCCGTCGCTTGACGCCTTGAGCACGATGGACTGGAACTCTTCCTCGGTGGTCAGGCGTCCCTTGGCGTTGACATCGAGCTGCAGCGGCACGTCGGGGCCCGACGGCGAGGCGCCGATGATGCCGGCCGAGACCTGCACGTTCTGTTCTCGGATCGCGCGCACCACGTCGCTGGCGGTCAGTCCGCGCTGGGCGGTTTTTTGCGGATCGAGCCAGACCCGCATCGAATAGTCGCCCGAGCCCTTGAGTGTGACCTCGCCGATGCCCTTGACGCGGGCCAGGCGGTCGCGCAGGTTCAGCAGCGCGTAGTTGCGCAGGTACTGCATGTCGTAGCGGCCGTTGGGCGAGACCACGTGCACCACCAGCGTCAGGGTGGCGGACGACTTGACGGTCGTCACGCCGAGCCGCTGCACATCTTCGGGCAGGCGCGGCAGCGCCTGCGACACGCGGTTCTGCACCAGTTGCTGGGCCAGGTCGGGATCGGTGCCCAGCTGGAAGGTGACGGTGGTGGTGGTGTTGCCGTCGCTGTTGGCCTGCGACTGCATGTACAGCATTTTCTCGACGCCGTTGATCGATTCTTCCAGCGGCGCCGATACCGTCTCGGCGATGACTTTCGGATTGGTGCCGGGGAACTGCGCGTGTACCAGCACTTGCGGCGGAATGATTTCCGGGTATTCGGAAATCGGCAGCTTGAACATCGAGATCACACCGCCCAGCAGTATCAGCATCGACAGCACGCCGGCAAAGATCGGCCGGTCGATGAAAAATTTGGAGATGTTCATGTCAGGTTCCCGTGCGCGTGTCAGCTTTGCCGGCACCGGGCATCGGCACCGCCTTCACCTTGACCAGGTCGTTCGGGCGCACCCGCTGCAGGCCGTTGACGACGATGCGCTCGCCCGGCTTCAAGCCGCGCGTGACGATGCGCTGGCCGTTGTACAGCGGTCCCGGCTCGATCTCGCGGTATTGCGCGCGGCTGGCGGCGTCGACCACCATGACGAATTTCTTTTCCTGGTCGGTGCCGATGGCGGCGTCGTCGACCAGCACCGCCGCATGCGGGGCGCCGCCGCCGACCTTGATGCGGGCGTACAGGCCGGGCAACAGCACGCCGTCCGCGTTGTCGAAGCGGGCGCGCACGCGGATGGTGCCGGAGCGCTGGTCCAGGCGGTTGTCGATCGAGTCGACGCTGCCGTTGCGCGAGTAGCCGCTTTCATCGGCCAGGCCCAGCGCCACCGGCACCACGGCCTTGCCGCTGTGGCTCAGGTAGCGCAGGTAGGTTTGCTCGTCGACCTCGAACGCGGCGTAGACCGGCGACAGCGAGACCACGGTCCCGAGCAGCGGGGCGCCGGGGCCGGCCGAGACCACATTGCCGACGGTCAGCTCGGCGCGCGACATGCGGCCGGACACCGGCGCCACGATGTGCGCGTACATCAGGTTGATGCGGGCAGCGTCCAGCGCCGCCTGGGCCGCCTGCAGGCTGGCCGTCGCCGCACTGGCGGCGTTTTGCGTCTGGTCGTAGTCGCGTTTGGCGATGGCGTTGTCGCCCAGCAGATTCTGCGCGCGGCCGGCATCGGTGCTGGTGTAGCGCTCGTTGGCCTTGGCCAGCGCCACTTGCGCGGCGGCGCGGTTGACTTCCGCCTGGTAGGGGCGGGGATCGATGTCGAACAGCGGCTCGCCTTTTTTCACCAGCGCGCCGTCCTTGAAATGCACGGCGACGATGGCGCCTCCCACCAGCGGCCGGATCTCCACCTTGTCGATCGCCTCCAGCCGGCCCGAATAGCCCTGGTAATCGGTGATGGTGCTGCCGACCGCCTGGGCCGCCTCGATCTCCGCTGCCGGCGGCGGCGCACCGGCGGCGCCACCTTGCGCCGGGGCGCCGTACACCAGCATCGCTCCGCCGATGATGGCGGCGATGGCGACCACCCCGGCCGTGGCCAATTTTTGATGACGATCCATGACTTGCTCTCCTTTTAATAAAATACGTTCGTACATGTTTTATAAGTTAGCATGGCCGGGCAGTCAGGATTTTCTTTTTGGAGGGGGATGCTCCTATCCTCTTGGGAGGAAGTGAACCGTTCGGAGGAGGGCTCAGTAGCCGATGTTGCCCGGGAAGTTCGCGGCCACATACCGCATCACCTGATGGCTGTCGCGCACCTGGCCTTGCGCGTTGAGCACATCGCCGGCGGGCGGCGCGGTTCCCAGTCCCCGCTGGATTTCCTGGATCACTTGCTGGATGACGGCGGAATAGTCGTCGCCCAGCGGATCGTGGATCGCGCCCGCCAGCTCGCCGACGGAGACGCTGCCGTCGGCGTTGGTGTCGAGCTGCTGAAATTGCAGCGCCGCCTGGCTGGAGCCGCCGCCGGCGGCGCTGATTTGCGTGCGGTATTCGTCGGCCGAGATGACCTGGTCGCCGTTGGTATCGACCGCCGCCGCCACCGTCGCCCGGTAGATCTGGGCGAACGATGCCGGCACCAGCTTGCCCTTGTCGTCGTCGGCCGCCGCGGCCTTGGGGATGCCGACCGATGCCGGCAGCGGGGACGAGGGGGCGATGTTGGATGAGATGTTGTGCATGCGTGCTCCTTGTTAGCGTAAGTTCACCAGGGTTTGCAGGATCGAATCCTCCCATCCCAGGTGTTGAACTTAGGAATTCTAGGCAGCGGCCGGCCACAAAGTATTGAACGAAGCACCGGTTTTGGAACGGTGCTTGGGTAAAGATTGGTCCTTCACGGAATGCAGGGCGTCGGCGAAATTATCGGTTCAATTTTGCTGGCGATAAGCCGCCGGGCTAACCCCGCTGCGCTGCTGCAATCGCCATTTTCCCGGTGGCAGGCCAACCACCCTTGCGAATATTCTCGTAAAGTGCGATTGGTCGGCGAACCCGCAGGCGTCCGAAATGGCCAGCAGCGTATCAGCGGTGTCGACCAACAGGTTGCGCGCGCGCTCTATGCGCAGTTCCAGTTGCCAGTTGAGCGGCGACTTTCCGGTCGCGTTCTTGAACGCGGTGGAAAAATAATTGGTGGACAAGCCACAGCGTTCGGCGATGTCGCTGACAAGCACGTCTTTCCCCACGCTGGCGGCCAGCATCTCCTTGGCCAGGTTGACCTGCCAGCCGGCCAGGGTGCCGCGGTACTCGCGCGCCGCCCGCGGCGCCGTGGCGTACCAGCTTGCCAGATGCGAATCGAGCGTCAGTCCCAGATGATGAACGAAGGCGGGCGTCACCGACTTGGGCCGGTCGACAGCTTCCAGCAGGCACTTCATCAGATTCAAGGCGATGGAATCCGTGTGGCCGCACAGAGGTTCCAGGACGGGTTGTTCCTCCCCGTTGCGGGTCTTGTAAAAGCGCAGCAGATCAAACGGTTGGTCAACCCTCAGGCTGACGTTGCGATCGCCAGGGATCAGGCAGATCTTGCCCTCATCGATAGGATCATGCATCCGATCGATGCCGTCCGCCGTGGTTGTATAAGGATGCAGGTATGCCAGGTTGATCGACAGCAGGTAGTCGGTTGCAGCGTCGGGTAGCGGCAGTCTGCCGACGTTTTCGTCGGTGGAACGCAGGCGTGAAAAGCCGAATTGACGGGATTTGACGGACCAAATATCCAATTTCGGCGTCGCCGGGTCTGAGTGCCGGTTCATGTCAACCGCAGCACTTCTTGGCCTTCTTGCCGCTGCCGCAAGGGCAGGGATCGTTGCGGCCGACCTTGGCCGCCTTGGGCAGGGGCTTGTGCCAGAAGGCGTGGATCTGGATCACCGCCGGCGCGATCTTCGCGGCGCGGTTGGCGTCATCGCGCTGGAACGGCGCCAGCAAGGCCGGCTGGCTGGCCCGCAGCGGGGCCCAGCTTTCCGCATCCAGCTGCACGCCGGCCAGGAAACCCTCGCACCACGCGTCGGCGCTCCAGGTGCCGCCGCATTCGTAGATCGGTTCGAAACTGCCCGGATCCTTGGCCATCCACTCGACCATGTATTGGTAGTGCCGCAGTACCAGGCTGGTGGCCGCGTCGGTCTGGCCGGCCGGATCGGCGCCCCATACCAGCGGCAGCCACTGCTCCCGCGGCGGCTGGCGCGGGCCGATGACGATCGCGGTCAGGAATCCTTCCAGCTTCGAAACGTCCATCGCCTGCGGCCCGAGCGCGGCCAGCAGGTCGTCCAGGTCATCGTATTCGTCGTCGTTGAGGGGCGTGCTGGACATGATGGTGTTCTCGTGCGTGGAAAGCCGTCATTCTACTCGTGTGGGCATGTTTGCGAGTTTAGCAATATGATGCGGTAAGGCACCATTCAATACGATCATTCAAGGAGCAGACATGACAACCATAAAAATGCTGGCCGCAGCCAGTTTGTTGATGAGCGCGGCTTGGGCCGCCGCCGCCCCGACTGCCGCGCCGGACGCCGCCCAAGTAAAGGCCGCGCACGACATGCTGGCAGCCATGCAGGCGGAAAAAATGCTGCGCACCACGGCCGGCATGAGCAAGTACCCGAGCCCGGCGCAGCGCGAAATCGTGATGGCCAAGGTGGTCAAGCTGCCCGCCGAAGAAATCTACAGCCGCCTGGCGCTGCCGGTGGCGCGTCTGCTCAGCACCGAGACGGCAGCCGAGATGACCCGCTACTACCAGTCCAGCTACGGCCAGAAAGTGCTGATGCAGACCTACAATGGCCCGCCGCGCCTCTATCCGGAAGATCCGAAGCCGACGCCGGCGGAAAAGCTGGAGCTGAAGAAGCCGGCCTACGTCAAGGCCAGCCAGGAGTTCAAGGCGGCCGAGCCGGCCATTCATCACGAAGCGTTCGTGCTGCTGAGCGAAATCAACAAGGCCAAGTAAGTTGTTAATTTGTAAAAAATACCGGATACTCCAGCATCTCGCTTACCAAGGAAGATAGATGCTGAAGAAAATCGCTCTTGCCGCTGTGTTGTTGCCGTTGCTGCCGTTGGCCGTACAGGCGTCCAACCTGCCCGATTATCCGTTCATCCACACCGGCGGAGAAGGCTTTGTGTTCGTCATGCCCGACATGGGCGAGATCGACTTCGATGTCAGCGCCTTCGACCCGGACAGCAATGCCGCCGTGGCCCTGGTGCAGGCGAGGGTGGCGGAAATCCAGGCGCTGCTGGCCGAGCAGGGCAATACGCAGGGTGGCGACAGCGTGGCCGAGGCGGGCTTTCGCGACATGCGCAAGGAAATGCGCAAGGCCGCCGCCAACGCCGATCCGAACGCCGCGCCCGAGTACGAAATCCGCAGCGCCGTCCACATCGTCGTGCGCGACCTGGGCAAATGGCGCGCCGTCATGCAGGGCTTGCTGGGCAAGCCCAACATCGACCGCCTGGCAACCACCTTCGGCAAGTCCGACCGCGTCAAGGTCGAGCAGGAACTGACGACCGAAGCGATCAAGGACGCGCAACGTCGCGCCGAAGGCATGGCTGCCGGCTTTGGCAAGAAGGTGGGCGCGGTGACGGCGATCTCGTCCGGTCAATTGCGCAACCTGACCAATGCCGTAGGCCTGATGCCGACCGACTTCTACAACGCCCGTCGCGGCACCAACGCCTCGTCGGCGGAGAAGGACTTCCTGTCGATCCAGTCGCTGCGCTGGTCGCAAACGGTGGACGTGATTTTCCGCATCAAATAAGCCAGACGACGCCATGCGACAGCCTGCGTGCGCTGCCGCACGCAGGCGCCGCATCGGCCGCTTGTTTATTCCGCTTTGCGCCCGATCTGTCACTTGACTGCCAACTCAAGGAGAACAGCCATGGCCGCTACCGATATCCGTGCCCACACCACGCCCGAACCCGACATGCCGCCGCCGCAGCCGGAAAAAGATCCGCCGCCGGACAACATGCCGCTGCCCGACCAGGCGCCGATCGAAGAGCCGACGCCGAAACAGCCGCCGATCAAGACTTGATCTTGCCAAGTGAGAAAGTGTGATGGTTGTTGCTCAAGGGATACATATTTTCATGTTTGTGTTCTTCGTCACACCAGCGTCAAGAAAGAGTTTCTATAATTTAGTCATGTCATCGGTTTTTCGTTCACGGAGAGCATCATGGGCAATTCATTACACAACAAAATCTACCTCGGCCGTCGCAGCGTTGCCCTGAGCACCAAGCGTGTACAAGCCTTGATTTGTGTAGCGGCGTTTGCCTCCATCGGCCTGATCTGGCTGGCGATCCGAGCGTTCTGAACGCACTTTATTTCTCGCGCATTGTTATCGTTTCTGGCTGCGGGGGCGCATTTTCTTGCCGTCCCCCGGCCGGGCGCGTACCATGAGGGCCGCAGCAGCCTCTTATGGAAAAAATAGCAATGAAGAATGAGAAATTAACGCAGGACGAATACAACGCACTCGATGAAGTCAAGCGCGGCATCAAGGGCGAGCGCGTCAGCGCCTGCGTCGGACGCAACACCAAGCGCCTGGCCGGCCTGAAACTGTTCACCATCGCCAAGAACGGCCGCATTTCGCTCACCGACAAGGGCGAGCAGACGCTGTTCCTGCGCCGCTGCGTGCTGGGCCTGCGCGCCATCGAGGCCGACCCGGCCAGCGCCATCGATGCCGATGTCGCCATGTTCCTCGGCAAGAAATCCCACATCGTGCCGCGCGCCGAGGGCGGCTTCGATATCAGCGACAAGGGCAGGGAATCGTTGGCCGATATCGCCAGTCAAGGCTTGTAAGACGCTAGTGGCGTACACGGCGGGTTTTTTTTGCTGTAATGTAGAGTTATAAAACAGCAATGAGAGCGCGCCAAACGCCATGAAATTCGAAACTTTGCGGAAGTTCAGGAAACTGTTCGGCATGCTGGCGGCGGCGGTCGCCGCTGTGCTGCTGGTGGTGTCGCTGTTCGTGGCCCATGTGCTGCAGCAAAGCCAGCAGCGCTACTACGACAACGCTGCCGAAACCTCCCACAATCTCGCCATCACGCTGGAAAACTTCCTGCACTCGCATTTCGAGGAAGTCGACCTGGCCATGCGCCGCGCCGGCAAGGAATTCACCGCCATGCACCGCGACGGGCGCTTCGACGACGCCCAGTTCAGCGCCTTCCTGCGCTCGCTGCGGGAGCGCATCCCCAACGCGCGCTCCGTGCGCGGCTCCGACGCCGCCGGCCGCGTGATCTACGGCGAAGAAATCGACCTGGCTCATCCGCAGGACATGAGCGTGCGCGAATTTTTCCAGCGCGCCCGGACCGAACATGACCTGATCATCGGCGTGCCGGTCAAGTCGCGCATCAGCGGCGAGTGGGTGCTGCCGCTGGTGTATCCGCTGGCGCTGCCGGACGGCAGTTTCGGCGGCACGGCCTACGTCAACATGAACAGCTCGCGCCTGACCGAATTGTTCTCGTCGCTCAACGTCGGCCAGCACGGCTCGATTGTACTGCTGGACGACCGGCGGCGCGTGATCCACCGCTACCCCATGATCAAGGAGGTGGAAATCGGCACCGCCGTCCAGGTCACGGCGCCGACCCAGGCCATCCTCGACGGCAAGCGCAACAGCGCCACTTATAACACTGTCAGCCCGCGCGACGGCATGGAGCGCACCGCCAGCGTGGAGCGGGTCGGCGGCTATCCGATCTTCGTGGCCGTGGCCCTGGCCAGCGAGGACTTCCTGGCGCCATGGCGCAAGGAGGTGCGCAACTCGATCATCTTCCTTGGCTTGCTGGTGGCGTTCGCGGCCGCGCTGCTGGTGGGCGTGTGGTATGCGCTGAGGAAGCAATACCAATCGCTGCTGCAACTGATCGAAACCGACCGTGCGCTGCAAGGCTCGCTGGCCCAGCTGACGGAGTCCGAATCGCGCTGGCGCTCGCTGACCGAGGGCTTGCCGCAGATGGTCTGGACCGTGACGCCGGAACTGCGCATCGACTTCATGAGCCACCATTGGGAACGCTTCAGCGGCGTTCCCGCCGCGCAGCTGCTCGCGGCGGGCGACTGGGCGCCGGTGCTGCATCCGGACGACCGCGCGGCGCTGCAAGCCGAGTGGCGCCGCGCCGCCGCGGCCGGCGACGAATTCCGCGTCGATTGCCGCCTGCGCCGCCAAGACGGCAGCTGGCGGGTGTTCGACAACCGCGCCTTGCCACGCAAGGACGAGCGCGGCAGGATACTGGGCTGGGTCGGCAGCAGCACCGACCATACCGAGTCGCGCTCCGCGCACGCCGCGCTGCAGCTGGCCAAGGACGAGGCCGACAAGGCAGGGCGCGCCAAGTCGGAATTCGTCGCCAACATGAGCCATGAAATCCGCTCGCCGATGAACGCGGTGCTGGGCATGCTGCAACTGCTGCAGCAGACCGAGATGAGCGAACGCCAGCAGGATTACGCGGCCAAGGCGCATTCGGCGGCCAGTGCCTTGCTGGGGCTGCTCAACGACATCCTCGATTTCTCCAAGGTGGAGGCGGGCAAGCTGGCGCTGGACCCGCATCCGTTCCGGCTCGACAAGCTGTGGCGCGACCTGGCGGTGATCCTGTCGGCCAACGTCGGCACCAAGAATATCGAAGTGCTGTTCCGCATCGACCCGGCCCTGCCGGCGCTGGTGATCGGCGATGCGCTGCGGCTGCAGCAGATCCTGCTCAACCTGGCGGGCAACGCCATCAAGTTCACGGAGCAGGGCGAGGTCGTGCTGTCGGCGCAACTGCTGTCGCGCAGCGAGAGCGCGATGTCGGTCGCGTTTGCGATCCGCGACACCGGCATCGGCATTTCGGACGAGCAGTGCCAGCGCATCTTCGACGGTTTCTCGCAGGCCGAGGCGTCGACCGCGCGCCGCTACGGCGGCACCGGCCTGGGACTGGCGATCAGCCAGCGCCTGGTGCAGTTGATGGGCGGCACGTTGCGCGTGACCAGCGAACCGGGGCAGGGCAGCCTGTTTGATTTCGTCGTCGAGTTCGGCGTGGCGGCGGAGCAGCCGGAGGCGCCGCTGGCTGAATTTGCGGCAGGCATGCCGTCGATGGAATCGATGCGCGGCCTGAAATGCCTGGTGGTGGACGACAATCCGATCGCCCGTACCGTGCTCGGCGAGATGGCCGCCTCGTTCGGCTGGGAGGTCGATATCGCCGAGGGCGGCTACGAGGCGCTGGCCGCCGTCGGGGCCGTGCTGGAGCGGCAGCAGGCGTACGACATCGTCTTCATCGACTGGCGCATGCCGGGGCTGGACGGCTGGGAGACCAGCTGCCAGATCCGCAAGCTGGCGCCGGCCGGCAAGATGCCGCTGATCGTCATGGTCACCGCGCACGACCGCGAGCTGCTGGCGCAGCGCTACGCGGAAATGGAGCCGGTGCTCGATGGCTTCGTGGTCAAGCCGGTGACGGCGTCGATGCTGTTCGACGCGGTGGCCGACGCGCGCATGGAAAAGCGCACGCCGCTGGCGGCGGTGGCGGTGCCGTCGATGCGCCGGCTGGAGGGCTTGCGGCTGTTGCTGGTGGACGACAATCCGGCCAACCAGCAGGTGGCGAGCGAACTGCTGGGCAACGACGGCGCGCGAGTGGAGGTGGCCAGTTCCGGCCAGATGGCGATCGACGCCGTCTCTGGCTCACGCCAGCTGCCGGACCTGATACTGATGGACATCCAGATGCCGGAGATGGATGGCTACGAAGCCACCTATGCGATCCAGCAACTGCTGGGCGCGGATGCGCCGCCCATCGTCGCGATGACGGCCAACGCCATGGCGGCGGACCGCGTGGCCGCGCTGGACGCCGGCATGGCCGATCACATCGGCAAGCCGTTCGATCTGGCGCAGTTGATCGAGGTGATACGCCGGCATGTGCTTGGCACCGGCGCGGCGGCTGCGCCCGCGACGGACGGCGGCGACGCCGGCAATGGCGCGGCGGCGCTGCCCGAGGCCGGCCTCAACAGCGCCGCAGCGCTGAAGCGGATGGGCGGGCTGCAATCGGTCTACCTGATTGCCCTGCGCAGTTTTGCGGTGGAAGCGGCCAAGCTGGTGACCTTGCTGCAAGCCTCGTCCGCCGACGCCGATGTGGAAGGCTGCCTGCAGGCGCTGCATACGCTCAAAGGCCTGGCCGGCACCGTCGGCGCCGATCGCCTGGCCGGCCTGGCAGGGCTGGCCGAGCGCGCGCTGAAGCAGGGCGCCAACGCCACCGCGTGGGATCAGTTGGCGCTGGTGCTGGACGCCTGCCCCATCGCGATGCACGACGTCGAGCAGCAGCTGCGCCGGATGGACCCGGCCGCAGCCTAGTGGCCAGATGCCGGGTTAATGCGGCGGACCGGCGTCCTTGACCAGCAGCGATATGCTGGCGCCGACAGCCAGGTTTTCCCTGGCGTGGTATTGTCTCTCGATGCCCGCCCGGGCGTCGGCCAGGTTGGAGCTGCCTAACATCAGGCGCGCCTGAGCTGGACGTGCCCAGTCCCACAGTACGGTGAGGCTGTAACCGTCGTCTCCCAGTTGCGTCCGTGCAGACAGGCAGGCGCCATCCGATCCGCGAAACTCGAACGCATGCCGCGGATGAAGCACTTCGAGCTTGGCAAGTTCTGCGAGCTTCTCATCGGTGAGCGTGAAGTCGTAATCCTTGTCCACCTCCGGCTCGTCCGGGTACAGTTCTGCAATCGTCCTGCCCGGCGGAGCGGTGACCCCGTCCGCCAGCATATCGATGTCGACCCGCTGGCCCATCCGCAGCGCTTGTTCCGGTATCCAGATCAAGTGCGTGGACGGCGCATCCTTCGGATATTTTCCGCCGTCCGCACTCAACATGGCGGGCATTTCCCAGTGACGCTGCCCGGCGACCCGGATGGCGATGATGTCATGGCCGTCCGTGCTGATGGTGGCGACCACGACATCGTCAACGGCGATGCGGAAAGCTGGCATGGCGGCCTCAGGGCTGGAAGCCGTCCGCGCTGATCTGCAGTTCGGTCACGTCGCCGTATTGGGCGGCGATGCCCCGTATCGCTTCGGCTTTCCCCACCAGCACCGTCTGCAGATTGTTGCGCGGGAAGTGCTTGTCCACCAGCGCCTTGGCGCGCTCCGGCGTCAGGCTGTCGACGTCCTTCATGAAGTTGTCGATCTGCTCGCGGCCGACCTTGGACGCGTACATGTCGCCCAGCAGGCCCGCCAGCTGCTCGCCGGTTTCGTAGCGTGGCGGGAACTGGCCCTTGACGTAGGCCTTGGCCGATTCCAGCGTGGCCTTGTCGATGCCCTTGTCCCACAGGCGCTGGTACGTCTTGTGCGCCAGCGCCAGGGCCGCTTCCGTCTTCGGCAGCGCGGTGAAGCTGGAGATGGCGAAGGTGCCGGTCTGCGACAAGGTGGCGAACTCGCTGCGCGCGCCGTAGGTCAGGCCGGAGTTGACGCGCAGCTCGTCGTTCAGCCACGACGTGAAGCGGCCGCCGACGATGGTGTTGAGCACCTGCAGCGGCACGTAGTCCGGATCGTTGCGGGCGATGCCGGCGCCGCCGATCAGGAAGGTGGTCTCGATGGCGTCGGGCTTGTTGATCAGCCACACGCGGGCCTTGTCGGCATGCACCTTGCCGTTGTCCTGCGCCGCCGGCGCCGGGCCGCTGGCTTGCCAAGCGCCGAACAGCGACTCGATCTGCTTGCGCATCTCGGCGGCCTGGAAATCGCCGACGACGATGATGGCGGCGTTGTCCGGACGGTAGTACTGCTGGTAGTAGCGCTGCACGTCGCCCTGCTTGAGCGCGCCGACGCTGCTGACCGTGCCGCCGGCCGGTATCGCATACGGGCTCTCGCCGAACAGCATGGCGCGGTAGTAGTTGCCGACGACGTTGCGCGGCGCTTCCTTGGCCTGCTTGAGGCCGTTCACCTTGCGCTCGCGCAGCTTGGCCAGCTCGGCGTCGTCAAAGCTCGGCTGCTGGACGATTTCGGCAAACAGCGGCAGCAGCGCGGCCGTGTCGGCGCGGGCGAAATTGGCCTGCACCGTGCTCGCTTCGGTGCCGGCGCCGCCGGCCAGGCGGGCGCCGCGGAAGTCGAAGGCTTCGTCGATGGATTTCTTGTCGTGCTGCTTGCTGCCCAGCAGCAGGGCGTCGCCGGTCAGGTTGGACAGGCCGGGCTGCTTGGCGTCGTTGACGGCGCCGGCCTTGACCACGGCGCGCACCGAGATCAGCGGCACCTCGTGGCGTTCCATCAGGTAGACCGTCAGGCCGTTCTGCAAGGTGACGGTGTCGAAGGCGGGCAGGCGGAAATCGGCGGCGTTGGCGGTGGCGCCGACGGCCGCCAGCGCGGCGGCGAGGGCGGTCTTGGCGATAATGTGTTTGCTCATGTGATCAATCCTCCTTCGCGGCCAGCACGCCGACGGTGCGCTGCGATTTTTTCAGGTATTTGACGGCCACGGCCTGGATGTCGGCCGGCGTCAGCTTTTCGTAGGCGGCGGGGGCGTCGAACATCTTCTTGTAGTCGCCGAAGAAGACTTCGTAGTTGCCCAGCTGCTGGGCCTTGCCGTTGATGGTTTCCTGTTCGCGGTACAGGTTCAGCAGCTTCTGGTTCTTGACCTTTTGCAGCTCCTCGGCCGTCACGCCGTTCTTGACCACGTTGTCGACCTCGGCCAGCAGCGCTTTTTCCAGCACGGCCGGTGCGGTCTTGGCGGTGGCCACGGCCGACAGGTACAGCAGGCCGGGATCGAAGCCGTCCATGCTGCCGGCGCCGACCTGCGTGGCCAGCTGCTGCTCGACCAGCGCCTTGTACAGGCGCGAGGTCTTGCCGTCGGCCAGCAGGCTTTGCAGCACTTCCAGCGCGTAGTAATCGGGGCTGTTGGCCTGCGGGATCTTGTAGGCGATGGCCAGGTTGGCCGACGTGGCGGATTCCTTGGCCACGAACACGCGGCGTTCGCCTTTCTGCTCAGGCTCCACCGTGCGCACGGCCGGCGGCAGCGCGCGCTTCGGTATGCCGCCGAAATACCTGGTGGCCAGCTTCTTCACGTCGTCGGTCTTGACGTCGCCGACGATCACCGACACCGCGTTGTTCGGGGCGTAGTAGGTGGTGAAGTAGCGCTGCAGGTCTTCCTGCGTCCACGCCTTGATGTCGGACTCATGGCCGATCACCGGCCACGAATACGGGTGCGCCTGGAAGGCCACGCCGTTGATTTCCTCGCGCAGCGCGCGCATGTTGGAGTTCTCCAGCCCGGTGCTGCGCTCGGACAGCACCACGCCACGCTCGCTGGCGACCATTTTCGGGTCGATGGAGAGGTGGCCGATGCGGTCGCTCTCGAGGTTGAAGATGGTTTCCAGCGACGACGCCGGGAACCAGTCCTGGTACACGGTCAGGTCGTTGCTGGTGTAGGCGTTGTTGGAGCCGCCCTTGGCTTCCATCGTGCGGTCGAACATCTTCGGGCCGAAGTTCTTCGAACCGTTGAACATCATGTGCTCGAAGAAGTGCGACAGTCCGGTGATGCCGGGCGCTTCGTTGCGCGAGCCGACCTTCCAGAACGTGTACATATTGGCGTTGGGGATGGTGCTCGATTCCAGCACGATGAACTTCATGCCGTTGGCCAGCGTGAAGGTGTGGACCTGATCGGCCGTCAGGGCGGCCTGTGCGGTGGCGGCCATGCCCAGCATCATGCCGGCGGCCAGGACTTTCCATTTCATGAGCGCTGCTCCTTTATGCGTGAAGCGCAAAGCATACGATATCCGTAGATGTTTTTGATAACTATTTGCGGATGACAAGTTTAGCGGATAGCATGGAACAAACTACACTAGGGAGCAAGCAATGGAAAAACCAATGAACTGGGTGGCCCACGAACTGAGCATGACCGTGCTGATGACGCCGGACATGGCCAATTTCTCCGGCAACGTGCACGGCGGCACCATCCTCAAATACCTCGACAGCGTGGCCTACGCCTGCGCCAGCCGCTATTCCGGCAGCTATGTGGTGACCTTGTCGGTGGATCAGGTGATGTTCCTGCAGCCGATACACGTGGGCGAACTGGTGACGTTCCTGGCGTCGATCAACTACACTGGACGCACGTCGATGGAGGTGGGCATCCGCGTGGTGACCGAGAATATCCAGCAGCGCCTGGTGCGTCACGCCAACAGCTGCTATTTCACGATGGTGGCGGTGGATGCGGACCGCAAGCCGGTCGAGGTGCCGGTGCTGGTGCCGGAAAACGACGAACAGCGGCAGCGCTGGGACCAGGCGCTGCTGCGCAAGCAGGCGCGCCAGATGGTGCACGGCGCGCGCAAGACCTGAACCGATAGGGGGAGTCATCATGGAAATGAGGCGCATCAACGCCGGCAAGCTGCGCGCCATCGGATACGATGCGCGCGAGCGCCAGCTGCGGGTCGAGTTCGACGACGGCACGGCGATCGACTATTCGGGAGTGGGCACCGAGGTGTGGCGCAAGCTGTCGACCTCGGGCGCGGCGTGGAGCTACTACCGCGACAACATCGAAGAGGAATTCAGCGGCCGCAAGGGCGTGGCGCGCAAGCCGACCAGCCGCGCCGAGCTGGAGGACCTGTTCAAGGCGCCGGATGACTAAGCGGGCGCTGTTCATCTGCAGCCAGAACCGCCTGAGAAGCCCGACGGCGGAGCAGGTCTTCTCGACCTGGCCGGACGTCGAAACCGATTCCGCCGGGCTGGGAGGCGACGCGACCGTGCCGCTGTCCCCCGAGCAGATCGCGTGGGCCAACATCATCTTCGTCATGGAAAAGGCGCACCGGAACCGGCTTGCGACCAGGTTCAAGCGGTACTTGAACGGCAAGCGCATCATCTGCCTGGATATCCCCGACGACTACGAATACATGCAGCCTGAACTCATCAAGCTGCTGGAGGCGAAAGTCGGCCGATTTTTGCGTTCAGCATTGTAGACAGGAAGGCTTGCATTGTTCTAGGAGTAGCGCAGAAGCCTTCATTGCAGATGGGATAATTTCGCTCTATCATCAGCTGCACCACTCGCACACAGGAGCCATCCAGATGACCACGTTGCAAAATCGATCAATACCTGAAGAGATCAAGGCCGCTCTCGACCAATGGGACCGGATGGCGGCGAGACTCATGCGGCTGTATGCGATGCTGGGGGCGCTAAGTGTGGTTTGCTCCCTTTTTGTTGCAACCTTTACGGGGTCAGAAACGGTTCCGGCGGGATCTATCAGAGTCGTTGCATTTATCGGAGCCGCCTCGCTAGCCTGGATTGGCACCTTTAACATGGGAGCAAAGGCAAATGCGGCGCGCGGTGCCTGGCGCCTGTTGAACGCCGCTTGCATTCGCTACAAGTACGAAGAGTCCTATACGTTCGAAGAACTTCGTGCGCAATATGTCGTTGGCGAGTCCCTGCTGGGCGCGGTCACAATCTCCGAGCCTTCCCCCAAGCACTAAGGTATCGGCAAGGTCAAGTCCATACCGAGCATCCTGATAAGGCCGAAGGTGACCAGCCCCAGGCCCAGGAGCGATAGCATGAAGAGAGCGGCAACCTTGCCGCTCGCCCGCAGCACCGCGCGCCGCTCCTCCGTTTTCCCCTTCTTCCCTTGATCGTAATGCCACTTGATGGCGTAGTACATGCCCGTGGCGAGCACGAGAAACTTGAACGTAACGAAGACTACAGGTATCCATTCCATCATTTTGAACATTCCAGGTTATTACTGGCATACTACTTAAAAGCAATTTCCATACATTGAGACAAATTGTCCCAGTTGAAAACCATACAAGACGAAGAGGCGCCAATCTGGCTGCCGCGATTGGCCTCCAATGGAGGTCCGCGTTTTCTGCAGATTGCGGATGCGTTGCAGGCGGCGGTGGCAGGCGGATCGCTGAAACCGGGTGACCGTCTACCTCCGCAGCGCCAGTTGGCCGCACAGCTGGACGTCGATCTGACGACGATCACCCGCGCATACGAGGAAGCCAGACGCCGCAACCTGTTGGAGGGCCGCGGCGCTCGAGGCACTTATGTCGCGGCGCCGAAAGTCGAACTGACCGCCATCCTCGACCTGAGCATGAATACCCCGCCACCGCCGGATGGCGTGGACTTCGACGACATGTTGAAGCAGGGTTTGGCTCAAGTACTGATGAGGGCCGATAATGAATTGCTGATGACTTACCACTTGGCCGGGGGAAGCGACTCCGACCGTAAGGCCGGAGCCAAATGGCTCGAACCGATGTTCGGACATCTGGATACTCGACAGCTTGTTGTCTGTCCTGGTGCGCAAGCGGCGATCGCCGCATTGATCCTTGCGCTGACGGAGCCTGGCGATGTCATCCTGGCGGAACCAGCGACTTATCCCGGCTTGCGTGCCGCGGCGACCCAATTCGGCCGGCACATCATTGCGGTGGAAGCGGACAAGCACGGGATGGTGCCTGAGATGCTTGAGGAAGCGTGCCGCCGGCACAAGCCCGGGCTGGTCTACCTCAATCCGACATTACAGAACCCGACCGCCATCACCATTCCGGAACGCCGGCGCAAGGAGCTCGCCAGCATCGCGAAGCACTGCAATGTACGCATCGTCGAGGACGATCCCTACTGGCTCCTTGCCGATGCACCACCACCACCTATTGCCACGTTTGCCCCGGAACAGGTGTGCTACGTCTCAACCCTGTCGAAATGCCTGACGCCCGGCTTGCGTGTCGCCTTCGTGCTGATACGCGACCCGCACGAACGAGAACGTTTCCTGGTCGCGCTAAGATCATTTGCGCTGATGGTCGCTCCCCTGACGGCCGCACTGGCCACTCAGTGGATCCTCGACGGCTCGGCTGGCGGATTGATGGAAGGCGTACGCAACGAGGCGCGTCTGCGCAACCGGATGGCTCGGGATATTCTGGCGGGGCGGTACAGCGGCTCCGGAGACGGCCTGCATGTATGGCTCGAGTTGCCGGGGCATTGGAACTCATCACAGCTTGCGCGTGCAGCCGGCAGCGAGGGCATCGCAGTCACGCCGGCGGAGGCATTCGCAACCGGCGGCGGATCCGTGAATGCAATTCGGATCTCTTTGGGTAGCATCAAGGACCGTGGACGTTTACAGGCGGCTCTTCAACGGCTGTCTCATCTGCTTGCCCGGCGGCCCGATTCGTTCAGCACCGCTGTGGTTTAACTCAGCTGAGGTAAAAAAACTCCGGCGCCAGGCCGGAGTTTTCTCACTTCCACTCAATCATTGCCGCAACGGTGCATCAGGGAATAACGCCATTCACCGTGAAGCTGCTGGAATTGTTTTTCAAATGCGCCTGCGGTACGCCGCTCACCGTGGTGGTGTTGAAGGTTGCCGCGCCCACTGCCGTGGCACGGATCTCCACGCCGTAGGTGCCGCTGGTGACGATCTGGGTACCGGTGTGTGTCACCGAAGCCCCGGTCGACGGTTCCTCGCTCAACACCGCCGCATACGTGCTGTCCTCGATGAGGTTGTTGCTCAACGTGATCGTCGGGTTGGCAATCTTGCCCGAGCTGGCAACCCAGTATTCCCAGATCGCGCCGATGTTGTAGAGATAGTCGTGGTGATACGAACCCGCACGCACCAGCTTGTTACCGGAAATGTCCAGCGTGCCGGTGAGCGAAGGCGGACTGAAGTTGGTGCCGAACTGGATGCCGCCGCCATTGTCGATGATGTCGACAATCAGGTTGGCCTTGACGACATTGTTCTCACCGCCGTAGATGCCTATGCCGTTGGCCAGGCCGGGCAGCTGGATCGTGTTGTTCTGGAACGTGTTGCCGGTATCCAGATGCGTATCCGACCACATGGCCAAGCCATCGTCGCCCGTGTTGCGCACGACATTGTTGGAGACCGTGCTGTTGCTTGTGCCATAGTGGAGATTCAAGCCGTCGGCCCAGGTGTCGCGGATGCGGCAGTTGGTGACGGTGGCATTGTTGACCAATCCGGCCTGGCTGTACGACTGAGTGGTCCACACACCGACCTTGGTGTGTTCGAACCACACGTTGTTGATGGTCGAATTGCTGAAGTTGCCTTCCGCACCCGACACGCCATCGTCGTCATCACGCAGCACGTCGTCGGCCGAGATTTTCAGGTCGGACAAATTGCTGTTGCCGCCCTTGGCATACACGCCGGCGAAGTCGCCTTGCAGCGTGCTGGTCCAGATCCCGGTGCCCCGCAGGGAAACCCCGGCGGGCAGGTAGATACGGGTGCCCGCGCCACTCCAGCCCGGGCCGGCGACGCCGTTGTTGAAGTCGAAGGTGCCCGCAGGAATCCAGACGCCGACCTTGGCGCCAGCCGAAGCGACGACCGCGGCAATCGCGTTGTTCATGGCCGTGGTGTCATCGATGCCGTCGTTGGCGACGGCGCCGTAGGCGGTGATGTTGACGAAATTCGACGGCATGGTCAGCGCGGCAGGGATGGGCTCCAGCTCCACGAAGTCCACCGTGACGCTGGCCGTGGTCGAGAAGTTCAGGTTCGACGTTTCCCGCATCAGTTTGATCGTCGTTCCGGGCGGGTAGGAGGCGTCAAGGATAACGGCGACTTCGTCAAAGAAGCGGTGCGGATTGGCCGGCGTGGCCGCTGGATTGTTCGACCAGTGCTTGTTGCCGCCTTCGGTGCCCCAGGTGCCGTAGATCCAGCTGTACTTGTTGGTCAATACCAGGTCGGTCTTCTTGACGCCGTTGACATACAAGCTGAGACCGGCGTTGTAGGCCGCGCCATTGGCGGTATCAGGGATGGAGTAGCGCAGCACCAGGCCTTGTCCGGCGGCGGTCGTGGTGATTTGCGCATATTGGCCGGCGGAGGTCAGTTTCACCGCGGCCCGGCCCGATGCCTCGGACGACAGTTGGCCCCACGCGCGGCTGCCCGAGACCAGGGCGCCGGTGTAGCTGCCCGCTTCGGCTTCGTACGTGGTGTACGGCATGGAGGCGCCGTAGGTCGCCGTGCTCAGGATGGTGCTGAACGCGTTGTTCGCCTCGTCCGACTCGGCGATCGCGTTGTTGCTGTCGACCACCGCGGTGATGGTTGGCGCCGATCCGGCCATCGCCCAGGTACCGGTGTCTTGCGCCAGGGTGATCGAGGCGCCGGCGGCCAGGGAACTGCTGTAGTTGCTGACCGAGGTGAACACGGTGCCGTTGACCGCGAACGTGATCTTGTTCGTCGTGCCGGCCGGGGTGGCGCCTGGTCCCTGGTTTTTGATGGTGGCGCTGAAGGTCACGGCCTGGCCTGCCGTCGGCAAGGTTGGACTCCAGGTGATGCTGGTGACAACCAGGTCGGGCTTGGCCGCTGGACGCGCGGGAACGGCGCCCTTCAGTTCAAAGGCCCATTGCGTGCTGCCCCAGGCATTGCTGATGGCGTAGCTCTGGGCAAATCCCTTCTGCCCTTCGATGGTCGTATACCACGAGTTCTGAGCCACGCTCTGGATGTTGTAGTAACCCGAGTTCGATGCCGCCGGCATGTCGAACAAGACGTTGTTCGGTGCCGGGTCCGCATAGATCGTCGTCATCGAATCGGCGGAGCTTGCCACACCGGTGATCGAGATATAGTTGCCGGTCGATGCGTTCCAAAGCGCCTTGTGTCCGCCCTGATCCACCAGTGCCCATTGCGACGTCAGGTCGCTGGCCGCCGGCGTTCCATACATGACCTTGCCGCCTGCCTCGAACAGATAGAGCGTCGGTTGCCAGAAATTCCGAATCCGGTACAGGCCGTTAGACAAGGCCGGCGCGGCGCCGACAGTCAGGGAGGCCGACAAGGTATTGTTGGTCTCGTTGGTCTCGGTGATCAGGTTCTGGTCGTCGACATAGGCTTGCACCGTGTGCGTTCCGCCTGTCGAGGCCCAGGATGCCGTGCCCGAGGGTCCGCTGTTGGCGGTCAGCGTGACGGAAGCGCCTGCTGCCAGGGATGCGGTATTCGTGTCGGACCAATTGACCTGGGTGCCGTCGACAGTGAAGCTGACGCCGATTTTGACGCCCGCAGGTTTCGCCGCCGTGCCCTGGTTCTTGACCACGGCCGTGAACGTCACTGCGCCAGGCGCTTGCGGGTTGGTCGGAGTCCAGGTCAGGCTCGTGACCACCAGGTCGACACCGCCAGAAGGCGCGGTGACGGTGAAAGGCGCCGACAGCGTATTGTTCGATTCATTGGCTTCGGCGATCAGGTTCTGGTCGTCGACATAGGCTTGAATCGTGTGGGACCCCACTGTTGCCGCCCACGTGGCGCCTGCGGGTCCGCCATTGGCGGTCAGGGTCACCGACGCACCCGCCGCCAGGGACGACGTATAGTTGTCGGACCAGGCAACCTGGACGCCATCCACGGTGAAGTTGACGCCATGCTTGATCGACGGGGTGGCAGTGCCTCCCTGGTTCTTGATGGTCGCGCTGAAGGCCATGGCGTTGCCGGTTTGCGGCGAGACCGGAGTCCAGGCCACGCTGGTAACCACCAGGTCAGCCGGGCCGGCTCCGGCTGAAGTCACCGTCAAGCTGTCGAGGTTGGCGTTGCCGCTGTCGGTCGTGTCGTATCTGTACGCGACGGTATTGTTTCCGGCATTCAGCGTCGCGGTTTCGTTTTGTGTCGCCCAGCTGTTCCAGTCAGCGGTCGCATTCAGCGTAGTCTGCTTGAGCTTGGTGCCATTGATGTACAGGCTCATGGTCCTGCTTGAACCTGTACCGTTCGCATAGCGCAGCCCCAAGGTGTACGACCCGGCCGCTGCGACATTCACCGTCATGGCAGTTTGCGCGTTGCCTTTGTTGGCATCGATGAAGCCTCCGACAAAGCCTGTGCCGGTGTAACCGGAATGGTCGGTTTGCACCACTGCTCCGCCTGTCAATGCACCGGATTCTGCCTCGTAAACAGCGGCGCTGGCCGTTGACGAGAAGCCTGTCAAGGCTGTGCCCAAGATCCCCAGCCAGAGCAGTGCCAAAAAAAGCCTCTGATAAAAAGACTCCTGATTTAATCTCATGAAATGTCTCCTTTTTTATGTTTTTTTCTAATCATGCGAAGTAGCTACCCCGCATGCCATTAATTGTGCAGCCAAATTTCAAACACTGTCTTCACGTCAGCTTCACGTTGACTTCAGGCGGTAGCGTCGATTAAGGCGCTACTCATAGTGACAATGCCCTTCGCAATAAAGTACTATTTATGAAATTGGCAAAAGATGGTCGATCACATGTCCTTTCAAAATTACTGGGTTTTTCTTCCGGCCTGCTTTGCGCTGAACATGGCGTTCGGACCGAACAACGTGTTGTCGCTGTCCAACGGTGCGCGTCACGGCGTGCGCTATGCCGTGCTGGCGGCGTTCGGGCGCCTGGTCGCGTTTGCGGCGATGATCGCGATTGCCGGTTTCGGACTGGGGGCGGTGCTGCTGGCGTCGGAGACGCTGTTCACGATGCTGAAATTTGGCGGCGCCGCTTATCTCGTATGGCTCGGCATCAAATTATTCCGCTCGCCCCCGGTTGAGGTATCGGATGCGATGGCGCGCAGCCAGGCCGAGGTTGAAATCCCGTCCGTCAAGCTGCGCCGACTGGCGAAGCAGGAGTTTTTTGTCGCGGCGGGAAACCCCAAGGCGATCCTGATCTTTACCGCATTTTTTCCGCAGTTTGTCGACCGCTCGGCCTACGCGGCGAGTTTCACCATGCTGGGCGTGATTTTCCTGTTGCTTGAGCTGGTCGCCATCAGCATCTACGGAGTTCTCGGATCTCGGCTCAAGAGCTTGGCCGGCGGCGCGAGCGGATTCCGCTGGTTCAATCGCGCCAGTGGTTCGTTGATGGTCGGTTTTGGCATATTGTTGGCATTCCTGCGGAGGCCGGCAATTCAATGACCTTATCTCTTCCCGACCAATTGTCGACCCCAAGACTGATGTTGCGTGAACCGCGCCAGTCCGATGCGGCGGCTTTCTTTGAGGCGTACACGCAGGACATCGAAGTGGCGCGCTACATGACATGGCGTCCGCACCGCGCTTTGGCCGAGACGGAGGCTTTTATCGCTTACTGCATGCGCGGGTGGGCCAGCGGCATTAGCCGCGCGTACATACTGGTCCGGCATGACGAGGATATTCCCATTGGCATGCTGGAGGCTCGATTGTTTCCGCATACGGTAGACATCGGATATGTATTGCAGCGCAGGCATTGGGGCCATGGCTTGATGCCTGAAGCGATCGGCGCCCTCTGTAACGCGGCACTGGCGCTGCCGGCCTGTTTTCGTATCCAGGCAACCTGCGACGCCGAAAACGGGGCATCCGCCCGCACGCTGGAGAAGTCCGGGTTCACCTGCGAAGGCAAGCTGGCGCGGCACACCGTCCTGCCGAATCTGGGCGACGAACCGCGTGCCTCCCTGATGTATGCGCGCTGCCGGTAGTTGAAAAGCGCTAGTTTTTGTCCTGCAGGAAGTGGTGGTGCATTTCCGCCGTCAGCTTCTCGATGCGCTCCGCCATGGTTTTGGTGATGGCAGTGAGTTCCGTGTTCTGCCGCAGCAGCTCCAGCATCTGTTCGGATTGCTTGGCCGACGCAACGGCGATCGCTTCGCGGTGCTCGGCGTCGGCGTCGGAATGTGCCTTGTCACGCGCCGCCTGGCGTGTCTGCGCGAGCAAGATCAGCGGCGCCGCGTAGGCCGCCTGCAGGCTGAATGCCAGATTGAGCAGGATGAAGGGATACACGTCGAAGCGCGTGTATCCCAGCACATTGGCCGCGATCCAGATGGCGACGATGACGGTCTGGACGCCGAGGAAAATTGGCGTGCCAAAGAAGCGAGCGAAGGCCTCCGCCTTCAGCCCGAACACGTCGCTGCCGAACGTCTTCGACAGGTGTTCGAGCGGGCGATGGAAGCGCAGGTGATCGACTGCGGGCGCGCCGGCCGACGGTGCTTGGTGGATGTGGGACGGGTCCATGGCTACTCTCGCGAGGAAAAGCGCCACTATAGCTCACCTTACGCCGCCGCCGGCATCGTCCGTAGATTCCGGCCGTCGATAAGCAGTTGCTCGAAGTCGTCGGCCGGCAGCGGCTGGCTGAAGTAGTAGCCCTGGATTTCATCGCAGCCGTTGCGGCGCAGGTAGTCCAGCTGCTCAGCGCTCTCGACGCCCTCGGCGATCACGCGCAGCTTCAGGTTGTGCGCCAGCGCGATGATCGACACCACGATGGCCGCCTCGCCGCCCTCGGCGATGTCGCTGACGAAGGAGCGGTCTATCTTCAGCACGTCGATGGGGAATTTGCGCAGGTAAGAGAAGCTCGAATAGCCGGTGCCGAAATCGTCGATCGACAGCGCCAGGCCCAGCGCCTTGAGCTTGTGCAGCAGCTCCACCGCCAGCGCCACGTCGTGCATGAACAAGCCCTCGGTCAGCTCGATGTCCAGGCAGGACGGCGGCAGGCCGGTCTGCTCCAGCACCTCGGCGATGGCGCCCAGCAGCTTGGGCTCGCCGAACTGGCGCGGCGACAGGTTGACGGCGATCCGCAGCGGCCCGTGCCCGGTGTCCTGCCAGGCCTTGGCCTGCGCGCAGGCGGTCTTCAGCACCCAGGCGCCGATCGGCACGATCAGCCCGGTCTCCTCGGCCAGGCCGATGAAGCGGTGGGGCGCCACCATGCCCAGCTCCGGATGCTGCCAGCGTATCAGCGCCTCCATGCCGACCACCAGGCCGCTGGCCAGGTCGACCTGCGGCTGGTAGTGCAGCACGAATTCGTCGCGCTCCAGCGCGCTGCGCAGCGCCGTCTCGATGCGCACCCGTTCCAGCGCCTCCTCGTTCATGGCCGGCTGGTAGAACTGGGTGTTGTTGCGGCCCAGCTTCTTGGCGCGGTACATGGCGATGTCGGCGTGCTCGATCAGCCGCTGCGCCGGCGTGCCGTCCGGATCGTAGACGGCCACGCCGATCGAGCAGGTGACGAAGAACTCCTTGCCCTCCAACAGCACCGGCTGCGCCACCGCGCGCATGATGCGCTGGGTCACGTCCAGCGACAGCGCCTCGTCCGGATATTCGGTCAGGATGGCGACGAATTCGTCGCCCGACAGCCGCGCCACGGTGTCGCTCTCGCGCACGCTGTCCTGCAGCCGCTGCGCCACGGTCTTGAGCAGCAGGTCGCCGGCCTTGTGGCCGAGGCTGTCGTTGACGAACTTGAAGCGGTCGAGGTCGATCAGCATCACCCACAGCGGGATGCCGCTGCGGTTGGCGAAGGCGGCCGCCTGCATCAGGCGGTCCTGCAGCAGCACGCGGTTGGGCAGGCCGGTCAGCACGTCGTGGTGGGCGATGTGGTGGATGCGCTGCTCCGACAGCTTGCGTTCGGTGATCTCGGTGCCGGTGCCCTGGTAGCCGCAGAACTTGCCGTCGCGGTCGAACACCGGCTCGCCGCTGGTGCTGAACCAGTGGGGCCGGCCGTCGGTGCCCGACAGCATGTATTCGAGGTTGTAGAAGGGCTGGTGCGCCTGCAACTGCGCGATATGATCCTGGCCCCAGCGCGATTCGCGCATTTCCTGGTGATGCTGCCAGCGCGTCTTGCCGAGAAAATCCGCCGGGTCCTGCATGCCCTTGTCGAAGAAGCCGCCGGAGATATTGGTGAAGCGGAAGTCGCGGTCCTGCTCCCAGTACCAGTCCGACGACAGCGCCAGCAGGCGGCGGAAGCGGTGCTCGCTTTCCTGCAGCGCTTCCTCGGTGCGCTTGCGGGCGGCGACGTCTTCGTTCAAGCGCTCGTTGCTCAGTTGTAGCGCGTGGGTGCGCTCGTCGACCAGCCGCTGCACGCGCAGCGAGCGGCGCGCCAGCGAGTTGACGAAGGCCGCCGTCAGCATCGAAAACAGCAGGCCGCCGATCAGGGTCGACAGCGAACCGAGGTGGCTGGACAGGAAGGGGCGCGGCAGCGGCGCCACCAGTACATGCCAGGACTTGCCGGCCGCGCTGAAGGTACTGGTGTAGATGTCGTGGTAGTCGAAGGCGAACCAGCGCTGCAGCGGCTTGGCGGCGGCCGTCTGTTCGGGCGCCTGGCCCTGGCTGAAAATCAGGTTGTCGGGGCGCACGTCGTCGCCGATGTAGACCCGCAGCACCAGTTCGTGGTCGTCCAGCAGCTCGGCGCCCTGCAGGATTTTGTGGATCAGGTCGGTGGAGCGTATCACCGCGCCGGTGTTGCCGATCCAGGCCGCGCGCCGCTGCTCGGCGGTGGCCGTTTGCGCGCCCGGGCGGTACACCGGCTTGAGCAGCACGAAGCCCTTCTGGTTGCCGCGCTCCTGCACCAGCCGCATCAGCGGCGTGGCCAGCGTGGTGCCGGCGGCCGCAGCCTGGCTGACGGTGGCGGCCATCGGCAGCGACATCACGTCCAGTCCGAACGCGGCCTCGTTGCCGTCCAGCGGTTCCAGGTAGTCGACGATCACGTGCTGGCGCCGCGGCGCCATCGGCCGGTTGCCGGCGTCGTGCATGCGGTAGCCGGGAAAGCCCTGGCGCACCATGGCTTCGTAGGCGCGCGCCTGCTCGTCGGTTAGCACGCGGTGGAAGTTGAAGGTCTGCACGAACGGGTAGCGCAGCAGCAGCGGCCGCGTGAAATCGGCGAACTGCTCGCGGCTGACGCTGCCAAACGATGTGTACAGGTCGTTGAGGATGGTGACCAGCTCCAGCGTGTCGTCCAGGCCGCGGCGGATGGCGGCGGCCCGCACCTGGGCGCGCTGCTGGAAACTCAATTCCATTTTGCCGTATTCGAGCGCGCTGACGGCCACGAACAGCAGGCCGGTCACCGCCATGCCGGTGCACAGCGTGAGAGCCGCCGCCAGCGAAATCGGCGAAGATTTGCGGAAGAGCGGCATGCTGCGCTTTCTGAAGATAGTTTCATGCAAGTGTGTCACAAGTCCTGCCTTTGCGACAGTGCTTGCCGGTGCCTGTCTTATGCCAGCCACGGTCCGGGGCGAGGGCAGGCGACGAACATGCTATATTGCTAATTCCTTGCCAGCAGGAGCCTCGACCATGCCCCATGACCGTGCCGTCTCGCGCCGCAGTTTCCTCCACCATGTCGCCCGCACCGGCGGCGCGGCGGCCGCGTTTGCCGCCCTCGACGCGCTGGGCTGCGCCAGCCTGGCCTGGGGCGAGGACCTGGCCTACAAGGGGCCGCCGCTGCTGCCCGGCGGGCTGGGCAAGGGCAAGCGCGTGACCATCCTCGGCGCCGGCGTGGCCGGCATGACGGCCGCCTACCAGCTGGCCAAGGCCGGCTTCTCCTGCACCGTGCTCGAGGCGCGCCACCGCCCGGGCGGCCGCAGCTGGACCATCCGCGGCGGCGACCGCATCGACCAGGCCGATGGCCCGCAGCAGGCGCGCTGGCCCAAGGCGCCGCACCTGTACATGAACCCGGGGCCGGCGCGGATCTCGCACCACCACCGCGCGGTGCTGGGCTATTGCCGCGAATTCGGCGTGCCGCTGGAAATCATGATGAACGATAACCGCGCCGCCTACCTGCAGGACGACCGCGCCTTCGGCGGCAAGCCGGTGCAGGCCAAGCAGGTGCTGGGGGACGGCCACGGCTATTTCGCCGAGATGCTGGGCAAGGCCGTGTCGACCGGGCAGCTGGAGCAGGAACTGGGCAAGGAAGACCGCGAGCGCCTGCTGGCCGCCATCGCCGGCTTCGGCGACCTGCAGCGCGACGGCCGTTTCCGCGGCACGGCGCGCAGCGGCTACGCCGTCACGCCGGCGCCCGGTACGCCGCACGGCACCATCCGCCAGCCGCTGCCGCTGGCCGAATTGCTGCGGGCGGACTTCTGGCAATTCAAGGCGGAGTTCGCCGAAGACTTCGACCAGGCCGGCACCATGCTGCAGCCGGTGGGCGGCATGGACCAGTTTCCGATGGCGTTCGCCAAGCGGGTCGGCCACCTGATCCGCTACGACACGGTGGTCGACGAGATCCGCAAGACCGCCGCCGGCGCGCGCGTGGTCTGCCACCATGGCGCCGGGGCAAAAACCACCATCGACAGCGATTTCGTCATCTGCACCTTGCCGCTGACTGTGCTGCGCGGCATACCCAACGATTTCGCGCCGGACTACCAGCAAGCCATCGCCGAGGTGGAATATGCGACCTCCTCCAAGACGGCGTTCTACGCGCCGCGCCGCTTCTGGGAGCAGGACGACGGCATCTACGGCGGCCTGTCGTGGACCACCCGCGACGTCACGCAGATCCTGTATCCGTCGCACGGCATCGGCAAGGCCGACGGCGTGCTGGTCGGCTCCTACTGCTTCGGCGTCGAGCCGGGCGACGACATGGGCCGCTACCCGGTGGCCGAGCGCATCGAGAAGGCGCTGGCGGTGGGCGAGCTGTTCCATCCCGGCTACCGCGCGATGGTGCGCGGCGGCATCAACATCGCCTGGCCCAAAGTGCCTTACAGCCTGGGCGCCTGGGCCGAATGGAAGCCGGAACAGCTCGACACCGTCTACAAGCTGCTGCAGCAGCCGGATGGCCCGATGGTGTTTGCCGGCGAGTACCTCGGCTACCTGAGTTCGTGGCAGGAGGGCGCCGTGCTGTCGGCCCACCGCGCCGTTGAAAACATCGCCGCGCGCGTGCGCGCCTGATTTCCCACCCTGAAAGGACCGCCATGAAATTGCCAGTCGCTTTGCTTGCTTCCGCCCTGTTCGCCCTGCCTGCCGCCGCGCAGACCAAGGTCACGCATATCCAGACCGCGCAAAGCGGCATCGCCAACGCCGTGTGGGCCGGCGACACGCTGTACCTGTCGGGCAAGCTGGCCAAGTCCTACGAGGGCGACACCAAGGCGCAGTCGATCGACATCTTCAAACAGTTCGAAGCCACGCTGAAAGAGCAGGGCCTGGGCATGGGCGACGTGGTGCAGATGCGCGTCTACCTGGTGGCCGACGCCGCCGGCAAGCTCGATTTCGCCGGCATGAACGACGCCTACAAGGATTTCTTCGGCACGGCGGCGCAGCCCAACAAGCCGGCCCGCGCCACGGTGCAGGTGGCTGCGCTGGTGGTGCCGAAGGCGCTGGTGGAGATCGAACTGGTGGCGGTGCGGAGCAAATAAGCCGGGACGGCGGGCTCAGTCCGGCCCCAGCCAGCGCAGCTTGAGCACGATCCAGTGCGCCAGCAGCTTGTTGAGCAGCGGTAGCGCCAGGCCGTGGCTGCGCGCCACCTTGCGCTGCATGGCCAGCGCCGGCGACGGCTGGCCGCCCTTGACCGCGAACAGGATGCGGTTGTTGCCGGCGATGCCGTGGAACCAGCAGATGCGGCCCTGGAACGCCTGGCGCAGCCGCCGCAGCATGGGGCCGTAGTTCGGGTCGTAACTGAAGATATTGGCCGCCATCACGCCGCCGGGCCGCAGCGCGCGGCGGCAGTCGGCGTAGAAGGCGGCGCTGCCCAGCGCGGGCGGCAGGCCCTGCTCGTCGAAGCCGTCGACCAGCAGCACGTCGGCCACGCCGGCCAGCCCGGCCATGTATTCGGTGGCGTCGGCCTCGATGATGCGGAAGCGGGCGTTGTCGCGCGGGATGGCGAACTGGTCGCGCAGCGCGATCACGTCGGCGCGCAGTTCCAGCACGGTGATGCGGCTGTGCGGCAGGTAGCGGTAGCAGAACTTGGCCAGCGAGCCGCCGCCCAGGCCGACCATGACGATATGCTCGGGCTTGGGATGAAACAGCACGAAGCACATCATCGCGCGCGCATAGCTGAGCACCAGGTCGTCCGGCCGCGACAGCCGCATTTCGCTCTGGATCATGCCCGGCTGGAACTCCAGCGAGCGCTTGTCGCCGCGCGTACGCACTTGCGGCCGGTTGGCAGATGAGGTCAAGTTGGTTCGTAATGTGGATTTACAGGGGCAATTTATAGTAGCATGCGCGCCGTAAGCCACATTGCATTTACAGACGGAAAATTTGTAGGTACATTGGCGATAGCACAGGCCTTGCCCCTCCGGCGGCCCTCTTGGAGACAGAAACGATGTTTTTAGACCACCCTACGCTTACCGCCACCAACAGCTTCACCGAACCGGACCGACTGGAGCGCCTGACCCGCGTCTACGGCTACGTGGTGGCGCTGGCCGACATGGCCGGCGAACAATCCTTCATCGAGAAGGTCAGCCAGCTGCATGACCACAAGGGCACGCTGATCGTGTTCTGGCACGACGCCCCGAGCGAGGCGGAAAAGGCCTTCTTCACCCGCGCCTGGGCCAGCAAGATGGGCGACGGCAGCACCAACGTCGAGCACGAGGTCTGACCGGCCCCGGGTCATGGATATAAAAACACTGGTACTGGCGCTGGCGCTGGGCAATCTGAGCCTGTGCGCGGCGCTGTTCTTTTTTGAGCAGGAGGGCCGCCGCGGCGCTCAGCCGGCGGCCGGCCAGTCCACCTGGGCGCTGGCCAAGCAGTTCCAGGCGCTGGCCTGGGGGCTGCTGTACCTGCGCGGCGCGCTGCCCGATTTCCTCACCATCCCGTTCGCCAACGCGCTGCTGCTGGCCGGCTTCGCGCTGGACGCCTCGGCGCTGTGGGAGCAGGCCGGGCGCCGCGTCTGGCGCCGCTACCTGCTGCCGGCGCTGGGCGTGGCCATCGGCCTGTTCACCGGCGCCTGGCTGATGGATGTGCCGGCCGCCGGGCGCATCGCCATCGCCTCGCTGGCGGTCGGCCTGTTCTTTATCGCCGGCGCGGCCGCGCTGGGCCGGGGCTGGAGCGCCGGCACCCTGTTGCGGCGCTACCTGGTGCTGGCGATGCTGGTGCTGGCGCTGGCCGTGATGGCGCGCGGCCTGCTGACGGCGCTGCTGCCGCAAGGCGCCGGCTGGGTCAGCCCGGCGCTGATCCAGGGCGTGGGCATCGTCGCGCTGTACCTGATGATGGTCAGCGGCGCCTTCGGCTACCTGCTGCTGGGCCGGGAAAAGCTGCAGGGCGAGCTGGCCCGGCTGGAAGTGGTCGATCCGCTGACGGACGTGCCGAACCGGCGCGGCTTCTACCAGACGCTGACGCCGTGGATCGCGCTGGCGCGCCGGCCCGGCATGCCCACCTCGCTGATCATCCTGAACCTGGACCATTTCAAGCGCGTCAACGACAACTACGGCCATCCGGTCGGCGACCTGGTGCTCAAGGCCATGGTCGACGTGTGCAAGAAGCAGCTGCGCGATTCCGACATGATGGGCCGCCTGGGCGGCGCCGAGTTCGCCATCCAGCTGCCGCGCACCTCGCTGGAGGACGCGCTGATGGTGGCCGAACGTATCCGCAACGCCGTCGCGGCGCTGCCGGTGAAGGCGGAAAAGGCGGTGATCAACATGACGGCCAGCCTGGGCGTGACCACGATACGCGCCGAAGACACCACCGTGAGCCTGTTCAAGCGCGCCGACGAGGCGCTGCAGGCGGCCAAGCGGGGTGGCCGCAACCGGGTGGCCGAAGCGCAGGCGGCCTCCGGCGCGATGGAGGCATCGTAAGGTGCGTCATCAAGGCGTAACAAACTGCGCATATCGTGATTATAATTATGTAAATCGTTTAGTTTGATTTATTCTGTTTGATCACCCGCGAGCCTTCGTTGCCGTTTGCCGAGAGAGGCTTCCATATATGTACGCAGCAGTAGATTTAGGTTCCAACAGTTTCCGCCTCCACATCGGCAAGCATGACGGGGAGGCCATCCGCGTCCTCAAAAGCGTGCGCGAGCCGATCCGCCTGGCCGCAGGGCTGGACGAAAAAGGCAACCTGACGCCGGCCGCCATGCAGAACGCGCTGGCCTGCCTGAAAAACTTCCGCGCCGTGCTGGCCGCCTACCGCCTCGACGCGGTGCGCGTGGTGGCCACGTCGGCGATGCGCGTGGCGCGCAATTCCGCCGCCTTCCTGCCCGAGGCCGAGCTGGCGATCGGCTATCCGATCGAGATCATCTCCGGCGAGGAGGAGGGGCGCCTGATCTACATGGGCGTGGCCAACGCGGTATCGCTGCCCGGCGAGCGCCGGCTGGTGATCGACATCGGCGGCGGCTCCACCGAACTGATACTGGGGCGCGGCCAGGAGATCGAAAAGGTCGAGTCGTTCAGCGTCGGCACGGTCAAGCAAAGCCTGTCTTTCTTTGTCGGCGGCCGGGTCGACGCGCCGTCCTTCGAGGCTGCCATCCTGTCGGCGCGCAGCCATTTCGAGGATGCGGCGCCGCCTTACCATCCGCAGTTCTGGAAGCAGTGCTATGGCTCGTCCGGCACCGCCCGCACCATCGCCGACATCATCGTCAAGAACGGCATCGGCCGCGAGGTCAACGCCGCCACGCTGAACGCGCTCAAACAGCGCTTCATCGAATTCGGCCACGTCGGCAAGATCGAGATGGCCGGCCTGCGGCCGGACCGCGCCAGCACCATCATCGGCGGCCTGGCGATCCTGATCGGGCTGGTGGGCGAGCTGGATATCCCGGTGGTGCAGCCGATCGAGGCCGGCCTGCGCATGGGCGTGATGTGGGACCTGCACCTGCGCTCGACCAAGCGCGACCGCCGCGAGCAATCGGTGCAGGCCTGCGTGCAGCGCTTCCACGTCGACGAACGCCGCGCCAACCGCGTGGCCGACGACGCGCTGGCGCTGTACATGCAGACCAAGCCGGTGTCGGACCTGTACACCCGCCACCTGTACTGGAGCGCGCTGCTGCATGAAATGGGCATGGTGGTGTCGCACACCGGCTACCACAAGCACGCCGCCTACATGATCGAGAACGCCGATTTGCCCGGCTTTACCGCGCGCGAGCAAAAGACCATGAGCCGCCTGATCCTGGCGCACAAGGGCAACCTGCGCAAGGTGGTCGATGCGCTGGCGGACCCGGATTTCGTCAAGGCGGTGGTGGCGTTGCGGCTGGCGGTGCTGTTCATGCACTCGCGCCTGGACATCGACTTCACGCTGATCCGCCTGCGCATGAAGAACCGCATCGAGCTGGAAATCCGCCGCGAATGGGTCAGCGACCATCCCACACTGTCCTACTGGCTGGAGAAGGAACAGGAGCAGTGGGATGAAGTCGGTGTAGACTTCAGCATCCGCGCCAGCGGCTAAATATCGAGGAGATGCCCATGACCGACAGGATCAAACGCTGCTGCGCCTATGCGCTGCTGGCCCTGTCGTTTCCCGCCGCCGCCGCCGACAAGGCCGGGGACACCAACGTCACGCTGTGCTTCGAGCAGCAGGACGTGCTGCCCTGGCGTACCGAAAAAGGGGGCGGCCTGAATTTCGAGCTGCTCAAGATGGTCGAAAAGCGGCTCGACATCCATTTCGAATTTCAAGGCATCCCATGGAAGCGCTGCCTGGCGCAGCTGAAGGCGAACGCGGTCGACGGTGCCTTCGCCGTCAGCTACAAGCCGGACCGGCGCGAACTGGGCGAGTATCCGGGCGGGCAGCAGATCGACGCCGGCAAGCGCATGCACATCGACAGCTATGTGGTGATCCGCAAGAAGGGCAGCAGGGTCGATTGGGACGGCAAGAGCTTCCGCAACCTCGACGGCGCGGTCGGCTTCCAGCTGGGCTACTCGGTCGGCGACGTGCTGCGCGCGCAGAACATCGAGGTGGACGAGGGCAGCCAGCGGGCCGACGAGCTGGCGCGCAAGCTGATCGCCGGCCGCGTGGCCGCCGCGGCGGTCGGCGGCAGCGACGCCCATGGCCTGATGAACGGGCCGCTGGCGCCGCAGCTCGAGCAGCTGCCGGTGCCCATCATCGAGAAGCCGTACTTCCTGATCCTGTCGCACGGCATGGTGGCGGCGCGGCCGCAGCTGGCCGAGCGCATCTGGCGCGCGGTCGAGGAAGCCCGCAACAGCGCCGCCTACAGGAAGCTCGAAGCTATTGAAGGAGTCCGTCATTGACGCGCTGGATCCGGTGCTGATCCCGGGCGGCCCGCTGGCGCGCCTGCGCAGCGCATGGCGGCGCGACATCCTGCTTCGTCTCGGCTTCGGCATCTTCGTGGCGGTGGCGCTGTCGACCGCCGTCTACACCACCTATGTGATGAAGACGCTGCGCACCGAGGCCGAGCAGAACCTGCGCGAGCGCGCCGAGCGGCTGGCCGACGTGCTGTCGCAGGCGCTGGCGCGGCCGCTGTTCGACATCAACAGCGCCGCCGTCTCCAGCGTGGTCGACGCCTCGGGCGCCACGCCTGAGGTGCTGGTGCTGCGCGTGCTGGCGCCGAACGGCGCGGAGCTGGCCAGCTACGTGTCGCCGCTGCGCGAGCCGGTGGCGGCGATCAAGGTGCATCGCGACATCAACTTCACCGACGTGCGCCGCAGTTATCCGGTCGGCTCCATCGACCTGGCGTTCTCGCGCCAGCAGATGGACCAGGACCTGCGCCGCCAGATCTACAACACGGTGGCGGCCAACCTGCTGCTGGCGCTGGGGATCGTGCTGTCGATCTTCGTGGTGGGCCGGCGCGCGGCGCGGCCGTTCGCCGATATCCAGGACGGGCTGGAAAAGCTGACGCGCGGCGAGACCGACATCAACCTCTCCGGCATCGGCCGCGAGGACCAGGTCGGGCGCCTGTCCGACGCCGTGCTGCGCTTCCGCGACACCATGACCCGGTTGCGCGACGCCGAACAGGAACTGCGCGAATTGAACAGCGACCTGGAAAAGCGCATCGACGCCCGCACCCGGGAGCTGACCGGCTCCATGCAGATGGTCAGCGACAGCAAGGCCAAGCTGCAGACCATCGTCGATACCGCGCTCGACGCGGTGGTGCGCATGGACCTGGCCGGACGCATCGTCGGCTGGAACACGCAGGCCGAGCGGATCTTCGGCTGGAGCCGCGACGAGGCGATCGGCCTGGCGCTGGACAAGACCATCATCCCGCCGCGCTACCGCTACGACCACCGGCGCGGCATGCAGCGCTACATGGCCGGCGGCAGCGCGACCCGGACCGTGCTCGACACCCGGATCGAAGTGGTGGCGCTGCGCCGCAGCGGCGAGGAATTCCCGATCGAGCTGGCGATCACGCAGGTCAAGTCGGAAGGGCAGGACAGCTACGAATTCTGCGCCTTCATCCGCGACATCAGCGACCGCCGCGAGCGCGAGCAAAAGCTGGTCAATGCCAACGTGATGGCGGAGGCGGCCAACGTCGCCAAATCCGAATTCCTGGCCAATATGAGCCACGAGATCCGCACGCCGATGAGCGCCGTCATCGGCATGGCCTACCTGGCGCTGCGCACGGAGATGACGCCCAAGCAGCACGACTACATCAGCAAGATCCACCGCGCGGCCTTGTCGCTGCTGGGGATCATCAACGACATCCTGGACTTCTCCAAGATCGAGGCGGGGCGGCTGGAAATGGAGGCGATCCCGTTTGCGCTGGAGGAGGTGCTGGCCAATGTGTCGAGCGTGACGGCGCAGCGCGCGGCCGACAAGCAGCTGCGCTACCTGGTGGAAGTGGCGCCGGACGTGCCGCCCTACCTGGTCGGCGATCCGCTGCGGCTGGGACAGGTGCTGATCAACCTGGCCAACAACGCGGTCAAGTTCACCGCCGAGGGCGAGCTGGAATTGCGCTGCTCGGTGCGCGAGCCGGCGGTCGACGGCGGCAAAGCCACGTTGCGCTTCTCGGTGCGCGACACCGGCATCGGCATGACGGCGCAGCAGAAGTCCCGGCTGTTCCGCGCCTTCAGCCAGGCCAACGGCTCGACCACCCGCCACTACGGCGGCACCGGCCTGGGGCTGTCGATCTCGCAGCAGCTGGTGCGGCTGATGGGCGGGCATATCGACGTCCAGAGCGAAGTCGAGCAGGGCTCGACCTTCCATTTCGATTTGCAGTTTGCGTTGTCCGACGCATCGGCGCTGAAGAAGCAGGCAGCCCTGTATCCCGCCCAGCCTGGGGAGCTGACGCTGCAGGAGTCGCCGCGCCGCGCGGCGCGCGTCCTGCTGGCGGACGACAGCCTGGTCAACCAGGATGTGACCATCGGACTGCTGGATCTGCAGGGCGTCAGCGTGGATGTGGTCCATAACGGCCGCGAGGCGCTGGACCGCCTGCACGCGGCCGGCCCGGACACCTACGACCTGGTGCTGATGGACCTGGGCATGCCGGTGATGGACGGCCATGAGGCGGTGCGCCTGCTGCGCCAGGACAGCCGCTTCGACGAGCTGCCGGTGGTGGCCGTGACCTCGAACGCGCTGGCCGGCATGCGTGCGCAGTGCCTGGAGGAGGGCATGCAGGACTACATCACCAAGCCTATCGATCCGCAGCGCCTCTACAGCGTGCTGACGCGCTGGCTCGGGCTGTCGATGAAGGTGATCCCGCCGCTGCCGCCACGCGCCGACGCCGGCGGGCAGGATGCGCACCAGGCGCTGGCGGAACTGCGGGCGCTGCTGGCGGAGTTCAGCGGCGACAGCCTCGATTATTTCGACAGCGTGCGCGAGGCCCTGGCGACGCTGTTGCCGCCGCTGACGATGGGCCGCCTCACCAGCCACATGGAGCATTACGAATTCGAAGCCGCCGGCAAGTTGCTGGCGGCAGCAGCAAGAGACCAGGAGAACCCATGAACACGAAAAATAAAAACCTGCCCACTGTATTGATCGTCGACGATACGCCCGACAACATCACGCTGTTGTCCAGCCTCTTGAAGGACAAGTACAACACCAAGGTCGCCACCAGCGGCGCCATGGCGCTGCAGATTGTCGCCGCGGCGCCGGTGGATCTGATACTGCTCGATATCATGATGCCGGACATGGATGGCTTTGAAACCTGCCGCCGGCTGAAAGCCGATCCGCGCAGCAGCGCCATTCCGGTGGTGTTCCTGACCGCCAAGAGCCAGGCCGAAGACGAGGCCATGGGGCGCAGCGTGGGCGCGGTGGATTTCCTGCGCAAGCCGGTCAATCCGGACGTTTTATTTACTCGCGTCGCGGCGCATTTGCGATGAGGCAAGCAAAAACTGCGTAAATGATATATATTGTTTATATTGTTGAACAAAAAATGGAGTAGATATGAACAAACCTGCCGCAAAGACCGCCGAAAAACCCGCGCCCGCCAAGCCTGCCGCCGCAAAACCCGCACCGAAGGCAGCAGCGCCGAAGGCCGCAGCCAAGCCAGTCGTGAAGGCCGCCGCCAAACCTGCGCCGAAAGCCGCTGCCGCCAAGGCAGCACCTAAGGCCGCCGCACCTAAAGCCGCCGCTCCTAAAGCCGCCGCTCCTAAAGCCGCACCTAAGGCCGCAGCCAAACCAGCACCCAAGGCAGCCCCTAAAGCCGCCCCCAAGGCCGCCCCCAAGGCCGCAGCCAAACCAGCGCCCAAGGCCGCAGCCAAGCCATCCGCAGCCAAGCCAGCCGCGCCGGAAGCCAAGGTCAAGGTTCAGAAGGAAAAGCTGGTGCGCGACAGCTTCACCATGCCAGAGCAGGAATATGCGGTGCTGGGCCAGGTCAAGAAAGCCTGCCTGAAAGCCGGTTTCGAGATCAAAAAGAGCGAGTTGCTGCGTATCGGCGTCGCCCTGATCAGCCAGATCGACCTTGCCACGCTGCAAAACGTGCTGACCAGCCTGCCGCAGCTGAAGACCGGCCGTCCAAAGAAAAGCTGATTTAAAAACAACATGTCACGAAAATGACATTAGGCTGTCATTTTCTTGAAGTATTCGCTGGTTACGCTTGCTTCGTCTTCCACAGAAAGGATGAAGCATGCAAACCTCGATCATACAAGCGGACGCCCGAGCAACGTCCGGCAAGCTGGTACTCAGTATGGCAAGCACGCCGGAAGAACTGCGTGAAGTTCAACGCCTGCGCTACAAGGTGTTCATCGAAACCATGGGACTGAGTTCGCTCGTCCGCGAAGATGGCCTCGACAGCGACGAATTCGACGAGCACTGCGATCACCTGATCGTGCGCGATACCGCCACCTTGAAAGTGGTCGGTACCTACCGCCTGCTGAGCGCCTCGCGCGCCCGCAAACTGGGCCGCGTCTACTCCGAGGGCGAGTTCGACCTCGGCCGCCTGAACAACCTGCGCGGCCGCATGGTCGAAGCGGGCCGCGCCTGCATCCACCCCGACTACCGCGGCGGCAGCGTCATCATGCTGCTGTGGTCCGGCCTGGCCGAATACATGCGCCGCGAGAATTGCGACTACCTGGTCGGCTGCGCCAGCATCAGCCTGGCCGATGGCGGCCACAATGCCGTCGCCGTCTACCAGTCGCTGGCGGCACAGCACCTGGCGCCGTCCGAGTACCGCGTCACGCCGCACCTGCCGTTCCCGTTCTCCAAGCTGGAAGCCGCGCAAAAGCCGCAGGTGCCGCCGCTGCTGAAGGGCTACATGCGTTCGGGCGCCTGGATTTGCGGCGAACCGGCATGGGATCCTGATTTCGAAAGCGCCGACCTGTTCCTGCTGCTGCCGCTGGCCAACCTGGACGGCCGCTACGCCCGCCACTACGGCGTGGCCGGCGAACAGATGGCTGCCTGACGGATCCCCGCCGCCCCGTGTAGAATAAGCCGCAGTGCTTATTCTGCGGGGCTGCAATGAAGTTCGATACAGAAACCGACCGGACCGGATACCAGGAGCGCTCCGTGCTGCGCCATCGCGGCACGTCGTCCGACAATGCCGGCCGCGCCAACGACCGCGTCGCCGAGGAGCTGCCGGTGGCGCTGGTCGTCAATGGCATTTCGCATGCCGTCATGATGGTCACGCCGCGCGAGCTGGAAGCATTCGCGCTGGGCTTTGCGCTCACCGAAGGGCTGGTCGCCAAGGCCGGCGATGTATTCGACATCGAACTGCGGGAGCACGCGCGCAGCTTCGAGGTCAACCTCACCATCGCCCAGGAAGATTTCGTTCAACTGAAGCAGCAGCGCCGTTCGATGGCGGGCCGCAGCGGCTGCGGCGTGTGCGGCATCGAGAGCCTGGAATTACTGGACATGTCGCCGCCGCCGATCACGGCGCCGCCATTGCATGACGCGGCCACGCTGCCGCCGGCAATCGCCCGCGCGGTGGCGGAGCTGGGCCGGCACCAGGAGCTGATGAGTGCCACCGGCGGCGTGCACGGCGCCGCATGGTGCGATGCCGGCGGCGCCGTCCTGCGCGTGTGCGAGGACGTCGGCCGCCACAATGCGCTCGACAAATTGATCGGCCACCTGGCGCGCGACGGCGTGGACATGCAGGGCGGTTTCGTCTTCATGTCCAGCCGCGCCAGCTACGAGTTGGTGCGCAAGGCGGCGCGCATGAACATCCCGATGCTGGCGACGATCTCCGCTCCGAGCACGCTGGCGATCGACATCGCGGCCGAAGCGCGCGTCAAGCTGGTGAGCTTCTGCCGCAAGGACGGCTGCGTGGAATATACCTGATCTGATCGCTGCGATACCGGAAGCGATACCCAAAGCGGTATCTGAACGCACCAAAAAGTTATTGGCCGCATCAGGGAGAAGTGCCTAGTATCGGCTGTTGTCCATACTCGCCGCCGCCCGCCATGAACCGAACCATCTCCCGCCATCTGCTGGCCGCCATGCTGCTTTCCACCTCGGCGGCCGCGCCGGCTTTCGGCGCGGAACCGTCTGCCGCCGGCATGGCGCAGCAGGGGAACGCCGTGCTGTCGGTCGAACGCTTCGCCCAAGGGCTGCGCATCAAGACGGCCAGCGGCATGCTGTCGCTCGAACCCTGGTCCGACCGCATCATCCATGTGCGCTATGCGCGGGACGCCGGCTGGCAGGGCGGCTACAACCCGGCGGTGATCGCGCCGCCGCGTACCGTTGCGTGGACGGTCAACGACAGCGGCGCCAAGGTGGAGCTGTCGATGCCGGCGCTGCGGGTCGTGGTGGACAAGGCCAGCGGCGCGGTGGCGTTTCTCGATGCGGCCGGCAAGCCGGTCGTCGCCGAGAGCGGGGCACCGCAGCTGCCGCCACCCGGAGGCGGGGCGCTGAGCCAGTCGTTCGGCATGGGCGAAGAAGCCATCTACGGGCTGGGCCAGCATCAGAACGGATTGCTCGATTATCGCGGCAGCACGGTGCGGCTGCAGCAGGCCAATCGCGATGTGGGCGTGCCGATGCTGGTGTCGTCGGCCGGCTACGGCATCCTGTGGAACAACGCCGCGGTCACCGATGTCGACGCCGGCCTGCCGCAAAGCGGGCAACTGGTGCTGCGTTCTGAGGCGGGGCAGGGGATCGACTACCATTTCATCCTCGGCCCGGAGCTTGACCAGGTCATCGCCGGCTACCGCGACCTGACCGGCGCCGCACCCATGATGGCGCGCTGGACCTGGGGACTGTGGCAGTCGAAGGAACGCTATCAAACCCAGGAGGAATTGCTGGCCGTCGGCCGCCGCTACCGCGCCATGGGCGTGCCGTTCGACGCGGTGGTGCAGGATTGGCAGTATTGGCCGCAAGGCGGCTGGGGCAGTCACGAATTCGATCCGGCCCGCTTCCCCGATCCGGCCGGCATGGTGCGGGCGCTGCATGCCGACCATATTCATTCCATCATCTCGGTCTGGGCCAGGTTCGACCTCGGGCTGGCCAATCTGGCCGCGCTCGATCAGGCCGGCGCGGTCTACCCGGCCACCTACCGCAACGTCTACCCCGAGGGCAAGGGACGCTGGTACGACGCGTTTTCCGAGTCCGGCCGCGCCCTGTACTGGCAGCAGATCATGCAGCGCCTGGGCCGCCTCGGCTTCGACGGCTGGTGGCTCGACGGCAGCGAGGCGGAACTGGGCGGCGACTGGGGCCAGATGCGGTCCGTGGCCACCGCGCAGGGGCCGGGCGCCGAGGTCTATAACGCCTATCCGTTGTGGCACACCGCCGCGGTGTACCAGGGCGCGCGGCGCGATGTGCCGGAGAAGCGTTCCTTCATCCTGACCCGTTCGGCCTACGCCGGCCAGCAGCGCAACGCGGCCATCACCTGGTCCGGCGACACCAACGGCAACTGGGACACCTTCCGGCGCCAGATTCCGGCCGGCCTGAATTTCAGTCTGAGCGGCATTCCCTACTGGTCGGCCGACATCGGCGGCTTCTTTGGCGGCAAGCCAAGCGATCCGGCCTATGCGGAGCTGTTCACGCGCTGGTACCAGTTCGGCGCGTTCAATCCCATGTTCCGCGTCCACGGCACCGGGGACGGCAAGGAACTGTGGCAGTTCCCGCCCGCGACCCAGAAGATCCTGCTGTCTTACGACCGGCTGCGCTATCGCCTGCTGCCGTACATTTACTCGATGTCGTGGGACGTGACGCACCGTGGCGGCAGCATGATGCGCCCGCTGGCGATGGACTTCCGCGCCGACCGCGAAGCGCTGGCGATTACCGACCAGTACATGTTCGGCCCGGCCTTGCTGGTCAATCCGGTGGTGCAGCCGTCGGCGGCGGTGCGCACGGTATACCTGCCGGCCGGCGGGCAGTGGATCGATTTCTGGACCGGCGCGCGCCATGCGGGCGGCCAGGTCATCGCCGCCAAGGCCGATATCGCGACCTTGCCGCTGTTTGCGCGCGCCGGCAGCATCGTGCCGCTTGGCCCGGTCAAGCAGTATGCGGATGAGCCGAGCAGCGCGCCGCTCGAGCTGCGCGTCTATCCCGGCCGCGACGCCAGCTTCGAGCTGTACGACGATGAAGGCGACGGCTACGGCTACGAGCAGGGGCGCTACGCCACCACGCGTCTGGAATGGAACGACAAGACGCGCCAGCTGACGCTGTCCGCGCGCCAGGGGCAGTATCCGGGCATGCCGGCGCGGCAGACGTTCAGCATCGTCTGCGGCGCCGCGCCGCAAGGCAAGGCGGTCGCGGTCAGCTACAGCGGACAGGCGGTCTCGGTCGGCCTGCCCGCATGCCGCTAATAATCGAGTAAAAATTTCGCTTGCATCCCGGCGGTCGGCGGATTATATTGATTGTACCGATCGGTACAATCTTACTTATCCTCAAAAGGAACTCTCATGACCCGCCCCCCGCTGCCCCCGTTCACCCGCGAAACCGCGATCCAAAAAGTCCGCATGGCCGAAGATGGCTGGAATACCCGCAATCCAGAGAAGGTTTCACTGGCCTACACCGAGGACTGCCGCTGGCGCAACCGCGCCGAATTCGTCACCGGCCGCGCCGAGATCGTCGGCCTGCTGACGCGCAAATGGACGCGCGAACAGGAGTACCGCCTGATCAAGGAATTGTGGGCATTCGAGGGCAACCGCATTGCGGTCCGCTTCGCCTACGAATACCATGACGACTCCGGCCAGTGGTATCGCGCCTACGGCAACGAGAACTGGGAATTCAACGACGACGGCTTGATGCGCCTGCGCCTGGCCAGCATCAATGAAGCGCCGATCGCGGCGGCCGAGCGCAAGTTCTTCTGGGATCAGAACGCGCCGCGCCCGGCCGATCATCCGGGATTGAGCGATTTCGGTTTTTAAGAAAGTAAAAATGGCAAGAGTAATGGTCGAGCGCGGCGACGTGATTCCGCTGCTGGCGGAAGTATTCCGCACCTACGGCTACGAGGGCGCGAGCCTGGCCCGCATCTCGGAAGGGACGAAGCTGGGCAAGGGCAGCATCTACAACTTCTTCCCCGGCGGGAAGGACGAGATGGCCGACGCCGTGCTGGCCGAGATCGACGGCTGGTTCCGCGACCAGGTGTTCCAGCCGCTGCGCGCGGAGGACCCGGCGCAGGGCGTGGAGCGGATGTTCGTCGCGGTCGGCCGTTACTTTCTGTCGGGGCGCAAGGTGTGCCTGGTCGGCGTGTTCGCGCTGGGCTATGAGCGCGACCGTTTCGCCGCCAAGGTGCAGGGCTATTTCGCCGAATGGGTCGATGCGCTGGCCGATGCGCTGCTGCGCGCCGGCCGCGAGCCCGCCGCCGCGCGGGCGCTGTCCGAGGACATCGTCGGCGGCATCCAGGGCGCGCTGGTGCTGGCGCGCGCGGCCGGCGAACCGGAACTGTTCATGCGCACGCTGGAGCGCATGCGGCAAAGGTTGTCGCAGCCATAGTCCGTTTTATACCAGCCCGATGTCGCGTCCCCTGGTGCCGAAAATCTGCTCGACCTGGCCGGCATTGAGGCCGTACATGCGCGCCAGCAGGCCGCCGAACATGGCGCGGTATTCGTTGAGCACCGGGTAGTCGCGGTTCTGGAACAGCGTCGATTGCTCCAGCCGTATCTGCTCGCCGCGCACCTTGCCGCCCTGGACGCCGCCGCCCAGCACCCAGTACACGGTGCCGTGGCCATGGTCGGTGCCGCGGTTGCCGTTCTCGCGGAAGGTGCGGCCGAATTCGCTGACGACGATGACCACCGTGTCTTTCCAGTCCGGCCCCATCTCCTGCGCATAGCCGGCCAGGCCGCGCCCCAGTTCATCGAGGCGGCCGGCCAGGTAGCCGGTGGCGCCGCCCTGGCCGACGTGCGTGTCCCAGCCGCCGACGTCGACGAAGCCGATGTTGTATTTGTCCTTCATCAGTTTGGCGATGCGGCGCGCTTCCAGCTCGAAGCCCTTGGCGGTGATGGCGTTGCGGTTGGCCGCGTCCATCTCGCCTATCATTTCCTTCATCACGTCCTCGCGCACCACGAAGCCGTCGCGCACCTGCTGCGCCAGCGGCGTGCCGTCGTACATGGCGGCGATCAGCCTGGCCTGGCGGGCGTCGACCGAGGGTTTGGCGATCGAGCGCAGCGCCATGTTCGGCAACTGCGCGCTGCCTTGCATGATCAGCGGCAGCTGGTCGGTGAAGGAGATGGCGCTGGCCTTGTCCGCGTTCAGGGTCGCGGCCAGCCGGTTCAGGAAGCCGGAGCGGTAGTCGCGCGTGCGGTCCAGCGGCTGGCCCAGTTCGATGCTGTCCTGCGTTTCGAAGTGGCTGCGCGAGATATCCTCGGTGCCGGCGAACGGCACGAAGGCGGCCTGGCCCGCCGTGAACAGCGGATAGATGCTGTCGCGCAGGGCCGGATGCAGGCCCCAGTCGCCGTCTATCGGCAGCGCGGAATTGAGCTCGGCGCTGGGCCTGGGCACGGCGATGTTGGGCCGCACCTGGTAGTAGTACTGGCTGGAGATCGGCACCAGCAGGTTGGTGGCGTCGTAGCCGCCGCGCATGAAGACGAACAGCAATCGCGTCTTGCTGGCCGGCGCGGCCCACAGGTTGCCGGCCAGTGCGGCGGCGGGCAGGGCGGCCAGCGATTGAAGCAGGGTGCGGCGTTTCATGGCGCTTCTCCTTAGCGGTGCATCAGTTCGGGCGACGACAGCAGGAAGGTATTCCACTCCTGCGGCGAGGTGGCCTGGTCCAGCACCTTCAGCGTGGCGGGGGCGATGGTCTTTTGCAGCGACTGGTAATACAGCGCGTTGGCCAGTTGCGGGAAGGCTGGGCGCTCCTGAGCCTGCGGGCCTTCGGTCTTGAACAGGCCGGCGTTGCCGGAGCCGATGGCCTTGGCGATCTCGAAGCGGGTCGTCATCTGGCCCGGACTGGCCCATCCCGACTGCGTCAGTGGATAGCCGTCCGGCGTCTGGCGGCCGTACAGGGGTTCGGCCATGCGCGTGAGCCAGTACAGCATCGGCCCGGTGTTGAGGATGGTCTTGTCGTCGTAGGTCAGGCGCACGGCGGAGACCACGTAGTGCACCGGGTCCTTGAATTTACCGCCCAGCGACTGCGTGAACTCGGCCGACGTGAACAGGGTGCGCAGCACGGCGGCGATGTCGCCGTCGCTGGACAGGAACGTGGACGACATGCGCTCCACCAGCGCCGGCGGCGGCTCGTCCGCGACGAAGTAGAGCGCCAGCTTGCGGCTGACGAAATGCGCCGTGGCGGGATGGCGGCTCAGGCGGTCCAGTGCCTCGTCCACTTCCGCCAGGCCCCGGCCCTTGACGGTCTGTCCCAGGAACTCCTTGTTGCCGTAGTCGTGGCGGTTCGGGTTGAATTCAAACAGGCCTTGACGCACATACTGCGCCTGCAATTCCTTCTTGACGTTGGGCGCCGCCGTGCCGAGGTTAACGCCGACGCCGGTGAGGATGCGCGCCAGCTCCTGCACGTCGCGCTGGCTGTAGCCGCCGTCCACGCCCAGCGTGTGCAGCTCCATCAGTTCGCGCGCATAGTTTTCGTTGATGCGGTTGGCGGCGTTCTGTTCATTGTCCAGGTAGCGGATCATGGCCGGATGACGCAGCGTGGCCGCCAGCAGGTCGCGGAACTTGCCCAGCGCGTGCGGGCGCAAGGCCGTGTCCTCGTAGTCGCCGACCAGCGCGCGCAGGTTGCTCTTGCCCTGATGGACGTTGAAGTGGTTCAGCCAGAACCACGTCATCTGCTCCTGCAACTGGTTGGGCGAGTACAGGTCGCGCAGCAGCGAGCGGGTGGCCGCCTCCTTGGCCACGCGGTTCATCTCCTGCTGGTAGGCCTGCTGCGCGGCTTTCTTCTCGTCGTCGACTGCGATCTTGTCGGCGTCCTTGCGCTGCTGCTCGAGGTCCTGGTTCAGCTGCACCAGCGGCTTTCTGGCGATGGTCATGGCGTCGATCTGCGCCTGCACGGCGGCCGGCAGCACGGCGGGCGCGGGATGCAGCTGCTGCTCCAGCCACGCTTCATAGCCGATTTTTTCCGCTTGCCGGTAGGTGCCCAGGCTGACGCCCCAGCTGACGCGGTTCAGGGCGCCACTCAGCTGCTCCGGCGTGACGGCGGAGGGGCCGGCCCCGCCGGTCGCGGCGCAGCCGGCCAGCAGCAACAGGGCGCCGCAACCGGACAGGGAACGGGTAGGCATGGATGGTATCGGCATGGTTGTCGGCCTCATCGGCGGAGTATAGATGGAACAGTATGCCAAGCTTGCTCAATTGCTGTATGTCTTTTGTGTATCGTGCAACAAAATGTTACGGCTGTTCCCACCTGTATATCAAAAAAACATAAGGTCATCGATTTTCGTCATACGATTGTGATGGTTTCCGGTTTGCTCATATTCTTGATCCGTGCACAAGAACGTAGCAATCTGATAGTAAACCGAACAATGAATGGGGAAAGCAATGGCTTCGAATAAGAATTGGTCCTTGTATGCGGCGGCCATGTTGGCGCTGGGTTCCACGGCTGCCGGCGCCGCGGCACAGGAGGCGGTAAAGCAGGCGGCGACGGAGAGCGCCGGCACGGCGGCCGACGCGGCGCCGGTGGAAGTGGTGCGGGTCACCGGCTCGCGCATCGTCCGGCGCGACAACGACACCGTCGGCCCGATGCTGACGCTGACCAAGGACGACATCAAATACGCCGCGCCGACATCGGTCGGCGACCTGCTGCAGGCCATGCCGAACGTCGGCGTCAGCCTCAATTCCAACGGCACGCAGGGCACCGCGTTCGGCGTCAGCTCGATCAACCTGCGCTACCTGGGCAGCGCGGAAGGCAGCGGCAACCGCACCTTGGTGCTGGTGGACGGCCACCGCTGGGTCAACGCCACCGGGGGGCGCGGCTTCCGCGACTTCGTCGACCTGAACTCCATCCCGCTGGGCATGATCGACCATATCGAAGTGCTGAAGGACGGCGCCTCGGCGATCTACGGCGCCGACGCCATCGCCGGCGTGGTCAACATCCACACCCGCCGCAAGCTGGAAGGCTTCGAGACCGACCTGCGCATCGGCGAGAGTTCGCGCAGCGACGCCCGCAACTACAACGGTTTTATCAACTGGGGCACCAAGCTGGATAAGGGCTCGGTGTTCCTGTCGGCCAGCTACAACGACTCCAAGCCCATTCTGACGGCGGACCGCGACGCCACCCGCGCCGCGCTGTCGCCGCTGACGGCGGCGCCCACCAGCCCGCAGGGGCTGTACGTGCTGCCCGGCCTGTCGAACAACAAATACTTCGGCACCGGCGCCGGTTTCGCGTCGAACGCGGCCAACGCCATCACCCGCAACCAGGGCGCGCTCACCCCGGGCGCCGGCGCGCTGGCCGACGACAGCTTCCACACCGCCGCGCTGCCCGGCGACTACTACAACACGCAAACCCAGGGCATCTATTCGAATGGCCCGAGCCGCCGCGCCGGCCTGTTCGGCCGCCTGACGTATCGCCTGAACGACGACATCACCGCCCATGTCGAGGGCATGTATTCGACGCGCGAATCGAGCCAGTTGTTCGCGCCGTTCCCGCTCGATATCCGCGGCAGCAACGGCTTCGCCATTCCGGTCGACCAGCAGTACAACCCGTTCGGCACGGCCAACGGCGTGCCGGCCGCGAATGCGCTGGGCTTCTCCGGATCTGCGTTCCGCATCCAGCGCGTACCGACCGAAGTGGGCAACCGCAACAACATCCAGAACGTCGACACCGCGCGCCTGCTGCTGGGCGTGAACGGCAAGACCGAGTTTTATGGCGACTGGGACTGGGACGCGACGCTGTCGCGCACCACCAGCAGGGCCACCTTCGATTCGAACAACCAGCTGAACCTGGACCATATCTACCTCGGCATCGGCTCGCCGGCCAAGTGCACGGCCACGCCGGGCTGCGTGCCGCTCAACCTGTTCGGTAGCATCACGCCGGCGATGGCGGACTACATGCGCTACAACGCGCACGACGCCAACAACGCCACCCAGACCGACTTCGCCGTCAACGCAACGCGCACGCTGATGGAGCTGCAAGGCGGTTCGCTCGGCCTGGCGGCCGGCTACGAGTATCGCAAGGAGGAGGCCGAGGACATGCCGGACGCCTTCGTCGCGGCGCCGTCGACGGTGCAACCGCTGCTGGGCGGCGCTGCGCAGGCCACCACCACATCGCCGGCGCGCGACATCACGCGCGGCAGCTACAGCCTGCAGGAAGCCTATGCGGAACTGAGCGCGCCGATACTTTCGGGCCTGCCGGGTATCGAGAAGCTGGAGCTGGACGCGGCGGTGCGCTACTCGCGCTATTCCACGGTGGGCGGCAAGGCCACCAGCAAGCTGGGCGTGCTGTATCGTCCGGTGGCGTCGCTGCTGGCGCGCGGCACCTATTCGCAGGGCTTCCGGGCGCCGTCCATCCTGGAGCTGTACCAGGGACAGCGCCAGACCAACTTCCAGACCGTCGATCCGTGCAACGGCGGCGGCACCGGCAAGCCCGGCTGCGCCGGCGTACCGGCCGGCTACAACCAGAGTCAGTTCAACGGCGGCCTGACACCTGGCATCACCGCCGGCAACGTCAACCTGAAACCGGAGACCGCCGATACCTACAGCCTTGGTCTGGTATGGACGCCAGCCTCGGTGCCGGGCCTGAGCTTCAACGCCGACAAGTTCCTGATCAAGGTGAAGGACGCCATCGCCTCGCAAACGGGCACGCAGATCATGCAGGCTTGCGCCAACACCGGCAACTACTGCGACCTGGTGCTGCGCAATCCGACCGGCGAAGTGCGCCAGCTGACGCAGGCGGTGGTCAATCTGTCGCGCATCGAAGTGGCCGGCATCGACGCCACCGCGCGCTATGTGTTCCCGGTCGCATCGGCCAAGATCGACTCGGCGCTGGACGTATCCTACCTGGAGAAGTACCGCTCGTATGTGCCGCAGTCCGATGGCACCGTGGTGGTGGACGACCGCGCAGGCAAGTCTGACCAACCGCGCTCCACCTTCCCGCGCGTGAAGGCGCAAGCTTCGCTGCGCTACCTGGCAAGCAACTACAGCGCCACCTGGAAGGCCCGCTACATCGGCCACAGCGCCGACCTGCCGAACAACGCGGTCAATGGCGGCACCGTGCCGGCGATCACCTACCAGGACGTGCAGCTCGGCTACACGCTGCCCGGCGGGAAAGTGAACCTGGCCTTCGGCATCGACAACCTGTGGGACAAACAACCGCCGCTGTCGGCCGCGAACAATCCGATCAACTTCGACATCTATACCTACGACGTGCGTGGACGCTATTTCTACGCCAAGGTATCGAGCAAGTTCTAAGCACCACGACCTGAAACGGACGCACGATGAACCACGGCGGCAAACAAGAGGGTACCCAGCGGCGCTGGGCGCTGGATCCGGTGATGATGATGCTGGCCGCGCTGGCGGTGGCGGTGGGGCTGACATGGCTGATGCCATCCGGCGAGTATCAGCGCAAGGGTGGCACGGAGACGGCGCCGGTTGTTCCGGGCACCTACCAGGAGCTGCCCAAGGAGCTGACTCTCGCCGCGCTGCTGCCACCTGCAGCGGTATCGGCCAGGCGCGGCGAGGAGGGCGGCAAGGCAGCCAGGGAGGAGCGTCCCGCCACGGTGTCGCCGGTGTCGCCGGCGGCCATCGTCACGACGATACCTGCGGGGCTGGTCAAGTCGTCGGCGCTGATCTCGATGATACTGCTGTTGGGCGGCATGTTCGGCGTGCTGCGCGCTTCCGGCGCGCTGGACGCCGGCATCGAACGGTTGCTGGCGCTGACCGGCGGCCGGGTCGGCATCGTCACGCCGGTGGTGATGATCGCCATCTCGGCCGGCAGCACCTTCCTCGGGTTGATCTCGGAATACCTGCTGATCATCCCCATCGTCATCGCGCTGGCCGAGCGCATGGGCCGCAGCCGCATGTACGGCTTCGCCATGCTGACGCTGGCGGCCAAGGTCGGCTACCTGGCATCGGTCACCAATCCGGTGGCGCTGCTGATCGCGCAATCGGTGGTCGGCGTGCCGGTGTTTAGCGGCGCCGGATTTCGCTTTGCGATCTGGGTGGTGATGCTGACCATCGCCATCGGCGTCGTGATCCGCCTTGGTCGCAGCGGCACGCAGCAGGCGCAGGCGCCCAGTGCCGCGAGGTTGTCGGTCCGCCACCTGGCGGTGCTGCTGACGGTGGGCGCGACGGTGGTGCTGCTGATCTGGGGCTCGGCCGAAATGGGCTGGCGCGACCTGCAGTTCGCGTCGCTGTTCGTGGCCGCCGCCGTCATCATCGGCGTCGCCGCCCGCATGACGCCGCGCGAAGGCGCACACGCTTTTGTCGACGGCATGCGTTCGATGATGCTGGCCGCGCTGCTGATCGGCATGGCGCGTGGCGTCGAGCTGGTGCTGCGCGAGGGCCGCATCCTCGACACCATCATCGCCTGGGCCTCGCACCATGTCGGCCATTTGCCGCCGGTGGTGGTGGCGCCGCTGGTGATGGTGTTCGAGATGTTCCTGACGCTGCTGATTCCCTCCACCTCGGCCAAGGCCGCGCTCAGTATTCCCATCCTGGGGCCGATTGCCGCCACTGTCGGCGTCAGCGGCCAGACCACGGTGCTGGCTTTCCTGCTGGGGAACGGCTTGATGAATATGTTCGCGCCCACCTCCGGCATGTTGCTGGCGTATCTGGCCACCGCCAATATCGCCTACGGCCGCTGGTTCCGTTACGTGCTGCCGATCTTCGGCCTGTTCACCGTGCTGTCGATAGCCGCGCTGGTGATCGCCGTGCTGACCGGCTATTAACGTTAATGCAGAATTGAGACTCACATGGCTGGCAACACCACCACCCACCACCTCGACGGCGCCGCGCTGGTCCAGCAGAATGTGCTGATCACCATGCGCGACGGCGTGCGCCTGGCTGCGGACATTTACTTCCCCGGCCCGGCAAGCCAGGGACCTTACGCCGTGCTGCTGGAGCGCACACCCTACAACAAGCGCGGCACGAACCAGGGCGACCGCAGCGCAGCCGACCCGGTGCCCCGTCCCAAGCCCGACCTGGCGGCATGGTTCGCCGCCGCCGGCTACGTCTATGTGATCCAGGATTGCCGGGGGCGCTACGCCTCCGAAGGCGGTTTTACCAAGTACGTCAACGAAAGCGAGGACGGCGTCGACACCATGCGCTGGCTGCTGCAGCAGCCGTGGTGCAATGGACGCATCGGCACGCTGGGCCTGTCGTACGGGGCGCACGCGCAAAGCGCGCTGGCGTCCGGCGCGCCGGCGGGGCTGGGCGCGATGTTCCTCGATTCCGGCGGATTTTCCAGCGCCTTCCACAGCGGCATACGGCAGGGCGGCGCATTTGAACTGAAGCAGCTGACCTGGGCTTTCAAGCATGCCCGCCTGGCGCCGGAGACGCAGGCATCCGCGCGCCGTCGCGAAGCGCTGGAACGCGAGGATATCCGCGACTGGATGGCCGTCAATCCCTGGCTGCCCGGCTACTCGCCGGTGACGGCGGCGCCCGAGTACGAGCAGTTCGTGCTGGAGCAGTGGCGGCACGAGACCTTCAGCGACTACTGGCGCGGCCCCGCACTGTACGCGCTCGGCCACCACGCGCAGTGGCCGGACGTGCCGATGGTCCACCTGTGCAGCTGGTTCGATCCCTACTCGCTGACGGCGATCGAAAACTACACCGGCCTGTCACGCATCAAGCAGGCGCCGGTCAAGCTGGTGCTGGGACCGTGGACGCATGGACAGCGCTCGGTCACATACGCGGGCGATGTGGATTTCGGCCCCGCCGCCACGCTGGACGGCAATATCGCACCGGACTATCCGGCATTGAGGCTGGCCTGGTTCGACCGCCACCTGCGCGGCGACGGCAACGCGCCGGACTATCTGCCGGCCCCTGTAAAAATCTTCGTCATGGGCGGCGGCAGCGGCCGCAGGAACGCCGACGGCAGGCTGGATCACGGCGGCCGCTGGCGCGACGAGCAGGACTGGCCGCTGCCGCAGGCGCAGGCCGCCGTTTTCCATCTGCATGGCGATGGCACGTTGGCCCCCGAACCGCCTGCGGCGTCCGCCCCCTGGCGCGGCTACCGTTACGACCCGGCCGATCCGGTGCCGACGATAGGCGGCGCCATCGCCTCCGGCGCGCCGGTGATGGCGGCCGGCTCCTTCGACCAGCGCACCACGGCGGCCGTGTTCGGCGCCCGGCCGCCATATGGACCGCTGGCGCAGCGGCGGGACGTGCTGGTGTTCGAGACGGCGCCGCTCGAATCGGCGGTCGAGTTGACGGGGCAGGTGGTGGCGAAGCTGTGGGTATCGTCGTCGGCGCGCGACACCGACTTCACCATCAAGCTGCTGGACGTGTATCCGCCCAGCGCGGACTATCCGGACGGCTGTGCAATCAACCTGGCGCATGGCATACTGAGGATGCGTTTTCGCGACTCCTTTGAACACCCAACGCCGATGGAAGCCGATGTCGTTTACCAGATCCAGATTCCAGCCTACCCGACCAGCAACCGCTTCGAGGCAGGGCATCGCATACGCATCGACATCAGCAGCAGCAACTTCCCGCATTTCGATGCCAACCCCAACACCGGCGCGCCGGCCGGCACCGCCAGCGTTCCGGTGGTGGCGCACAACCGCCTCTACCTCGACCGCTCGCGACCCTCGCATGTGGTGCTGCCCGTCATACCCGGATGAGGCGCCATGGCGCAGCTGACCGACCAGATCAACCTGCGCGCGCTGCGTGGCTTTCACGCCATCGTCAGCACTGGCTCGGTGACGGAGGCGGCGCGCCGCATGGGCTTGAGCCAGCCGGCGGTCAGCCGCCTGCTGGCGCAGCTGGAACAGCAGATCGGCTTTGAGCTGTTCTTCCGTGATCACGGGCGGCTGGTGCCGACCCAGGACGGCCTGCTGCTATACGAGGAGGTCGACCTGTCGCTGGGCAGCGTGGAGCGGGTCTTCAGCCTGATACGCGATATCGCCGACTATCGGGTCGGTCAGCTGAAAGTGGTGGCGCCGCCCAGTTTTTCGGAGGGTGTGCTGCCGGATATCGTGGCGGCGTTCCTGCAGCGCTTTCCGCGCGTGCGGCTGTCCGTCGATTCGCGCAGCATCGAAACGTCGAAGGCGATGGTCGCGACGCGCGCGGCCGATTGCGGCTTCGTCAAACTGCCGGTGGACCGCCCGGACCTGCGCTCCGAGCATGTGGTCAGCAGCGCCACCGCCTGCGTGATGGCGGCCGATCATCCGTTGTGCGGCCATGATGTGCTGACGCCGCAGCTGCTGCGCGGCCATCCGCTGATTTTGCTGGGACTGGGGCGCATGTCGCGGGCCCAGATCGAAGCCGCCTTCCTGCGCGCGGGCGTGCGGCCCGACGTGCGGCTGGAAACGCATACGGTCGGTTCGGCCTGCGCTCTGGCCGAACGCGGTCTCGGGGTCGCCCTGGTCAATGAGTTGCTGGCACGGCCCTACCTGCGGCCTGGCAGCGCGATACGGCCGTTCGAACCGCGGTTGCAGAACGACTATGCGTTTGTCACGTCCTCGCTGGCGGCGCCGACCCGGCTGGCCACGGAATTCCTCAAGCAGACCCGCAGCCACTTCGGGCTGGGAGCGGACATCGCGACTTCCTAGCGCAGTTCCGGCGTCAGCGCGGGAGCGCGGCGCGGCTGCGCCGTTTGCTGCCAGCCGTAGGCGATGCGCAGCAGCGTGGCTTCATCGAACTCGCGCGCGAGCAATTCGATGCCGACCGGCTGCGGCGCCCGGCCCTCCGGCGTCACCATCGCCACCGGCATGGACAGCGCGGGATAGCCGCTCCAGGAACTGAGGCGGCTGGTTTGCGGATTGTTGGAGACCTTGCCGTCCTGGTCCAGGTTCAGGTTGGCGCGGGTGGGGTAGAGCAGCACGTCGTAGCCTTCCAGCGCGCGCGTCAGGCAGGCCTGGACGCGCGGGAAGCGGGCGGTGACGTTGTGTACGTAGTCCTGGTTGCGCATCGGCTCCGTGCCCAAAGCATCATATTCCGCCAACGGCGCCTTGTTGCGTTCTTCGAACCGCCCGCTGTCCAGCAACTGGCGGTAGCTGCGCAAGTGGCCGTCCGCGTCCGACGGCCAGCGTGCCAGGTAGCGTTCCAGGTCGCCCTTGAACTCGTAGGGTTTGACGGTTTTGAATTCGGCCAGTATCGCGCCCAGGTCCGGCAACTGCACGTCCTCGACGACGGCTCCGGCGGCGCGCATGCGCGTCAGCGCCTCCTCCAGCGTGGCGTTGAAACGGGCCGGCGATGCGGCCGGCGACGTGGCTGGGAACAACTGGCGCACCACGCCGATGCGGGCGCCGCGCAAACCATCGACCCGCAGGCCGGCGCGATAGTCCGGCCCCGCGCCGCGCATCGCCTGCAGCAGCAGGGCGCAATCCTCGACGGTGCGGCAGATCGGCGCGGCGGTGTCTTCGGTGTGGGCCAGCGGCAGGATGCCGTCCTGGTTCAGCAGGCGCAGGCTTGGGCGGATGCCGATCAAGCCCTGGACGGCGGCTGGAACCCGGCCGGAGCCGCCAGTGTCGGTGCCGATGCCCACCATTGCCATGCTGGCGGCGACGCCGCTGGCGGTGCCGGACGACGAGCCACCGGGCGTGATGCCGGTGTCGTAGGGATTCAGCGTTTGTCCGGCCATCGACGACGAGCCCCGGTAGGTAAAGGCGAATTCGTCCAGGTTGGCTTTGGCCAGCACGATGGCACCCGCGGCCTTCAGGCGCGCCACCACCGCGGCGTCCGCAGGCGGGCGGTTGGTGGCGAAGGCCCTGGCGCCGCCGGTAGTCGGCATGCCTGCCGTGTCCACGTTGTCCTTGACCAGCAGCGTGACGCAATGCAGCGTCCCTTGCAGGCCGTCCTTGCGGAACAAGGCGTCCTGGCGGTCCGCCTCGTCCAGCGCTTGCGGATTGACCGTGATGACGGCACGCAGCGCCGGTCCTTGCAGGTCATAGGCCTGGATCCGGGCCAGATAGCCTTGTACCACCCGGCGGCAGGTCAGGCCGTGGTCGCGCATGGCCCGGTGCATGCCGGCGATGGTGGCTTCCACCAACGGGAACGGTGTTGCGGGAGCTGCGACGGCCGGGCCTGATGCGAAAAACGCCAGCGCAACGGCGCCGGTGGCGGGTTTGATGTTCATATGTGTGGCAGGGAGTCTGTGTGCGACCAGCATAGCGGAAGCCGGACGCGCGGGCTAGCGCATACCAAATGCTGATAAAGCCATCGGGCTTTGGTATATTGATGCACACAACAACCAGCCGAGCATCGTCATGCCCACACTCGATCCCCGCGTAGACGCCTACATCGCCAAGTCCGCCGACTTCGCCCAGCCCATCCTCGAGCATCTGCGCGCGGTGGTGCATGCCGCCTGCCCGGACGTCGAGGAAACGATGAAGTGGAGCTTCCCGCACTTTATGTACAAGGGCATGATGTGCAGCATGGCTTCCTTCAAGGCGCACTGCGCGCTGAACTTCTGGAAGGCGGAGCTGCTGATGGCCGAGGAAGCCAACCGCGAGGCGATGGGTCAGTTCGGCCGCATCGCGTCGGTCAAGGACCTGCCGCCGAAGAAGGCGCTGACCGGCTACATCAGGAAAGCCATGAAGCTCAACGACGACGGCATCGCCGCGCCGGCGCGCGCCAAGCCCGCCGAGCCGCGCGAGCTGGCGATACCGGACGACCTGGCCGCCGCGCTGAGGGAAGTGCCGGCAGCGCACAAGCATTTCGAGGCCTTCAGCCCGAGCAAGAAGCGCGACTACGCCGAATGGATCGCCGAGGCCAAGACCGAGGCGACGCGCACGCGCAGGCGCGAGCAGGCCGTCGAATGGATCGCGGAAGGCAAGGCAAGGAATTGGAAATACGAGAAGTGCTAGGGAGGGGCAATGCGGCGTTCAGCGGGGTTTGGGCTGTACGCAGTGCGCATTAAGGGGCGCCGGATACCGCATGCCGGCGCCTGGCATGGCAAGATCAGCTAAGCTGCTCAATGCATGGACGCGGTCGACAGATCCTTAAGTTCCCGTATGCTGATGTCGGACTTTTCATGCATACGCAGCAAAATTGTTGCCCCGACGGCCAGCTTGCGGTGTCGGATCTTGCTGATGATGGGAGGCTGTACTTCCAGAACTCGGCACAATTCCGCGTCGTTCTTCAAGTTCATTTTTTCAATCAAAGTATCCAGAAGCTTGTTCGGAACAAAACTGGATGGTTCCAGTGCCCGAGCGCGATTCATGGCTTCGATCAGTTCCAGCTTCTTCTGCCGTACGTTCATGATGCTCCTCCTTTGCTCAAAACGTAGAAAAATGAAACGTTTCCTGGCAAGGCTAGCGGCCACATTGTTGGTCTGAATGTGGTACGCAACTCAACATTCTTGATAACCATGCAAGTTGATTTTAATAATACTACGCTGAGAAAATAATGGGCGCCTTTAACAAAAAAATTATCTTGTTTATTGCTTAAACGGGTTGACGATTGTTGTTTCTTGTATGCCCGATTTGGACAGATGTAGGATTTTGTCTGTCATCTCGGCCGCAATTTGCGAATGTGTCACCATAATCGCGCAGGCGCCGGTGGCTTTGATTTCCCTGCGCAACAACGTCAGGATGCCGTGGGCGGTATCGGGGTCGAGGTTGCCGGTCGGTTCGTCGGCCAGCACCAGGGCGGGTCGGTGCACCAGCGCGCGGGCGATGGCCACCCGCTGCATTTCGCCGCCGGACAGCTGGTGGGGGAAGTCGCCGCCGCGGCCGCCGAGGCCGACCGCGTCCAGCATCTCGCCGGCGCGGCCGGTCGGCAGGCCGTTCAGCAGCAGCGGCAGGGCGACGTTCTGCAACAGGGTCAGGTGCGGCAGCACGTGGAAGGCCTGGAAGATGAAACCCATGCGCGCGCGGCGCAACCTGGTGGCGGCGTCGTCGTCCAGGCCGGACATGGCCACGCCGTCGATGACGATGGGCGATTCGCCCGGCGCCGCGTCCGGGCTCACATCGGGGGTATCCAGGCCGGCGATCAAATTAAGTAGCGTGGATTTGCCGACGCCGGAATCGCCCATGATGGAGACGAATTCGCCGGCATTGAAGTTCCATGACAGCTTGGACAGCACCGGGCGGCCGCCGGCATAGGATTTGGACAGGTTGCGCAGCTCGAGCATAGGGGCGGGGAGGGGAAAGGATTAGCGGATTAGCGCGTCAAGGCGCGGCGCAGCGCGAAGCTGATGCCGTCGACCAGCGCGACCAGCAGCAGCATGGCGGCGATGACGGTGGCGGCCTTCTGCATCTGGAACAGCGACAGGTGGTACTTGAGCATCTGCCCCAGGCCGCCGGCGCCGACCACGCCGAGGATGGCGGCGGCGCGGATGTTGTTCTCCCAGCGGTACAGCGTGTAGGACAGCATCTGCGGCAGCGTTTGCGGCAAGGTGGCGTAGAAGAAGGCCGCGCCGGCGCTGGCGCCGTTGGTGCGCAGCGTTTGTTCCGGCAGCGGCGCGGCGTTTTCCAGCGAGTCGGCAAACAGGCGGCCCAACACGCCGGCCGTGTGCGCGCCCAGCGCCAGCGTGCCGCCGAAAGGCCCGAGGCCGGAGGCGATCAGCAGGATCGAGGCCCACACCAGTTCGGGAATCGAGCGCAGCACGTTGAGCGCGGAGCGCATCAGCGCGCGTGGCATCTTGCCGAAACGGCCGGAGGCGGGCAGCGAGAACGCCAGGCCGGCGATCACCGCCAGCAGCGTGCCGAGCGCCGACATCGCCATGGTCTCTATCGTGGCCCAGCCGGTCTTGACCAGGAACGGCGCCGACAGGTCGGGCGGCGCGAAGCCGGCCAGCAGCTCGATCGTGCTGTTGACGGCTTCGGCGGTGAAGAATTCGCGCCACTTCAGCGGCAGCGTGGCGAAGCTGGCGGCGATCAGCACGGCGAGCAGCGCCATCAGCGACAGCACGGTCCAGTCGCGGGCGGGAGGTTTGGGCATCTGGTGCTTCATCCGAGGCGCCTCCGCAGTATCTTGGAAAACAGGTCGGCCAGCGCCACCAGCGCCACGAACACCAGCAACATGGACGATACTTCGGCGCCAGCCAGCATTTTCATCGATTCATCCATGCGCTGGCCCAGGCCGCCGGCGCCGACAAAGCCCATCACCACCGAGCCGCGGATCGCGCATTCCCAGCGGTAGACGGTGTAGGACATCAACTCGGACGCCGCTTCCGGCAGGGCGCCGTACAGCAGCGCGGCGAGCCGCCCGCTGCCGTTGGCCAGCAGCGTGTCGCTGGCGTGGGCATCGGACGATTCGAGGATCTCGGCGTAGACCTTGCCCAGCATGCCGCAATAGGTCAGGGCGATGGCCAGCACGCCGGCGGTCGGGCCGAGGCCGATGATGCGCACGAACAGCAGCGCCCATACCAGCTCGGGCACGCTGCGCAGCGCCACCAGCAGCCAGCGCACGCACTGGCGCACCAGCCGGGCCCACGGCCGTATGCGGCCGGTGCCCAGGCGCGAGATCGACAGCTGCTCGTTGATGATCAGCGTGGCCGGGATCGCGCCCAGCAGGGCCAGCGTCAGGCCGGCGGTGGCGATGGCGACGGTCTGCCAGGTTTCGCGCAGCAGCATGGCCAGGAATTCGGCACTGTGGGCCGGCACCAGGAAGTCGGCCAGGAAGCGGCCGGTGGAGGTCAGGCTCTGCCAGTCGAACAGGATCCACGGCTTGAATTCGGTGACCACCAGCGTCGGCCACAGCACGACCAGGCAGGCTACCGTGATGGCGACGCGGCCGCGCCAGGCCGGATCGGGATGGGTGGCCGCAGTGCTCATTACAGGCATGCGCCGACGCCCAGCTTGACCGCCATCGCCTCATGTTCCGGCGACGGCGTGCTGGCGGCGGGCGGTTCGCCCTGGTACAGCGCGGCGATCATCTCGGGCGTGACGCGGTCGCGCGGCAGGTCGAATTCGATGCGGCCGTCGCGCAGGGCGACGATGCGGGGGAAGTGCTTCAGCGCCAGGTCGACCTGGTGCAGGCTGCAGATCAGCGTGGCGCCGCGCGCCCGTGCTTCGTCGCGCAGCGTGGCCAAGGTCAGTTCCGACAGCACCGGGTCCAGCGCGGACAGCGGCTCGTCCACCAGCAGCGCCTTGGCCGGCGACAGCAGCAAGCGCGCCAGGCCGCAGCGCTGGCGCTCGCCGCCGGACAGGCGGTCGACGCGGGAATACAGCTTGTCGCCCAGGTTGAAGCGCGACAGCGCCTGCCAGGCCGCTTCCGGATCGGCGGGCTTGAACAGCGACACCAGCGCGCGCCACAGGCTCCACTGCGGCAGGCGCGCGGCCAGCACCGCCGTCACCACGCGCTGGCGCGGCGGCAGCGGAGGGGTTTGCGGCGCCAGGAACAACTGCGCGCGCAGCTTGTGCCGCGCGCCGCCACTGAGCTGCCACGGATCGCAGCCGAAGGCCTGGAACTCGCCTTCGGCGGGCCGGTGGGCGCAGGCCAGCGTCGCCAGCAAGGTGGTCTTGCCGGCGCCGGACGGGCCGATCAGGGCCAGTTGCTCGCCCTGTTCGACGGTCAGCGTGATCGCGTGCAGCGCGGCGGCCCTGGATGCGCCCAGGTGGCGCACCGTCAGGTTTTGCAGTTGGTAAGTCGGCATTGACGATTTATTTTTTCAGCAGGCCCGCGTTCTGTGCGGCCGCTTCGATGGCGGTGTAGTTTTCAGCCTTGGTCGGAATGAACTTCGAAGCGCGCTGCAGGTCCATGATGACCTTGTCCTGCGGGTTCTTCGGATCGAGCGCCAGGAAGGCGTCGGTCAGCTTCTTCTTCAGGTCGGCGTTCATATCGGTGCGTACCGACCAGTTGTAGTCGTAGTAGCCAGGGGTGGTGTAGAACACGCGTACCACGGCCGGATCGACCTTCTTCTCGGCCACCAGTTTTTCCCAGACCGAAATGTTGAGCGCGCCGGCATCGACCTTGCCGCCCGCGACAGCGGCCACGGTGGCGTCATGCGCGCCGGAGAAGGCGATGCGTTTCAGGTCGGTATCCGGGTTGATCTTGGCGGCCAGCAGGTACGAGCGCGGCATCAGGTGGCCAGAGGTCGACGATTCCGAGCCAAAGCTCAGCGTGTGGCCTTTCAGGTCTTCCAGCTTGTTGATGTCCTTGTTTGTGGTGATGAACACCGAGCGGAATTTTTCATCTTCGGCACGCTGCACCAGCGGGGTGATCTGGTTCTTGCTGCGATCCTTGGCCTGCACGAAGGTGAAGCCGCCGAACCAGACCATGTCGACCTTCTTGTTGATCAGCGCTTCGACCGAGGCGGCGTAGTCGGTGACGGGAGTAAACTCGACCTTCATGCCGATTTTCTTTTCCAGGTACTCGCCCAGCGGCTTGAACTTGCGCTGCAATTCGGTCGGCGCCTCGTCCGGAATCGCCGATACGCGGAACACATGGTCGGCGGACTGGGCCTGGGAATGGGCCGCTGCCAGCATCAGGCCGGCGGCAAACAGGGATTTGATCGTACGCATGGCGAAAAATTTCATGGTGGTTTGACCTTTTTTTGTAAGATTTGTACTTCTGCTGCGACTAATGTGACTATGAATGTGAAGCGCCGCACCGTTTTTTTTGGTGCGGCGCCCCAAAATGGATATTCGGCTATCATAACAAAAATGTTATCCATAGCTGGATGACCACCTCTGAAAGGCAGAGCACTTATGCAGATGTCCCGCTCCTCGGCGATCCGTGTTGTTTCGCCCGACGCAAGCAACACGCCGCCGCAGCGGCAGCCCGCCAACGGCAGCGCGGCGGTGATCGCCGAAATCAGCGCGGGTTTGCTGGCGCCCGACGCCCACACTTCGCCCAAGTTCCTGTACGACGGCCTGGGTTCCAAGCTGTTCGAGGCGATATGCGAGCTGCCCGAATATTATCCTACCCGCACCGAGGCCGGCATCTTTGCCGCGCACGGCGCCGACATGGCGCGCGCCATCGGCACCGGCACCACGATGATCGATCTGGGCGCGGGCAATTGCGCCAAGGCGGCCGGCTTGTTCCCGCTGCTGCAGCCGGCGCAGTACGTGCCGGTGGATATCTCGCGCGATTTCCTCACCGAAGCGGTCGGCCGCTTGCAGCAGCGCTTCCCGCACATCGAGATGACGGCGCTGGGGCTGGACTTTTCCAGCGGCTTCGAGCTGCCGGACAGCGTGCGCCACAGCCGCCGCTTGTTCTTCTATCCCGGTTCCTCGATCGGCAATTTCTCGCCGGAGCAGGCGATAGCCTTCCTGCGCGGCCTGCGCGCCAACGCCGGTGCCGATGGCGGCCTGCTGATCGGCGTGGACCTGATCAAGGACAGTGGGGTGCTGGACGCCGCCTACGACGACGCCTTGGGCGTGACGGCGGCCTTCAACCTGAACATGCTGCGCCACCTGAACCATCTGATCGGCGCCGATTTCGATGTCGGCCAGTGGCAGCACCGTGCCTTCTTCAACGCCGCGGAAAGCCGCATCGAGATGCACCTGGAAGCGCGCAGCGCGCTGACGGTGCGTTGGGACGATGGCGAGCGCCACTTCGCGCGCGGCGAACGGATACACACGGAAGACAGCTATAAATATACGCGGCAATCGTTTGTCGGCCTGCTGGAGCGGGCCGGCTTTGCCACCGCCCAGGTGTGGACCGATCCGGCGAACTGGTTCGCCGTCATCCATGCCCGGGTCATCCCGGACTGAAAGCCGACCATGGACATGCGCCTGCCGCCGCAAGACATCAAATCCCGTTTCGCCACCGTACGCCGCCGCTCGCTGGCGCTGGCCGAACCGCTGACCGACGAGGACTGCGGCGCGCAGTCGATGCCGGACGCGAGTCCGATCAAGTGGCACCTGGCGCATACGACCTGGTTCTTCGAGACCTTCATCCTGGAACCCATGGAAGCCGGCTTCGAGCCTTTCCATCCTGCGTTCCGGGTGCTGTTCAATTCCTATTACAACGGCATCGGCGAAAAGCATCCGCGCGCCCAGCGCGGCTTGCTGACACGGCCGGCCATGTCGCAGGTGCGCGCTTACCGCGCCAATGTCGACGAGCGCATCGCCCGGCTGGTCGCCAGCGATCTGGATGACGAGCAGCGCGCGCACCTGACAATGCTGGTCACGCTGGGACTGGAGCATGAACAGCAGCACCAGGAGCTGATGCTCACCGACGTCAAGCACCTGCTGGCGCAAAACGCGCTGCTGCCCGAGTACATGGATCTGCTGCTGCCACCGGCACCGGCCGCGCCGGCGCTGGCCTGGTTGCCGTTTGAAGGCGGCCTGACGGACATCGGCCATCGCGGCGGCGGCTTCTGCTTCGACAACGAACTGCCGCGCCACAAGCAGTACGTGGCGCCGTTCGAACTGGCCTCGCGGCTGGTGACGAACGGCGAGTACCTGGAATTTATCGCCGCCGGCGGCTATTTCAACGCCGGCTTGTGGCTGGCGGAGGGCTGGGACTGGGTGCGCAGCCAGGGTCTGAACTGCCCGATCTACTGGCAGCAGGACGACCAGGGCCAGTGGCTGGAGTTCACGCTGCACGGCGCGCAGGCGCTGGACCTGAACCGGCCCGCCACGCATTTGTCGTTGTTCGAAGCGGATGCTTATGCGCATTGGGCCGGTGCCCGTTTGCCGACCGAGGCCGAATGGGAATTCGCCGCCGCCCAGGCGGACGTGGAGACCGGCTCGCTGCATCCGGCCGCCGCCGATGCTGCGGACGGCGACGGGTTGCAGCAGATGTTCGGCCATTGCTGGCAATGGACCAGCAGCAGCTATGCCGCCTATCCCGGCTACCAGAGCGCACCGGGCGCGCTGGGCGAGTACAACGGCAAGTTCATGATGAACCAGTATGTGCTGCGCGGCTCGTCGTGCGCCACGCCGGCGGGCCATGCGCGCGCCAGCTACCGGAATTTCTTCCCCGCCGGCGCCCGCTGGCAGTTCACGGGCATCCGGTTGGCCAGGCTCACAGCGCCTTGAGGAAGGCGGCCAGGTCGGCCGCTTCCTGCGGCGTGAAGCCGATGTTGAAGCGCGCATCGTAGAACGTCACGATATCCTCGATGGTGTGCACCGAACCGTTGTGGAAGTAGGGCGAGCGCGATTCGATGCCGCGCAGGCTGGGTACCTTCACCTTGCCGATATCCCTCCATTTACCAGACAGCATGGCGGCGCCGGGATCGGTGGTGGCCACGGTTTCGCCGGTGGCGTTGTTGCGCAGCGTGTAGAGCGGCATGTCGGCCGTGCGGCGTGCGCCGTCCGATACGCCGGTGTTGAACATGCGCGTGACCGAGTGCGTGCCGGCGTTGGGCGCGTCGTGGCAGCTGGCGCAGCTGCCGCGTTGCAGCGGACGGCGCAACTCGTCGTTGAAGCCGGCCACATTGGTGATGTTGAACGGCTTGTTATTGAAGATTTGCTCGCCGCGCGCGATCGAGGCGCGGGCCAGGTTTTGCGCGCTTGGCGCGGCAGGCGGTGACGGTGCGGGACGGCCTCGCACCGGTGGTGGAGGCGGAGGCGCCGGGCGGTCCAGGTTGCGCCACGCGCCGAATATCGCCATGACGTTGCGGTTGAACGGCGCGCCGGTTTGATAATCGCCGGACAGCAGGTCGTTGATGCCGTAGTAGAAGGCCGTGGAGGCCAGCGACGCGGGACCGCCCAGGGCGCCGGCCTCGGTCAGGTTGCCGGCGTCGATGGAGCTGATCTGCGCGGTGAACAGCGTCTTCTCGAAGTCGACGATGGCGCGCTGTTCGGCAGCCGTCAAATCCTGCGCCGCTTCGGCGTGGCCGCGCACGGCGTCGTTGGCCTGGTGCAGCAGGCCGGCATCGACGGCGGTGTAGCACTGCGCCGGGCGCACATCCTTCAGGCAGACGGTTGAATTGGCGTCGGCCGGGGTTTCGCGGCTGTCCCACATCACGCTGCTGGCGAATTTGAGATTGGTGGTCGGCAGCGGCCGGCGGAACAGCGACAGCTCCCTGGCGCTGGCGTAGTTGTACGGATCGTCGGTCTTCACCAGCGTGAATTCCGCGCCGGCGGGCATGGCCAGGCCGACGCGGATCAGGCCCTTGGTCAGCAGCATGCTGTAGGCGACGCGCTTCTGGTCCAGCGTGGCCGTGGCGGCCAGCGGCGAGACGGCGCCGTCGACCAGGCGGAAAACGGGATCGGTGCCGGCGCTGTCGGCGAAGCGCGCGGCCAGCTTGTCCGGGCCGATGCTCCAGCCGTTGTCCGGCTGGTGGCAGGTGGCGCAGGAGCGGCCATTGCCCATCGGTTTGAAGAAGGGATTGGCGGTATCGACCGCACCGGCGGTGCTGAAACTGAGGGAGGCGCCTTCGTCGTTGGGCACCGGCGCCAGCACGATGGGCGGCGCGGAAGTCTGCACTGAGGCGGCAAGCGTGGCGGCGCCACCTGGTGCGCCGCCCTGTGCCAGGCGTGGCGCGGCGCTGGCGGTTGTGCTGTCGGCGGTCGGATCGCTGCCGCCGCAGGCCGCGAGCAGGGCGGCGGTGGCGATGGCCGGAGCCAGGTTCAGGACGCGGTGATACATGGTGTGCTCCGTCTGTTTGTTGATGACGGGCCGAGATTGCACCGCAATTGTGTGGGAAAAATGTAGGCGGACCGTAGTGTGGCGTTTTAGCCAAGCTCCATATTTTCTGCACATTTGGCGGTTATGATGGCGGGATGACGACCATGAGCCAGCCATGCGGTTGACCATCGCCCGCAAGATCGCGCTGGCGGTGACCGCTATCGTCTTTCTCTGCGTGGGGACGATGGCGTGGGTCGCCAGCAGTAACCTGAAGCGCGGCTTCGTCGCCTATCTCAATGAATTGCAGGTCCAGGATTTCGACCAGTTGCGCGAGCTGCTGGAGGACCGCTATCGCACCGAAGGCAGTTGGGATTGGCTGCGAGGGAAGCCGCGCGCGCTGGGCGAGTTGCTGAACAGGATAACGCCGATCAGCCAGGTGTTCGAGCCGGACGGCGACACGCACCGTCCGCGCCGCGAGCGCCGTCCACCGCCGCCGCGCCGGGCCGGCCCGCCCCCGGCGGACGACGGTCAAGGCGGAGCGTATGCCTATCAAGCCAGGCCACCGCGCCGCGAACCGCCGCCGCCGGAGGCGGATCCGCCGCCCGCCGAGGCCGAGCCCAGGCCCGCCGCTCCGCCGCCGCGCAGCAACGATCCGATGGATTTCGCCTCGCGCATCTCCATCACCGACGCGCAGGGCGGCAAGTTGATCGGACCTCCCGACATCAAGGTCGGCGCCGAACGCGCCATCAAGGTGGATGGCGTGGTGGTCGGCCACATGCGCCTGATGCCGCTGCGCGAGACCGGCGGCGTCGACGCCAGCGCGACCATTTTCCTGCGCGAGCAGCTGCGATCGATCCTGCTGCTGTCCGCCGTCCTGGTCGGGCTGGCCATCCTGGCGGCGATCTGGTTGGCGCGCCACCTGTTGCGGCCCGTGGCGGCGCTGCGCGACGTCACCGCCCTGCTGGCGCTCGGCGAATTCAGCGCCCGCGCGCCGCTGCTGTCGCGGGACGAGGTGGCCGAGCTGGCGCTGCACGTCAACGCCATGGCCGAGGCGCTGGAGGAGAGCGAACGCCGGCGGCGCAAGGTGCTGGCCGACGTGTCGCACGAGCTGCGCACGCCGCTGACGGTCATACGCGGCGAAATCGAAGCGCTGCTTGACGGCATACGCAAGGCCGACGGCAACGCGCTGCAGTCGCTGCATGCCGAGGTGCTGCGCCTGAACAAGCTGGTCGACGACCTGCACCAACTGACCATGGCGGATGCGGGCGATCTGCAATACCACTGGCATGAACTGAACCTGGCCGAGCTGCTGCGGCCGACGCTGGAACGCTACCAGCCGCGCGCGCAGAAGTGCGGCCTTGATTTGAGCTGGAGCCTGCCGGCCGCCCCCGTGATGATGACGGGCGATGCCGGACGCCTGCAGCAGGTGGTCACCAATCTGCTGGAGAACAGCCTGCGCTACACCGACGCCGGTGGCCACGTGGTCGTGGCGCTGACCAGCGCCGCCGGCTATGCCGAGATCACCGTGGAGGACAGCGCGCCCGGCGTGCCGTCCGACGTGGTGGGCAGCATCTTCGAGCGCCTGTACCGGGTGGATGCGGCCCGCACGCGCGAGCGAGGCGGCAGCGGGCTGGGTCTGGCGATCTGCAAGGCGCTGGTGGAGGCGCACGGAGGCACCGTCGGGGCCGCCGCATCCGTATTGGGCGGACTGAAAGTGCTGGTCCGCCTGCCGCTAACAAAATAGGAGACGCAGGCCGTGGCCCATATCCTCATCGTTGAAGACGACGTCAAGATCGCCGCGCTGCTGGCGGACTACATGGGCGCCGCAGGCTGGCAGACCCGCAGCGTGGCCGACGGCCGCAGTGCGGTCGAGGCCATCCGGGGCGGCGGCTTCGACCTGGTGCTGCTGGACGTGATGCTGCCGGAGCTGGACGGCATCGGCGTGTGCCGCGAGGTGCGCGCCTTCTCGCAAATCCCCATCATCATGCTGACTGCGCGCGTCGACGAGATCGACCGTTTGCTTGGCCTGGACAATGGCGTCGACGATTATGTCTGCAAACCGTTCAGTCCTCGCGAGGTGGTGGCGCGGGTACGCGTGCATTTGCGCCGCAGCGGGGGAGCCAACGGCACGGCGTCAGTCGTTGCGGTCTCGCCATTCCAGATCGACCGCCCCGGCATGCGCATCCTGCACAACGGCGCGGCGCTCGCGCTGACGCCGCTGGAGTTCCGGCTGCTGGCCGAGTTGATCGAGAATCCCAGCCGGGTCTACACCCGCCAGCAGTTGCTGGACTTCGCCCACCAGGACCAGCGCGACATCGGCGACCGCACCGTCGATTCGCACATCAAGAACATCCGCCGCAAGTTGCCGGACGCCGAGTGCCTGCAATCCGTGTATGGCGTCGGCTATCGTTTCGAACTGGCTTGAGATTGCCAATAAATATAAAGTAATTGATAATGGCTGCCTCATTCATACTAGGGCGCCGATCATGCAGGAATTGGATTTGACCGAGCAAATCACCCATGCCGGCGCCGCAATGGTGGTGGTGCTGGCGTTGTCGGTACTGGCCCTGGCTGTAGCGCTGGAGCGTCTGGCGCACCTGCGCCGCAAATATATCGTACCGGATGGACTGGCGCAGCAACTGGAGCCGCTCTGGGACGCCGGAAAATTCGATGAGATCGAGGCGGTGCTGGCCGCCAGCGACAGCACCCTGGCGCGCACTGTGGAATACATGGTCGAGCACCGCCACCAAAGCGCGGCCATCATCTCCGCCGGTTGCGGCGACCTGGCCTCGATCGAGATGCGCCAGCACCAGCAGAAGGCGCAGCCGTTGGCCGTCGTCGCCACCGTGGCGCCCATCGTCGGCCTGCTGGGCACCGTGATCGGCATGATCGAATCCTTCCACGTCATCGCCTATGCCGGTGGCATGGGTGATCCTGCGCTGCTGGCGGGCGGCATCTCCAAGGCGCTGATCAATACCGCCGCCGGTCTCAGCGTCGCGCTGCCGGCCCTGTGCCTGCACCACTATTTCAAGAGCCGCGTGGTGTTGTATGGCCTGGCACTGGAAAAGCAAGTCAACCGCCTGATCAGTCGCTGGTTCATCGCCGCGCGGGAGGCCGCGTAGCATGCGCATCGACCTGGGTGACGAGGATCAACCGGAGATCGGCCTTACGGCGCTGATCGACTGCATCTTCTTCCTGCTGATGTTCTTCATGGTGGCGACGTCGTTCAAGCAGCAGACCACGCAGCGCAAGGACAAGCAACTGCCGATCACGCTGCCGGCGTCGTCCAATGCGCTGGAGGAGTCGGACGACAACGCGCGTCCGCTGATCATCGGCGTGGGCCGGGACGGCAAGCTGTATCTGGAAGGTGAGGCGGTAACGGCTCAGGGCCTGCACTCGCGCCTGCGCGCCGTCGCGGCGGCCGATGCCGGCACCCGTATCCGCATCGACGGCGACAAGCAGGCCGCCTACCAGCACATCGTGCGCGTGATGGACCTGTGCCAGATCGAAGGCCTGCACAATATCGCCATGCGCACGCGGAACTGAATCCGATGGACCGCAAGTATCTGGTCGTTTCGCTGCTGGGCCACGGAGCCGCCGCGTGGGTGTTGTGGAGCGTCGGCCAGCATGCGGCCGGCAATCAGAACGAAGTGCGCGCGGCGGACTACGCCGAGCGCGCCACCAGTGCCGCGCTGGGCCGCGAGATGAATGAGCTGGCCAACATCAAGGCCGCGCTGGAACAGGGCGACGGCAAGGATGCGGCCAGGCTGGCGGCATCTGGGCCGGCGGCTGCATCGCGCGAACAGCAGGTGCGCAAGACGCCGGAGCAGATGGCTGCCGCGATCAATGAGCTGGCGCAGTCCATCGAGCAGCTGCGGCGCGAGGCCAAGGCGGAGCAGCTGGCCAAACTGCTGAAGATATCAAGGGAAGAAGCCTTGAGAAAAACCGAACAGCGCAAGCCGCCGACGCTGGATCCGAAGACGATGACGCCCGCCGAGCTAAGTCTGGCGATGGGCCAGATGCAGCGGCAGGCCAGCCAGGCGCTGGCGGCGCGACAGGATCAACAGCAGCGTCAAGCTGACGGCGCGATGGTGAAAGGACAGGGCATCGGTGACGGTGAGAGCACGGGTTTCACCGGCGCCGCCGTGGGCCGCAGCGGCGCCACGCCGCTGCCGCTGGGCAGTGCGCTGGACCTTACCGATGCCACAGGGGCGGTGCACCGCGACTATTCCGCTGCCATCGCGGTGCCTGCGGTGAATTCGCTGACGTTGCGTCCCGGGGCCAGCCGCGCCATCGGCAGCGACGGCGTCTACGCCAGCCGGGTCTATATCGACACGTGGTACATGATCGGTCCGTTCCCTGCCGACGACAGCACCCGTGTTGCGCCGGAGTTTCCGCCCGAGCAGCAGATCGATCTGGATGCCGTCTACCTCGGCAAGGACCGCCGGCTGCTGAAATGGGAGTACACACATTTCGACCGTTATCCCGTCGTGCCGGTCGACGGTGCGCAGTACGCCATCTACTACGGCTATACCGAGATCGCTTCGGACCGCGAGCGCGATGCGTGGCTGGAGATCGGCGGCGACGACGATTCCAGGCTGTGGCTGAACGATAAGCTGGTGTGGGCCAGTTTCGAAGGCATGAAGCCGTGGTACCAGGATGGCGGCTATCGCTCGCTCCGCAAGGAGATCGACGCGCTGAACCTGACCGAAGGCAGCCGCAAGGTCCATCTGAAAAAAGGCCGTAATACGCTGCTGTTCAAACTCTATAACGGCCAGGCCGAAATGTTCTTCTCGCTGGTGCTGACCAGCGGGCAGCATCCGGCCGGCTCTCTTTAAGGTCGCCCATGTTGATACGCCGTTTGATTCCAGATGATGCCGCAGCCTTCCTCGCACTGCGGCTGGTGGGGTTGCGCGAGTCGCCTTCCGCGTTTGGTTCCAGCTACGAGGAAGAGCGCGACACGCCGCTGTCCACGATAGAAGCGCGGCTGGCGGCCGATTCCGGCCGCAATATGTTCGGCGCCTTTGATGGCGATGAACTGGTCGGCCTGGTCGCGGTGGGGCGTGAGACCGCGCTGAAAATCCGGCACAAGGGTTATATCCGCGCGATGTACGTGGCCGAAGCTTATCGGGGCAGGGGTGTTGGACGGAGGTTGATGGAGCACGCGCTGGCATTCGCCGCGACCATGCCGGGCGTGCAAAGGTTGACTCTGTCGGTCACCGCGGGCAATGCCGCGGCGACCGAGCTCTATGAGTCATTGGGCTTCCAGGAGTTCGGCCGCGAGCCGGATTCGATGATCGTCGACTGTCAGCTGTTCGACGAAATCATGATGTCGCGGACGATACTCGTTACTTCGCCGTCCTGAATCAGGCGGTGGCGTCGGCGCCCGCCGGTGCCGCCGCTGCGGCTTCCTGTTGCGTGATCTGGCGATTGACCGCGCTCAGCACCGCCTTGAACGAGGCCGTGACGATGTTGCTGTCGATGGCCGCGCCGAACAGCGTCGGGCCGTTGGCCAGGCGCAGTTCGACGTAGCAGGCCGCCTTGGCGTTGGCGCCCGAGCCGATCGAGTGCTCATGGTAGTCCATCAGCTTGATATCCAGGCCGAGCGCATCGACGAAGGCGTCGATCGGGCCGTTGCCGCCGCCCTGCAGTGCCATCGGCAGCTTGCGGTGGGTGAGGGCGATGTCGATCTGCACCGGCTCGTCGCTGCTGGTGTCTTCCACCATCTTGTGCGAGTTGTAGGCGTACGGCGAAACCTGCTCGAAGTATTCCTTGTTGAAGATGTCGTAGATGCCGTCGGCGGTGATCTCCAGGCCGGTGGCGTCGGCCACCGCCTGCACCGCGCGGCTGAACTCAATCTGCAGGCGGCGCGGGAGGACCAGGCCGTAGTCCTGCTCAAGCAGATACGCCATGCCGCCCTTGCCGGACTGGCTGTTGACGCGGATGACTGCGTCGTAGCTGCGGCCCAGGTCCTGCGGGTCGATAGGCAAATACGGAATCTCCCACAGCGCGCCTTCCTTCTGCTGGGCGAAGCCTTTCTTGATCGCGTCCTGGTGCGAGCCGGAGAAGGCGGTGAACACCAGGTCGCCGACATACGGATGGCGCGGGTGCACCGGCAACTGGTTGCACTCTTCGACGCACTTGCGCACTTCGTCGATATCGGAGAAGTCCAGGCCGGGATGCACGCCCTGGGTGTAGAGGTTCAACGCCAGCGTGACCAGATCGACGTTGCCGGTGCGCTCGCCGTTGCCGAACAAGCAGCCTTCGACGCGGTCGGCGCCGGCCATCACGGCCATCTCGGCGGAAGCGACGGCGGTGCCGCGGTCATTGTGCGGGTGGACGCTGATGATCAGCGAATCGCGGCGCGCCAGCTTGCGCGACATCCATTCGATCTGGTCGGCGTAGACGTTGGGCGTGCTGCACTCCACCGTCGACGGCAGGTTGATGATCATCTTGTTCTGCGGGGTCGGTTCCCAGATCGCGGTGACGGCGTCGCAGATATGCTTGGAAAAATCGAGCTCGGTGGTGGAGAACGACTCCGGCGTGTACTCGAAGCCCCATTCGGTCTGCGGGTGCTGCTTGATCAGTTCCTTCACCAGCTTGGTGCCGGTGGTGGCGATGTTGGTGATCTCTTCGCGCGACATGCCGAAGACGACTTTGCGGAATACCGGCGCCACCGAGTTATACAAGTGGACGATGGCGCGCCTGGCGCCGACGCAGGATTCCACCGTGCGGCGGATCAGTTCATCGCGCGACTGGGTCAGCACGATGATGGTGACGTCGTCCGGAATGCGGTTTTCCTCGACCAGCTTGCGCACGAAGTCGAAGTCGGTCTGCGAGGCGGAAGGGAAGCCCACCTCGATTTCCTTGAGGCCGATCTTCACGAGCAGCTCGAAGAAGCGCAGTTTTTTCTCGGCGGTCATCGGTTCGATCAGGGCCTGGTTGCCGTCGCGCAGATCGGTGCTCATCCAGATCGGCGGCTTCGAAATGACGTTATTCGGCCACTGGCGGTCGGACAATTGCACAGGGGGGAAGGCGCGATACTTCGCTGCTGGGTTCTGCAACATCATGGGGGGCTCCTGGGTCTTTAAATTTTGGAAAGTGCTGGATGCCGTGATCCGACGAATCGGTGTGCCGGCGCTACATGTGGCGAAGGGCTGCCGCGCGGCCACGGAATACTAGGCTCGGCAACCGATCGGTAGTTTTAGCAGTAGCGACAAGGACGAAGCTGGGAGCATCGGTGCAAACTTTCCTGGGATTTGAAGACATGTGCGGCTTGTGGCCGGCACGGGGTACAGCTGGAACGCGGCTAATTAAGCGCGTGCTAGTAGGCGCATCGCTAGCGATAGGGCGCTAGGCGACGGCAGCAGGAAAGCGGATAGGTGCAGATGCGAGGTCATGGACCTTAATGTACGAGATAGCCGGCGTGGCTGTCAAGGAAATTTGACCAACTTGCAATTTCTGCATAAGATCATGGCATTTTTGCCAACCCGAGACCCGCCTGCTGAAACTCTTCCGCACTTCCTACACTTTTGCCGAAAAGAAATAGGGTGCCAATATATTGCCACCAATAGCCGGCAGTCCTTTTTTGCCTGGATTGCCGACAACCGATTGAGATTGGTCCATGAAGAATATCCAGATTTTTGATGCGGCTGAGAACGCGGTTTACGACATCTTCGCTGCGACCGATGATGAGTTTGCTCTCATCTTCTCCGCAGGCACCGACGTTGCATTTATTGATGAGGTGTATCAACAGCAGTCCGCAGAAGTCTTAGATGCTGTTTTTAAGGCGATATGGGGACGTAGAGTACCCAAGAGTCAAGCGATGGGAATTCATGGAGTCCTCTTTTACGAGAGCGAGCATAAGAAGATCTATTACCCTACCCGTCGAGATGAAGAAGCCGTCAATCCAGATGGCTCAAGGCTACGATGACAATGGTCGGCAAAGGATGGAGGACTTATGATTAGCAAGGAAAGCGCTCCCGTTGCTTGGGCTATGCTCATGTACGAGCTTGAGGATGCGCAGGAGCACTTGGCTGCGCTGATATCGAAGTTGAACAGCGAATCCGATTATGATGAGGGTAATCTACGTATTGACCTCGGCCATGTGCTCTCCCATTTGAATAGAGCTTGGCATCGGCGAGATGCAGCCCAGGACCTGAATGAGGAACAATGGCTGCAAGCCAGCCAATTTCCTAAGGACCTGGACCCGGTTTAGAGTCCTTAGTGTTGAGTGTGCAAACGAAAGCGGTGCGCTCTTCACCGCTGCCGCGGGGCATTGTTTATCTGATCCATAATGCTTTTGATCTCGCCTTCCGCCTCCGGCGTCAAATTGATGAACATGCAGCCGATATGGACCTGTTCGCCCAGCAGGAAGGAGCGGATGGAGCGCGTGAAGCGTACCTCCAGTTCTGCGACGATGTCGGTTTCCAATCCCAGATACAGCTGCACTTCCTGCAGTTTGCGGCCCTTGAGCAAGCCCTTCGCATCGCTCTTCGAGCAACGCAGGCCGATCCCGCCCAGCGAGAAATCGTATATCGGCAACTCATGGGGGGTACCGTTCAGTTCATACGAAGCCATGAAACTGGCGCCCAGCGGCGTCTCCATGCGCTCCGAGGCGCGCCGGTTCAGCACCGCGCAGGTCTCCGGGAAGATCATCGGGATCAGCTGTGGCTGGCCGGGAAGCGAGGTCCATTCCGGCTTGGACAGGCGGAATTGCAGCTTCGCGCTGCGCAGCCAGGCGACAAAGGTGATGTTGCCTGGCTTGAGGGTCTCCCCTTCGTTTAACTCCATCACGAAATTCGGCAACTCGGGATCGACCTGCAGTATGCGTCCGAGCACCACCTCCCGGCTGCCGGCCGCGTACATCGAGATCGCGTCGCCGCTCGCTGCCAGCAGGGTCAACGCGTCGCCGATATCGTCTTCGGTCGTCATGTCATATGAGTTGGCCGAGACCGGGAAGGGGGCCATTGCATCTTGCGGCCGTGGAGGTCCTTTACGGATCTGGGCGGCAGAGGGCTCGTTGAGCAACATATGGCCTCCTTGTAGTTAGTGCAACTTTAGACATTGTTTAGGTCTGTTTATAATCCCATCATAGTTCGTGTTTTTCCATAAAGCAACTTTATTTTGATTTTGAGAAGAATTCGCCGTTGATAGAGTGCTGACACTCATTGACGCTGGAGCGGACAACGCGCATGGAGGCGGGGCCGCCGTCGACGGAGTTTGACCGCCAAGTTTGTTCTGTTGCTCATTACGAAGGTCCGCAACGGGAGGCTTCGGCCTAAAGTGAGATGCGTGAGCTTTGTAGAAATGCCAGATGCTATGCTGAATGCCTTCGGCCGGGGCTGGCCAGCAACAGACGTGTCAGAGATTGCACATGTGATGCTGTTCCATATGGCTGAGAAAATTTGACAGTTTTCGGCTGCGGATTCAAGCGGACTTTGCAAGACTTCTACTGGAATATATATGCCTCTAGCACATACCTTTCTCTTCAAGCGTAGTTTTGAATTCTTGCCTCGCGCTGAAATCGCTAGCCTTCCCGTGCTCATTCGTGGGATTTACGTGCTCTATCTCGAAGTCCCGCAAAAGGGCTCGAAAAGTAAAATGGATGTTGTGTATGTTGGTATGGCACGAGGCGACAACTCTGGTGCAAAGGGGCGACTCAAGAGTCACATAAAGACGAAAGCCGATTGGACTCATTGCTCTGTTTTTGAAGTTTGGGACAACATCTACCCACAGCAGATTGAAGAGCTTGAAGGTTTGTTCCGTCACCTTTATCGGCAAGACTCCGTTGCAAACAAGCTCAATAAACAGAAAGCTTATGCTCCTTTGGTTCGGCTCGCCAAAGCAACCAAATTAAAGGGCTCGTGACAGCTCTGGATTAAATCGGTGAGCCCAGGTGGCTACTCGGGTTACTTACTCCACAATCAGCCAAGGATTTTTTATGAAGAATAGCTTGCCCGAAGCAATTTATATAATTCTAGGAATTTTGGTTCTATGTGTCGGAGGGGTGGCATACACTACAGAGATCATAGGGACGAAGGAACTAGTTGCACCTGTATTATCTCTATTTGGTACATTTTGTGGTGCTCTCTTTGCCTTTAGACTTAACCAAGTAAAGGAAGAAAAGAAGTTACATTCAAATAGACAAGAGGCTTTGAATCGAGCATGCTTTTCCCTCGCGAGGCAGGCTAATGCTGTTCGGCAGCTTAAGAATTCTTTTGAGGAAATTCAAGATCCAATTCTTAGAGCACTTCAGTTGCCAGCATTGAAGCCCCCAAAATACGACTCTCTCAGTTTGAATATCTCGGAGTTAGACTTTCTACTTGAGACAGAGCATCGTGTCACATTGTTTAAGTTAGCGATTGAATTTGAACGTTTTCATGCTGCGATTGAATCGATTAATATTCGGAATGAATTCTACGTGAAAGAGTTTCAGCCAAGGTTGGCAGAAGTGGGATTGAACAGAAAACTAGCAACTGCGGATGAATTTGAGAAATTGCTTGGAGAGAGAATATATGGAACGGTAATGCATGGTACGCATAATGCATTTGAGCAACTTAAAGCTTCTGATAAAAGTATTCGTGAAATGGCAGATGATTTGATTAAAACGGCAAAGGCAATTTATCCTGGGAAGGAATTCATCAATTTCAAGATGCCGGGTGATGAGGGCGTAAAGGTCGAAGCAGCCGTTTAAAGAATTGGGTAACCTAGAAATTAAGCACAGCGAAAGTTCCAGCACTAATGATCTTCGTAGATGAAAGCATTCAGCAAGAGCTCGGCTATATTTGTGTGGGATTTGCTTACTGCTCGGAGTTACCCGACGCAACCATTAATCAAGCAATTGCACAAGCTGGCCTAGTACCTGGCGTGGATGAGTATAAGAGTGGATATCGTATGGTTGGCTCCAGTACGCGCATAGCTCTAAGGAACTCAATCTCTGACTTGGTTCTTGAGAAATGTAAGATTGGCATTTATGTTGCGGCTATCGAGGAGCGCCCAGTGCTAGGTAAAGCTATCGTCGATACTGTTATTAGTATTGTTAATGTTAATAATTTGGAGAAGCCACACGCAGTATTTGTCGACGAAGGTATCGCGTTGAAATGTCAACTTCCTGAATATATTCAGCTAACGTCGAACTGCGACTCTCGTAAGGTTCCAGGAATTCAACTGGCCGATTTCGTGGCCTATCATTGCTCCTATTTACTCAAATGTGCTTTATCAGGAGCATCGAAGAAAATTATTATGCCGCAGGATGAACCACATCCGTTGGCTGGCGAAGAAGTTGCGCTAGATTGGATATTGCGAACAAACTTTCGGCGTCACTTCTTTGTCGAGGATAGGAACGTGGAAGAAATCAAAGGAGATGACTGGTTATTTAAACTTGCCGGATATGGTGCATTCTTTTCTCCGCAATTGAGTGAGGCAGTAAGGCAAGCAGCAGAAACTATATTTGACTCGATGTATTTTGGATGTGTCTGGTAAGAGTTCTTATGCGTCATTAAACGCCGAGAGCGGCTGTCGCCGGAACCCGAACCAATTTATTTGCGGATGAGGGATGAACGAAGAACATATTCACTGATTCATCGATTCCCCAAGATATCGAGGGCGGATTAATACAATTTTTAGACCACTTTGATTCTATCGAATAAACGTACGTTTTCCAGAGGAATAACGAACTTCTGCTTCGGGGCGGTTTCAGCCTAAAGTGAGAATTCGTGAGTTTTGCTGATTGGCAAGCTGCTATCCTGAACGCCGTCGGCCGAATTCGGCCAGAAGCCACCGTAATGTCGAGACTAGAGCGATACGTCTTTAGCAACACGGTTAGGCGAAGTAGTGTGTTTGGATGTTGACGGGCTCATCGTACACTTCGATCAACTGAACCTTAAAAAGTAAAACCAAAAGATATGCCTGGCATTCCCGAAGAAATCCTTGATCTAATTTTCGCGGGCGAGAGCGAAACCCTCGAGTTCAAAACGGCTCTGAGTGACCCAGCAACGCTTGCGCGGCTAATCGCGTCATTTGCAAATACGAGTGGCGGCACAATCCTTGTTGGAGTTTCAGAGCCTCCTGCAGTTATTGGAATTGATCCAGATCGCTTCGAGCGAGTCTATAAGGCAGCACTCCAGCGGCTGGAGCCGGAGGGAGTGCGGACGTCTCTTAGGTTCCTGGATGGCGGCGGAGGATTGAAGGTTGCGGCCGTCGACGTGGAGAAGTCTCCCCAACTTGTTCTAACCCAAGGTAGTGCGTTTGTGCGGACGGGGTCAGTTACACGGCCGATGCAATGGACGCAGATGCTGCAGCAGGTATCTACCACACAACCACACGTCACGCTTCAGACTCTAGCACAGGCCATCGAGAAGCAAACAGCGCACCTTGAGAAGCTTTCCGCAGACAATGACGACCTCAAGGATGAGCTCAGAAAAGCAAATGATCCTGCTGCAAAGAGGAAGGAACGTGGTTATGGATTTCTTTTTGGTATTGCGGCTTCCCTGATAGCGGCGCTGTGTTGGGTAGGTGCAACCAAAGCCTTTCCAATTCTGAAATAAGCTCCAGACAGGCATCAGGCAGTTCTATGCAAGGTCTGCATTCTGTCGGTCCCGGCCTGCCGCCATTGCTGCCGATCTCGTAGCTTAACAACCTGCTATGTTGAGTTGACAGGCTGGGTCCGGCCAAATGCAGCCTCATGCAATAAGTCACTTATTGCGCATTATTAGGGAAATTGGAGAAGGATTTATGAGTGACGACGAAGTTTTAAGGCGAGAAGCTTTGGCTCGCGCTGCAATCAAGCAGTCCGTTGGCACACAGGAAGATGAGGAAGGTGCTGAGTTGTTCGCATCGCATCATCTAGAGGAGCTGGAAGGCGATTACTGGCACAAGCACCTTGGGACAAGGAATCCAGAACCTGCGCGAATCCTCGATATCCTCGAGTTACGCTCGCATTGGTCAGATGATGACGACAACGGCTTAGATGTCTTTGACTTTACTCTTCCGGACGATGTTACAGACTATGTAATTAGCGTTCGCTTTGACGAAACTGGAAAAGTCAAAGATATCTCCATGGAAAGTTAGCAGCACAGGAGCAGTGTCCGCTAAGGGGGCGCGAGCCGCCGATCGTCTGACGGGATGTGTAGCTCGCCCTGTCTTTCTCAGCCACTGTATCTTTTGGTTTCGGGGGCTCCCCGCATAACGCCGTCACCGGTGGCGGGATCGTTATTGCACCTTCATCGCTGCGCCGGATTCCGGGTTGTTCGCCGGTGGCGCGGATAGTGCGTTGCGCGGCTTGTTGGCTGCCGCGCGCTCTTGATCATGCAGTCCGTCGCGTGGCGGCGCGCTTCCTCCAGCCGCGATGTGTACTCCAGGATCTCGCCGCCGAAGGTTGGGCGCCGTCCATTGGCGGCGGATATTCGTTCAGGAGACGACGATGCGCGGCGTGCCTTCGGCCATACGGCCGATCACCGCCGCTTCGCCGAAGCCTTCGCGGTGGAACAGGGCCAGCACTTCGTCCACGCTGGCCGGATCGCACGACACCAGCAGGCCGCCCGAGGTTTGCGGATCGGTCAGCAGCATGTGCTGCGCCTGCGTGATCGACGGCGACAGCTGCACGTCCTTGCCATAGCCTTCCCAGTTGCGGCCGGAGGCGCCGGTGAAGTAGCCCTCGTGCGCCAGTTGCTCGACGCCCGGCAGCAAAGGGATCTTCGCCATGTCCAACTGCGCTTCCAGCTTGGCGCCGCGCGCCAGTTCCAGCAGGTGGCCCAGCAGGCCGAAGCCGGTGACGTCGGTCAGCGCGTGCACGCCGGCCATCTCGGACAAGGCCTTGCCGGGCTTATTCAGCTTGGTGGTGTTGGCGATCATGGCCTTGTAGCCGTCGGCGTCCAGCTTGTCCTTCTTCAGCGCGGCGGACAGCACGCCCACGCCTAGCGGTTTGCCCAGGATGAGCGTGTCGCCGGCCCTGGCGTCGGCATTGCGCTTGACCTTGGACGGATGCACCAGGCCCAGCACCACCAGGCCGTAGATCGGTTCGACCGAGTCGATGGTGTGGCCGCCCGCGATAGGAATGCCGGCTTCGGCGCAGATCGATTCGCCGCCCTTGATGATCTGGCCGATGGTCTCGATCGGCAGTTTGTTGATCGGCATGCCGACCAGTGCCAACGCCATGATCGGCGTGCCGCCCATCGCGTAGACGTCGGAGATGGCGTTGGTGGCGGCGATGCGGCCGAAGTCGAACGGATCGTCGACGATGGGCATGAAGAAATCGGTGGTGGCGATCAGCGCCTGCTCGTCATTGAGCTTGTAGACGGCAGCGTCGTCGGCGGTCTCGATGCCGACCATCAGTTCCTTCGGCACCGGGAAGCCGGTGGAGTTCTTCAGTATCTCCGACAGCACGCCGGGCGCGATCTTGCAGCCGCAGCCGCCGCCGTGGGAGAACGAGGTCAGTTTGATAGCGTCATTGCTCATTTTGATTTCCTTGATTGGTCTTGTGTTGAAGCAGATTATCCACCAACTCCAGCAATGCCGCCTGCTCGGCCGCTGGAGCGAAGAGGGGAGCGCGGGCGTCGCACTGCGCGCGCAGGCGCGCGTGAAAGTCCTGGTCCTGCACCGCGCGGTCGATCAGGCGCGCCAGCGCGGCGGCGTCGCCGGGCGGGAAATAGCCGGCGTAGTCGTCGCCCAGCATGCCGCGATTGCCGCTGATGTCGCTGGCCAGCACCGGCACGCCGCTGCAGACAGCTTCGATGATGACGTTGGCGCCACCTTCCATGTGCGAGGTGATCGCCATCAGATAGCTGCGCTTCAGGCGCTGGCGCGTGGCGGCGTGCGGCAGGGCGCCCAGCCAGCGGTAGCGCGGCTGCGCGGTGGCCGTCGCTTGCGCGGCTTCGGCCAACTGCTGTTCCAGCGCGCCGCCAATGTGGACCAGGCGCGCCTTGGCCGCCGTGACCAGTCCGGCGGCACGCATGAAGGTCAGCGGGTCTTTTTCGGCGCGCAGGTGGCCCACCATGACGACGTCGGCGTGGCGCCGCGCGGCTGGCGCGCGGGCGGGCCGCAGCGTCGGCGCCGACTGGAAGATGACGCTGGCCTTGGCGCGCAATGGCGCGGGCAGGGCATCCATGCCGGCCGGCTGCAGCAGCACCAGCGCGCTGGCCTGCCGCAGCGAGCGCTGGGCGCTGGCGTCGGTCTCGATGTCGCGGTATAGATCGGTGCCGGTGAGCAGCAGGATGGACGGGCGGTGCGGATGCTGCTCCGCATAGGCCGCCAGCGACGGCGCGGAGCGGCGCGCGTGCAGCGCGATCAGCAGGTCGGGAGGCCTGGTATGGGCCGCATTGCCCATCTCGTCCGGGTCGGGCCATTGTTGCGAAATCGTTACCTTGTAGCGCGTGCGCAGAAAGCGCGCCCAGCGGCTCGCGCTCTGCCAGTTGCCGTTGTTGGCGCGCGCCGAGGCGGGGCTGACGATCCAGATGTGGTGTGCGGTCACTGGTGTTTTGCCTGGAAATCGTTACAATCGGCCCATGAATTCAAGTCCATCTTCCTTCAGGATCGCCACGCCCCGTCAACTGGCGGAGGCGCTGCGGCATGCGCGGGATTATACGCTGTCGCTGTTCGAATGCTTTGCCGCCGCCGGCATGGACGTATCCGAGCGTGTGCCGCAGCTGCGCATCGTCAATCCGCCGTTGTGGGAGCTGGGCCATATCGCCTGGTTCGCCGAATGGTTCATCCTGCGCGATGCCGCTTCCAGCGATCCGGCTGATGCCGTCGGCAACTGCCTGCTGACCCGCGGCGACGGCTGGTTCGACTCCGCGCGCGTGCCGCACCGCAGCCGCTGGACGCTGGACCTGCCCAGCGCCGGTGCGCTGAAGACCTACTGCCACGAAGTGCTGGACCGCGTGCTCGACAAGCTGTCGCGCGAGCCGAACGACGATGCGGCGCTGTATCCCTACCGCCTGGCGCTGGCGCACGAGGACATGCACGGCGAGGCGCTGCTGTACACGCTGCAGACGCTGGGCCTGGCCGCGCCGGAGCGGGCGCCGCGCGACGAGCAGGCCTTGTTTGCGCCGTCCGAGATCGGTTTCCCCGGCGGCACCATCCAGCTGGGCAGCGCCGAAGGCCATGGCTTCGCCTTCGACAACGAACGCCAGGCGCATGCGCACCGCGTGGCGCCGTTCGCCATCGACAGCACGCTGGTCAGCAACGCGCAGTACGCCGACTTTGTCGCCGACGGCGGCTATGACAACCGCCAGTTCTGGAGCACCGCCGGCGCCGACTGGCTGATGCGGCAGGATCGCTCGGCGCCGCGCTACTGGCAGCGCGACGGAGGCCAGTGGCGCACGATGCGCTTCGGCCAGCTCTCGACGCTGGCCGGCGCAGAACCGGTGCGCCACGTGAACCTGTATGAAGCGCAGGCTTACTGCGCCTGGGCCAACCGCCGCCTGCCGACCGAGGCGGAGTGGGAATATGCCGCGCTGTCGGGCCATCCGGCCTTCCGCTGGGGGCAGTTGTGGGAGTGGACGGCGTCGCCATTCGAGCCTTATCCGGAGTTCCAGGCAGACCGCTACCGCGAATATTCCGAGCCCTGGTTCTCCACGCACCAGGTCCTGCGCGGCGCCTCGTTCGCGACGCCGTCGCGTTTCGGATCGGCCAGGTTCCGCAACTTCTTCATGCCCGAGCGCGACGACATCTTCGCCGGCTTCCGCACCTGCGCCTGGCCCGGATAGTCTTTTAGCGAGGGCTCTGCTATCCTTTTCTTTTTCCAGAAAAGGGCGCATCCCATGAAGTTCAAGCATCTCCTGATTTCCGCCGCCGTCCTGGGCGCCCTGGGCGCGGCGGCGCCGTCGTTCGCCGACGCCGGCAAAGTCGTCGCGATCCGCGCCGGCAAACTGGTCGACGTGGTGGCCGGCACGGTGCTCAAGGACCAGACCATCATCATCACCGGCGATCGCGTTACCTCGGTCGGCCCGAGCGCATCGGCCAAGGTGCCGGCCGGCGCGCAACTGATCGACCTGTCGTCGCAAACGGTGCTGCCAGGCCTGATCGACATGCATACCCACCTGACCGGCGACCCTTACCTGGGCGGCTACAACGCGCTGGGCGTATCCGACACGCGGGCCGCGCTGTACGGCGTGCGCGCCGCGCGCAAGACGCTGGAAGCTGGTTTCACCACGGTGCGCAATGTCGGCGCCAGCGGCTTCGGCGACGTCGCGCTGCGCGACGCCATCAACGACGGCGATTTCATCGGCCCGCGCATGCGCACGGCCGGTTACGCCATCGGCATCCAGGGCGGCCATTGCGACGAGAACCTGCTGCCGGCGGAGATGAAATTCACCAGCCGTGGCGTGGCCGACGGTCCGTGGGAGGCGCGCGCCAAGGTGCGCGAGATGGCCAAGTACGGCGCCGACGTGATCAAGATCTGCGCATCGGGCGGCGTGCTGTCCAAGGGCGACGAGCCGGGCGCGCAGCAGTACACGCTGGAAGAGATGCAGGCCATCGTCGGCGAGGCGCATAAGCTGGGCCGCAAGGTGGCGGCGCATGCGCACGGCACCAGCGCCATCCGCGACGCGATCATCGCGGGCGTCGATTCGGTCGAACATGCGAGCCTGATCGACGACGAAGGCATCCGGCTGGCGCGCGAGAAAGGCACCTACCTGGTGATGGACATCTACAACGACGACTTCATCCTGCAGGAAGGCGAGAAGGCCGGCATGCTGCCGGAATCGATCGCCAAGGAAAAGGTCATCGGCCAGCTGCAGCGCGATAACTTCCGCAAGGCCTTCACCGGCGGCGCGAAGATGGCGTTCGGTACCGACGCCGGCGTCTACCCGCATGGCGACAACGCCAGGCAGTTCGCCTACATGACCAAGTACGGCATGACGCCGATGCAGGCGATCCAGGCGGCGACCATCAACGCGGCCGACCTGCTGGGCTGGAAGGACCGCGTCGGCTCCATCAGCGCCGGCAAGTTCGCCGACATCATCGCCGTGAAGGGCGATCCGTCCGAGAACGCTTCCGAACTGACCAAGGTGACGTTTGTGATGAAGGGCGGCGAAGTAATCCGCCGCTAGGCTGCATAGGGTCTGACAGGCCATCAAACTGGCTCGCGGGGCCATGCTGTTGTGGCGCGGATGGTTCGGGAAGAACGTTGTTCTTCTATATACTTTTCGCTTTCACTTAGTGCACTGCGAGCCGGTATGCGTCCTCAAGTTTTTTCCTTTATCCTGGCCTGCGCGCTGACCGCCTGCGGCGGTTCCGGTTCCTCTTCGGGCACCCCGCAGGCGGATGCGACCGCCGGCACCTTTGTCGGCACTTCGCCCGACACCACGGCCGGCATCACCGTCACCGATCCGCAGGTAGTGAGCCTGCCGTCGATGCACGACGCGCTGGTCATCGGCGACCACATCGTGGTGCGCTCGCAATCCGCTTCCTCCATCACCGTCAACGGCAAGCAGCTATACGCGCGCACGCGTTTGAGCCTGCTGGACAAGGATGGCAAGCTCACTGCCAGCACCGACTACGGCTTCGCGCTGGCGGCCGGTTATACCGGCGACTGGTTGATGATGCCGTCGCCGGATGGCTTCATCATGGTCCAATCCGGGCCCGGCACCAAGCTGCTGCACTTCGACGCGCAAGCGAAACTGGTGGGCGGCGCAACGGACCTGTATCCGGTGCCGGCTGCCGATTCCACCAGCGAATTGTCGGCGGCCGAAAGCGGCGCCGCCATGGACGGCAACGGCTTCTGGCTGGCTAGCACATTCTCGCGGCTTCCGATCACCGACAAGACGCAGTACCTGCTCAAATTGTGCAAGTTCGATTTCAACGGCAGGCAGCTGACCCCTCCATTCGAGATTTCGACGTCGTCCCTGCATCCGCGCGTGGCGGCTGCTGGCGGCGCGGTGCTGACGGCCTGGCTGGAAAACGGCGGCGCCATGCTGGCCATGTGGCCGAAGGGTTTGGGCGCGCCGGTGTTACGTACACTCGCCACCGGCGGGGCGCAGCCTTATCCGACAGTGTTGGACACCAACGGCAAGATGGGCGTGCTGTGGAACGCCAAGGGCACCACCACCAGTCCTGGCGGCGTGAATGGTGTGGCGATTGATAGCAACGGCGCGCCGGTGCTATCGGTCAGCAACTCCGACCTGGCGCTGGAGACCCTGTCGGGTCACTGGAAGGGCAATGTGCGCGGACCGGAATTCGATGCGCGGGCATACAAGGGCAGCCTGCTGCTGGCCGATTTGGTGCTCGGCTCCTACAACCCCGGCGATCCGATCGGCGACATCGTGGTGCTGGCCGACTATGGCGTGGGCACGGCGGCGCTGACGGCGCAGAAATCGCTGGTCGAGCGTGTCCGGTTGACCGGTCCGGGGACCGGCATCGGCAGCTCGCCGGTGTTCCGGCAGATGCTGTTCGCCGATCACGCGATGCTGCTGATCGGCGACGAAAACCAGCTGCGGACCGTGCGCGTGGTTCGCAACTAGCAAGACGGGGTCAGATCTGACATTTGGACACGAGCTCTACCGTAGTGGCCCACTACGGTAGAGTTCGTGTCCAAATGTCAGATCTGACCCCGGGTTTAAATCAGCGATTCGGCCAGGTCGGTCAGGTCGTCCGCGTATTCGAGTTCGATCAGCTCCTTGCGGGCGACGCCGCTGCGCCAGGCGGCCGAGGCGATCTTCGGCGTGACGCCGCGCAGCAGGCGGGGATCGAGCAGGCCGGGCACCACGTAGTCCTTGCCGAAGCGGGCGTCGGCACGCGCCATGTCGGCCAGCGCCACCACGCAGGCGCGCTTCATTTCCTGGTTGATGGTCGAGGCGCCGCTGTCGAGCGCCGCGCGGAACAGGTAGGGGAAGCACAGCGCGTTGTTGATCTGGTTCGGATAGTCCGAACGGCCGGTGGCGATGATTGCATCCGGCGCCACCTCGCGCACCAGTTCCGGCCGCAGTTCCGGCTCCGGATTGGCCAGCGTGAAGACGATGGGCTGGGCCTTCATGCGCTGGATGTCCGTCTGCGACAGCACGCCGGGACCGGACACGCCGAGGAACACGTCCGCGCCTTCCATCACTTCCGACAGCCTGGTGGCCGAAGTGTCCTGCGCCCACGCGGCTTTTTCGCCATCCAGCGCGCGCGCCGTGGTCAGCACGCCCTTGCTGTCGCATACGTAGATGTTCTTGCGCTCCGCGCCCAGGTCCACCAGCAGTTCCAGGCAGGCCATGGCCGCCGCGCCGGCGCCGGAGCAGACGATCTTCACGGTGGCGATATCGCGGCCGGTCATCTCGATGGCGTTCAGCATGCCGGCGCCGACCACGATGGCGGTGCCATGCTGGTCGTCGTGGAACACCGGTATCGACAACCGTTCGCGCAGCTTGCGCTCGATGTAGAAGCATTCCGGCGCCTTGATGTCTTCCAGGTTGATACCTCCGAACGTAGGATGCAGCGCGGCGATGATCTCGATCAGCTTGTCCGGATCGGATTCGTCGATTTCGATATCGAAGGCGTCGATGCCGGCGAATTTTTTGAACAGCACCACTTTGCCTTCCATCACAGGCTTGCCGGCCAGCGCGCCGATGTTGCCCAGGCCGAGCACCGCGCTGCCGTTGGTGATCACGCCGACCAGGTTGCCCTTGGCGGTGTATTCGTAGGCCTTGGCCGGCTCGCGCTGGATTTCCACGCAGGGTGCCGCCACGCCGGGCGAGTAAGCCAGCGCCAGGTCTTCCTGGGTCACCACGCTCTTGGTGACTTCGATGGCGATCTTGCCTGCGCTGCCGGCGCGGTGGTATGCCAGCGCTTTCTGTTCGATGGTGCTCATGGTGCGTCCTCTTTATTCTTGTCTTTTAAATGTGAAAAACGCCTGCACGAGCCGAAGCTGGTACAGGCGTAAAACTGCTGGGGTTCAGTGGATCATGGATACAGGCCGCGTACTTCGCGGGCTTGCAGCACACGGGTGCACGCCAGGATGAAAGTCGCTGTGCGCAGTGTTACTTTCTTCTCTTGCGATACGGTCCATACGGCGTTGAATGCGTCTTGCATGATGCGAGTCAGTCGTGCGTTGATTTCGTCCTCGCTCCAGAAGAAACTGGAGAAGTCCTGTACCCATTCAAAGTATGACACGGTTACGCCGCCGGCGTTGGCCAGCACGTCGGGAACGATCAGCACGTCCTTGTCGGTCAGGATGTCGTCCGCTTCCGGCGTGGTCGGGCCGTTGGCGCCTTCGAGGATGATCTTGGTGCGGATCGTCGGCGCGTTGGCGGCGGTGATCTGCTGTTCCAGCGCGGCCGGAATCAGGATGTCCGATTCGATGCCCCAGAAGGCTTCGCGGTCCAGGAAGGCTTCGGCGCCGGCGAATCCGGTCACGCTGCCGGTTTCGGCGACGTGATCGTGCAGACGGGCGACGTCCAGGCCGCCCTGGTGCACCACGGTGCCGGTGTGATCCTGCACGGCGATGACCTTGGAGCCTGCGTTGGCAAACATGGTCGCGGCGACGCCGCCGACGTTACCGAAACCCTGGATGGCGACACGTGCGCCTTCGATCGCCACGCCGCGCTTGGCGGCGGCTTCGCGGCCCACCACGAACACGCCGCGGCCGGTCGCTTCGCGGCGGCCCAGCGAGCCGCCCAGCGAGATCGGCTTGCCGGTGACGACGCCGGTCGACAGGTTACCTTCGATCATGGCGTAGGAGTCCATCATCCATGCCATCACCTGTTCGTTGGTGTTGACGTCCGGTGCCGGGATGTCCTTGTTAGGTCCGATGATCAGCGAGATCTCGCTGGTGTAGCGGCGGGTCAGGCGCTGCAGTTCGCCGCGGGACAGGGTCTTCGGGTCGACGCGGATGCCGCCCTTGGCGCCGCCGTACGGTACGTTGACCGCGGCGTTCTTGACCGTCATCCAGGCCGACAAGGCCATCACTTCGGACAGCGTGACGTCCTGGTGGAAGCGCACGCCGCCCTTGCCCGGGCCGCGCGACATATTGTGCTGAACGCGGTAGCCTTCGTAGTGGGCGATCGAGCCGTCATCGCGCTCGATCGGCACGTCGACGGTCAGGATGCGCTTCGGGCGCTTCAGCGTTTCGACCCAGCGCGACAGGTTGCCCAGGTGCGGCGTGACGCGGTCGATCTGCTGCAGGTAGACGCCCCAGGGACCCAGGTCTTCTGGATTGAGGTAGGAAGGCAGTGTGTGTTGTGCTTGTACAGTGGTCATGCTCAAGTCTCCGGTGGATTCGTGGCTGAAGGCTGCTCGTGGCGGCGTTCAAGTGGAACGAATCATAGGGTGGGAGACGTAAAACGGGCCAATGCTGTATGCGCATTCGGCTATGCAAAAAATGCATAGTTAGCGGATTGGTATTATCGCTCCGATACGGGAGCGCGACGTTTGCGGCCGCTGCTTTTCTGCTGCTGTTCGAGGAATTCCCACAACCGTTCGACGATGGCCTTGCCGCGCCGCTGCGCCGACGGACGCTCCCGATAGAGCCGGATTTCCATTTCGATTTCCCAGTCCGAGGTGCCGCCGTCGGCGCGCGCCAGCTGCTTTTGCTTGAGCTCCCGCGTGACCGCCGACTCGGGCAGGAAGGCGATGCCGCGGCCTTCGAGCGCCATCATCTTCAAGCCTTCGGCCATGTCGGTTTCGTAGTGCGGGTCCAGGTGCAGCGGGGTTTTGGCGTCGGCCAGGATCAGCTCCACCATGCGGCCCAGGTAGGCGTTGTTGGTGTACGATAAAAACGGCAGAGGCTCTTTTTTCGAACCGGGCAGCGTGAATTCGGGCACCTTGTTCTTGTCGCAGCGGGCGTAGGCGCGCAGCGATTCGTGGCCCAGCACCAGCATGTCGTAGCGGCCCGGGTCGAGCTGCACCGGCTGGCGCGGATGGTGGTAGCACAACAGCAGGTCGCAGCCGCCTTCGACCAGCTGCATCACGGCGTCGTGCACGTTGAGCGCCATCAGGCGGCTGCTGATAGGGGCGAAGTCGTGCTCCAGTGACGTCAGCCATTTCGGCACGAAGGTCAGCGACAGCGTGTGCGGCACGGCGAGGTCGATGCTGGTCTGCGCGGCGGCGCGCTTGGAGCGCAGCATGTCGCGCGCGCCGTTGATCTGCGCCAGCATTTCCAGCGCCTGCTCGTAGAAGACGATGCCGGCCGGCGTCAGGCGGGTGGGATACGAGGTGCGGTCGATCAGGTCCGTGCCCAGCCAGTTTTCCAGCGACTGGATGCGGCGCGAAAAGGCGGGCTGCGTCACGTGGCGCAGCGCCGCGGAACGGCTGAAGTTATTGGTCTCGACCAGCGAGATGAAGTCTTCCAGCCATTTGGTTTCCATGCACGGTTCCTTTTACTGCGGTTGCGGTGTGTTCGACGTGATGCCGCGGATGGGCGTGAGCAGCCAGGCCAGCGCGGCGAACGCCATCAGTATGATGCCACCTCCGACGAACAATTGCGACAGCGGGATCATCGTCAGTATCCAGCCGGCGGCGGCGGCCGACATCGGCGCCAGTCCCATGAAGATGAACATGAAGATGCTCATCGCGCGGCCCATCATGTGCGGCGGCACGCGGCGCTGTATCCAGGTGAAGACGTTGACCTGCATGAAGCCGGACAGCGCGCCGAGCAGCAGCATCAGCAGCGCCGCCTGCCATGCGGCGTGCACGGCGGCCATCGGTATCAGCAGCAGGCCGGCGATGGCGTCGATCAGCAGGATCGTGGTGCCGAAGGTGGCGAAGCGCAGGCGCTTGCCGCCGACCGCGGCGCCGGCCATCCCCAGCAGCATGCCGGCGCCGTTGGCGCCCATCAGCAGGCCTAGCGTGGAGGCGCCATGCAGCTCGCTGGCCAGCACCGGAATCGCCACCTGCATCGCGCCGCCGATGAACAGCGAGACGGTGCCCCAGTAGATGAAGCACAGGCGCAGCGGCACGTCGCTCCATACCATCGCCAGGCCGGCGTGGACGGAGCCCAGCACCGATTGCGGCGCTTCCGTTTTCGGCGGCATGGCCAGCGTGCGGACCCTGGACAAGGTCCATGCGGAGACGAGGAAGCTGACGCAGTCGAAGCCGAACGCGAACGCCAGGCCGCGCGCATCGGCGATCATGCCGCCGTTGCCGCCATTGCCGCCACTACCGCCGCTGATGGCCAGCAGGCCCGCTGCCATCAGCGGGCCGACCAGCATCGTCAGCTGGCGCAGCCCCATCATCATGCCGTTGGCCGCCTGGAAGTGCTCGGGCGGAATCGCATGCGGCATCATCGACGTGCCGGATGGGATGCCGAAAGCCTGCGCCAGGCCGATGGCGAAGGCCAGCACATAGATGATGTTCAGCGTGGCGTGCGGCGACAGGTCCACCGTCAGCGACAGCGTGTCCGATATCTGCAGCGCCGGTTCGTGGTTCAACACCAGCAGCGTAAGCAAGGCAAGCAGCACGGCGTTGGCGTACTTGCTGAGCATGAGCACGCGCTTGGGCGAGTAGCGGTCCGTCAGCGCGCCGCCGATCAGGATAAAGACGGCGCGCGGTATGCTCATCAGCGCGATGACGAAGCCCAGCGCCAGCGTGTCGCCGGTCAGCTTGAGCACCAGCCAGGGCAGGGCGACGATGGTCAGCTGGTCTCCCAGCATGGAGATCACGCCGCCGCGCAGCAGCCACTTGAAGTTCGGGTCGCGCTTCAATGCCACGCGTTGCAGTTTCGGATCGTCCATGTTGGAGCTCTCTCAGGAATTGGTGGCGTTCATGCCGGCGATCAGGCCCAGCGCGGTGCTCACGTCGTCGAAATGCGCGGGCGGGCAGTTGCGCAGCAGGTCCTTGCTGATCTGCTCCGCCACCGTGACGGCGTTGTTCAGCAGTTCGCGGCCGGTTTCGGTGATGGCGGCATAGGCGACGCGGGCGTCGCGCGGATCCTGCTGGCGCTCGACCAGGCCGATTTTTTCCAGCGGCAGCAAGGTGCGGGTGACGCCGGACGCGGTCAGGCCCTGGCGTTCGGCCAGGTCGACGCGGCGCAGGCGGCCGCCCGGTGCGCGGTTCAGGTAGTGCAGCAGCATGAAGTCGCCAAAGCTGATGCCGTGATAGCCGCCCAGCACCTGGTCGAGCCGGCGCACCAGCGTCGCCTGCGCGCGCGCCAGCCGCAGCGCGAATTCCAGGCTGGGGCTGACGGCCGGCGAGACGGAAGTTGTATTTTCATCCATGATGGATTCCTCGTTGATTAGTGCTTGAACTATACTTGATTAATCAAGTATATGCGAGAAGATATTTACACCGATGTAAGATTTTCACGTTTGCTGGATAATTAGTTTTAATTACATAACATTACGTAATTATGATATCGTTTCCATCCTACAAAAACAGCGGAGACCGCAATGCACATGGGGACAACCGAGATCTTCCTGATCGCGATGACTATCATTTTTAGCGTGCCATACATCATTTGGCGCTTCGGCAACACGGACTACTACGCGCCGCTGGTCGTGGTGCAGATCATCACCGGCATCCTGCTGGGGCCGGGCATCATGGGCCGAGCCTATCCCGAGTACTACAGTTTCGTCTTCAACCCTCAGGTGGTGCAGTCGCTGAACGGCGTCGCCTGGTGGGCGGTGATGATCTTCGTGATGATCGCCGGCATCGAGCTGGATCTGAAGAAGGCCTGGGAGCACCGCCGCGAAAGCGCCATCACCGCCGGCCTGGCCCTGGGCACGCCGCTGGTGTTCGGCTGCGTCGCCGCGCTGGGCCTGATCGGCTATGCCGGCTGGATGGGGCCGAAAGCCCAGACCTGGCAATTCGTGGTGGGCGTGGGCATGGCCTGCGCGGTGACCGCGCTGCCCATCCTGATCCTGCTGATGGAGAAACTGGAAATCCTGCGCCAGCCGATCGGCCAGCGCATCCTGCGCTACGCCAGCGTCGACGACATCGCCATCTGGGGCGTGCTGGCGGCAATCCTGATGGACTGGGACCGCGTTGGTCGCCAGGTCGGCTTCCTGGTAGCGTTCGCCGTGGCGACCAAGCTGTTCCGCATGATGATGGTGCGCCTGGAAGAGCGCGACCGCTGGTATATCTCCTTCATCTGGCTGGCCGTGTGCGCGTTTGCCGCCGACTGGGCCGGCCTGCACTTCATGGTCGGCGCCTTCCTGGCCGGCGCGGTGATGGATTCCCACTGGTTCAGCCAGGAACGGATGGACTTCCTGCGCGCCAACGTGCTGATGGCCATCATGCCGGTGTTCTTCCTCAGCACCGGCCTGCGCACCAACTGGGCGATGGGCGGTTCTGCGGTGTTCATCGTGGCGGCCGTGATGCTGATCGCCTCGGTCAGCGGCAAGCTGGCCGGCGTCCACATCGCCGGCAAGATACTGAAGTGGGGGCCGGGCGAGGCCTCGATCATCGGCTGGCTGCTGCAGACCAAGGCGCTGATCATGATCATCTTCGTCAACATCCTGCTGGACAAGCAGATCATCACCAGCGAGACCTTCACCGCGCTGCTGCTGATGGCGATCGGCAGCACCATGCTGACTGTGCCGATGGTGTATCCGAAATTGCAGCGGGTGGCGCAGCTGATCTTCAAAACCAGCTGATATAATTGAGGGATGAACGATACTACCCAACTCCCTCCATTGCCGGATCGTCTGTCGATCGATCCGCGCAGCCCGCACCACGTTGCCGCCGTCTTCGAACACGACGTCGGCATCCGTTTTAACGATAAAGAACGCCTCGACGTTGATGAGTACTGCATCAGCGAAGGCTGGATCAAGGTTCCTGCCGGTAAGAGCCTGGACCGCAAGGGCAACCCGATGCTGATCAAGCTGAAGGGTAAAGTCGAAGCGTTTTATCGTTAAAAAAATGGCCACCTCAGGGTGGCCATTTCATTACTGCGCTACGGTTTCCCCGCGCAGCTTGTCGAGCATTTCCAGCGTCGCCGGCAGCAAATTCATGATGCCGTGATAAGCGCAGTACTCGCAAAACGCTTCTTCCGGGGTCATTGCTGTGATGCTGGCATCGGAGTGTCCGCGGCGGCGCAGCGCGCGCAGACAGGCTGGATCCATATTCCTGGCGTTCATGAACTATTTCCTTTTTGAGCAGTTGTTTGGGCTACTTGAAGTATTGTAGTCCAAAATAGTGCCACGTGGAAACTTTATTGGGTTTCCTTAACATTCGGAAACAATTTGCCATGATTTCGTCAGGCGGCGGCCTGCGGCGCCGGCACCTGCACCTGTGCCGCCAGTCCCCGGTTCAAGCGCCACAACAGCGTGGTGGCCACCAATGAACTGCCCACCACCACGTAGCCGACCACGTTGAAATTCTGCAAGTGGCCGTCCGCGCCCTGCGTGACGATATGGCCGGCCACGACCGACGCCAACCCGCCCGACAACTGCTGGATCGAGGCGCTGATGGCGTTGAACGAACCGCGCTGGGTCTGCGACGGCACCGACGACACCAGCGCCTGGAACGGGATCATGCGCGAGAAGATGCCGATGAACAGCACCGTATTCACAATGATCAGCACCGGCAGCGAGGTCGGTCCCAGGTTGGTGTAGATCAGCACCATGGTGATCGACAGCGTGGTGCCGAACAGGAACACCCTGAACTTGCCGATCGCGTCGGCCGCCTTGCCTATCATCGGACCGATGAAGATGGTCGCCAGGCCGGTCACCAGGTAGACGGTCGGCAGGTGGTGCAGGTCGATGCCCAGGTTGTTGACCACGTAGGCGCTGCTGAACGGCATCAGCATGAAGCCGCCGGTGGTCAGCAGGGCGGTGGTGGCGAACGCCAGCAGATAGCGTTTTTCCGTCAGCGTGTGGTACAGGTGCATCCACGCGGTGTGCTCCTGCGGCTTGCCCAGGTGCTCGTTCACAGGCTGCATCTTCCATGCGACCAGCAGGCCGCCGACCAGGCCGAACGCCGCCATGGCGATGAACGGGATATGCCAGTTCCACTGGTTGGACAGGTAGATGCCGGCCGGGATGCCCAGCACCTGGCTGGCGGCAAACGCGGTCTGGATCAGGCCCATGACGCGGCCGCGCATCTGCGGCGGGAACAGGTCGGTGGAAATGGCCAGCACCACGGAACCGATGACGCCGCCGAACAGGCCGGTGACGATGCGCGCCGCCAGCAGCGATTCAAAGCTTTGCGCCAGGCCGCACCACAGGGTGCCGAGGATGAATCCGGTGTAGAAGAACAGCAGCAGCTTCTTGCGGTCGTAGCGGTCGGCAAAGCCGGCGGTCAGCAGGCCGGAGGCGCCGGCGCTGAAGGCGTAGGCCGAGACCACCAGGCCGAACTGCGCCGGGCCGATGTTCAGGGCCGGCATGATGACCGCGCCCAGCGGCGACATCAGCATGAAATCCAGGATGACGGCGAACTGCAGGAAGGCCAGCATCGCCACGACGGCTTTTTGATAGCCGGTGAAAGGCACCGGAGTGGGTTTCTTCATATTTTTATTCTCCATTCGGGCGGCAGCGGCCCATGAATTTTTGACGGAATTGCTCGCGCTCTTCATCTGTCATTGCATGCCAGCGGTACCAGCGCTCGTGGCCTCCGCCGTGGCGTCCCTTGAAGCCGCCGAACAGGATACGGCATAGTACCAACAAGCCCAGCGCGTGCCAGTAGTCGATTTGTAACGCGGCGGGGAACAATGCGGGCGTCACCCAGTTCCACAGCAGCATCACGACGGCGGCCAGCAGGGCGATGCAGGCGAGGATCAGGGGCAGGAACAACAGTTTGCGTTTCATTTCAATTCTCCTTTCAATTCTTTGTCAGACAAAGTCCTGCAGGCGCGAGCGCAAATGCAGGACCGCATAGCGCTTGCGCGCCAGCAAGGTGTTCACAGGGGTGCCGCATTGCGCGGACATTTCTTTAAAGCTGGTGCCGTCCAGCTCGTGCGCGATGAACACTTCGCGCTGGTTGGCGGGCAATTCTTCCAGCGCCACCTGCAGCGCCTGCAGCAGCAGGGTGCGGGTGTAGGCGTCTTCCGGGCTGCCCTCGGCCGAGGGCAGCAGCAGGTCGAGGCGATATTCTTCGCCGTCCTCGTCGGTCATGTCGTCCAGCGCCACTTCCTTTTTCTTGCGGAAGCGGTCGATGATGCGGTTGCGCGCCACGCGGAACAGCCAGGCGCTCACTTGTTCGATCGGTTCGGGCAGGCGGTAGGCCTCGGTGAACTCGTAGAACACATCCTGCAGGATGTCGTCCGCATCGGTCGGATCGCTGACCCGGCGCCGGATAAAATTGCCCAGGCGCGAGCGTTCCCGCAACACGGTGGCAGTGATGTCCTGGTCGATGCTTGAATTCGGCGGTGTCATGCGTTTGAAGACGGGCCTGGGCTGCGGATATTGTGTCGGGATGCAAAACTATTCGTCGGCGGACTGATTGAGCGCGATGTACACCTTGCCGCCCTGGTAGTCGAACAGGATGCTGGTCTGGCGCAGGATGCCGTTGCTGATGTTGCCGGCGATATCGGTGCCGTTCTGCGAGCCGGCCGGTTGCTGCGACAGTTCCAGCACCGGGTTGGCGATGCGCACGCCGCCCATTTCAAACAGCTTGCCGCGCGTGGCCAGCACCCGGGTCATGCCGCCGACGGCGCGGCTGACCTGGACCGCGTCGCCGGCCCGGTATTTGTCGACCAGCGCGTGGCGGTCGACGAAGGCCTTGCTCATCGTGAGCGAATAGTCGCTGCCGGTGTCGATGTTGAACTTGCCCGGCAGGCCGTCGAGCACCGCTTCGATCTGCGGGATCTTGTTGTGGAAGGTCAGCGGCATGGCGGCGGCCGAGCCGTGGTAGACGAAGCTGGCCGGATCGTAGAAGGTCAGCTGGCGGGCGGCGTAGTCGATCAGCGTGGGAGTGTTCCACAGCCATTCGTAGCCTATGGTGCCGTCGACCGGCAGTTCGTCCAGCGTCGGGCTGGTGAAAAAGGCCTGGCGGTCCAGCGTCAGGCCGGCCAGCGCGATCCGGTCTATCGTGGTCAGCGCGCCGCGCTCGGTGTGCTCGCCCAGGCCGTGCAGCAGCGCCACGCCTTGCGCCGGCAGTTGCAGCTTCTTGTACAGCCGGTCGCTGATGACGTTGGGGGCGCCGGTGTCGAGGATGAAGCGGAACGGGCCCTGGCCGTTGAGCGTCAGCTTGACGCAGATGTGACCGAGGCAGGGCTCGAACGGCACGGTCACGGCCTGCCGCGCGGCGGAAAAACCCTGGATGGCGGCCGGTCGCGGCAGCGAGAAATCCATCTGCGCGGCCGGGCGGTTGAGGACGATGCCGGAGATGCGCAGCACTTCCTCGTCCTTGTTGTCGTTGGCGTTGCGGTAATGCTCTTCGAACGGCAGCGTCACGGCGCCGACGGTGCGGAAATCGCGGTAGTCGATGATCATGGCCACGCCGTCCACCGTTTCCTGGCGGCGCTCGATGCGCTGGCTGGCGGTATTGATCCAGTAATCGAAGGAGTTGCCCGCGTCCAGCGTGACGCGGACGATGGCGTAATCGACGCCGTCGTGCCGGCGCGGCGGCAGCAATTGCAGCGTGCGCGCCTTGCCGCGGGCGAACCAGTAGGCGTAGGACTGGCGGCCCAGGTGCTGGGCCGGGCTGCCGGCCGCGCCTTCCAGCTTTTCCAGCTGGCCCATTTTCTGCCGCCAGAAATCGCGGCCGTCCGAATTGGAGATCAGCCGCGCCACCGCCGACGACGGAATGCGCTGCGCGTAGCGGCCGGTGGCATAGTCGATATCGCTGCTGCCGGCATCGTCGTGGCCCAGGTAGGTGCGCACGAAATCGGTGTGCTGCGTGCTGACCTGGTCCCAGGCGTCGCCTCCCACGGCGCTGCGGGCGCGGTCGAGCAGCGCCGCAGCGCTGTCGTCGGCGTTGCAGTGGAGTGCCGCGACGGCCAGGGCCAGGCCGGCGGCGGTGCGCAGGAATGTATAGGCGGACAAGGGGCGCTTTCTAGGGATGAACTTGACATGTTATCTCAAAAATGGAAGTGTGCTTGTTTTGGCAAGCTTTTGTTATACTGATTTTCACTTCAAGGCGGGGATATCGGCGATGAGTGAGACAAGTCAATTCAACGGAAGTTGTTTATGCGGCGGCGTGGCATACCGGGCCGAGGGGCCGGTCAGGCACGCCAGCCATTGCTATTGCACCATGTGCCAGAAGCAGCATGGGGCCGCCGCCGGCTCCTACGCCAATGTGGACCGTGCCGGCTACGTCGTCGAGCGCGGCGCGGATCTGGTGACGGAGTACGCGTCGTCCGACCATGGCCGGCGCGGCTTCTGCCGCGTTTGCGGCTCGACGCTGTTCTGGCGCAGCACCCAGTCGCCGGACCGCATCGCCATCACCCTGGGCACGCTGGAGCGGGAATACGACGGACCAGTGCAGCGCGAGCTGTATGTTGAAAACAAGCCGGGCTGGCTGCCGGTAAGGGAGGGGTAATCCATGCGGACCTGGTCCATTCCACGCGCCATCCTGATCGGCGGCCTGATCGCCGGCATCCTGGACATCACATTCGCGATTTCCTTTGGCATCTACAACGGCCTGACGCCGGAGCGCTTGCTGCAGATCGTCGCCAGCGGCCTGCTGGGCAAGGAGGCGTTCACCGGCGGCACGGCGACGGCCGCCGTGGGGCTGCTATGCCATTTCGCCTTGAGCCTGGTGTGGATGACGCTGTTCCTGCTGGCGGCCAGGCAGTCGCCGGGACTGGCGGCGCGTCCGCTGGTCTCCGCCATCGGGTACGGCATCGTCGTTTTCCTCGCCATGCGGCTGGTGGTGCTGCCACTGTCGGCCTTCCCGCGCCCGGTCACGTTCAAACCGCTGGCCACCGTCATGGACCTGGCATCTCACATCTTTTTGTTCGGGCTGCCGATCGTCTGGGCGACCCGCAAGGCTATCTATATTGGAGGAAAAAAGTGAACCCCAAGGTTGATGCGTACATGGGCAGGATCAAGCAGTGGCGGGAAGAATGCGAGAAATTGCGCGAGATCGTGCTGGCCTGCGACCTGACCGAAGAACTGAAGTGGGGCGTTCCCTGCTACACCTTCGACGACAAGAACATCGTTTTAATCCACGGCTTCAAGGAGTACTGCGCGCTGCTGTTCATGAAGGGTGTCTTGCTCAAGGATCCCAAGGGCATCCTCATCACGCAGACGGAGAACGTGCAGTCGGGACGGCAGATACGCTTCACCAGCCTCAAGGAAATCACCAAGCTGGCGCCGACCTTGAAAGCCTATATCAAGGAAGCCATCGAGGTGGAAAAGGCTGGCTTGAAGATCGAGATGAAAAAGACCGAGGAATTCCCTGTGCCCGAGGAGTTCCGGCGCGTGCTGGATGACGATCCTGCTTACCGGGATGCTTTTCAGGCGTTGACGCCCGGCCGGCAACGCGGCTATCTGCTGTATTTCGCGGGTGCCAAGCAATCCAGTACCCGCGAGTCCAGGATAGAAAAATGCCGGGACAAGATTTTCGACGGCATAGGGTGGAACGATAAATAAGGCCGCAAATAGGGCAGCACAGCGATGGATTCGCTGATCGCCGCTTCCGCGCGCGCGCTCGCCGCCGGCGACGCGCTGGGCGCGCTGAAGCGGATCGCGTTGCGGGATGATCCTCCGGCATTGGCGTTGCGCGGCATCGCGATGGCGCAACTGGGCGAGCACCCGCGCGCGCGTGAGCTGCTGCGTCGCGCCGCACGCGAATTCGGCGCCCACGAGGAACTTGCGCGCGCCCGCTGCGTGGTCGCCGAGGCCGAAGTGGCGCTGGCCGTGCGCGACTTTGGCGGTTCGCCGCGCGCGCTGGCGTCGGCGCTTGCCGTTCTTGAAGCGCACGCCGATCATGCCAATGCGCTGCAGGCCCGGCTCATCGCGGCGCGCAGGCAGTTGCTGCTTGGCCGCCTTGACGAAGCCGAGGCGACGCTGACCGGACTCAATGGCCACAGCCTGCCGCCAGCGCTGGCGGCGGTGGCCGAACTGGCGGCGGCGGAGCTGGCCCTGCGGTCGCTGCGCGTCGCCCAGGCGCGGGCGGCGCTGGGCCGCGCGCACGATGCGGCCGAACGCGCCCGCGTGCCGGCCTTGCTGGCCGAGGTGAAGGAGGCGCAGGCCGCACTCGATCGTCCCGCCGCGCGGCGCCTGCTGGCCGGCGGCGAACAGGCGCTGCGTCTCGACGAAGTGGCGGCGCTGCTGGACTCGGACGTGCTGGTGCTCGACGCCTGCCGTCGCGGACTGAGTGCGGGGGACGCATGGCAGTCGCTGGCGCGCCGTCCGATACTGTTTGCGCTGGCACTTGCGCTGGCCGAGGCATGGCCCGGCGATATCGGCCGGGAAGCCTTGATCGCCAGCGCATTCCGCACCCATCAGCCGGACGAGACGCACCGCGCCCGCCTGCGTGTCGAAATCAGCCGCCTGCGCGCGCTGGTGGCCGGCATGGCGCAGATCGAGGCCACCGCGCGCGGCTTCGCCCTGAGGCCGCTGGCCGGGCGAGAAGTGGCCGTGCTGGCTCCGCCCATCGCCGGCGACCAGGCCTCGCTGCTGGCGCTGCTGTCCGACGGCGCCGCCTGGTCCACCTCGGCCCTGGCGATGGCGCTGGGCGACAGCCAGCGCACCATCCAGCGCGCGCTGGCAGAACTGGAGACGGCGGGCCGGGTGCGTTCGATCGGCCAGACGCGCACCCGGCGCTGGCTGTCGCCGCCGCTGGCCGGATACACGACAATCTTGTTACTCCCCGCCGCACTGCCGATCGCATAAAGTTGTCGTGCGGCGCCGATCCGAGGCGCTACTCAAGGAGGCAGCAATGACCAGCAAGGAAAAAGTACGCACGGCAGAAATCGTGCGCGAGTATGGCCCGTTCGACGGCGCCAGCAAAATAGCCGGCGTTACCCACGATGGCCAGCGCGTCTGGGCCGCCACCGGCGACAAACTGATCGCCTTCGATCCCGCCAGCGGCAAGCTTGCCCGCTCACTGGACTGTGCCTGCGACGCCGGCACGGCCTTCGACGGCAAGTACCTGTACCAGATCGCCGAGCAGCGCATCGACAAGATCGACCCGGCCGACGGCAAGGTGGTGGCGTCGATACCGGCACCCGGCCATGGCGCAGACTCGGGCATGGCCTGGGCCGAGGGCAGCCTGTGGGTGGGCGAGTACCGGGCGCGCAAGATCCACCAGATCGATCCCGTCACCGGCACGCTGATCCGCAGCATCGATTCCAACCGTTTCGTCACCGGCGTGACCTGGGTCGACGGCGAGCTGTGGCACGCGACGTGGGAGGGCGACGACAGCGATATCCGCCACATCGATCCCAAGACCGGCGCCGTGCTGGAACGGCTGGAAATGCCGGCCGGCACCGCCGTCAGCGGCCTCGAATCGGACGGCGCCAGCCTGTTTTATTGCGGCGGCGGCGAGAGCGGCAAAGTCCGCGCCGTGCGTCGTCCCGCCAATTAAGCAAAGGAGAACATCATGGATACCGTAATGACTACTGAAGCACACACCGTTGTCTCCAATGAGCAATGGGTACAAGAGCGCAAGGCCCTGCTGGTGCGCGAGAAGGAACTGATGCGCCTGCACGACCAGATCGCCCGCGAGCGCCGCGCGCTGCCGTGGGTGCGCATCGACAAGAACTATGTGTTCGATACGCCGGAAGGCCGGCGCTCGCTCGCCGACCTGTTTGAAGGCCGCCGCCAGTTGGTGGTGCAGCATTTCATGTTCACGCCGGGAGCGGAACAGGGCTGTTCGCACTGCTCGTACATGGCCGACCACACCGATGGCGCACTGGCGCACCTGGCGCAGCGCGACACGACGCTGGTGGCCGTCTCGCGCGCGCCGCTGGCCGACATCGAACGCTTCCGCCAGCGCATGGGCTGGCATTTCAAGTGGGTGTCGTCGGACGACGGCGATTTCAACTATGACTTCGACGTCAGCTTCAAGCCGGAAGACCTGGCCACGGGCGAGGTCTACTACAACTACCAGAAGCAGCCGTTCCCGCATCCGGACGCGCCCGGCGTCAGCGTGTTCTACAAAAACGATGCGGGCGAGGTGTTCCACACCTACTCGACCTACGGCCGTGGCGTTGAAGTGATGATGCACACCTATAACTTCCTCGATCTGACGCCGCTGGGCCGCAACGAGGAGGGGCTGCCTTATACGATGGCGTGGGTGCGTTACCACGACCGCTATGAAACGGTGCCGGCGGCCGGCTCGTGCTGTTCGCATTCGTGAGCGCATGCCATGTCGAGCTTATGGCCATGGCTGGCGGTGGCCGGGGCGGGGGCCTTGCACGGCCTGAATCCCGCCACCGGCTGGCTGTTCGCCGCTGCGGCGCGCGACCGGACGCTGGCGCTGCTGGCGCTGGTGCCGATCGCGGCCGGACACGCGGCATCGGTGGCGCTGGTGGCTGGCGCCGTCGCGCTGGGCATGGCGATGGATCGGGATGTGCTGCTGGCGCTGGCCGGAGTTCTGCTGGCGGCGCTGCTGTTGTGCCGCCGTCGGCGGGCAGGCCTGGCCTTGTGGTCCTTCATGATGTGCACGCTGCACGGCGCCGGGTTGATGCTGGTGCCGGCATTGATTCCGCTGTGCCTGGCCGGGTCTCCGGCGCGCGAGATCACCGCATCCGGCTCGCTGCTGCTGGCGCTGGCGGCCGTCGGCGTACACATGGCGGCGATGCTGGCCGTAACCGGCGCGATCTCCTGCGTATTGTGCAAACTCCGGGGACACTGAGCCCGATGCCCTGTTAATGCTGGTCGCTCGCGCCTGCACGGATGTCCCAGCAGGCGGCGGTGTAACGGACTTCATCGCCGTGGACAAAGGGTTCGAAGGCGGCGCGCGCGGTGCTGGCCACTTGTTGGCGTGTGTGGTCGTCCACAGTCTGCAACAGTCTGCCGACCGGGCCCATCCTGGTGATGTAGCGCAGCAGTTCTTTTTCCGGGAAGCTGCGCACGACGTCGAGCGGCTCGATGTCGATCCGCTCCCAGCCGCTGTGCTCAAGTATTGTTCGCACCCGGTCGCGGTCGGCAAAGCCGAACTGGCCCGGTTCGTCCGGCACGCGGACGGGCAACTGGGGCAGCAGGGCGGCCGCGCTCCGTTCGGCGGTGGTCATGAAGGGATTGTCTTCCGCACCGCGCCAGGCGATCAGCCGCAGCGTCGCGTTGCCGCGCGCGGCCAGTCTCAGATTGCGGAACGCTGCGACGGGATCGTCGAAGAACATCACGCCGAAGCGGGAGATGATGGTGTCGTAGCTGGCCGGTTCGAATGCGTGCGATTGCACGTCGTCCTGGATGAAGCAGGCGTTGGAGCAGGCCTGCGCGGCGCGCTCGCGGGCGGCTTCGATCACCGCGCCGGAAATGTCGATGCCGGCGCAATGGCTGTCCGGGCCAAGCCTGCGCGCGGCTGCCAGCGTGGTGGCGCCGGTGCCGCAGCCCACGTCCAGAAGCCGTCGCGTGTCCGCCGGCAGCCCTTGCATCAGCAGGTCTTCGATCGGCTGGAACATCTGGTCGAGCAGTTCCTGCGCTTCAACCCACATATTGCCGCCCGTGCCTTGCCATCCTGCGCTTTGCTGCTGCTTCATGACCGCTCCTTTCGAAAGTGCTGCTGTGTCATGAAGTATCCGACTTTCCGCCGCATTCCGCAGGCGTCGACGAAAAAAAACGCCCACAAGGGGCGTTTTCATTTGAAGCCTGGCGACGATTAACGGTCGCCGTAGCTGCGGCGTGCGCCGTCGGTGCTGCGCGGGTTGCTGCCCTTGTAGCCGCCGCCGGTGCTGCCTTCTTTGCGCGGCGCGCCTGGCTTGCTGAACGTGCGCTGGCCCGATGGCTTGGCGCCGGTGCGGTTGTCGCCCGGTTTCCAGCCGCCTGGACGCGAGGTCGAACGTGCTGCCGACGCAGTCTTCTTCGGCTCGTAGCCTTCGATGACGTTGACCGGAATCAGCTGCTTGGTGAAGCGTTCGATGCGCTTGACGTTCATGCCTTCAGCGTGGTTCACCAGCGAGATCGCCAGGCCGTTGCGGCCTGCACGGCCAGTGCGGCCGATGCGGTGGACGTAATCTTCCGGGAACTTCGGCAGATCGTAGTTGAACACGTGGGTGATGGTCGGCACGTCGATACCGCGGGCGGCAACGTCGGTGGCGATCAGGATCTTGACCTGGCCGCGGCGCAGGCTGTCCAGCGTGCGGTTACGGGCGCCCTGATGCATGTCGCCATGCAGTGCGGCGGCCGAGAAACCGGCGATGTTCAGGCGGTCGGCGATGGTGTCGGCGTCACGCTTGGTGGCGGTGAACACAACGGCCTGGTCCAGCGAGTCGTCGCGCAGCAGATGGTCCAGCAGGCGGTTCTTGTGCGACAGGTCGTCGACGAAGTGCACGCGCTGGGTGATGTTTTCATGCTTGTTGGCGGCGCTCAGGATCTGGATCACTTGCGGATCCTTGGTGATGCGGCGCGCCATGTTGCCGACGACGCCGTCCAGCGTGGCCGAGAACAGCATGGTCTGGCGGGTCGACGGGGTCGCTTCGACGATCTTTTCGATGTCGTCGATGAAACCCATGTCCAGCATGCGGTCGGCTTCGTCCAGCACCAGGATTTCCAGTTGCGAGAAATCGATCTTGCCCGATTCCATGTGGTCGATCAGACGGCCAGGGGTTGCCACCAGAATCTCAGGATTCTTGGCCAGCAGTTGCATCTGTTTAGGGTAAGGCATACCGCCCAGGATCGACACTGCTTTCAGACGACGCAGGTTGACGCTGTACTTGTCGGTATTGGAGGTTACTTGCAGGGCCAGTTCGCGGGTTGGGGTCAACACCAGCATTTTTGGCTGTGCGGCTTTGAAACGTGGACGCTCGCCACGGGCGCGGGCGGCTTGCATTTCTTGATTCGGAGTCTTGCCGGCGGCTGCCGGGTCGATCTCGGACAAACGGTGCAGCGACGGCAGCATGAACGCTGCAGTCTTGCCGGAACCGGTTTGCGAGGAAACCAACAAGTCCTTGCCTGCGATCGCTGCAGGGATAGCCTGCTGCTGAACGGGAGTCGGCGCGGTGTAGCCGGCGTCGGTCAGGGCTTTAATCAGGGACGTGTTGAGACCAAGTGCTTCAAATGTCATGCTGTTCTTTCGTAAAAATCAGCGCTCGTGCAAAAGCCGAACGCGAAATAGCAACGCCTACCAAAACGAAATGACTCAATCAAAATCGAAAGAAATTTCGGCACAAAAGCTTTGCGCCGGGACGGTGTCAGGTGCGACACCAAAGGCGGGAGGGCTTTATAAGCGACATCAGTGTGATGCGCTAAGGCTTGCGAAGCTGCTAGTACTACCTGGCTGATCAATCGGCACCACCAGGTTGGCGGTACGCTCATTGCAGCGACAGGCGGTACTATACCGTAGTTTGTTCATCTTGTATAGGCCAGTTCCGAATTATAATTACGTTCATGAAAGAACACCAAGATTTCCCCGCCAAATTGCCCGACTCGCTGCGCGGCTTCGACCATCACGTGGCGCGCGTCAGCTGGACGGCCTGGGCCAACCTGGCCGGGCTGGGGCTGGTCATCGGCGTGGTGATCCTGTGGAGCGTGTTCGGCGACATCCCCACGCGGGTGGCCGGCAGCTGCATCATCATGCATCCGCAGGGCGTCAGCGACGTCACGGCGGACATGGCGGGGCAGATCACCGAACTGCTGGTGCAGCCGGGCGCCATGGTCGAGGCGGGGCAGGAAGTTGCTGTGGTAGCAACTCCAGAGCTGTCCGAGAAGATCGCCAACGCGCGCGTCAAGCTGGCCGACGTGGAGGCCGTGGCCAAGGTGGCGCACACCGAGGCGCAGCGCAGCCAGCGCCTGAACGGTGACAGCATGGCCGAGCAGCGCGGCGCACTGGCGCTGCGGCTGGAATCGGACCGCAAGCGTATCCGCATCCTGGAGCAGCAGATGGAACTGGACCAGCGCCTGCGCGCCGACGGCCTGATCACCGCGCGGGCGGCGGCGCAAACACCACTGGACCTGGCCGATGCGCGCGCCGGGCTGGAGGACACGCAGCGCAAGCTGGCGGAATTGGACAAGCGCACCACCGACTACGAGCGGGTGGCCGGCGGCAGCCGGTCCAAGCTGGATTTGCAGCTCAACGAGGCGCGGCGTGAGCTGGCTGGGCTGGAGGCGCAGAGCCAGTCGGTGACGCGCCTGCGCAGCCAGGTGGCGGGCCGGGTGGTGGAGATCAAGGCGTCCGTCAACAGCGCGGTGCGGCGCGATACGCCGGTGGTCAGCATCGAGCGGGTGGACGGCGGCGGCAATGGCGGCGGGCTGGAAGCGGTGATGTATGTGTCGGCCTCGGACGGCAAGAAGATCGCGGCCAACGACCAGGTCGAACTGGTGCCCGGTCACGCGCGCAAGGAGGAGCATGGCGTGCTGCGTGCCAGCGTCAAATCGACGTCGGCCTATCCCGCCACGCCGCAGGGCTTGATGAACACGATTACCAATCCGGAGCTGATGCGCGAACTGGCGCATGGCACGGCCACGTATGCGGTGCGCATCGCGCTGGCGCAGAATCCAGCGCCGGACGCCGAGGCGCGCAATCCTTATCTGTGGTCGGCGGCGGCGGGCAGCTCGTTACCGGTGTCCAGCGGCTCACTGTGCCAGGGCGAGATACTGGTGCACCACGAGCGGCCCATCAGCCTGGTGCTGCCGATCTTCCGCAGCACTGTCAGCGGCCACGGCGGTTGATGCAACCAGCCGGTACGTGACAATCTGCGTACTTTGACGCTCCGGCGAGATGCTATCCTCCGCGCATCCGGCCGGATCTCTGGCGTTAAAGACAAGGTTGCTCATGAATGTGCGAGGTGTGCTGTTTGCTCTTGGTTTATTGTTCCTGACCCGGCCAGATGAAAAGTCTCGACAAGCTGCGCGGCCCTTGCGAGCTCAGTTCCAAAGCATGCAGAAACGCACCATCTTCTCGTTTCTGTTTGTTCTATTGATCAGCAACGTTCCGGCTCAAGCTGAGACCTGGCAACCATCGCCGGGTCAGGTGCAGATTCCGATCTGGCCTGGCGCGGTACCTGATGCGATATCCTCCCCGAAGGCAGAGTCTGTCGGCCCTATGACCGGACACGGAGGGTGGACCCAGGCTACCGATGTCAGCCAGCCGACCATGACGGTGTATGCGGCCAAGGGCCAGAATACTGGGGCAGCGATAGTGGTATTTCCTGGTGGAGGTTTCAGGGTCCTGGCCATGGATTTGGAGGGTACTGAAATCTGCGATTGGCTGACGTCGCGCGGCATTAGCTGCGTGCTGCTCAAGTACCGCGTTCCCAATGGCAATCACCATTGGGATGAAAAATGCCAGTGCTCTATTACGCCTAAGGTCCCGCGCGCGCTGCAGGACGCGCAAAGGACCATCAGGCTTGTCCGATCCAGGGCCAAGGAACTGGACATCAATCCTGGCAAAATTGGCGTGATCGGTTTTTCGGCAGGCGGTTATCTGGTTGCGCAGACCAGCAACGTTTTCGCGCTGACCTACAAGCCAGTCGATGCAGTGGACAAGTTGAGCAGCCGCCCTGACTTTGCGGTGGCGCTTTATCCGGGCCACCTGTGTCGTTCCGGTGGCACACTCGATCCGAGCATTCGCGTCACAGAGAAAACGCCGCCAACATTTTTGCTGCAAGCTTGGGATGACCCCGTCGACCCCATCTGCAACAGTACGCTTTATGCGCGGGCGCTTGATCGTGCGGGCGTGCCGGCGGAGGTGCATCTCTTTGCCAAGGGCGGACACGCCTTCGGCCTCAGGGATAAAGAACATCCCGTTTCGTCCTGGCCATCGCTGGTTGAAAACTGGCTCAAGGAAATCGGGATGCTATAGGCGAGTCACCGTGGGAGTTGGCCGCAGGGATGAACGTGTCTGCCGCCAAGTGCAGCTTGTTTGTGTTCCGAGTCGTCACATTAACTTCTTTGTGTTGCCAGCTTTTGTAGACAAACGGGGTCGACTGGACGTGACAATATGTGATCTTTTCACTTGAGCAAGATGCTATCCTGTTCCGTCCGACCGTCTCCGGCCAGTAGCGACATTGACTTTGAAAAAATCTGATACTTATAGGGTTATGTCTACGATGGAAGCTTCTGCAACTGCCCCTACGGCGGTGGGTACGGATTCTCGGCGTGTTTCTATTTATTCTGCGGGAGGACTGGGATGGGGAGGCTTTTTCGGTGGCCCGCTAGCAATGGCATATTTAATCTATCGTGATCTGATTTCGCTTGGTCGAGCCGACCTTTTTTTAAAAGTCGCGATGTGGTTTATTCCGTTCATTGTTTTCTGGCTGTATTGCTTGTTTAGCTTCCCTCCAGATCTTATTTCACAATGGACTCTCTATCTGCCGCAAGCCGTTCTTTGGTGGATCGTTGCACGTCATCTATTCGTGGAGATTCATCGCGCACACAAGGACAGTGATGGCTCCTTCAACTCTAGATGGCAAGCCGTTCGCTTTGGCTTCTTAGTTTTCTTGGGATTAAAGCTTACTTTTTTCATCGCCGAGGAACTGAAGGCACTATGGTTGTGGTAGTTCGGGAACCGGCCAAAGACAGACATCTCTATTGCGCAAGGTGCGCAGATATTTATTGTGAATTGATGAATTTATGAAACGAATTGTATTCTCTGCAGCTGCCATTATTCTCTTGAGCATGCTGCTATCTGCTTGCGGTGGCGGAAGTGACACCTCGCCGCCCAGCACATTCTCTTTAGCGAGCAGCATCAGTAATCTGACCGCATCGGGGCTGGTCCTGTCGAATGGAACGGATACGATTTCCGTCGTGCCCGGAGCCAACAGCGTCACGTTTCCGACAAAACTCCTCAGTGGCACCTCCTACAATGTGAGCATCGCCAGTCAACCACAAGGGTTTACGGACATTTGCGTCCTGAATAATGGCGCTGGTACTGTGAGCAATTCTAACGTCACAAATATCGCGGTGTCATGCCATGCAGCTAAGGCGATGGTTACCACGTTTGCCGGTAGCGGCGTTATGGGAAGCAATGACGGGATAGGGACTGCGGCGAGTTTTAATTCCCCTGGACGTCTCGCAGTAGACGCCTTAGGGAACGTGTACGTGCCTGATTCCGGCAACAATCTGATCCGAAAAATTACACCTGCAGGTATTGTTACTACGCTGGCGGGGAGCGGCGCGCCAGGCAACAAAGACGGCACCGGTACCGCTGCCAGCTTTAATAATCCAGGTGGCGTTGCAGTCGATAAATCTGGCAACGTCTATGTGGCCGATTCGCGCAACAATTTGATCCGTAAGATCACACCCGGCGGAGTGGTTACGACCCTAGCCGGCGACGGAAGTTATAACAGCGCAAACGGTATGGGCGCGGCCGCCAGTTTCGCTTTCCCTACTGACGTCTCGGTCGACGCTGCCGGCAATGTTTATGTCGCTGACGCATCCAATAATATGATCCGCAAAGTTACCCCGACAGGTTTGGTTACGACATATGCAGGCAGTGGCAGCCCGGATAGGCCGGTGTTTGGCAATGGACCTGCGTATGCAGCAGCATTCGAATTTCCGGACAGCGTTATCGTCGATGCCGTGGGTAACGTTTATGTGACCGATGCGCTTAACAATTCAATTCGAGAGGTTACGGCGGCTGGGATAGTCACCTCTCTTGCGGGGGACATCTATGGCAAGAGCGGCAGCGCTGACGGTGCGGGGACCGCAGCTACTTTCCTCGCGCCTAATGCGGTTGCCGTCGATACGTCTGGTAACGTCTACGTGGTGGATTCTGGCAATAGGTTGATCCGCAAGATCGATGCAAGGGGAATGGTGACGACCATTGCAGGCAATCCTAGCAACAGTGATATCGATGGCATCGGTATCGCCGCCAGTTTCCGTAATCCTGCGGGCATGGCGCTGGATTCCGCAGGCAACATTTACATATCCGATTCAGAAAGCCATTTGATACGTAAAATTAGCGCGCAGTAATGTGAGCATGTGTATCCTGTCCAGAGGCAGGCGGCTAAGAGTGGCCAGCTGTAGCAGACCAGTCATTCAGCCGCATGCGGCACCGGAGCAGAACGAGGCACCAACCGGTATTGGCAATGCACGTGCTGATACTGAGAAAGGTGATGCGAAGGTGGACACTTCAGCCTCTAGTGAATGTGCTGAAGGCATAGAGGGAAAGCCTTCAGAGTGCTCGAGTTCTGATTGCGCTAGTAGCATGCCTGCATCACAGAAGTGTCAGCAGAAACGCGCGCCTCAAAACGAGCTTTACTGAGCGCAGTAAAGCCGGGCACCAGCAAAGAATTTCATTCGACACAAGGGGCTCACAACGGCCACAAGCGGCCAGGCATCTTGTTTGACGGATTAAGGAAACGATTGCTCTCATGATTGTTGAAAATGTGGTGGCCGAGCTTGATGCTTTCGTTCCGGTTGACGAAGTCGATAATGTCGGACGCCTTCACGAAATCCTTGATTGCTTGCAGTCGCTTGCTCCCGAATTGCGTACACCGGCAGTGCCGGCGACGCTCTCTCTGATCGAGCGTCACCCGAACGCCGAGCTAGGTTCGCCGGGACCACTTGTCCATGAACTGGAGTCAATTCCTGGGTATGAATCTTTTCTCAGAGATTCAGTGCTGAGGCAACCAGCAGACCTAAACGTTTGGATGGTGAATCGAATTTTGAATGCCGAGGTTTCGCAGGATGTACGCGTGGGCTGGCTCTCCGTGATGAACCAAGTCCTCAAGCATTCGCGTGCCTCAAAGGAAGTGCAACAAATGGTGGCTGATTTCCTTGAGCATCAGCACTCATAGTCGGCCGACAACGGCCAGAAGCTGCCGGTCACTACAAACACAACTTGAAAAGAGACCTAATTTTGTTCGCACGTATACGCCTCAAGCTGAGAACCAGATAGCTTTCGCTTGGAACGGCAAACATGCAAATGAGTTTGTCGATTCGAATATGCAGTTTCGGCAGGAAGTGTGTAGTTATTTTGAAGATGACAGAGAAACGTTTTAATTGCCTTTAATTGCAGCACTGTTCAAAGCGGAGACTCTTTTTGCGAAAGAAGCGTGGGAGCGAACAGCATTGTATAGTAGCTCAGACTGCCCTAACGCGCGCTGTCATATGAGTCAGAGTTCTGAGAGTCCGTTACCATCTGCGGGTCTCTTACTTTCCAGCCGCACTCACCTCTACTACCGACATCCGGCTTCTGAATTAGACAATGGAGCATTTATGCTTTTATCGCAATTTGGCTTTGCAAGCGAATCTTTACCAACATGATTGTAGGCGTTTACCAGTTACTCCGTCGTCGCGATAGCGTAGCAGCGCCGACCAGAGTTTGAGGGTACACAGGATCGCCGCCGCTGTTTCGGACTTGTGCTACATCGTACAGTAATCGTCCAAGAAATTACCTGTTAAACCAGATTTTTATAGAATATGCGATACGCCGCATATTTCCATACTTCAATCTAGCTAAGCCAGTTAATGGGTTCACTAAAGTGGGACCAAACGTCATCGCCGTGCTCGGTCCACCGTCTAATCTAATTGCATTTCTGATATTTAAGGATTTAAAAACCTCACATAAGCTCGCAGCACTTGTTTCGCCACCAGATGTCGAGGAAATTAAAACTATTCGTCCATTGGTTTCGCCGAGGGCCGACCATCTATTTCTTAATCCATCGGTAGTGCAGACGCCATCTCTTACAATCGATGTAGAAGAACTTATTACAAAATCATTTACATAATAATTATTTATCGCGGCATTATCTGTCCACTGCGCACTTAAGGTCCCACCCGTGAAGGTTAATACCCTCTTGTTCCCTTGTGAAACACCAGATGTGTAGTTCACCCCTATCTGATTGTTGTTGTATTTTACATATCCGCTTGGCCTACCTGTTTGACCATCGGCAGTTCCCTCGTCGCCAGCCCAATAAAACCCGTTGACCGTCATCGTGGACTTACTTAAAAAATCTGAATCGACAATCGGTTTAAGATTCATAACTTCGGGATATTTTTGAGAATAAGCAAGCCCATAGGTTACAGGAGACTTGCTTAACTCAATTACACCAATGTGAATGTAAGGCTCACTCTGTTCACACCAGTTAACATTAAGCGTGCCGTTTATTTGAAGCATGTTGGTTATTGTATTCTGATTTGTTGGATTTGCTATTGTTACGGAGCAGGGGGTTACCGTGCCCGTAGCGAGGGCTTCTATTGACGGTTTAGCGGAAGCATCATCTTTCACCTGCGAAAAATTCAAATTTCCTGTTTTATTAAATTTCCTTGTGAGCGGAGTATTCGTGCTCTCTAAGATGGACTTCTGCGCTGCGTCGGGAACAAGTGGGGGCGTCTGAGGAGGCACTAATGTTGATCTTGCTTTAAACGCTGTCGTTGATGTTACGGTGAATTCTTTTTTTGTATTTATATATGGATAGATGTCGATGCTTGGGCGGAAATTCCCAACGTCACGGACGGCAACACTAAAGATTTGCGGGCTGTCGGTAGATCCTTCAGGAATTTTTAGCGTCACGCCATGTGGAAGACTAACGGTAGAGGAAAAGCTTGGATCGTAATATACAGCCTGTGCGGTACTATCCATTAAAGTAGAGGTGGCTCGTGTCGGAACATACACCACGTTGTTTCGCGACATCGATTTTTTAAGCAAAACTAAAATGTCCGCACCCTGAAATCCTTTTTCAAGACTCAAAGTTGAAGGGAGCTCAATTCGACCAGAGATTATTTTTTGACCGGCCACCTCTCCAAAAAATATTGTTCTTATATCGCCATATGGAACTGCGGAATCAAATACTATTGTCGCAGTACCAAATTCTGTGGATTTTGCCGAAATGTAGGTCTTAGGCGTAGGCCTGAAACAGGCAGTTGAAGAGCAAAATATTAGATCACCAATCTTTAAGTTATCTTCTTTTATCGAACTGTCACTCGAAACGGATAGACGCAGCCTTGTGACGTCGGCCGAACTTTTTTCAGCTGTCGGGTAGTCAGGAACGGGCGTAGGTTGGAACGGGTAAGTCGTCGCTTGGGCGACAGAAGAAAAAATTGCTAATGTAAATATCGGAATCGAGATCATTGAAATCCTACGCATATTAAGCCCATTAATTTAGGTTGAAAAGTACATCCAGGAAACTATTATTTCAGAAAATTCGTTTCTGATGACAACACAGAAACGAAATAAATTATATCAGCCGTTTAAATATAAAAATGCGCAAATTGTAACGTTGCCTAAGTTGTATTTTCCACAAAGCTGACCGGGAGCCGGATGGATCCGCTCTGGCACTTACGTGAAGGCGGAGCAGTGCTGAAGGTGCGGGTACTCTATGCCTGAGTATCTTGACGTCTACATGGCTGGAGCTAGGTGCGGCGTGGATGCCTTCATGGAGAGTGGCAACATTACGTTGTCGAAGCCTCGATCCCAGGAAATTCTTGATACATGCCTTGCCAATGCAACCGCTACCGGCGGCAATGGGAAACAATGGAGGGGGCTGGCAGAGCGCTTCTCTTTTCTCCTTACGAAGTGAGCATTGAGGGCTGATCCGGCCAAAACCAGACAACGCAGTAACGCCCTCATGGCTCCCCTCTAATTTTATAAATCTAATGCCATATTTTGAAAATTCCGAAAAAGAATGGATTCATTTTCTAAGTGATGAAGCGGAGCGCGATATAATATTTCTTTGGCATATTACAGGGGCAAAATTTGGCGGGCCGACGTACTCGGAGAAAGAGTTGTCGATGGCAATTGAGCCCGTTACGAACGCTCTGATTGTTGCCGGAAGTACGGTAGGCTTCGGCGATCCCGACAAGGCCGATTGGAAGGAAGATAGGGATTTGCTAAATGCGAAAAATCCGGGAGCTGCAATCGCGGCTAGACGGGTAGCGGATTCAAAAGAAAGTGAATTTCTTGCGTTTGCTCGTCGGTCGTAAATCAAATAGTCTTCATCGAGTTTTTAAACAAGGCTAGGAAGGCGACAGGCGGCTTTGGGGCGGAAGCCGACTGTCGTTTTGAGGCAATGTGTTTAGCCTACCAGATCGTCAGGGACGGATTGCTTCCAGTTCCACCGTCATCGTACCGTCCGGTGCGGTCCGCAACAGGGCGCCGCTCTCGTACAGGATCTGTGCGCGGGCCAGCGCGTAGGCTTGCTGGTACTGCAGCCGCGCCAGGATGGCGTTGTTCAGGCGGTCCTCCACATTCAGCACGTCGATCAGCGTGGCGCTGCCCAACTGGCGCTTGGTGATCGTGTCCTTCAGCGCACTGCGGTAGCGCTCTATCGTCTGCTCCGATGCGCGCAACTGCGCGACGTAGCTGTTGTAGCCCAGGTAGGCCGCTTCCACATTGCCCAGCACCGTTTGTTCCAGCACGCTGCGGCGCAGGCGGGCGCTGTCGGTGTTGGCGGCGGCCAGCCGCAGCGCGCCATTGTTGGCGGAATTCTCGACAGGCCATTGCACCGATAACTTGGCGGCGACGCCGGGACCGCTGCGGTGCACGGTCGGATCGAAGGCGGCCGACAAGGGACGCGTGCCTTCGCGCAGGCCGGCGTAGTAGGCCGACAGATCGAGGTCGGCCACCGGCTTGTTGTTGCTGCGGGCCGCTTCCAGCCGTTCCGCCATGGCCTGCTCACGCAGACGCAGCGCGGCGATGTCGGCGCGCCGTTCCAGTGCGTGCGGCCCCAATGCTTCGAGGCCGGCGCCGGCGGCGCGTTCCGGCAGCAGTTCGGACGGCTGCGGCAGCGTCTCGGTTTCCAGCGCGCCCATGCCGTACAGACGTCCCAGCGCATAGCGGCCGTCGCGGGCGCGCTGCTGGGCGCCGATGCGGGCCGTTTCGCGCTCGGTCATGGCGGCGGTCAGCAGGTTCAGTTCCGACGGCGGCAGTTCGTCCTCGGCCACCATCTTCTCGGTTTCGCGGCGCAGCTGCCGCATGCGGGTCTCGGCGCTCTGCGCGACGTCGGCGGCGGCCACGCGCGAGGCCCAGTCCCAATAAGCCTGTACCACACTGAGCACCGAGCGCGCCACTACTTGTTCGGTATCGCGCTTTGCTGCGGCGGCTTCCAGTTCGGTGGCTTTGCGGGTGGCCAGCTGGTCGCGGCCAGGATTTTTCTGCAGCGGCACGCGCACCGTGAAGGTCAGCTTGTCGCTGCTCTGGCGCGGGATGTTCTGCGCTTCCTGCACGTTGTCGGCGGAGCGGGTGAGGGCGTAGACGCCGCTCAGCTGGATGCCGGAGTCGAGCTGGCGCGAGGCTCCGAAGCTCAGCGTGTTGGCGTTGATCAGTTGGTCGGTGCCGGCGGCCAGCGCCTTGGCGCGTTCGTCGGCGCGCAGCGGGCGCTCGTCGCGGCTGGCGCCTATCGCGCCGCTGGTGACCAGGTCGAACGGCGCGCGGCTGCCCTGTGCGATGCCGGCGGCCGCGCTTTCGTTGTAGCGTTGCAGTTCGATGTCCGGACTGCGTTCGAGCGCGAGGTTGATCGCCGCGCGCAGGTCCAGCACCGCTGGCGCAACGGATTGCGCGACAGCCGTCGGCGCGGTGCAGGCGAGCAGCGTGGCAATGGCGATATGGATCAAGCGCTTCACGTGCTAGCTCGCCAGGCGTTTCAGCATGCGGTCGAAGCGCGCGCCGGCCAGGTACAGCTTGTCGACCAGCTCTTCGTTGATTTCTTCCAGCTGCGGCTTGGACGGATCCGGCACGGCGCTGCCGTAGCCGAAGCGGCGCGTGGTGTGGCGGATGCGGTCGGACATGAACACCGACAGAGCACGATAGAAGCGCGCGGCGAAGGGCGCGTCGGCTTCCAGCTTCTCGCGCAGCAGCGTGTTGGGCAGCCGCAGAGCCACCGCGCCTTCACCGGCGCGCACCGCCGCCGTGGTGCGTGCCGGATCGACCAGCGACATCTCGCCTATGATCTCGCCGCTGCCCAGCTCCACGATCAAGTCGCCGCCGCCGGTCAGCACGGAGAAGCTGCCGTCGAGGACGAAGTAGACGCTGTCTACGCGGCTGTCGAAGGCGATCAGCTCCGTGCCGGCGGGATAGCTGACACGTTCGCCGTAATTGGCCAGCCAGTCGACGTCTTCGTCCAGCAGCTCGCTGAGGATGAACAGGACCTTACGCATTGTGGGTATCAACCTTTTCGATATCTTGTGTGTCCATGAACTGGTCGCGCACCATAGCCTTGAACAGGCCGTCCTGCGCCGTCAATTCGCGGTAGTTGCCGCGTTCGACGATGCGGCCCTGGTCGATCACGACGATCTGGTCGGCCTCGGTCAGCGCCGTCAGGCGGTGGGCGATGACGATGCGCGTGACGCGCATGCGCGCCAGGTTGTTCATCACGCGGGCTTGCGCCGGGCCGTCCAGCAGGCTGGTGGCCTCGTCGAGGAACAGCACCGGCGGCTTGCGCACCAGGGCGCGCGCGATCAGGATGCGTTGGCGTTGGCCGGCCGACAGCGTGTTGACGCCGACGCCGATCACTGTGTACATGCCCATCGGCAGGGCGCGGATGTCGTCGTCGACCGCCGCCGCCTCGGCCGCCGCCCAGGCGTCTTCGAGCGATGCACCTGAGTCGCCGACGATGTTGCCGAGGATGTCGCCGGCCAGCAGCCGCGTGTCCTGCAGCACCACGCCGAACTGGCGCCGCAGCTTGCGCAGGTGTAGATCGGCCAGGTCCTTGTCGTCGAACAGGATGGAGCCTGCGCTGGGCTTCTCGAAGCCCAGCAACAGCCGCATCAGGGTCGACTTGCCGGAACCGGACGCGCCGACGATGGCGATGAAGTCGCCCGGCCGCGCGCTCAGCGACACTTCGTGCAGCACCGGCGGCCCACCGGCGTAGCAGAAACTGACCTTGTTCACCTCCACCATGCCGGTCAGCTGGCCCGGGCTGGCCTTGCCTTTTTCGACTTCCGGCACGGTGTCGAGAATGGGCTTGGCCTTGAAGTAGGCTCCGTTGACAGCCACCACGCTGATCAGCGTTTCGCACAGGCTGACCACGCCGTGGAACACGCCTCCGAACGCGGCGAAGAAGCCGACGAATTCGCCGGCGGAGAGTTTTTGCGCACCGCCGCCGTTCATCATGTAGCCGGCGGCGGCAAACAGGAACAGCACGGCGAGGTGGTCGAGCGAACGGAAAAACACGGATTCGATGACGACCAGCTTGGCTTGGCCGACGTTGGGCACCTCGCCCAGCGCGTGCTCGCGGGTCCACAGCGCGAAGGCGCGGCCCTCGGCGCCCGCCACGCGGAGCTTGCCCACGCCTTGTATCATCTGCAGCACCAGCGTGGCCAGGTTGCGCGGCGAGTCCGGCGCGGCGATGGCGATCCTGACCGACTTGCGTCGGAACCAGATGACGGCGACGGCCGCCACCAGCACCAGCGCCAACGCCAGCAGCGACAAGCTGGCGCTGAACCAGAACAGCACCAGGAAGTTCAGCGCGGAGAAGGCGCCGGCGAAGATGTTGGCCACCGTGCGCGCAGACAGGATGCGTATGACCTTCTGGCAGGCGCGCACGCGCGTCTCGAGATTGCCGACCGAGTATTTGCGATGGAAGCTGGCCGGCATGCGCAGCAGGCGGTCCCACACGGCGGCCTGGATCGCCATGTCCATCTTGTCCTGGATGCGCAGCACCATCAGCGAGCGCACCAGCGAGAACAGCGCCACCGTCATGGTGACGAAGAACAGGCCCAGGCCCATCTGGATCAGCAGGTTGCCCTTGGCCGAGGGGATGATGGAGTCCATCACCCTGGCGCTGGCCAGCGGTACCACCAGGCCCAGCGCGCCGATCACGCCGGCCAGCGCGACCACGGCCGCCATCTCGCTGCCGTAGCCGCGCAGGCCGAAGCGCAGCAGGTCGATTTCCGTCAGCGCCTTGGCCGGCAGAGGGCGGTAGAACACATAGCCGTAAGGTTTGATGCGGGCCGCGCTGGCGGCATCGAGCACGGTGCGTTCGCCGGCGGCGTTGACGGCGACGTAGCCGCGCTTCCAACGTTGCGGCAGCAATGCCAGCGGCTCCTCGGTGGCGGCGTCGAAGGCCAGCAGCGCGCCGCTGTCCATCTGCCACCAGCGCGCGCCCAGCAGAACCTGGCGGCTGCGCAGGCCGTTGGCTTCGGCCAGGTCGGCCGCCGTGTCGTTGTTGCCGCGACCGCGCCGGACTTCCTTCTTGAACTCGACGCCGATCAGGGCGCCGATGTGGCGCGCCACTTGCAGCAGCGGACCGGCTTCGCCGTCCTTGGGGGCGATCCAGTCGGCGTCACCTTCGACCAGGCCGGCGAGGGCGCCGATGCCGGTTTCCATGTCGCCGTCGTCGCGCGCGCGGGTGTCTGCCAGGCGCTGCTCTTCGTTGGCTTCCTCGGTGCAGCGCAGCTCCCACGCCATGACGAACGACAGCCGCCACAGTTTTTCCAGGCAGGCCATGCGGGTGAGGAAGTCGGCCTCGCCGAAGCGGAACACCTCCAGCGCCACGTCTTCCAGCACCGTGAACGACAGTTCGCGCGGCACCGCCAGCAGGTCGCCCGCCTGCAGCGTTTCATGCTCCAGCCCCTCGACCTGCAGGCTACCTTCCAGCACGCGCACCAGCACCAGGGCGGGACTGGCGATGCGCTGGCCGGCGGCGGCCTGGTAGCGGCCGCGCGTGATGGTGTCGTTGACGGGATTGGCGGCCGACGGCATTGGCCAGCAGCCGGCGACGGCGGCGGCACCGTTCAGCCATGCGTCCAGCGGCGCGCTTTCCACTGAGTCTTCGCCGGCCAGCGGCACGCTGCGCGCGGTTCGCGTGAGGAAGGCCAGCGGCTGGTACGTCAGCGAGCCGGCCAGCACGTCGGCGATGGCCGGGATCACCGCCGGTGCGCTCACTTCACCCAGCGGCAGCAGGCCGCGCCCGGGGCTTTGCGACGGCGTGCGGTGCAGCACCAGGCTGATGGCGCCTTCGGTCAACAGCGTTGGCGCAGCCAGCGGACGTGCCTGGCGCGGCAGGCCGTCCTGCTTGTCGGCCCGGTCTCTCATGCTTCCTCCAGTACGCGGCGGCAGGTGCTGTCGCGCTGCGCGTACAGCGTGTCGAACAGGCCTTCTTCGGTGATGGCGCCGCGTTCCAGCACCATCACGCGGTCGCAGGCCTGCAGCGAGAAGCGGCGGTGCGTGATGATGATGGTGGTGCAGCCACGCCGGCGGCAGTTGTCCATAATGCGTGCTTCGGAGGCGGCGTCGATGGAGCTGGTCGATTCGTCGAGCAGCAGGATGCGCGGATTGCCGGCCAGCGCGCGGGCGATGTCGAGCCGCTGCCTCTGGCCGCCGGACAGGTTGCGGCCGTTTTCCTGCATCGGCGTGTCGTAGCCCTTCGGCATGGCCATGATGAAGTCGTGGATCAGCGCATCCTTGGCCGCGCTGACGATCTGCGCTTCGGTCAGGCTGCTGTCCCACAGCGTCAGGTTCTCGCGCACCGTGCCTTCGACGAACTGGATGTCCTGGTCGACGTGGGCGACGGAACTGGCCAGCATCGCGCGCGGATAGTGGAGGCGCGGTTTGCCGTCGAAGCGGATCTCGCCGGCGTCGGGGCTGTACATGCCGGCCACCAGCCGCGCCAGCGTCGACTTGCCGCTGCCGGATGCGCCGATGATGCCGATGCGTTCTCCCGCCACCGCGCTGAAATCGAGCTTGTCGAACAGCGGCTTGTCCTGGGGGCTGTAGGCGAAGCGCAGGCCGCTGAGCTCAAAGGCCCCGGACAGCTTTTGCGACAGGTCCGGATTGTCGGGCGCCGGCGCGGTGGTCAGCGGGTCGACGCTGCAATTGAGGACGTCGTCCAGCCGCTGCAGGTCGCCGCGCAGGCGCTGGACCTTTTCCAGCACGTTGAACAGGTCCGACATCGGCCGCGAGAAGTTGTAGACCAGGCCCTGGTAGGCGATCAGCATACCGATGGTCAGGTAGCCGTCCATCACGCGGAAGCCGCCGATGACCAGGATCAGCGTGGCGTTGAACATCATCAGGAAGGCCGGCACCTGGCTGTACATGGCGCTGCTGGTTTCCATGCGCTGGTTGGCGTTGACCACCAGCGCCTGCTGCGCCATGTGCCTGGTGTAGAAATGGCTGTCGTCGGCGCCGGCCTGCAGCGTCTCCAGCATGGCGATGCCGTTGGAGGCGTTGCCGCGCAGGCGGCCGTCGGCGATGGCGTAGCTGATCGACAGTTCCTGCGTGCGCTTGGCGGCGTAGCGGAAGGCCGCCATGCTGGCGCAGACCATGGTCACGCTGATGCAGGTCAGCAGCACGTCGTAGGTCAGCATCACGGCGACGAAGAAGAAGGCCAGGCCGCCGTTGATCAGCGCCCGCGCCAAGTCGCCCGACACCACCTTGGCCACCGATTCGTTGAGGGCCAGGCGCGAGGCCACCTCGCCCGGCGCGCGCTGCGAAAAATACAGCACCGGCAGATGCAGGATGTGCCAGAAATAGCGGCCGGTCGCGGCCAGCGCCAGCTTGTACTGCAGCCGCAGCAGATGGTATCCCTGCAGCCAGGCCAGGCCCGCCTCCAGCATCGTGCTGAGGAACAGGCCGAGCAGGATGGGCAGGAACCAGCCCATCTGGCTGTCGATCAGGATGCGGTCGACGAATAGCCGCGTGAAGACCGGGATCACCATGCCCGGCACCACCATGAACAGGCCGGCCAGCGCGGCGAAGATCAGCGCCGGGCGGTCGCTGGCCATGCGCGCCAACATGGCTTGCAGCAGGCCGCCGGTGGCGCCGCCGGTCTTGAAGTCGGCGTCCGGCTCGAAGGTCAGCACGACGCCGGTGAAGGCGGCGGCGAAATCGTCGGCGCGCACCTGGCGGCGGCCGCTGGCCGGGTCGTTCAGGTACGCCATGCCGTCGGCGAAGCCTTCGACCACGACGAAGTGGTTGAAGTTCCAGAACACCATGAACGGCATCTTCAGCTTCGGCAGCTCGGCCGCCTCGGTGCTCCAGGCGGTGGCCTGCATGCCGAAGCTGCGGGCGGCGCGCAGCAGGTTGCTGACCTTGGCGCCGTCGCGGCCGACGCCGCAGCGCACGCGCAGCTGCTCCAGCGGCTCGTGGCGGCCGTGGTAGCCGAGGATGATCGCCAGCGCGGCGGCGCCGCATTCCAGCGATTCCATCTGCAGCACCGTCGGCGTGCGCACGACGTTGCGCTGTATGGCTTTGTTCAACAGGCCCATGTCAGCTGGTCCCCGTCAGTTTTTTGATCAGCGGCCAGACAAATTCGATCGGATGCTGTTCGCGCACGACGATCTCGGCGCTGCACATCGACCCGCTGCGCACGTCCGGCGGCTGGCGCGCGGCGCCGGACCAGGCGTAGTTGCCGTCGGGGCGACGCAGCAGCGCGGACTGGATTTGCGTGGTGACGCCGTCGCCGGCCAGTTCCTTGACCACGTCCGGATTGTTGAGGCGCTGGTTGATCGCCTCGCGGCTGGCGGGGAAGGCCGACACGGCGCCGATCTGCGCGCGGATGAAGCCGAACTCCTGGCGCTTGACGTTGGTCGGCGTGATCTCCGCGCTCATGCCTGCCTGCAGCAGCTTGCCGTCGGCGGCGTGGACGAAGATCAGCGCCGACAACGGCGGTGGCAGTTTGCTGCCGTTGCCGCCATTGCCGCCGTTGGCCAACTCGATCGAGGCGATGTCGCCGCCGGCCGGCAGTGCCAGGCCGTTGCGGGTCTTCAGCTCGATGACGGTGCCGGCGTGCGGCGCGCGCACCTGCATCAGTTCGCGCTGCTGGAGCTGCAGTTGCGCCAGTTCGCGCTCCGCCTCGGCCACTTGCAGCGCCAGCTGGCCGGACTCGCCGTTCAGATTGCGCTGTTCCTCCTGCGCCTGGAAGTCCAGCTGCTTGGCGCGGCTTTGCAGGCCGGCCTGCTCGATCGCCAGCTTGTCGACCTGGTCCTGCGCCGACAGCAGCGACTGCCGGGTCGACAGGCCTTGCTCGAACAGGGTCTGTTGCGCCTGCAGGCGTTTGGCCGCCAGTTGCTGGCGCTCGGTCAGCGTGCGCAGGCGTTCGGCCACGGTGGCCTGTTCGCTGGCGACGCCGTTGCGGCCCAGCCGCAGGCTGCGGGCGATGACCGGTGCGGCGGCGTCGCTGCGGCGGCGCAGTTCGGCCAGCCGAGCTTCGGCCTTGCGCAGGCGGGTGTCGAATTCGGGACGGGAGATGGTGGCCAGCAGTTGGCCGGCGGCGACGCTGTCGCCGGGGCGGATGGCGATGCCTTCGACGCGGCCGTCGACGGCGCTGGCGATGTTGTCGACGCCCTGCGGCGACAGCAGCAGGCAGCGGCCCTTGATGCGGGTATCGACGACGCCGAACACCAGCCAGGCGCAGCAGAGCAGCAGCAGGATCAGCGCGCCGGCAACGAAGAGGCGCTTGGGCGGGTGATTTACCGACGGCAAGACATCCGCGCGGTCGGGCGAGATCAAGCGTTCCAACGACGGATTCCGGTTCGCGCCCACGGTACTGTTGTTTACCTAATGACTAAGAGTAAAAGTATAACGTTTTTTCGAGCGGAAAGATATCTCATAAGCAATAACTCGTTGCTCCATTACATCGCTCACCGGCTTGCAGGCAGGCTGCGGGTGAAACCGTTATTATTCCGGCATCGGTTTCGATGTCCATCTTCAGGAGCATTTGCATGAGCAATATCGCACTTTCCATCGTCCAGGCCAGGGTCGGTGATCGCAACGACCTGGCCATCGCAGGCGCCAGGTCGCTGGGCGCGCTGCTGGGCGAGCGGCTGGCGTTGGCGCCCGTGCTGCTCGGCCACCCGCGCCCGGCCATGGGAGCGGACTGGAAAGTGGAGCTGGACGCGGCGCTGCCCGAGCTGACGGCGATAGGCGCGCACTTCAACCTTTTGATGGCGCAGGGCAGGCGCCCGCTGACCGCGTCCAGTCGCTGTTCCGCGTCGCTGGCCACCTTGCCTGCCGTCGCCGCGCACCGGCCGGATGCCTGCGTGGTGTGGTTCGACGCCCATGCGGACCTGAACACGCCGGCCACCACCGGCAGCGGCTACCTGGGCGGGATGGCGCTGTCCGGGCCGCTGGGCTTGTGGGATTCCGGCCTGGGCGCCGGCCTGGCCTTGTCGAACGTGATCCTGGTCGGCCAGCGCGACATCGACCCGGCCGAGCAGGCGCTGATCGACAGCGGGGCGGTCAGGCATATCGCGCCGGGGCCGAACCTGGCCGCCGAACTGCGCGCCGCGGTCGCCGGCCGGCCGGTGTACATCCATCTGGATTGCGACGTGCTCGACCCGGGCATCGTGCCCACCGAATATCGCTGCGATCACGGCCTCAGCCTGGAAGACCTGCATGCGGCGGGCACCGTGCTGGCGGAGGTGGAGATCGTCGGCCTGGAAATCGCGGAGTTTCAAGACGCATGGGAAGCGGGCGGGGCGCCGGTGTCGCCCGGGCCGCTGATCGACAGCCTGGAGCCGGTCATTCGGCGCCTGCTGGCCGACGACTACCTGGCGGCCAGCGACGTAATCGATTTCCACCATCCCGACGTGGCCGCGCTGGCGCGCACCGTGGCGGCGGATACGCCGGAGGCGACGGCGCGCCGCTGCTACGAATGGGTACGCGACCGTATCCAGCACAGCATCGATTTCAAGCGCGACGAGGTCAGCGTCAACGCCTCCGAGGCGCTGGCGCTGGGCACCGGCCTGTGCATCGCCAAGAGCCACCTGCTGGTGGCGCTGCTGCGCGCCAACGGCATCCCGGCGGGCCTGTGCTACCAGCGGCTGACGCTGCGCGACGCCGGCTCGCCGTTTTGTACGCACGCGTTGGTCGCGGTGTGGCTGAAGGAGGGCGGCTGGTACCGCTGCGACGCGCGCGGCAACAAGGCCACCGTCCATTGCGAATTCACGCCGGGCCGCGAGAACCTGGCGTTCCCGGTGGTGACGGACGGCGAGCGGCTGTATCCGCAAGTGTGGGCGCAACCGTGGCCGGACCTGGTGCGGCGCCTGCGCGCGCTGCCATCCATAACTGCGTATTGCGAAACGCCGATCGACGCGCGGATGCCGGCCTGAAATCAAAAACGGCCTGCATGCAGGCCGTTCGAGATCACTTGTGCTTGCCCGGGACGCTGCTGGTCAGGAAGGACATGCCGGTCAGCGCCCAGTCCGGTTCTCGATTGTAGGAACGGAAAATTTTCTCAAATTCACCGTCGCGCACCAGGCTTTGCATCGCCCGCTGGATGCGCTCGCGGTCGGCCTGCGGCATTCTTTTGTTGAGGTAGACGCCGACAGGTATGGCCTCCATTCCCGCCAGTTCGTCGATCTGTAGGCGGTCCGAGACGCCGGTGCGCTCGGCGGCGTCGAGCAGGACGGCCGGAAAGACCAGGGCGGCCGAGGTGCGACCCGCCACCAGCTTGCGCAGCACGGTTTCCGGGTCCGGCGAACTATCGATGCGCGCCTGCATCGCAGGTTGTTTCAGCAGCTGGTCGTATGCGGGGCCGAAACTATAGCCCCGTATCGTGTCGATCGTCAGCTTGCCGGAAATGAAGGCGGAGATCGTCATCGGCCCCGGCGCGCGCTCGCGCATCGACACCAGCATCGCCCGCACCTGGTGGGTCTGGACGAAATCGCCCGCGTCGTCCCGTTCTGGAGTGCGGGTGACGGCGGCCATCAGGTCGATGCTGGCGGCCCTGAACAGATGATGGGCGCGGGCGCGCGGTACGACGATATATTCGATCTTGCAGCCGGAGCGCAGCGAGACCAGGTCGAAGACGTCGCGGACGACACCGGTGACCTCGCCGGCGCTGGAAATCATCATGCTGCGCCCGATCGGACTGGCGGCGGCGGTCAGTGGACGCGAGCATGCCGCGGCAGGCGCATCGGCGGCCAGGGCCAGGCTGGTGGCGGGCAATACGGTCAGCAGCCAGGCGATAGCTGCGGCGCGGGAGGGCAGCGCCTTATAGCGCGCAGGACTGCATGGTGAAGTGGCGCGTAGGCGGCTGTGCATCATTGTTGAGGTAAGCACTGGAATTGCTATCTTACCCCTGTCCGGCGGTCGGATAAACTGATTTCGGCTTGCGGAGTTGTTTGCGCACGGTGTCAGTGCCGACAAAGGGACACGGACGGAGCAGTAATGCCGTCAAGGCGCAACGCTGAGTGAAAATTGCGGCCGGCTGCGCGCGCCACCTCGATATCGGCCTGTCTCGATGCGTCGCCGAGCCGCCGGCGGACGCCTGCGCCGTCACAGTCCTGTTCGGCGCGACGACGTCATTTGCTGCGTGATGGCCACCGGCGCCGGCCGCCTGGCCTCGGGACGGGGCCGGACCAGCGGTTTCACCTCCGCCGTCGAGCGCGCGACCGCAGGCTGAGCGCTCAGTTTGAACACGCTGACCACCTGCGCCAGCTCGCTGGCCTGGTCGTGCAGCGAGTGGGCCGCCGCGCCGGCTTCCTCCACCAGCGCGGCGTTTTGCTGCGTCGCCTGGTCCATCTGACTGACGGCCTGGCCGATCTGCGCGATGCCCGAGGTCTGCTCCTCGGTGGCCGAGGAGATTTCTCCCATGATGTCGGTCACGCGCTGGACGCTGGCGACGATCTCGGACATGGTCGCGCCGGCCTGATCGACCAGCCTGGCGCCGGCGTCGACCTGCTGCACCGAGTCGTCGATCAGGGCCTTGATTTCCTTGGCGGCCGCCGCGCTGCGCTGGGCCAGGTTGCGCACTTCGGTCGCCACGACGGCAAAGCCGCGTCCCTGTTCGCCGGCGCGCGCCGCTTCCACGGCCGCGTTCAGCGCCAGGATGTTGGTCTGGAAGGCGATGCCGTCGATTACGCCGATGATGTCGGCGATCTTGCGCGACGAATTGTTGATCGAGCCCATGGTGTCGACTACCTGGGCCACCACGGCGCCGCCCTTGGCCGCCACGTCGGACGCGGACACCGCCATCGCGTTGGCCCGCCGCGTGTTTTCAGCGTTGCGGTGCACGGTGTCGTTGAGCGCCTCGATCGAGGTGGCGGTTTCCTCCAGCGAGCCGGCTTGCTGCTCGGTGCGGGACGACAGATCGAGGTTGCCGGAGGCGATCTGGCCAGAGGCGGAGGCGATGGCGTCGGTGCCCTGGCGCGCCTGGGTGACGATCTGGGCCAGCTTGTCGCGCATGTCGCGCATCGCGTGCAGCAGGCTCGATTCATCGCCGGCGGCCGTTTCCACTTCGACCGTCAGATCGCCGGCCGCGATGCGGTTGGCGATCTCGGCGGCCAGCGCCGGCTCGCCGCCCAGTTGCCTGCGCAGGCCGCGCGTGATGATCTCCGTCACGACCACGCTGGCGGCCAGGGCGGCCGCCAAAATCAAGGCGCTCTGCCAGGCGGCGGTGGCGATGCGTTCGCGCGCCGACGCCTCGTCGGTTTCGGAGCGCTTGGTGGCCATCTGAACCAGTTGGTCGATGACCTTGCGGTGCGTTTCATAGAGGCTGCCCAGCTGCGTCATCGCCGCCGCGGCGGCATCCTTGTCCTGCTTCATCAGCGCGGGGATATACGTGTCGAACGCGGTCTGATAGAACGCCATCGCAGGCTCGTGCGCCCGCTCCAGCATGGTTTGTTTCAGTTCGGGTTCCAGCGGCTGCTGGGTCCAGTAGGCATGCCGCGTATCGTAGTCGTTCTTGAGTTCCTTCAGTCGCTCCGCCAGCTTCTGCTGCGCGCCTCTGTCCTCGGTGGCCGCCATTTGCAGGCATACCATATAGGATTCGATGATGTATTCCGGCGGAGGAAGGATGTCGGCGATCAAGTCCTTGCTTTGCACGATGCGGTCGTAGATCGGCCCGTTGACCTTGATTTCACTGAGGATCTTGAACGACCAGCTTCCGTAGATCGCGAAGCCGGCCACGAAACAGCCGATTAATACGAAAAAACGCGTCTTGACGTTCAATCTCTCCAGCATGCTGCGCCTCCTTCGGTGAACTTACGTATTTGTTGAAGAATAGCAAAGAAATCGCGTCGATGGCAGCGGTTGAGGCTGAGATGACTGTAAGGATATCCTTACCCGTGGTTAACAAAAAAAGGCGCCCGCAGGCGCCTTGGATGCGATACGGCGTACGCGGTCAGGTGTAGTCTTCCGCGTTCAGGCCCATGACGTGCGAGAAGCCGCCGTCGACGTAGGTGATTTCGCCGGTGATGCCCGAGGCCAGGTCCGACAGCATGAAGGCGGCGGTGTTGCCCACTTCTTCGATGGTGACGTTGCGGCGCAGCGGCGCGTGCGACGAGGCAAAGCCCAGCAGCTTGCCGAAGTCCTTGATGCCGGAGGCGGCCAGGGTCTTGATCGGGCCGGCGGAGATGCCGTTGGCGCGAATGCCCAGCTTGCCCAGGTTTTCCGCCAGGTAGCGTACCGACGCTTCCAGCGACGCCTTGGCCAGGCCCATGGTGTTGTAGTAAGGGATGGCACGGACCGCGCCCAGGTAGGACAGGGTCAGCAGCGACGAGCCTTCCTTCAGCAGCGGCAGCGCGGCCTTGGCCATCGCCGGGAAGCTGTAGGCCGAGATGTCGTGGGCGATGCGGAAGTTCTCGCGGCTCAGGCCGTCCAGGAACTCGCCGGCGATGGCTTCGCGCGGCGCGAAGCCGATCGCGTGCACCAGGCCGTCCAGCTGCGACCAGCTCTTGCCCAGGTCGGCGAACAGCGCGTCGATCTGTTCGTCGCTGCCGACGTCGCAGTCATACACCAGGTTGCTGCCGAATTCGGCGGCGAATTCGGTGATGCGGTCTTTGAAGCGTTCGCCGACGTAGGTGAACGCCAGTTCGGCGCCTTCGCGATGGCAGGCCTTGGCGATACCGTAAGCGATGGAACGGTTCGACAGCAAACCAGTGATGAGGATTTTTTTGCCTTGCAAGAACGCCATAGTGACTCCGATTGCAACTGCGCGCCCGGGCTTGCCTTAGTGGATTGCTAAGCTGGCTGGCGACGTCAGTGGGGTTGTTGTTAGTGTGAGAGGCCCGTTGCCGGCCGCTGCAAGACCAAGATTGTAGGGCGACTGAGCCGCGACTGCAACCTTTGATCGCAGCCGCCACCCCGGTTCCGCGCGCGCCGACGGCGGCGGCGCGGGCTCAGCGGGGGTCAGTTGTCTTTCTTGTGGCGGGATTTGCCCTTGGCGGCGTCGCGCGACACGTGGGCCTTGACCAGCGCCACAGGGCTGGATTTGGCGGATTTGCCGCCCTTGGCCAGCTTGTAGCCCGATTTGCCGGTGGTGCGCTCGCGCTCGGCTTCAAACGCGACCGTGGCGTTGCGTTCGACTTCCGGCGAGATGTCGACGCTGGCCGAGGTGGAGATTTTCGGCACCAGGATCGTCGAGCCGGCCTTCAGCAGCGATTTCTGCGGAATGTTGTTGGCCTGGCGCAGCACTTCCGGCGTGGTGTGGAAGCGCGACGCCAGGGTGCCGATGCTTTCGCGGGCGCTGGTGATCTTGTGCGTGGTCCAGGTCGACAGTTCCTTACCCCATTGCGCCAGGTTCAGGTGGAACTTGTCGGCGTTTTCCTTCGGCAGCAGGATCTTGGTCTGTTCGTCGCCGGTGATGACCGGGCGCTTGAACTGCGGGTTCAGCGCCTTGAACTCGTCGACCGACAGCTCGGCCAGGTGGGCGGCGATGGTCAGGTCGATGTCGCTGGTCTTGTCGACGGCGGTGAAGTAGGGGGTGTTGTCGATGGCCGGCAGGCTCAGGCCGAACTGGGCCGGATTGGCGATGATGTTCTTCACCGCCTGCAGCTTGGGCACGTAGTTGCGGGTTTCGGCCGGCATCAGCTCGGCCAGGCTTTCGAAATCGGTCGGCTTGCCGGCGGCCTGGTTGCGCTTGATGGCTTTCTGCACCGAGCCTTCGCCCCAGTTGTAGGCGGCCAGCGCCAGTTGCCAGTCGCCGAACATGTCATACAGGCGCTGCAGGTAGGTCAGGGCGGCGTCGGTCGAGGCCAGGATGCCGCGGCGCTCGTCCTTGAAGGCGTCCTGCTTCAAGTTGAAATCGCGGCCGGTGCCCGGCACAAACTGCCACATGCCGGCCGCGTTGGCGCTCGACAGCGCTTGCGGGTTGAACGCGGACTCGATGAACGGCAGCAGCGCCAGCTCGGTCGGCATGCCGCGCTTTTCCAGTTCGGTGACGACGTGGAACAGGTAGCGCGAGGCGCGCGCCGTGGTGCGGGCGATGTAGTCGGGACGGGTGGCGTACCAGGTCACGTGCTTGCCGACCAGCTCGTTATTAATATCCGGAATGGCGTAGCCGCTGCGGATGCGGCCCCACACGTCTTTCTCGCGGAAAGCATCATCGTCGGCAAGCTTTGCCGGTTTGTTGATTTTCAGGGAGGAAACGTCGAGGGCGGGAGGTTTGGGCAGGGGAGACAGCGGCGTGGTCGCCGCCGGCGGCAGCTCCAGCGCCATATCGCGGGCCTGGCTGATCGCCGGCGCCATCAGCGCCAGCAGTGCCGCCAAGGCCGCGGATTTAGGAATTCGTGCTTGCATAGTTTTCCATTGTTGCCGAAGGTGAAACATCGGACGGACCATGAATAAACGTGGAGTGTACGAAGGTCGCCCGGTCGAGTCAAGGAATATGTCAGGCGGATGACTAATTCTTTTATGCAATAATTCTATGTAAATAAGGCTCAGATCGCTGCATATTGGCTGAAGTATGAGATAGCGCAAAGAATGCGTACAATCTCGTCTTTGAGTAGTTCACCAAGGAATAGAAATATGAGCAGCCCCGCCATCGATCACGACGCCGTTATCGCCGAGACCGTCAATTGGGTGGAAAAGGCCGTGATCGGCCTGAACCTGTGTCCGTTCGCCAAAGCCGTCCATGTCAAGCAGCAGATCCGCTATGTCGTCTGCGACGCCGACACGCCGGAGGCGCTGCTGGAAAAGCTGATGGAAGAGCTGGAATACCTGGCCGAGGCGGACCCGGACAAGGTCGACACGACCATCATCATCCATCCCAGCGTGCTGGCCGACTTCGAGGACTACAACGAGTTCCTGGACGTGGCCGACGCCGCGCTGGAAGACATGGACCTGGACGGCATCCTGCAGGTGGCCAGCTTCCACCCGGACTACCAGTTCGCCGACACCCACAAGAACGACATCGAGAATTACACCAACCGCTCGCCGTACCCGAGCCTGCACCTGCTGCGCGAGGACAGCGTGGAGCGCGCCGTGGAGGCGTTCCCGGAGGCGGCCGACATCTTCGAGAAGAACATCGACACCCTGCGCACCCTCGGCCACGACGGCTGGGACAAGCTGATGCAGGTGAAATGATGAGCGATCTGCCGGTCCGTCCGGACACGCCGTGCGTGGCGGTGTGTTCGACCACGTTCGACGAGATCTGCCGCGGCTGCGGACGCAGCGTGGTGGAGGTGGCGCACTGGGTATCCATGAGCGCCGAGCAGAAAGAGCTGGTGTGGCAGCGCATCCTGGCGCAGGGTTACCCGCGCCGGAATACCTAGCCGATATTAATAAGTGCCGATGAAATTCTTCTTGCCGATGTCCAGGCCGTTGTGGCGCAGGATGTCGTAGGCGGTGGTGGCGTGGAAGAAGAAGTGCGGCAGCGCGTAGTGGAACAGATAGCTCTGGCCGGTGAAGTGCTTGGTCTTCTCGCCGCTGCCGGTGGTGATTTCGCGCGTTTCGCTGCCTTCGATGGCCGCTTGCGGCACGCTGTCGATGTAGGCCAGCGTCTTGACGATGCGGGCTTTCAGCTCGGCGAAGGTGGTCTCGGTGTCGTCGTACGACGGCACTTCCAGGCCGCCCAGGCGGGCTGCGGCGCCTTTGGAGAAGTCGCAGGCGATCTGGATCTGGCGGGTGAACGGCAGCATGTCCGGGAACAGGCGGAACTGCAGCAACGCGTTCGGTTCGATCTTTTTCTCGGTCGCGTGGGCCTCGGCTTTGTCGAGGATGGCCAGCAGGCTGTTGAGGATCTGCTTGAACACAGGAATGGAGGCGGAGTACATGGAGAAGGTGGTCATGGCGGGTTCCTCTGTTGAATGGAGCCGCGATGATAGCCTGCCTGTGGGTTTTTTGCTCGGGCCGTGATTTTTCATGCATTTTCCGTGCATAATTCCGATTAGTATTAGAAGAGTAATAGTAAAAAGTTTGCGCTACCACTTACTTACCGACTGACGATGCAAACTTACCAACCTACCCGTGATGGTGCATGACTAGCACCATCTATCAAAAAATGCGCGCCAGGCTGAGCGCGCTGTACGGTCTGTCCATCTACGGTGCGCTGCTGCTGGTGGTGTTCGGCGGTCTGGTGATCCCGGCCATCATCGGCAGCTACCTGCTGATCGGCGTGCACGAGCAGCAGTCGGCGCGCGCGACGCTGAAGGAATCGCTGCAGCGCAACGCCGACATCCTCGCGCTGGGCATGCAGGAGTCGCTGTGGAACATGAACGCTGAATCGGCCCATTCGCTGGTTGAATCGGTGATGCGCGACCGTTCCGTGCTGCAGGTGGAGGTGGTGGGCCAGGCCGACACCCAGTTCATGAAGCTGCATTCGCCGCGGCAGGCGACCGGCAACGTCTACCGCGCCGAGCGCGAGATCCTGGTGCGCGGCGAGCGCATCGGCCGCATCATGGTCGAGATGGACGACGCCCGCAGCCAGCAGGAGCTGCGCGAGAAGCAGATTTCCTATGTGTTCGTGCTGGCGGCGCAGCTGATGGTGTCGCTGCTGCTGATCGTGCTGTTCCTGAATACCCGGCTGATCAAGCCGCTGCGCAAGCTGATGCGCTTCTCGGACCGCCTGTCGCACGGCGATTTCGAAACCCGGCTGGACCTGACCGGCAGCGATGAACTGGGCCGCCTGGCCAGCCAGCTGGACCAGATGCGGGTGGCGATCAAGCGCCTGTTCGAGGACATCGGCCAGCGCGAGGAGCGCTTCCGCACCATCGTCACGCAGGTGCCGGGCGCGGTGTTCCGTTTCCGTCCCAACGGCCCGATCGACTTCGTCTCCGACGCGATCGAAGAGATCTCCGGCTATTCGGCCGCGCAGTTCATGCGCAGCACCACGCATTCGTGGATCAACCTGATCGAGCCGGAAGACCGCGAGAAGCAGCGCCAGGCCGTGTCCGATGCGATCCACAATGGCGAACCGTACGAGGTGGAATACCGCATCCTCGACGCCTCCGGCAACGAACGCTGGGTGGCCGAGAACGGCCAGCCGCAGCCGCACGACGGCGAGGGCAACGCGCCCTGGGTGGACGGCATCATCTCCGACATCAGCCAGCGCAAGCACAACGAGATGCGCATCGAGGCGCTGCTGGCCGAGCAGAGCGCGATCCTGGACAACGTGATGTTCGGCGTGATGTTCGTGCGTAACCGCCAGATCGTCTCGGTCAACCGCCGCTGCGAAGAGCTGTTCGGCTACGAGCCGGGCGCCATGACCGGCGCCTCCACCTCGATCGTGTTCCCGAATTCCTTCGACTTCGAATCGGCCGGCGCGCGCCAGTACCCGTCGCTGTCGAAGGGCGACTACTTCAACGAGGAGCGCCACTACCGCCGCAAGGACGGCAGCCTGTTCTGGTGCATGGTCAGCGGCTATGCGCTCGACCACAACCGCGCCAACGAGGGCAGCATCTGGGTGTATGCCGACGTCACGCAGCGCAAGGAGGCCGAGGAAAAGCTGCGCCTGTCGGCCACCGTGATCGAGCATATCGCCGACGGCGTGGTGGTGCTCGACGCAAGCGGCACCATCGTCGCCGTCAACCCGGCGTTCACGCAGATCACCGGCTACACCGAGGCCGAGGCGCTGGGCCGCGACCGCACGCTGACGCGTTCTGGCCGCCACGACGAGGAATTCTACGACGCCATGTGGCAGGAGCAGATGGAGAAGGGCTTCTGGCGCGGCGAGATCTGGAACCAGCGCAAGAACGGCGAGCTGTATCTGGAGTGGCTGACGGTGAGCGCGGTGCGCGACAGCCGCGGCGAGACCACGCATTACGTCGGCGTGTTCAGCGACATCACCAAGGTCAAGGAATCGCAGGAAAAGCTGGACCACCTGGCGCACCACGATCCGCTGACGGCGCTGCCGAACCGTTTGCTGTTCCACGACCGCCTGCAGCATGCCTTGCAGCGCGCCGCGCGCGACGGCGAGCAGCTGGCGCTGCTGTTCATCGACCTGGACCGCTTCAAGAACGTCAACGACACGCTGGGCCACCACATCGGCGACGAGCTGCTCAAGCAGGTCGCCAAGGCGCTGCAGGAGCGCCTGCGCGAGGGCGACACGCTGGCGCGCCTGGGCGGCGACGAATTCATCGTCCTGCTGGAGAATATCGACAACGAGTTCGGCGCCAGCCAGGTCGCCGAGAAGCTGGTGCAGATGTTCGAGCAGCCGTTCATGGTGGCCGGGCACGAGTTGTTCGTCACGTGTAGCGTCGGCATCAGCCTGTTCCCGGAAGACGCGGTCGACCTGAACATGTTGATCCGTAACGCCGACGTGGCGATGTACCAGGCCAAGGCGCGCGGCCGCAACGGCTACAGCTTCTATGCGCCGTCGATGACCGGCGAGGGCGTCGAGCGCCTGCGCCTGGAGACCTTCCTGCGCCGTTCGATCGAGAAGGACGAGATCTTCCTGAACTACCAGCCGCAGGTGGAAATCGACACCGGCCGCCTGGTCGGCGTCGAGGCGCTGGTGCGCTGGAACCATCCGGAACTGGGCCTGATACCGCCGATCCGCTTCATTCCGCTGGCCGAGGACACGGGCTTCATCAACCAGCTTGGCAAGTGGGTGCTGGAAGAAGCCTGCCGCCAGATGATACGCTGGCAGGAGGCCGGCCTGGTCGTGCCGAAGATGGCGGTCAACCTGTCGGCCAAGCAGTTCGAGCGCGGCAGCATCGTCAACATGGTGGCCGACATCCTGCGCGAGACGGGACTGGAGCCGGGCCGTCTGCAGCTGGAAGTGACCGAATCGGTGATCATGAATACCGGCGACGCCATGGTCTTCATCAACGACCTGCATTCGATCGGCGTGGGTCTGGCGATCGACGATTTCGGCACCGGCTACTCGTCGCTGGCCTATCTGAAGCAGCTGCCGGTGCAGACGCTGAAGATCGACCGTTCCTTCATCAAGGATATCTCGACCGACGTCAACGACGAGGCGATCGCCATCGCGATTATCCAGCTGGGCAAGAGCATGAATCTTTCCGTTATCGCGGAAGGCGTGGAGACGGAAGAGCAGGCGGCGTTCCTGCTGCGCCATGGCTGCCATCTGGCGCAGGGCTATTTCTACAGCAAGCCGCTGGCTGCCGCCGACATGCTGGACCGCTGGCACAAATAATAAAAACCGGAGACTGGTATGCACGGAGTGAAGACAGGATCGCGCCGCCGTTTTATTTTCGGCGGCGTGGCGGCCGTTGGCGCGCTGGTGGTGGGCTGGGGCGTGATGCCGGCGCGCCAGCGCTTGAACGCTTCGCATCCGCTGCCGGTGAGCGACGGCGCGGTGGCCTTGAACGGCTGGGTCGCCGTCGGCGCGGACGGCATGGTCACCGTGGCCATGCCGCGCAGCGAAATGGGGCAGGGCGTCCATACCGCGCTGCCGATGCTGGTGGCGGAGGAGCTGGACGTGCCGCTGGCCTCCGTGCGGCTGGTGCAGTCGCCCATCGATAAAATCTTCGGCAATATCGCCATGCTCAAGGACGGCCTGCCGTTCCACCCGGACGACAGCGGCAACCTGAAGGCTGCGGTGAGCTGGACCGTCGGCAAGGTGGCGCGCGAGCTGGGGCTGATCATCACCGGCGGCTCGTCCAGCGTGAAGGATGCATGGCAGCCGATGCGCGAGGCCGGCGCTTCCGCGCGCGCGATGCTGGTCGCGGCGGCGGCCAGACAATGGAACGTGGGCGTCGCCGCCTGCCGTACCGAGGACGGTTTCGTGATCCACGCCGATGGCCGCAGGCTGGCCTATGGCGCGCTGGCCACTGCCGCCGCCACTTCCGAGCCGGGCGAGATCCGGCTCAAGTCACCCAAGGATTTCAAGCTGATCGGCCATGCGCAGCCGCGCCGGGATACGCCTTCCAAGGTCAATGGCACGGCGGCTTTCGGCATCGACGCGCGGCCTGCCGGCATGGTGTATGCGGCGGTGCGCATGTCGCCGGTGATCGGCGGGACTGTCGCCAGCGTCAAGCAGGATGCGGTGTTGAAGATGCCGGGCGTGCTGCGCGTGGTCGATTTTTCCAGCGCGCTGCCGGAGAAGACCGGTGCCGGCGCCGGTGTGGCGGTGGTGGCGTCGACCTGGTGGCAGGCCAGGCAGGCCGCGCTGGCGCTGGAGGTGCAATGGAATGCGGGAGCGCAGGCCGGCTTGTCCAGCGCCGCGATCTATGCAGACTTTGCCTCCAGGCTGGATGCGGAGTCGGGCCACGCCTACTACAAGGCCGGCGACATGGATGCGGTGGAAGGCAAGGCCGCCGGCGTCGCCAAGACCGTGAAGGCCGAGTACCGTGCGCCCTACCTGGCGCATGCGGCGATGGAGCCGGTCAACTGCACGGCGCAGGTCAAGGATGGCAAGGTGTATCTGTGGGCGCCGACGCAGTCGCCAGGATTTGCGGTGGAAACGTCGGCCAAGGTTGGCGGCGTCTCGACCGATAATGTGGTGCTGGTGGTGACGATGCTGGGCGGCGGTTTCGGCCGCCGGCTCGATGTCGACATGGTGGCGCAGGTGGTGGCGGTGGCCAAGGCTTCCGCCGGCGTGCCGGTGCAGATGATCTGGTCGCGTGAAGACGACATGACGCACGACGTGTATCGCCCGGCGGCGCTGGCGCGCTTCAACGCCAGCCTGGATGCGGCGGGCAATGTGCTCGGCTACGACAACAAGTCGGCCAGTGGATCGGTGTCGCACCAGTTCATGAAGCGCAACCTGGGCTTGCCGCCGGGTGGGCCGGACAAGACCACCGCCGAGGGCGAATTCGACATGCAGTACGAGTTCCCGAACCAGCGCATCGCGCATGTGATCGTGGACAGCCCGGTGCCATTGGGTTACTGGCGTTCGGTGGGGCACTCGCACAATGCGTTTTTCAAGGAGAGTTTTGTCGACGAACTCGCGCACGCGGCGGGCAAGGACAGCGTGGAGTTCCGGCGTGGCCTGCTGAAGCGGCATCCGCGCCATCTGGCGGTGCTGAATGCGGCGGTGGCCAGGGCCGGCGCCGCACCGGAGGGGCGCGCGCACGGCGTGGCGCTGCACCAGTCGTTCGGCACCATCGTCGCGCAGGTGGCGGAGGTGTCGGTGGAGGGCACGGAGATCAAGGTGCACCGGGTGGTGTGCGCGGTCGATTGCGGGATCGCGGTCAATCCGAACATCATCGCGCAGCAGGTTGAGTCGGCGGTGGTGTTCGGGCTGTCGGCGGCGCTGTTCGGCGCGGTGACGATCAAGGACGGCAAGGTCGAGCAAAGCAATTTTGGCGATTATCCCGTGCTGCGCATGAACCAGGCGCCGGAGGTGGAAACCATCATCATGCCGAGCGCCGAGCATCCGGAAGGCATGGGCGAACCGGCCACGCCGCCGATCGCGCCTGCCGTCGCCAACGCGGTGTTTAAACTGACGGGCAAGCGCCTGCGCAGTTTGCCGCTGACGCTGTAGGTTCAATTCTTGTGAGAGAGAGGTCGGCATGAAAGCTGTCGTTACTGGTCATTCGCGGGGTCTTGGCTTGGCGCTTGCGGGCGAGTTGTTGTCGCGCGGGATACCGGTGCTGGGTTTGGCGCGCGGAGAGAGTGCCGCGTTGCAGCAACGGTTCGGCGCGGCGCTGCGGCAGCAGGCGCTGAGTCTGGCCGATAGCGGCGCGGTGCTGCGCTGGCTGGACAGCGGGGCGCTGGGCGATTTCCTGCAGGGCGAGGAGGAGGTGCTGTTGCTCAATAATGCGGGCACCGTGCAGCCGACCGGCCGCGCCGACCGGCATGCCCCGGACGCCATCGCCGCGGCCATCGCGCTCAATGTCAGCGCGCCGCTGATGCTGGCCAGCGCCTTCCTGGCGGCGACGCCGCTGGCGAAGCAGCGGCGCATCCTGCACCTGTCTTCGGGCGCCGCGCAGCAGGCTTATCCTGGGTGGAGCATCTATTGCGCCAGCAAGGCCGCACTCGACCATCATGCCCGCGCGGTGGTCGCGGACGCCATTCCCGGCGTGCGCATCTGCAGCCTGGCGCCGGGCGTCATCGATACCGACATGCAGGCCGAGGTCAGGGGCGCCGAGCTCGATGGTTTCCCCTTGCGCCCGCGTTTCGAGCAATTGAAGGCCGAAGGTCACTTGAGCTCTCCGGCAGATAGCGCCCGCGAGGTGGTCGATTATCTGCTGCGGCCGGACTTCGGCAGCCAGGCCACCGCCGATTTGCGCAATTTATAAGGGAAGCGATGCGTGGCAACTGGTTGAGGCTTGCAGCTCCGCTGACATTCTTTAGCCTGTCCCACTTCGAGTTCAGGCCAGCGCGCTGCACATAAGGTGCACAGGCGGCAGTCGCGCCGCCGTCGCAGATATTTTTCGCTGCTGGTGGGCAGGCGCGTAAGTAACAGCAAGCTTATTTAGGGTCTTCCTCGGGAAACTTCGGCATCGAAACAATGGGAATGACCAGAGTATCTGGATCATCGGGGATCACATGGAATCCGAAGTGCTCATAAAACGAAGCCACGCCGTCCTTGGCATCGACAAATAACGCAAAACCGCCAACGTTCTGCGAGGCATGGTAGGCCTTCTCCATCGCTTCCATAAGCAATCTTGTCCCGTAACCCTTTCCTTGTGCATCCGAAGAGACGCCCAGACGCGCGAGTGTATAACCGGGTACTTTGTGTGGCAATTTTCGCTGTAGTTCAGTGGGCAATTTCCCCACCGGCGTCAAGGTTCGTATCGCCAAGGTGACAAAGCCGAGGATGCGACCGGGCTCGGTATTATCGATCAGAACAAACGTCCTGGATGTGCCATTTTTCTGATGCTGCATTGCTGTTGTTTGCAGCCAGCTGTTGAGCGTCGGTTGGCCGCAATCAAATGTCGCAACATCATGAACCCTTTCCAGGGCTATCACTTTCAGCGCCATATTTCGCTTTCATAAAACGCTCAAACGCCCTGCTCAGCGCGGCATTCGGCGGAGGCGGGTTATCGAGCAAGCTAAGTAGCATGGCAGCATCATTACTCGTCAAATAGATCGTTTTTTCCCGATCAATCACTCGCTGCGCTTCCTTCAAGGCAGCTTGCACTACGAAATTACTGAGTGTAGTGCCCGATAAATCTGCTGCTTCATTTAAGGTTTCTGCCACTGCGATAGAAACCCGAGCGGAAATCCGCTCCCGTTCTGCGGTCGTGCCCATATTTGGTACCTCACTCAATTAATCGATATTGTGTCTCCGTTTCTTCAAAAAATTAGCCTGGGCAGGCCAGGAATATTTTCTTCGTCATATGACCCCCTTTTGAAGACCCCTGGAAAGGGCTTAAGTACTCTTGCCGAGATTCGACGCTTTCATAGTAGCACGGTGGAGGCAAAATGCCACCGGTATCCAATTTGGCTCCGGGATGCAATGTCATGCCAGCGGCCCCAAACTTAACTACAGTCGGGCGCAATTGAAGATTTCCGTGGTAAGGCTAGGTGGACGTTTTTGAGGGGCAGAGTGTGTTCTGGTGCCCCGAGCCGGAATCAAGCCGGCGCACCTTGGAGGGCGGGAGATTTTAAGTCTCCTGTGTTCGATCGCGTCCATGCGGCGAATATATGAAATCCTGCTCAGCCCAACGCGTTGCGCATCAAGGTGCGCAGGTTGCAGTCGCGCTGCCACTCGATGCGCTCTTCGCTGCTGACGGCCAGGCGGGTGAGTTCCTCGTCGCTTTGTTCCGACTGGGCCAGCACCAGGCGGTGGGCCAGGCCGGCGTCGGGCAGCATGGTGCCGAAGAAGGCCACCAGTTCATGATGCTGGATCAGCAGCGTGGGGAAGTTTTCCACGTCCAGGTCGCCCACCACGTCCGCGTGGTCTTCGATGTCGATCCAGACAAAGAACTTGTCCGGATGGCGCGAGGCCACTTCGTCGAACGTCGCGCGGTAGGATTCGCAGGTGCCGCACCACGCGGCACACAGGCACGCGACGATCCAGCGGTCACCCGCCAGCGCGGCGGCGATTTCCTCGCGATTGTCGGAATTCAGGGTCAAACTGTGCATGGTGTTGGTTTGCTTGCGGCGGCCTCGGCGCCTGATGGGCGTATTCTACATGCCCGCGCGGGGTCGCGCCTGCCAGCCCGCCGGGTTAAAATACGGGATGCCTATTATTCTTGCCATTGAAACCTCTTCCGAACAAGCCTCCTGCGCCCTGCTGCGGGGCGAAACCGTCATCAGCCGCGTCTCCGAGGGCGTGCGCACCCATTCGCAATCGGTGCTGCCGATGATCCAGGAGCTGCTGGCCGAGGCCGGTATCGCGCTGAAGGACTGCGACGCGATCGCTTTCGGTTCCGGCCCAGGTTCGTTCACCGGCGTGCGCACGGCCTGCGGCATCGCCCAGGGGCTGGCGTTCGGCAGCAACCTGCCCGTGGTGCCGGTCGTCACCTTGGATGCGATGGCGCTGGCTTGCCATCAGCAGCAGGGCGCAGGCGAGGTGCTGGCGGTGCTCGACGCGCGCATGGGCGAGGTCTATTGGGCGCAATACCGTTTTGATCGGAATGCCGCGCCGGCCGCCGTGCAGCCGCCTGCGCTGTCGGCGCCGGACGGCGTGCAGCCGCAGGGCGCGCCTGTCGCTTGCGGCAATGGCTTGTCGGCTTATGCCGAGGCGTTTCCGGCCGGTGGCCATGCCGCCATCATGCCGCACGCTGCGCAGATCGCGCAGCTGGCTGCCATTGCCTTCGCCGAAGGCAGGACCGTGACTGCGGCCGAGGCGCAGCCGCTGTATTTGCGAAACAAGATCGCCTACACGCAAGCCGAGCGGCGCGACATGGCGGCCGCCAAAGCCGCTGAAGGTGGCGCATGAAGCAAATGTGGGATCTGGCACGCCTGAATTACGAGCCGATGCAGCCGGCCGACCTGATCGACGTGGTGGCGCTGGAGGAAAGTGTTTATCCGCATCCGTGGACGGCGGCCAATTTTGCCGATTCTCTCAGCAGCCAGTACGAGGCTTGGGTGCTGCGCGATCAGAACGGCGATCTGCTGGGTTATTTCCTGCTGATGGCCATCGTCGACGAGGCGCATTTGCTGAACGTGGCGGTGTCGGCCGAGAAGCAGGGGCAGGGGCTGGGCAGGTTCCTGCTGAACCAGGCCGTGGCGTGCGCGCGCGGGCTGGGCATGGAGTCGGTGTTGCTGGAAGTGCGGCCATCGAATACGCGGGCGCTGGAGATTTACGAGCGCTACGGATTTAAACATATCGGCCGGCGCAAGGGGTACTACCCAGCCGCCAATCAGCAACGCGAGGACGCGATCGTTATGCGGTTCGAAGTATGAGTCAGATGACAGCACGCAGTGCGGTGTTCCTGGAGGAGATGGGCGTCGGCGCGCAATGGACTTTGCGCGACCGGCCTGTCGTCGAAGCCGCGCCTGAAACATTCGTGGTGGACGAGCCGGAGCCGGCCGAAGTGGCGGTTGCGCCTGTCGTCCCGCCGTCGATGCCGGAGCCGGTCGCGGAAGTCGTCATGGCGCCAGCTCCAGTCCCCGCTCCAGCGCCAGTCGCAGTCGCCGCGCCGGAAGACGAAGATTCCACCGCTTGGTTCGACGAGGCGCCTGCGCCGGCACGCCCGGAGCCGGTCAGCGACGAAGCGATCGCCGCGATGGACTGGCCGGCCCTGAAGGCGGCCGTCGCCAGCTGCACCCGCTGCGGCCTGTGCGAAACGCGCCGCAACGCGGTCAACGGACGCGGCGCCGACGGCGCATCGTGGATCGCCGTCATCGCCGCGCCATCGCGCCTGGACGAGAAGGACAACCAGCCGGTAGCGGGCGAAGCAGGGCAACTGCTGGACAATATGCTGAAGGCGATCGCGCTCAAGCCGGAGTCCGACGTGTATGTGACCAACCTGGTCAAATGCCGTCCGGCGGGCGCCGACGGTGCGGACCGCGCGCCGTCCGGCGAGGAACTGCTGGCCTGCCGTCCGTTCTTCGAACGCGAGCTGGCGCTGAGCGGCGCGACGATGGCCATGACCTTCGGCCAGTATGCCGCCAAGGGCCTGATGATGGGCCCGGCCGCGCGCGGCAAGGTGATGCGCTACGGCGCCGGCGAACTGCCGGTGGTCGCCACCTATCACCCGGACGACCTGTTGCGCAAGCCGGAAGACAAGGCCAAGGCCTGGGCCGACCTGTGCCTTGCCAGGACAGCCCGTGACTAGCCAGCCGCCCGACGCGCTCGACAATTACCAGGCGCGTTTCGAGCGGCGCTGGAGCCATCTGACCCGGCCGCACGTGCGCGCGCTGGCCTGGCTGCTGGACGCGCCCGATCTGCTGGATCCGGCCTCGCCGCACTGGCAGGGCCGCATCGCCAGCCTCGGCGCGATGGCGCCGGAAACCGCCGACTGGCTGGCCGCCCTCGAGCAAGACCCTATCCCGTTGGAAGCCGCGCTCGGCACGCGCCACTATTCCCGCCTCGGCCTGTATGCCGAAAAGCTGATGGCCTTCTACTTTGCCGAGCACGGCAAGCTGGTCGCGCACGGCCTGCAGGTGCGCGCCAACCGCAACGACACCGTCGGCGAGTTCGACTTCCTGCTGCGCGACGGCGACGACCTGGTCCACATCGAATTCGCCACCAAGTTCTACCTGCTGGACGCCGGCTCGGCGGGCGCGGATTTCAACGGCCTGATCGGCCCCAACCTGGCCGATACGCTGGGCGCCAAGATGCGCAAGATCTTCGACAAGCAGTTGTCGCTGGCCAGCCATCCGGCCGCGCAGCCGCTGCTGCCGCAGCCGGTGGCGCGGGCGCAGGCGCTGGTCAAGGGCTGGCTGTTCTATCCCGGCGGCGAGGGCGCGCCGGCGATGTCCGGCATCTCGCAGCCGCACTGCCATGGCGACTGGATCACGCTGCGGCAGGCCGAAGACCTGGCGGGCGATTGCTACGCCATCATGCCGCGGCTGCACTGGCTGGCGCCGCTGAAAATGCGGGCCGATGGCGTGGCGATGAACAAGCAGGAGTTGCTGGCCGCGCTGGGCGAGCACATGGGGCAGCTTGCCGCGCCGGTGATGGTGGCGGATCTGCGGGAGGAAGGGGATTGGCTGGTGGAGCGGCGGCGGGGCTTTGTGGTCCCGGACGACTGGCGCTCTCAAGCCGCGCAGCGCCGCCGGGACGGGACGCTGCCGGCCTAGACAGATTTAATGCTTGGCTTCGCCGATCAGCGAGACGGAGTCGAATTCGCGCTGGTTGGCCGCATGCTTGCGCATGATGACGAACATGGTGCCGGCCAGGAACAGGCCGAACAGCACGATGATGATGTCCAGGTTCAGGTGGCCGCGCAGCATCAGCGAATACACGGCCAACATCGTCAGGATCGACAGGTTCTCGTTGAAGTTCTGCACCGCGATCGAGTGGCCGGCGCTCATCAGCACGTGGCCGCGGTGCTGCAGCAGCGCGTTCATCGGCACCAGGAAGAAGCCGCCCAGCAGGCCGACCAGGATCAGCAGCGGATAGGCCAAGGTCACCGAATGCACCAGCGTCATGCTCATGACGATCACGCCCATGGCGATGCCCATCGGGATCACCTTCAACGACTTGCGCAGCGAGACGAAGCGCGCAGACAGCACGGCGCCCAGCGCCACGCCGATCGCGACCACGCCCACCAGGCTGGTCGACTGCTCGTAGCTCAGCTTGAGCGTGCGGTTGGCCCACTCCAGCACGATGAACTGCAAGGTTTGCGCGGCGCCCCAGAACAGCGTGGTGACCGCCAGCGAGATCTGGCCCAGCTTGTCTTTCCACAGCAGGCCGTAGCAATTGGCGAAGTCGGTGATCAGCTTGATCGGATTGCGTTCCTGGTGGCCGTAGACGCAGCCGGTGTCCGGGATGCGGGTATTGAACAGCGCCGCCAGCATATAGATGCCGACCACCACGCACAGCGCCGCCTCGGGCGGGGTGTCGATGCCGGTGTCGATCAACGGTATGTCGAAGCCGAGCAGGAACGACGATACCTGTCCGCCCACCAGCTTGCCGCCCATGACGGTGCCGAAGATGATCGACATCACGGTCAGGCCTTCAACCCAGCCATTGGCGGCGACAAGTTTCTCTGCGGGAAGTAATTCGGTCAGGATGCCGTATTTGGCGGGGGAATATACTGCGGCGCCAAAGCCGACCAGCGCGTAGGCCAGCAGCGGATGCACATGCGCGAATATCAATAAACAGCCGGCTACTTTAATCAGGTTAGAAATAAACATAACCTTGCCCTTGGGCATGGAGTCGGCGAAGGCGCCGACAAATGCTGCCAACAGCACGTAAAACAGCGTAAACGACAGCTTCAGCAGCGGCGTGATCCACGCCGGGGACTTCATCGTTACCAGCAAGTCGATCGCAACAAAGAGCAGCGCATTATCCGCCAAGGACGAAAAGAATTGCGCTGCCATAATGGTATAGAAACCACGATTCATTCTGGGATGCCTGAAAACTTATCTGGCTTGCTTTATACCATGCTTTGATCGTATTCCCAAGAATTGACCCGGACGGACCTGCCCGCACACGGTAAAATACGGCCTTCTAATATTCTGTTCGGAATGCTCATGCCAAGGCCGATAGTCGCTACCATTCACGTCGATTCCATCAAGCACAACCTGGCAGTGGCCAAGCAGCGCTCGCCCGGCGCCAAGGCGTGGGGCGTGCTCAAGGCCAATGGCTACGGCCATGGCCTGGAACGCGCCATGCGCGGCCTGGCCGAGGCCGACGGCCTGGCGCTGGTCGAGTTCGACAACGCGGTGCGCCTGCGCGAAATGGGCTGGAAAAAGCCCATCCTCTTATTGGAGGGATTCTTCGGTCCGGCGGATTTGAAGACCATGGCCGGCTACGACCTGCAGTCCGCCGTGCATTGCAACGAGCAGCTGGAGTGGCTGGAAGCGGCGCAGGAAAGCCTGAGCGCGCGCGGCATCAAATTTGACCTGCATCTGAAAATGAACACCGGCATGAACCGTCTCGGCTTCATGCCGGACGCCTACGCCGCCGCCCATGCTCGCCTGAGCGCGATTTCCTGCGTCGGCAGCATCACGCTGATGACCCATTTCGCCAACGCCGACGACGTCGACCATCCGCTGATGCCGATCACCGAGCAGATCCGCCGCTTCGAGCTGGGCGCGGCCGGCTTGCCGGGCTTGCGCAGCCTGTCGAACTCGGCCGGCGTGCTCCTGCATCACGATACCTTGCGTAACGACTGGGTGCGTCCCGGCATCATGCTGTACGGCGGTACGCCGGGCGGCGGCACCGCCGAGGAGTTCGGCCTGCAGCCGGCGATGACCTTGAGCAGCGAACTGATCGGCATCCAGGACATCGCCGCCGGCGACGCGGTCGGCTACGGCAGCCGCTTCCAGGCCGAGGGGCCGATGCGCATCGGCGTGGTGGCCTGCGGTTATGCGGACGGCTATCCGCGCCACGCGCCGCTCGGCACGCCTGTGCTGGTCGACGGCGTCAAGACGCGCCTGGCGGGCCGGGTGTCGATGGACATGCTGACCGTCGACCTGACCGACCTGCCGTCGGCGCGCGTGGGCAGCAAGGTCACGCTATGGGGCCGGGGCTTGCCGATCGACGACGTGGCCGAATCGGCCGGCACCATCGGCTACGAGCTGATGTGCGCGCTGGCGCAGCGCGTGCCGGTGGTCGAGGGCTGAGGAGAGGATTCAATACGTGGCCAAGCCCAAGACCAACTATACCTGCAGCGAATGCGGCGGCACCGCCACCAAGTGGACCGGCCAGTGCTCGTCCTGCCAGCAGTGGAACACGATGGTGGAAACCGTCATCGAGGCGGGCGGCAACAACCGCTATTCGCAGCCGCAGCACCTGTCGCTGGCGCAGACGGCGCCGGTGCTGTCGCTGGCCGATATCGACGCCATCGACGTGCCGCGCTTCGGCACCGGCATCGAGGAATTCGACCGCGTGCTGGGCGGCGGCCTGGTGTCCGGCGGCGTGGTGCTGATCGGCGGCGATCCCGGCATCGGCAAGTCGACCCTGCTGCTGCAGGCGCTGGCCAACGTCTCCCACCTGAAAAAAGTGCTGTATGTCAGCGGCGAGGAATCCGGCGCCCAGATCGCGCTGCGCGCCAAGCGGCTGAACATCGATGCCCGCGACCTGAAATTGCAGGCTGAAATCCAGCTGGAAAAAATCCTCGGCACGCTGGCCGACCTGAAGCCGGAAGTGGCGGTCATCGATTCGATCCAGACCGTCTATTCGGACGCGCTGAGCTCGGCGCCCGGCTCGGTGGCGCAGGTGCGCGAGTGCGCGGCGCAGCTGACGCGGGTGGCCAAGCAGACCGGCATCACCATCATCCTGGTCGGCCACGTGACCAAGGAAGGCGCGCTGGCCGGACCGCGCGTGCTCGAGCACATCGTCGACACGGTGCTGTATTTCGAGGGCGACAACCATTCGAGCTTCCGCCTGGTGCGGGCGATCAAGAACCGTTTCGGCGCGGTCAACGAGCTGGGCGTGTTCGCGATGACCGAGAAGGGCTTGAAGGGCGTGTCCAATCCGTCGGCGCTGTTCCTGTCGCAGCATGACAATCAGGTGCCGGGTTCCTGCGTGATGGTGACGCAGGAGGGCACGCGGCCTTTGCTGGTGGAAATCCAGGCGCTGGTCGACGCCAGCCACCTGCCTAACGCGCGCCGTTTGTCGGTCGGTCTGGAGCAAAATAGGCTGGCGATGTTGCTGGCGGTATTGCACCGTCACGCGGGCATCGCGGCGTTCGACCAGGACGTGTTCATCAATGCCGTGGGCGGCGTCAAGATCACCGAACCGGCGGCCGACCTGGCGGTATTATTAGCGATTAACTCGTCGATGCGCAGCAAGCCCTTGCCGCGCGGATTCGTGGTGTTCGGCGAGGTCGGCCTGGCGGGCGAGATCCGGCCGGCGCCGCGCGGACAGGAACGCCTGCGCGAGGCGGCCAAGCTGGGCTTCTCGATGGCGATGATACCGACCGCGAACGCGCCCAAGCAGCCGATCGAGGGCATGACCATCATCGCTGTTGATCGTATCGATGACGCCTTCAATAAGCTGCGCGAAATCCAATAACGTTGTATTGTTACGGGTTGTAATCGGTAATACTGAATAACAAGTAATAAAGGACAGGATAGTGTTAGTTGATCAAAGATCGATGGCGCGCAAGATCGTGCGCGCCAAGGTAGTCTTGGCGATGGATGGCATGCCGCCCCAGCAGGGCAGGACGATCGATATCAGCTCCAACGGACTCTCGCTCACGTTCGACCACAAGCTGGCCGTCGGGCACATGGGCCAGGTATCGTTTGAATTGTTCATCGACGGCAAGGCGCAGATTTTGAGCAGCCGTTCCAAGGTGAGCTACTGTATTTTCAGCGGCGACCATTTCAAGATCGGCCTGCAGTTCCTCAATCCGGACGCGGCCACCACCACCGCCGTCAATAAATTCCTTCGCTAGGCCCGACGTAGCGGGCCCTCGGGCGTATCGGGTGGTTGGCCTGCACCTGTTCCAGTGCATGCGCCAGCCAGCCGACGCAGCGTCCCAGCGCAAACAGGATGAAGGGCGCGTCGTCCGGCAGCTGGTGTGCCGCGGCGAGCAGCGTCAGCGCAAAGTCGATGTTCGGCAGTTCGCCCGCCTGCGCTTCTGCCGCGGCGGCGAGGGCTGCATACGGTTCCATTTTCGGTAATAAATTCAACAGGGTACGCGCGCGCGCGTCGCCTTCCGGATACAGCGGATGGCCGAACGCGGGCAGCGGCCGGCCGCTTGCCAGCCATTGCCCGATGGCTGTTTCGGCGCCATGCAGCTTGGCGGCGGCGGTGAGCCGGCCGAATTCCGCCGAGGCGCCGCCGTGCAGCGGGCCGGTCAGCGTGGTGAAGCCGGCCAGCACGCCGGCGGCCAGCGAGGCGCCGGTGGAGATGGCCACCCGCAAGGCGAAGGTCGAGGCGTTCAGTTCATGGTCAGCCATCAGCACCAGCGCGCGGCGGATCATGTCTTCAGCGTCGGGACGCTGCCATGCTTGCGCCAGGCGCCGGCTGATGGTGCACGCCCCGGCCGTCGGCGGACCGGCCATCGCCTGCGTCAGCGTGGCCAGCACGCAGGCGGCCTCGGCGCGCAAGTCGGCGGCGGGACGGCCCAGTGTAGGCGGATCGCCGGCGCTGCGCAGTGCAAGGGCGAGCAGGCCGGCGCCCAGCGCGCTGTCGGTCACGATTGGTGCGGCGGAATCGGCCAGCGGCAGCGACGGCGGCTGACCGGGCTCGGATTGCCACAGCAGCATGGCGATATCTTCCAGCGTGGCGGTGGCCGACAGTTCTGCGGCGTCCTGGCCGCGATAGAAGAGGCGGCCGTTGTGCACGGTGGAAATGGCGGAGGGCAGCACCGGGTCGCCCCATTGCATGGCCTGCGCGGAGACGACGTCGATCTTGCGGCGGCCGTTGCTGCGCTGGGCCATGCGCGCGATATCGTCGCGGTGGTAGAGGCTGCGGCGCGGATCGGCATCGTCGGTCTTGGCGCGTATCTTGCCACGGCTGACGTTGGCGTACAGCGTTTGCGGGCGGACATTCAGTACCTTCAAGGCTTCCGCCGCTGTCATCCACACCATTGCAGATTTCCTATGTTGACACTTCAAGTCAAGATTGACGCCCCCTGCGGGCAGTCCTAAGCTGGGACAGCATATCAATTCCCGGAGCGCTCATGTCTAAAATGTTAGAGGCTGTCTGGTCGTCGCTGGCGTTGCCGCCGTCGGCGCTGCAGGCAGTCGATTTTACCGGCGAAGGCGCGTTGCCTTCATGTTACGCGGTGACGGACCTGGCGGCGGCGTCGGTGGGCGCGGCGGCGCTGGCGGTGCGCGAGCTGATCGCGGCACAGGGCGGACGGCCGGCGCGCGTGCGGGTGGACCGGCGGCTGGCGTCGTTATGGTTCAGCTGGTCCATCCATCCGGTGGGTTGGGAGCGTCCGCCGTTGTGGGACGCGGTGGCGGGCGACTACGCCACCGCAGACGGCTGGATACGCCTGCATACCAACGCCGTGCATCATCGGGATGCGGCGCTGGCGGTGCTGGGCGTTGCCGTCGACAGGGACGCCGTGACGCGGGCGGCGGCGCGCTGGCGCGGCGCCGAACTGGAGGCGGCCGTGGTGGCGCAGGGCGGCTGCGCGGCCATGATGCGTTCAAGCGCGGAATGGGCGGAGCACGAGCAGGGCAGGGCGGTGGCCGCCGAGCCGCTGGTCGCGGTGGCGACCGCGCCGGGCAGCTTCAATGCCGGCTGGGCGGGGACGCCGTCGCGGCCGCTGGCGGGGCTGAAGGTGCTGGACTTGACGCGGGTATTGGCGGGGCCGGTGGCGACGCGCTTCCTGGCCGGCTACGGGGCCGATGTGCTGCGCATCGATCCGCCGGACTGGAGCGAGCCGGGCGTGATACCGGAGGTGACCTTGGGCAAGCGTTGTGCGCGGCTGGATCTTCGTTCGGAAGACGACAGGGCGATATTTTCCGGATTGCTGGCGCAGGCGGATGTGCTGGTGCATGGCTATCGCCCGGCGGCTTTGGAGCGGCTGGGATTCGACGAGGATGTGCGCCGGCGCTTGAATCCGGGGCTGATCGACGTGGCACTGGATGCGTATGGCTGGACCGGGCCGCTGGCCGGACGGCGCGGTTTCGACAGCCTGGTGCAGATGAGCGCGGGAATCGCGGACCGGGGCATGCACTGGCAGGGGGCTGCAAAGCCGGTGCCGCTGCCGGTGCAGGCGCTGGATCATGCGACCGGCTACCTGATTGCCGCGGCGGTGGTGCGCGGGCTGTTACACCGGCTTGCAGAGGGAAGCGTCGCGACCGCCCGCTTGTCGCTGGCGAGGACGGCGTTGCTGCTGGCGCAGATGTCGCCGGATGGCGGCGTGGACGCGGGCGCGTTGGCGCCGGCGAGCGATGCCGATCTGGCGCCGGCGCTGGAGCAGACCACGTGGGGACCAGCGCGCCGCTACTGGCCGCCGGTGGCGATCGATGGTGCGTCCATGGCCTGGGACCGGCCGGCCAGCGCGCTCGGTTCGGCTCCGCCCAATTGGTAGTAAAGCGGAGGTTCCAAAGCAGAAGCGCAAATCCCGTTCTGTTCGCCGCTTTGAAAATCCGCCGATGTTGCATACTACCTAACCAAACTCGGCGGAACGGACCATGGCCACCTCCAGCATCAGCAGCACCACGAACACCGCGAATTCGGCGATATCGACCGACGTCTACAACCGCGTCCAGCAGACGATGGCGTCGCAGAACAGCGCCGCCACCAAGCTGAACACGACGCTGAAGAACGACCAGACCAAGCTGTCGGCGCTGGGCCAGCTGCAAAGCGCGCTGGCCAGCTTCCAGTCGGTCGCGGCCAGCCTGAGCGGCAGCGGCCTGAGCACCAGCGCTGCCAGTTCGGTCAAGAGCGTGTTGACGGCCAGCTCCACCGGCACCGCCAAGGCCGGCACCTATGCGGTGGACGTCAAGCAACTGGCGCAGGGCCAGTTCCTGACCAGCGACGCCTTCCCCGCGTCCGACAGCAAGATCGGCAGCGGCGCCGCCACCACGGTCAAGATCGACTTCGGCACGGCCGGCGGCGACAAGGGCTTCGTCATCAACGGCACGGCGAGCAGCAAATCGATCACCATCGACAGCAGCAACAACACGCTGGACGGCATCGCCGCCGCGTTCAAGGCGGCCGGCGTGGACGTCAAGGTGGTCAAGGGCGACGACGGCAAGTTCTCGCTGGCGATCGCCGGCCAGAGCGGCGCCGCCAACAGCATGCGCATCAGCGTCAGCGGCGACGCGGCGCTGAAGGGCGTGCTGGCCTTCGACCCCGACGGCAAGCAGGAACTCAAGCAGACCAGCGCCGCGATGGATGCCATCCTGACCGTCGACGGCAAGGACGTCACCAGCCCCAGCAACACGCTGGACAAGGACAAGGCCATCGCTGGCGCCACGCTGACCCTGACCGCCACCGGCAAGACCGACGTCACCATCACCCAGGACGCGAGCCAGATCGGCGCCAACCTGAAATCCTTCGTCAGCGCCTACAACGACCTGAACAAGAAGCTGCAGGCGCTGCAAAAGGGCGACCTGAAGTCCGACACGGCGATGGGGCAGGTCACCAGCCAGTTCAACCTGCTGCTGAAGACCGGCGGCGGCAGCGTCTCGATTTCGGCGCTGAACGCGGCAGGCGTCACCCAGGACAGCAGCGGCAACCTGGTGGTCGACGATAAGAAACTGCAGGCCGCGCTGACGGCCGATTCGTCGGCGGTCGGCAAGCTGTTCACCAACAACGGCAAGGGCATCGCCGACCTGATGGCCGCCAAGGCCGGCGCGCTGACCTCGGACAGCAGCGTCATCAGCAAGGAGGCCAGCCTGGTCAGCCGGGACATCACCAACATCAACAACAAGCGCACCGTGCTGACCAAGGCGCTGACGGCGCAGGCCACCGCGCTGGCGGCGCTGTACACGGCGCAGGCGCAAACCGGCGCCGGCAGCGCGTTGAACGGGGCTGCGGGCAGTTCCGGCAGCTTGTTCGACATGCTGGGTTGACCGCAACGACCTATTTTTAACGAATTCCTTGCATCGAAACTGGCTATGCCCGATCATCACGGCTTGTGAATGATTCCACTTTCGGAGGTGCTATGGCAGGGAAGTTCGTTGGTGCGGCGCTGTTGGCGGCGGGTTTGATGGCCGGTGCGGTGCAGGCGCAAGAGGAAAAAGTCCTCAATATCTACAACTGGTCGGACTATATCGCCGACGATACCGTTAAGAATTTTGAAAAGGAAACCGGTATCAAGGTCCGTTATGACCTGTTTGATAACAACGAAATCCTGAACTCCAAGCTGGTGGCCGGCAAATCCGGCTACGACATCGTGGTGCCGACCGCCCAGTGGGCGCGGTTGCAGATCGACGGCAAGCTGCTGCGCAAGCTGGACAAGTCCAAGCTGACCAACCTGAAGAACATGGACCCGGCCATCCAGGCCAAGCTGGCCAATATCGACCCGGGCAACGACTACCTGGTCGACTGGCTATGGGGCTATACCACGGTCGGCATCAACGTCAACAAGGTCAAGGCCGCGCTGGGCGCCATGCCGATGCCGGACAATGCCTGGGAGCTGATCTTCAATCCGAAATACGCGTCCAAGCTGAAATCGTGCGGCGTTTCCTTCCTCGACTCGCCGTCGGAAGTGCTGCCGGCCGCGCTGATCTACCTGGGCAAGCCTGCCTACTCGAAAAACGCCGCCGACTACACCGAGGCCGGCAAGATGCTGCAGGCGATCCGTCCCTACGTCACACTGTTCAGCTCGTCCGGCTATATCAACGACATGGCCAACGGCGCCGTCTGCGTGGCGCTGGGCTGGTCGGGCGACATCAACATCGCCCGCCAGCGCGCCATCGACGCCAAGAACGGCAACGTGATCGAAGTGCTGATACCGAAGACCTCGGCCGCGCTGGTGTTCGACACGATGGCGATCCCGGCCGACGCGCCGCACCCGAACAACGCCCATTTGTGGATCAACTACATCATGCGGCCGGAAGTGCACGCCAGCCTGACCAACAAGGTGTTCTATGCCAACCCGAACACGGCCAGCCTGAAGTTCGTGCGCAAGGATATCGCCAGCAACAAGACGGTGTTCCTGTCCGAGGCCGACAAGCAGCGCATGGCGGCGCCGGAAGCGGTGCCGGCGGACATCCGCCGCAATATCACGCGCGTCTATACGAAGTTTAAAACGGGAATGTAAACGATGATCGGCGCGAGTGGCGGATCTTGAAGGACACGCCGCTGGCGCCGAAAAGGCTTCAATGAAGCTGGTGCTACTCGTGGTAGCGGTCGTTCAGTTTGTGCTTGCTGCCGCGCATTTCCTCCACCAGTTCGTACACAACCAAGGCAATCATTCCTCCGAAGATGCCCATAGTGAGCAAGGTAAACATCGCATCCTCCCTCAAGTTGATACGATTAAACTTTAGCAGATGGTTGCCGCTTTACAAGCTCTGCGTTGCGATTTCTCCCGTTTATTTCACCACCAGGTCGGCAGCCATCACCGCCTTCAGGTAGACGCTCATCGCATTGCCGGGGTCGCGCTGGGAAAACCACCAGGCGCTGGCCTTGCGGATGTCCCATTCCAGGTCGTCGCCGGTCAGCAGCAGCGAGGCCACCTGGCCCAGCGTCGGCTGGTGGCCGACCACCAGCACCGAATCCTTGTTGCCCGGCCAGTTGGCCGCCTTGAGGATGTCGGCCGGATCGGCGCCGGGCGCCAGGTCGGTGTGCATTTTGAATTTGCGGCCCAGCGCCTCCACCGTCTGCAAGGTGCGCACGGCCGGGCTGGCCAGGATGCGGCAACTGTCGGGCAGCTGGGAATCGAGCCACTGGCCCATGCGGCGCGCCTGTTTCTGGCCCTTGACGGTCAGCGCGCGTTCCAGATCGGACATGCCGGGCGCCATCTCTTCCGCCTCGGCGTGCCGCCACAAAATGAGATCCATGTTTTTCTCCTGACTGACATTTGAAAAAAGATCCCCACGGCGCGCCTCCCGGCCCGCCGCCACCTTATTGTTATTCTCCCAAATGACCTTGGGCCGTGCCCAGCGTGTCCATCAAGTGCTGCTGCGCGCTGTAATGAACCTGCTTGCCGCGCGGCTTGCGGCGCTGGTAGTGGCCGTCCGGTTCCAGCTCCCACGCGTTCATGTTGTCCTTCAGATAAGGATTCAATCCCTCCGCCAGCACCCGCCGCTTGAGCGCCTTGTCCAGGACGGGGAAGGCGACTTCGATGCGGCGGAACAGGTTGCGGCTCATCCAGTCCGCGCTGGCCAGCATCACGTCGTGCGCCAGGTCGTTGCGGAAATAGTAAATCCGGCTGTGTTCCAGGAAGCGGCCGATGATGGAGCGCACGCGGATATTCTCCGACAGGCCCGGCACGCCCGGCTTCAGCGTGCAGGCGCCGCGCACGATCAGGTCGATCTTGACGCCGTCCTTGGACGCCGCGTACAGCGCGCGTATCACCGACTCATCCACTAGTGCATTTATTTTAACAATAATCCGTCCCGGACGTCCGGCGCGCGCGATACGCGCTTCGTTGCGGATGGACTTGATGATTTCGTTCTGCAGCGCGAACGGCGCCAGCCACAAATGCGTCAGCCGGTGCGGCTTGGTCAGGCTGGTCAGGTGGATGAACACCTCGTTGACTTCCTGGCTGATGCCCGGATGGCAGGTCAGCAGGCCGAAATCGGTGTAGAACTTGGTGGTGGTCGGGTGGTAGTTGCCGGTGCCGAGGTGGGCGTAGAAGCGCAGCTTGTTGTCCTCGCGGCGTATCACCAGCGCCACCTTGGCGTGCGTCTTCAGGCCGACCACGCCGTACACCACCTGGGCGCCGGCCTGTTCCAGCTTGTCGGCCCAGTTGATGTTGGCTTCCTCGTCGAAGCGCGCCTTCAGCTCGACGATGACGGTCACTTCCTTGCCCGAGCGCGCCGCCAGGATCAGCGATTCCATCAGGTCCGAGTTCATGCCGGTGCGGTAGATGGTCTGCTTGATGGCCACTACGGCCGGATCCATCGCCGCGCTGCGGATGAAGTCGATCACCGTCTGGAAGGTCTGGTAGGGGTGGTGCAGCAGGATATCGTTTTCACGCAGCGCCGCGAAAATGTCCGGGCTGCCCGGCTTTTGCGCGATGCCGGGGATGAAAGGCGGGAAGCGCAGCGTCGGGTTGTCGACGTGGTCCATGATCTCGGTCAGGCGCACCAGGTTGACCGGGCCGTTGACGGCGTACAGCCGGCTCTGGTGCAGGCCGAACTGGTCGAGCAGGAATTGCGACAGTTCCGGTGGGCAGTTCTTGGCCACTTCCAGCCGCACCGAGGTGCCGAACTGGCGGCCTTGCAACTCGCCCTTCAAGGCCTGGCGCAGGTTCTTGACCTCGTCCTCGTCGACCCACAGGTCGGAGTCGCGGGTGACGCGGAACTGCGAATAGGCGATCACCTCGCGGCCGGCGAACAGGTCCGAGATGTGCGCGTGGATGATGGACGACAGCAGGCAGAACGACACGCCGCCGCTCTTCGACAAATGGTCGGGCAGGCGGATCACGCGCGGCAGCACGCGCGGCGCCTTGACGATGGCGATCGCGGTGCCGCGGCCGAACGCGTCCTTGCCGGACAGCGAGACGATGAAATTGAGGCTCTTGTTGACCACTTGCGGGAACGGGTGGGCCGGATCGAGGCCGATCGGCGTCAGCAGCGGCCGCACCTCGGTGTCGAAGTATTCCTTGACCCAGGCGCGCTGCGCATCGTTGCGCTCGTTGTGGCGCACCAGGTGCACGCCGTTGGCGGCCAGCTGCGGCAGCACTTCCTGGTTGAGGATTTCATATTGGTGGGTCACCAGCGCGTGGCATTCATTGCTGATGCGCGACAGCGTGGCCACCAGGGCGGGGTGGTTGGACATCGAACCGTCGACGCTGCCGGCCGCCAGCAGGCTGGCCACGCGCACTTCGAAGAATTCGTCCAGGTTGCTGCTGGCGATGCACAGGTAGCGCAGCCGCTCGAGCAAGGGAATGCTCTTGTCTTCCGCTTGCGCCAGCACGCGCCGGTTGAACATCAGTTGCGACAGCTCCCGGTCCAGGAAGGCGGAATTCTTGTTTACGTCAGCATGCAAGTCAGGCTTCATGTCTTTTTGTTCACTTTGCAGTTAATCTCATTCTATCCTGAACGCGGAAGGATGATGCAACAGTGTAAAGAAGAAATATGACAAGTCCGTGACAAAGGCTGTCATAAATGACCGTTCGGTTACGCCAATTATGACAGGAAGGGCGTAACATATGCCGGCACCATGGCCTGTTCTCATAGGGAAGCACTGCGCAAATCGAGTCAAAATAATATTTTTTACAGATTCGGTGGATGTCATAAACCTGTCATATTCGGGCGGTAGACTGCGCAGCATCCTAACCTGTCATAACAAAGGACTTGAAATGCGACTCAAACAATTGTTCTCCTCCCTGGTAGTAGGCGTATCTGCCGTTATGGCATTCTCGTCCGCCGCCCACGCCGCCGATATGACCGGCGCCGGCGCCACCTTCCCATATCCTATCTACGCCAAATGGGCTGAAGCTTATAAAGCCAGCACCGGCAACGGCCTGAACTATCAGTCCGTCGGTTCGGGCGCGGGTATCAAACAGATCAAGGCCAAGACCGTCGATTTCGGCGCCTCCGACATGCCGCTGAAAGCGGAAGAACTGGACGCCGAAGGCCTGATGCAATTCCCGGCCATCATGGGCGGCGTTGTGACCGTGGTCAACCTGGACGGCATCACCCCCGGCCAGCTGAAGCTGACCGGCCCGGTTGTCGCCGACATCTACCTGGGCAAGATCACCAAGTGGAATGACGCCGCGATCACCGCGCTGAACCCAGGCGTGAAGCTGTCGGGCGAAGACATCACCGTGGTGCACCGCGCCGACGGTTCGGGCACGTCCTTCCTGTTCACCGACTTCCTGTCGAAAACCAATGCCGAGTTCAAGACCAAGATCGGTTCCGGTACCGCCGTCAAGTGGGCCGTCGGCGTCGGTGGCAAGGGTAACGAAGGCGTCGCCGCCAACGTGCAGCGCATCAAGGGTTCGATCGGCTACGTCGAGTGGGCTTATGCCAAGAAAAACAAGATGGCGCACACCCAGCTGAAAAACAAGGACGGCAACTTCCTGCAGCCTGACGACGACTTCTTCAAAGCCGCCGCCGCTTCGGCCGAGTGGACCAAGACCCCGGGCTTCGGCGTGGTGCTGACCGACCAGGCCGGCAAGAACTCGTGGCCGATCACCGGCGTGTCGTTCATCCTGATGCACAAAGCCCAGGCTGACGCAGCCAAAGGCAAGGAAGTCGTCAAGTTCTTCGACTGGGCCTTCAAGAACGGCGGCGCCGCTGCCACCGAACTGGACTACGTGCCGCTGCCGGCATCGGTTGTCAAGCTGGTACAGGATTCCTGGAAAGCCAACCTGAAAGACGCTTCGGGCAAGGCGATCTACTAATCCGGACCGTCCCTTCGCCGCGGCGCAGCAGCAAGCGCGGCGGCGAGGGGGTTAGCCTGCGCCTCCCGACCGGGAGCCGCAGGCTAGCTTACATCCACGAGACAATAATATGAGCGCCGATATCACTTCCACGTCTATGAATAAACCGGAACCCGCCTTGGCCACCCACACTTCCGCCGCGATCACCGCCGCGGAACAGGCCGCAATGCAGGCCATGCACCGCACCATGCGCAACCAGCGCATCCAGGACTTCTTCTTCCACAAAACCACGATGCTGTTCGCGCTGTCCGTGCTGGCGGTGCTGTCTGGCATCATCGTCACGCTGGTCATCGGCGCCTGGCCGGCGTTCAAGGAATTCGGCCCGGCCTTCATCACCACCGTCGAGTGGGATCCGGTCAACGACAAGTACGGCGCGCTGATCGCCATCGTCGGCACCCTGGCCACGTCCGGCATCGCGCTGCTGATCGCCTTCCCGGTCAGCTTCGGCATCGCGCTGTTCCTGACCGAGATCTGCCCGGCCGGCCTGCGCCGCCCGCTGGGCACGGCGGTCGAGCTGCTGGCCGGCGTGCCGTCCATCATCTACGGCATGTGGGGCCTGTTCGTGTTCGCGCCGCTGTTCGGCGACTACGTGCAGCCGCTGCTGAAGAACACCCTGGGCCACCTGCCCATCATCGGCCAGTTCTTCAGCGGCCCGACCATGGGCATCGGCATCCTGACCGCCGCGCTGATCCTGGCCGTGATGATCATCCCCTTCATCTCGTCGGTGATGCGCGACGTGTTCGAGATCGTGCCGGCCGTGCTGAAGGAATCGGCCTACGGCCTGGGCTGCACCCGCTGGGAAGTGGTGCGCAAGATCGTGCTGCCTTACACCAAGACCGGCGTGGTCGGCGGCGTCATGCTGGGCCTGGGCCGCGCGCTGGGCGAAACCATGGCCGTGACCTTCGTCATCGGCAACGCCAACAAGCTGTCGTGGTCGCTGTTCGCGGCGGGCAACTCGATCGCCTCGACCCTGGCCAACGAATTCGCCGAGTCCGACACCGTGCTGCACACGTCCTCGCTGTTCGCGCTGGCACTGATCCTGTTCGTGATCACCTTTATCGTTCTGTCCGCCGCCAAGCTGATGTTGGCCGGCATGTCTCGCAAGGAAGGCGTCAAATAATGAACCAAGTCATGAACCCTGTGTACCGCAAGCGTCTGCTGACGCACCGCATCGGCATCGCGCTGTCGGTCGGCGCGATGTCGATCGGCCTGCTGGTGCTGGCGTGGATCCTGGTCACGCTGGCGATCAAGGGCTTCGGCGCGCTCAGCGTCAACCTGTTCACGCAAACCACGCCGGCCCCCGGCAGCGAAGGCGGCGGCCTGGCCAACGCCATCGTCGGCTCGCTGATGATCGTCGGCCTGTCGACCGCGATCAGCACCCCGATCGGCATCCTGGCCGGCATCTACCTGGCCGAATACGGCGAGGAGAACAAGGTCGCGGCCATCACCCGCTTCGTCACCGACATCATGCTGTCGGCGCCGTCGATCGTGGTCGGCATGTTCGTCTGGGCCATGTACGTGGCCACCGCCAAGCACTATTCCGGCTACGCCGGTTCGCTGGCGCTGGCGCTGATCGCGATTCCGGTGGTGGTGCGCACCACCGACAACATGCTGCGCCTGGTGCCCAACAGCCTGCTCGAGGCGGCCTTCGCGCTCGGCGCGCCGCGCTGGAAGGTGGCGATGATGGTGCGCCTGCGCGCCGTCAAGGCCGGCGTGATCACCGGCGTGCTGCTGGCCGTGGCCCGCATCTCCGGCGAGACCGCGCCGCTGCTGTTCACCGCGCTCAACAACCAGTTCTTCAGCGCCGACATGAACGCGCCGATGGCCAACCTGCCGGTGGTGATCTACGGCTTCGCCATGAGCCCGTACGACAACTGGCGCGAGCTGGCCTGGGGCGGCGCGCTGCTGGTGACCTTCAGCGTGTTGGCGCTGAATATCATCTCGCGCACCCTGTTCAGCCAGAAAATCCCGAATTAATTGAATAAAGCGATCAATCATGAATACGCAACTGAGCCCAGAAAATGTCATCGCCATGAACGGCAAACGCAAAACCATCGAGATCTCCGGCCTGAACTTCTTCTACGGTAAGACCCAGAGCCTGACCAACGTCAACCTGGACATCCACGAGAAGCAGGTCACCGCCTTCATCGGCCCATCGGGCTGCGGCAAGTCGACGCTGCTGCGCACCTTGAACCGCATGTACGACCTGTATCCGGGCCAGCGCGCCGAGGGTTCGATCATGTACCGCGGCCGCAACATCCTCGAGGACGGCCAGGACGTCAACATGCTGCGCGCCAAGGTCGGCATGGTGTTCCAGAAGCCGACGCCGTTCCCGATGTCGATCTACGACAACATCGCCTTCGGCGTGCGCCTGTATGAAGACCTGTCGAAAGGCGAGATGGACGAGCGCGTCGAATGGGCGCTGAAGAAGGCCGCGCTGTGGGGCGAGGTCAAGGACAAGCTGACCAAGAGCGGCCTGTCGCTGTCGGGCGGCCAGCAGCAGCGCCTGTGCATCGCGCGCGGCGTCGCGGTCAAGCCGGACGTGCTGCTGCTCGATGAGCCGACCTCGGCGCTGGATCCGATCTCGACCTCGAAGGTGGAAGAGCTAATCAGCGAACTGAAGCAGGACTACACCATCGCCATCGTCACCCACAACATGCAGCAGGCGGCGCGCTGCTCGGACTACACCGCCTATATGTACCTGGGCGAATTGGTGGAGTTCGGCGAGACCGACCAGATCTTCATGAATCCGGCGCGCAAAGAGACGCAGGACTACATCACCGGTCGCTTCGGCTGATCGAACTTATAATAGCAAATCGACTACGGAGAGCAGCATGATCGGTGAACATTCATCCAAGCAGTACGACAACGAATTGGAAGCCATCCGCAGCAAGGTGCTGCTGATGGGCGGCATCGTCGAGACCCAGTTCCTCGACGCCATGACCTGCTTCCGCATCGGCAATCCCGAGCGCGCCGACCGCGTGATGCGCGAGGACGACGCCGTCAACCAGCTGGAAGTGTCGCTGGACGACGCCTGCAGCCACCTGATCGTGCGCCGCCAGCCGGCCGCCAACGACCTGCGCACCATCATGGCCACGATCAAGGTGATCACCGACCTGGAGCGCATCGGCGACGAGGCGACCAAGATCGCCCGCACCGCCAAGGCGCTGCATTCGCGCGGCGCGGTCACCGTCAACCACTATGAAATGGTGCGCGGCATCGCCAACAACACCAGCGACATGCTGCATGACGCGCTGGACGCGTTTGCCCGCAACGACGGCAAGCAGGCGCTGCAGCTGATCGCCCAGGACGCCGTCATCGACCACGAGTTCCGTTCGATCATGCGCAACCTGATCACCTTCATGATGGAAGATCCGCGCACCATCTCGGCCGCGCTGGACACGCTGTGGGTGGCCAAGGCCATCGAGCGCATCGGCGACCACGCCAAGAACATCGCCGAATACGTCATCTACGTCGTCGAAGGCAAGGATATCCGCCACACCAAGCCGGCACACGTGCTGGACGACGTACCCGAGCAAGCTGAATAACGAGAATCATGGCATCTGATAAAACCACAGTACTGATAGTAGAAGATGAACCGGCGATCGTCGAGCTGGTGACGTTTTCGCTGCGCGAGGCGGGCTGGAACTGCTGCGCCGTGCAAAGCGTGGGCGAGGCCTGGGACTTCATCCAGACCCGCACGCCGCAGCTGATTTTGCTCGACTGGATGCTGCCGGACCAGACCGGCCTGCGTCTGCTGGCGCGCATCCGTTCGGACCGCCAGTTCAATGAAATCCCGGTCATCATGCTGACCGCCAAGAGCATGGAAGAAGACAAGCTGGCCGGCCTGAACAGCGGCGCCGACGACTACGTCACCAAGCCGTTCTCGCCGCGCGAGCTGCTGGCCCGCGCCAAGGCGCTGCTGCGCCGCAAGAGTCCGGAGCACGCGCAGGCGACCATGCGCGCCGCCAACGTCATGCTGGACCCGGTCAGCTGCACCGTCTCGATGGACGAGCAGAAGATCGACATCGGCCATGCCGAGTACAAGCTGTTGAAGTTCCTGCTGGCGCATCCGGAGCGCGTGTTCTCGCGCAGCCAGCTGCTGGACAAGGTGTGGGGCGACCATGTGGTGATCGAGGAACGCACGGTCGACGTCCATGTGCTGCGCCTGCGCAAAGCCTTGAAGGAGGCCGAGCATCTGATCAAGACGGTACGTAGCGTGGGCTACATGCTGTCGGAGAAATAATGAATCCAAAACTGGTGTTCTGGGTGCCGGCGGCATTGCGCACCGCGATTATCCTGGCGGGGTGCGCGACGCTGGGCTGGATGTTCGGCTGGATCAACGGCCTGGTGGTGGCGCTGATCGCCATGATGGTGCTGGTGTTCGTGCAGCTGTCGTACCTGTACCAGTTGAGCAATTGGATGGACGACCCGCAGAGCGCCAAGCTGCCGGACGGATGGGGCGCGTGGACCAACATCTTCTCGCGCCTGTACCGCATGCGCCGCGACGATGAAAAAAACCAGGCCGAGCTGACCGAATGGCTGGCGCGCTTCCGCCAGGCCATGCATCTGCTGCCGGACGGCGTGGTCATCATGGACGACGTGCTGTTCCTCGAGTGGTGCAACCCGGCCGCCGAGAAGCACCTGGGCCTGACGCACGAGCGCGACAAGGGCATGCGCGTGACCAACCTGGTGCGCAGCCCGGATTTCATGGACTACATCATCCTCGGCCGCTACGAGCAGCCGCTGACGATCAGCTTCCGCGAGCGCAAGCTGATCGTGCATATCATTCCATTTGAAAACCGCCGCCAGATCCTGGTGACGCACGACGCCACCGAGAGCGAGCGCATCGAAGAGATGCGGCGCGACTTCATCGCCAACGCCTCGCACGAGCTGCGCACGCCGCTGACGGTGATCGTCGGCTTCCTGGAGATCGCCGCGTCCGAAGGGCTGGACGTGGCCACCCGCTCGGCGCACCTGAAGCTGATGACGGAGCAGGGCCACCGCATGCAGCACCTGATCGAGGACATGCTGACCCTGTCGCGGCTGGAGTCGGTCGATTATCCGATGCGGCCGGAGCAGGTCGACATGGCCAAGCTGATGGAGCAGGTGTTGCGCGATGCGCGCGCGCTGTCGGCCGGCAAGCACGAGATCACCATGTCGGTCAACGGGCCGGACATCATGGGCAGCTACGAGGAACTGCACAGCGCCTTCGGCAACCTGGCCTCGAACGCGGTGCGCTACACGCCGGCGGGCGGCAAGATCCAGCTGGTGTGGAAAGAGGTCGAGAACGGTGGCGTCAAGTTCATGGTGGAGGATACCGGCATCGGCATCAGCCCGGAACACATCTCGCGCCTGACCGAGCGCTTCTACCGCGTCGACAAGAGCCGTTCGCGCGAGACGCAGGGGACGGGCCTGGGCCTGGCGATCGTCAAGCACGTGCTGCTGCGCCACGGTTCCACGCTGCAGATCAAGTCGGAAGCGGGCAAGGGCAGCACGTTCATCGTCTGCCTGCCGAAGACGGCGGTGGTGCAGCGGCAGCCCGAATTGTTGCTGAATTAATCCTTGAACCACTGGGCCAGCGTCTGCCTGGCCTTTTGAATGTGCTCATCCTTGATGTGCGCCGCCACCGCCGCGGCCGCGGCGATGAGCACGCCCAGATCGTCGGTATAGCCCACCACCGGCAACAGGTCCGGGATGGCGTCGATGGGCGAGATGAAATATCCCAGCGCGCCGTAGATGGTGGCTTTCGCCCACCTTGGCGTATCCGGATCGATGGCGGAGTAATACATCTTCAACGCCTGCTCCAGCACACCTTTCCCCGCCGTCTTCGCGTAAGTCTTGGTCTTGCGCCAGAAGCCGTCATCGGAATATTGCGCTGAGAAATCAGTATTGGCCACGACGTTCTCCAGAATCTTTACTGTCGACCCAGTATATCAGGATCGCTCATTGAGGAATTTCAGTGAAAACCGGAACCTGCAATACGGTTCCTCTATTTCTGTCTCTCAACAGTTGCTCATATAGGTCAGGCGCGCTTTTCATTAACTGATCAAGCGCAGCTACAGCGGCGTGTAGCGCGTCGGACTTCTGCTCAGCTTTGATCTTCTCGATCGCCTTGACTGCTTCCGCCAATTGAGCGACCACGTCAGGATCTGGCTTCCTCTTTTCAACCAGTGCAAGAGCAATATCGTTCAACCAGCCGATTTGCCTGCCGTAGCTTGCGACTTCTGCGACAACGCGGTCTTCTATAGTTGCGTCTCCCGCGAAGTTAAATGTGAGCTCGGGCGAAAACCATGGTGAGTTTATCCGTTGCTTGACGTCGCCTGCAAAAGGGAATTTGAAGAACCAGAATGGATCGAACACGGTGGCCATGAATCCTCCAGAGAATTGGCGTATCGGCGCAGCTTAGCGGGCGACAAACGGGTAAGTGAAGCCAATGAAGTGTACGGTGTTCAGTACGAGGTGAATCAGGATCGGCGCTTCGATGCGCTGGGTGGCCTGGTAGGCGTAGGCATAGCCCAGCCCGGCGATAGTGGCGAGCAGGGCGTAGGCGGGGCCGCCGGCCAGGTGGGCGGCGCCGAACAGCAGCGCGGAGCAGATCACGGCGATCCACGGGCCGCAGCGGAAGCGCGCCAACGATGCGGCGAGGCGGGCTTGCAGGAAGCCGCGGAAGAACGCCTCTTCGGCGACGACGGTGAAGAACAGGTTCACCGCGATAAATTGCAGCGTGACGGATGGCAGCTTGAAGTCTGGATGGACGAAGCCGACGCCCACGGCGAAGGCCATCACCGCGGCGACCGTGACCAGCAGAATCGGCCAGGTCTTCTTCAGCACGCCGCCCAGCTCCGCCCAGCTGCGTACCCGGCTGCAGATGAACGCCAGCAGTATCAAGCCTACCGCGCCCTTGTCGAAGTTGGCGTATTGCGTGAACGGTGCGGCGCCCGGCGAGAACACGGCGCCGGCGATCATCACCGGGTTGCTGAACCCGGGCAGCTTGTGGATGGCCAGCGCAAACGCCAGTAGCCCGGCGACGATGCCCGAAATAATCCGCACATATTTCTGCGAACCGGTGGCCGTCAGCCAGGCGACAGCGCCAAACAAGGCCAGGGCGACGATTGCCGGCGCTTGCAGCACGCCCGCGATCCAGCCGCACAGCAGTGCCAGCACGAACAAGCCCGCCCAAGGCGCGACAGCGGCTTGGGCGGCGAACGAGACAGGCTTGAGCCATACGGCGCCGATAGCCAGCGCGAGAACGATGAAAGTCAGCAGGGTGATTGTCGGCATGATTTGAAGGAAATGGTTAAATTTCCTTCAATAGTATCATCCAGTCAAGGTCAGAACTTGTAGCTGAAGCCGGTCATCAGCATCGGCGTGGTCTTGCGTTTGGTCAGCGGGCTGTCGGCGGCGTCGCCGGACAGCTGGGTGACGCCGACCGCGCTGTGCGCCGACCAGTTCTTGTCGATCACGTGGTTCCAGCTCACGGCGGCCGTCAGGTTTTCGAAGCCGGCCTTGGCGGTGTAGGCCTTGAACGCCGTGCGCGAGGCTTGCGCCGCCGTCACGCCGTGGTAGGTCTGCATATACTTGTCATCGCCGTACACGGCCGACAGGCCCAGGCCCACCTGGTCGCTGGCGGTGCTGTACAGCGGCACGCTGGCGCCGATGGCGTAGGTCGCGCCATGTTCGCGGTGCGCCAGGTTCTGCTTGGTGCTCAGGCTCAGGCCGACGGTGCCGACCTGGTAGCTGACGCCCAGCACGGCCTGCACGGCGCCGTCGATATCGCCCATGCCTTTCAAGGCGTCCGAGCCGTAGAAGGCGTTCTTCTTGTGGTCGGCACGGCCGCCGCCGTAGGTCAGCGCGGCGCTCAGGCCGAAGCCTTCCAGCGTGGTCTGGAAGCCCACGCCGCGTGTGCTGCTGATGAAGGCGCCGTTGTCGAAGGTGCGTTCGAAGATGGGCAGCGGCACGACACGGGTTTTGTCGCTGCCGGAATATTCCGGCACATAGGCCACGCCCAGGCCCAGCGACAGGCTGTCGCCCTTGCCGGGAGTGGTTTGCGGCGACGAGGAATCCTGCAGGTCAAGCGCGTCCGCGCGGCAGTAGCCGCTGACGGCGCAAAGGGAGGCGAGGGCGAAGGTGATGGCGAGGCGCATGGCGTGGTCCAGTTCAGAGGGTAGGTCGGGTGCCCGCCGGCGCGTCATTGCCCGGCGATAACGGAGCGCAGTGTCTCAACATTTAGCGTCCGCCGCTATCGCCTTGTCTGAAGTATCATTTGCTGAATACTTTGGTACCGCGTGGCGGTGCCCGACTTCCGGAGCCTATATGTCGTTGACCCTTTACTACCATCCGCTGGCCTCGTTCTGCCACAAGGTGCTGATCGCGCTGTACGAAAACGGCGTCGCGTTCGACAAGCGCATCATCAACCTGGGCGAGGAGGCCGACCGCGCCGAGCTGGAGGCGATCTGGCCGCTATGCAAGTTCCCGGTGATACGCGACCACGAGCGCAAGCGCGACGTGCCGGAGACGTCGGTCATCATTGAATACCTGGATCGTTATTTTCCCGGTGCGCAGCCGATGATACCGGCCGACTGGGATGCGGCGCTGGACGTGCGCCTGTGGGACCGCTTCTTCGACAACTACGTGCAGGAGCCGATGCAGACCATCGTCACGGGCCACCTGACCGGCATGCAGTGCGACCAGACCAAGGAGCGCACCAAGCTGAAGACGGCTTACAAGATGATAGAAAAACGCATGGCCACGCGCAGCTGGATGTGCGGCGAGGCCTTCAGCATGGGCGATTGCGCGGCGGCGCCGGCGCTGTTCTACGCCGCCACGATCCTGCCGTTCCCGGAGGAGTACAGCCACCTCAACGACTATTTCGAGCGCCTGGTGACGCGGCCGTCCGTCCAGCGGGTGCTGGACGAATCGAAGCCGTATTTCGCGTTGTATCCGTTCGTCGACGATATCCCGGAACGCTTCCTGTAGCTTAGTTCTTGTTGCCGCTGCCGTCGGCGCTCTGCATCGACGCCGGCTGCGCCATCGACCCGCTCTGTGCCGCCACGTTGGCGAACTGGGCGGCTTGGTCCATGGTTTCCTTGGCCGCCGCTTTTTGCGCGCGTAATTGACGATCAGCCTGCTCCGCGGCTTTTTGCGTCACCACCTCGGCCAGCGCGGTCGCGGTGCGGGTGGTTTGCGGCACGTGCTGCTGCACCACGCTGTTGATATTGTTCTGGAACTCGCTGGCCACCTGGGTCAGTTGCTGCTGATAGGCCTGCAGTTTTTGCACCACCGCTTCCGCCGACGGCGCGATCGCGGCCATGCCGCGCTCGGCCGATTGCGGCGTCAGCAGTGCGGTGCGCAGCGCTTCAGTGGAATCCTGCAGCCAGGTGCGGCTGAACTGGGTATTCACTTCCGCAAGCTTGCGCATCGATTGCAGGGCAGCGGACGTCAGGTCGGTGTAGTAGTCGATACGTGCCTCGATGAGATTTTTTGCTGCCGGCGAAATGGTTTCCACAAACGAATTCATTTGGTACTCCTGGTTTGGATGGGGCCAAAGTATCGGTAGTCGAAAGGGCGCTCTGGCCAGACGCCCACAGCGATATCTTCGCAGGTGCAGCAATTTTCTGGCACACCCGAGCTTACCGGCACTATTCGTTTTTAACCACCAACAAATCGTCCGGCTCGCCCCATCGTGGTCCGTTTCGCCACATGGGAATGGACCGCGTGCGGGCTATCGATTATTGTGTTGTTATCAACATTATTCGAGGCCCATGATGAAAAGAAGAGAGTTGCTGAAAGCCGCCGCCGCGCTGCCTGTCCTGTCGCTGGCCCCTGTCGCCTGGAGCGCCGCGGTTGCCGCTGCGGCGCCAACTGCGCGGGTGCGTCCCGGCGATGCCGGCTGGCCGTCGCCGGCGGACTGGGGGCAATTGGCGCAGCGCGTGGAAGGCCGCCTGCAAAAACTGGACGCGCCGTTCGCCGCTTGCGGAGCCGATGCGGCGGCGCCAGCCTGCGTGGCCGCGCTGGCGCACCTGAAGAACACCTTTGATATCGGCGACCAGGCGGCGCTGACGCAAACCAGCGGCTGGCTCGACGCCTGGTCGTCGCAGCCGAGCGCCTATGCGGTGGCGGCCAAGACCACGGCGGACGTGGTGGCCGCGGTCAATTTCGCCCGTGAGCACAATCTGCGGCTGGTGGTCAAAGGCGGCGGTCACAGTTACCAGGGTACCTCCGACGCTCCCGATTCGCTGCTGGTGTGGACCCGCCAGATGAACGACGCCACGCTGCTGCCGGCCTTTGTGGCGCAGGGGTGTTCGGCGGCGCCGCAGCCGGCCGTCACGCTGGGTGCGGGCGCCATGTGGATCGACGCCTACGATGCCGTCACCACGCGCGGCGGACGCTATGTGCAGGGAGGCGGCTGCACCACGGTCGGCGTGGCGGGACTGGTGCAGAGCGGCGGCTTCAGTAACTTCTCCAAGGCCTACGGCACCGCCGCCGCCGGGCTGCTGGAGGCGGAAGTGGTGACCGCCGACGGCCAGGTGCGCATCGCCAACGCCTGCACCAACCCGGACCTGTTCTGGGCATTGAAGGGCGGTGGCGGCGGCAGCGTCGGCGTGGTCACGCGCCTGACCTTGCGCACGCGCGAGCTGCCGGAGAACTTCGGCGGCCTGTTCTTCACCATCAAGGCCTCGTCCGATGCGGCCTTCCGCGCCTTGATCGCGAAACTGGTCGCCTTCTACGCAGGCGCCTTGTTCAACCCGCACTGGGGCGAACAGATCGCCTTCAACACCGGCAATACGGTGGACGTCAACATGGTGTTCCAGGGACTGGGCCAGCAGCAGGCGGAGGAGGTGTGGGCGCCGTTCCTGGCGTGGCTGCGCGAGCGGCCGGAATACACGTTTGAAAGACCGTTCCGCGCCATCGCGCTGCCGGCGCGGCATTTCTGGAATGTGGAGTTCTTCAAGAAGCACGCGCCGGGCTTCATGCTGGCCGACGAGCGTCCGGGTGCGCCGGCACACCACGGCGTATGGAAAGGCGATGCCGAAGACGCGGGCTGGTTCATCCACGGCTATCAATCGGCGTGGCTGCCGCAGGCGCTGCTGGACGAAGGTAGCCAGTCGCAACTGGTCAGCGCCTTGTTCCGCGCTTCGCGGCATTGGCGCGTGGGACTGCACTTCAACAAGGGGCTGGCCGGCGCGCCTGCGGAGGCGATCGAAGCAGCGCGCCAGACGGCGATGAATCCGGACGTGCTGGGCGCCTTCGCGCTGGCCATCATCGCCGGCGGCGACGGTGCGCGCTATCCCGGCATGCCCGGCGAGACGCCCCCCGATGCGCAGCGCGGCCGCGAACGCGCCGCGTCCATCGGCAGGGCGATGAACGAACTGAAGGCGGCCGCGCCGAATGCCGGTTCCTATGTATCGGAAAGCGACTACTTCCTGAAGAACTGGCAGAGCGCCTTCTGGGGCGGCAACTACAGCCGGCTGGCGCGAGTGAAGAAGCAGTACGATCCGAACGGATTGTTCTTCGTTCACCACGGCGTCGGCAGCGAGGACTGGAGCGCGGACGGCTTTACCCGCTTGCGCTGAATCAGGGCTCGATGTTGGGTGCCCGGCGTGGCACCAGCAGCATCTCTTTCTGGCGGCCGTTGATGTAGCGGATGCCGGATTCGTCGAAGTAGGCGTCTTCCTCGAGCATGATGCGCACCGGCTCCGCGTAGCCGGGAATCGCGCTGGCGGCATTCAGTTCAATCGAGTAGGCGGTGCGGTAGCGCAGCGCTTCGTCGCCGGTGCCGGGCACGCCGTTCTGCATGTCCCACATGCCGATGGCGGGGCCGGCGGCGTGGCCATGGTAGCCGATAGGGTGCGTGTAGATGGTCGGGACGATGCCTTCGCCGCGCGCCTGCGCCAGCGCGCCGGCCAGCATCTGATTGCCGGTGCTGCCTTGCTTGAACTGCGCCAGCAGGATGTCCTGCAGGCGGTTGGCCTTGGCGTAGGCTAGCGTCAGCGCGGCCGGTGGCGCGGTTTCGCCGGGCTTCAGCACGTAGGCATGTTCCTGCACGTCGGTGTTCAGGCGCAGGTAGGTGATGCCGATGTCGACGTGCAGCAGGTCGCCGGGGATGATGATGTCGGGATTCGCCAGCCCTTTGCCTGCGCGCTGGATCTCCACCGAAGGATGGAACCAGGTGTCGTAGCCCAGGTCGCGGATCTTCTGGCGGAACCACCACACCACATCCTCGCTGGTGGTGATGCCGGGCGTGATGACGCGCTCGGAAAATCCTTCGGCGATGATCTTGTGCGTGGCATCGACAAGCTGAGGATAAATCTGCATCTCGCGCTCGGTGCGCGTTTCCAGCCAGCGTATCGCCAGCGGTTCCGCCGAGACCACCTTGCGTTTGAATTCGGCTGGCAGCGCCTGCACCAGCTCCTCGTAGTCCGTACGGTCGATGCCGTCGGCGTGGCCGAAATTATGCGAGGTGTTCAGCGCGATCTTGTTCGGACTGCGCTGCTTGACGATGTCGGCCAGCGCCTCCCATTGCTCGGGGAATTTCTTCATGTCCCACGCCGCCGCGATGCTCTTGCCGACGGCATAGCGCGCCACGGCCAGCTTCTCGACGGTCTGCTTTTTCGGATCGCGGTAGAACACCAGCACCGTGCGGCGGCGGGCGTTCAGCCATTCGGCCGGCAGCATGGTTTTCAGCACCGGGTCTTCGTTGTACTCGCGCGAGACGACGATCCACATGTCGATGCCGGTTTGCGCCATCATCCCCGGCAGCAGCTTGTCGAAGCGTTCCGCCAGCAGTTCATTGACCACGGCGGCCTGTTCGCGCACCGGAAGAACCTGGGCCTGGGTGGCTGCCGACAGCAGCATGGACATCGCAAGGATAAATTTTTTCATGCGCATGATGTTCTCCCGGTCCGGCCTCGAAGTCAATCAACAAGGCGCTGCTTGCTTGTCTAAAATGCACATTCGCGCTACGCTTGCGGCTAGTCTCAAGGAGGAAAGAATGTCAGCACCATCGATTTTGTTTTTGCATGGCGGACCGGGAATGAGCCCGGTCTTCGAGAAGGCCCGTTTTCCGGAAGCGTCGGACGTGCACTGGTGGCAGCAGCCGGTCACCGTGCCGTGCGCGGTGCATCCGTTCCAGGATCTGCTGGCGGCGACGCTGGCCGAGTTCCGCCGCTGCGTGGAGGCGCATGGCGCGCCGATGACGATACTGGCCAGCTCCTTTGGCGCCCATCTGGCCGTGCACTTGTCGCGCCAGATGCCGGAGTCGATCGCGCGCATCGTGCTGCTGGGTCCAACCTTCGATCCGGAGCAGGCCGCGATGCGGCTGGCGCGCCGCGCCTTCCAGCTGCATATGGACGACGCCAACGCCGGCAAGCTGGCCGCCGCGCTGGCCGCCTACGAGGACGATCCGGGCAGGGCGCGCTTCTGGGACGTGTTCGGCGCGCTGTCGCTGCTGCCCGATGTGCCGGAGCTCTATTTCAGCCCGAATGCCGGTGAGGCCGCGCGCTCGTTCGTGGAGCTGATACAGCAACCCGGCGCCTTCGACGGCCCGACCTCGGTCGCCACATCGGACGATTTCGCCGCCATCAATCCGAAGCCGCTGCCGAGTCCCTACACCGGCCCGGTGCAACTGGTGTTCGGCAAGTACGACGTCATGATCGACGCCGACAAGGACGGTGCGGCGTGGCGCGCCATCTTCCCGCAAGCTTCCATCCACATGGTGGACAGCGGCCATTTCCCGTTGCAGGAACTGCCGCTGGAAGCCTGCCTCCACCCCGCGTAACCCGTCATTCCACTATCAGGAGTTCGATGCCGGCTTCCAGCAGGCCGTCGCGATATTCGGGGCTGATGCCGGCGTCGGTAATGACGGTGTGGACGCGGTCCAGTTGCACGATGCGGTGCAGGCTGACGCGTCCGAACTTGGAGGCGTCCGTCAGCACGATGATCTTCTTGGCCCGCTCCACCATCTTGTGATTCAAGCTGGCCTCCGCCTCGTGGTGGGTGGTCACGCCGAACTGCAGGTCGAAACCGTCCACGCCGAGGAACAGCTTGTCGAAGCTGTAGGCCTGCAGGCAGGCTTCGGCCTGCGTGCCCTGGATCGACAGCGATTGCTTGCGCAGCAGGCCGCCGGTCAGGATCAGGTCCACGCCCGGCGCATCTGCCAGCTCCCACGCGATGTTCAGACCATTGGTCATCACCGTCACTTGCTGCGCATCGCGCAGATGGCGCGCCAGCGAGATCGTGGTGGTGCCCGAATCGATGATGATGTTATCGCCCGCTTCCACCAGGCGCGCGGCGCAGGCGCCGATGCGTTCCTTTTGCTCGTGGTTGATCGCGTCCTTCTGCCGGATGGTGTGCTCGGTCGGGGGAGTGCGGGTCAGCGTGGCGCCGCCGTGGCTGCGCGTGGCCAGGCCTTGCGACTCCAGCGCGCTCAAATCGCTGCGGATCGTCACCGCTGAGACGCCCAACTGTTCCACCAGTTCGTTGACCTGCACGGAACCGTGTTGGGTGAGCGCCTGCAGGATCGCGGCGCGGCGTTGACTGGTGTTTCGCATGAGTTGTGCTGTTGATTTGTCAAAAAGGGCAGCTTAACAGATCGCGGCCTTCGTGCCATCAGGTATAGCGCCCTTGCAATGTTAAAACATGTGTTTCGAAATAAAAACAAAGATATTTCACGTTAAAACGAAAGAAAACGAAAATACAACATCAAAACGAAATATTTCGAAAGCTTCTTGTGTTTTGTTTCTTTGCTTATTACTATTCATAACACAAGTCACAACAAGCAACACATCACGGGAGATTTGCCATGGGTAGTAGAATCGAAACGGGACTTCGGCGCAGCCTGATTGCGGCAGCGGTGGAGATGGCGGTGTGCGGGACCGCGTTTGCGCAGGCTGCTCAGACCCAGCCGCAGGCCGATCCGGACGCGCAGGTCGTGGTGGTGTCAGGCGCGCGCGCCGCGCTGGCCAAGTCGCTTGAACTCAAGCGCAACGCCGACGTGATCCAGGACTCGATCTCGGCCACGGAACTCGGCCGCTTCCCCGACGATAACGTCGCCGATTCGTTGACCCACATCTCCGGCATTTCGGTATCGCGCACCCGCGGCGGCGAAGGCCAGTACATCAATGTGCGCGGCCTGGGCTCGGGCTACAACATCGTCACCCTGAACAAGCGCATCCTGGCGACCGACGGCGATGGCCGCGACTTCGCCTTCGACGTGCTGCCGTCCGAGGTGATCAGCGGCGCCGACGTGATGAAGTCGGCCGAAGCGGCGCAAATGGAGGGCAGCATCGGCGGATCGGTCAACCTGCGCTCGGCGCGGCCGATGGACAACCCGGGCTATCACGCCTCGGTGCGTTTCGAGGCGGACCACAACGACCTGTCGCGCAAGGACGGCGGCAAGCTGTCGGGTGTCGTCAGCAACACCTTCAACAACAATACGATGGGCGTGCTGGTGGGGGCCGTGGTTTCCAAGCGCAAGGTGCGCACCGATTCGCTGGGCTACCAGACGTACAACGCGGACTCGCCCGGCAGCTACGACGTCAATGGCGACGGCGTCATCGGCGCAGGCGAGACCAATCTGCTGGCGCCTTGCTGCATCTCGTTCGGTTCCGTGTTCGAAGAGAAGAAGCGCGCCGCCTTGTCCGGTGCCTTTGAATGGAAGGTCACGCCGACCTTCAAGATGACCGCCGATGCGCTGGCCACGCGCCTCGATTCGCCGCAGGTCGGTTACCAGCAGTCCTATTATGTGGAGAGCGCGCCGGGGCGCTGGTCCGACGTCGTCGTCAAGGACCGCCTGATCACCAGCATGACGGTGAAGGACCTGATACCGGAAATGTCCAACGTCACCACGGACCGCGTGGTCGACACCATGCAGTTCGGCTGGCGCGGCGAGTGGCGGCCATCGAACGCGCTGAAGCTGACCGGCGACGTCTACCGCTCTACTTCCAAGCGCAACTCCGGCGGCAAGGACAGCTTCGTGGTGGCCGGCATCGCGGGCCACAACACGGGCTACTACCGCGCCACCAACGGCGGCTTCCCCGACATCCGCGTTACGCTGGAAGATGGCCGCGACCTGGCTACCGAGCTGGCCGCCGGGCGCCTGGGCAACAAGGACTACGGCGTCCACTTCACCGGCCTGACCGGCACCGACATCAAGGACACCATCGATGGCGCCTCGCTCGACGGCCGGCTGGCGCTGGGCGGCGCCTGGCATATCGACGGCCTGCAGTTCGGCGCCAGCGCCACCTCGCGCAAGAAGGACCGCAACTCGATCGGCAACGAGAAGAGCGGCGGCGCATGCCAGTACTGCGATATGTACTCGACCACCTTCGCCTCGCTGGGCGCCAACGTGGTCCAGCCGATGACGCTGCCCAACTACATGCGCAACGCCGGCGGCAGCTTCCCCGGCAGTTTCATCAAGTTCGACGTGCCGGCTTATTTCGCTGCGCTGAAGAAGTTGGATGGCAAGCCTGTCCTCGACGCCGACGGCAACCCGACCGGCGACACGTTCGACGTCAGCAAATCGCAGCCGGTGTTCGTGCCGACCGATTCCTACTCGGTGACCGAAAAGACCGCGACGCTGTATGGCCAGCTTGAGCTGGCGGGCGAGAACTGGAACGGCAACGTCGGCGCGCGCCTGGTGCGCACCAAGACCACGTCGCGCAGCGCGATCGACAAGATCGTCGCCATCGACGATCAGACCCCGGACATCCCGACCAGCAGCCCGATCGTCACCTACAGCCCGGCGGTGCCGGTGTCGGAAGACGGCAGCTACACCAAGCTTCTGCCGTCGGCCAATATCAGCTGGTGGGCGCGCGACGATTTCGTGGTGCGCGGCGCCATCGCCAAGGTCATGGCCCGGCCGTCGCTCGACAAGCTGGCGCCTACCCGCACCGACAATACGCTCGACCGCAGTTATGTGCTGAGCATCGTCGGCGATCCGAAGCTGAAGCCTACCGAGGCGGTGCAGCAGGACCTGTCGGTCGAGTGGTACTACCGTCCGAAATCGGCCATCACCGCGGCCATCTTCGCCAAGCAGATCAAGAACTTCGTCACTTACCAGACCGACGAGCATGTGGACATCGGCGTGCCGGGCTACCTGTACACGGTGACCCATCCGGTCAACGGCGACAAGGCCAATGTGCGCGGCATCGAGTTCGGTATCCAGCACCTGTTCGACAACGGCTTCGGCTTCAACGCCAAATTCGCCAAGACGCTGACCAAGGCCTACCAGAACGGCCAGTACGTCGGCCAGCTGGAAGGCGTAGCGCCGACCGCGTCGTCGATCGGCTTCCTGTACGAGAAGAATGGCGTCAACGCCTCGATCTCGTTCGACTACACGGGCGAGTACACTCAAAGCACCAATGTGCTGGCGGGATTCCCGGCCAAGGTCGATGCGCTGACCTGGGTGACGGCGTCGGCCTCGTGGGACGTCACGCGCAACGTTACCTTGTTCGTCGAAGGGAAGAACCTGGGCGATGCGGTGATGCGTTCGAACCTGGGCCGCAGCGACGCGCTGTACGGCTTTGAAAGCTGGGGCCGCACCTTCGTGGCCGGCATGAGCGTGAAATTCTGACGGGTGGCCATGAACACGACGACAAGTACGATACAAACCAAGGATGCCGTGGGCACCAGCCGTCCGCGCTGGCTCGGGTACGCGCTCGCCACCACGCTGTTGTGGGGCGTGTGGGGCGCCTTTACCGGCCTGCCCAGCCAGAACGGTTTTCCTGAAACGCTGGTCTATGTGGTGTGGGCGCTGACGATGGTGCCGCCGGCGCTGTTCGTCCTGGCGCGCGCCGGCTGGCGTGTGCGCCGCGATGGCCGCGCCATCGCCTACGGCCTGGCGATCGGCCTGCTGGGTGCCGGCGGGCAGATGGTGCTGTTCTATGCGGTGAAGGCCGGCCCCACCTACCTGATCTTCCCGCTGATTTCACTGTCGCCGGTGATCACGATCGCGCTGTCCTTCCTGTTCCTGCGCGAACGCACCGGCGCGATGGGGCTGGGCGGCATCGTGCTGGCGGTCTGCGCGCTGCCGCTGTTCGACTACACGCCGGGAGGCGCGCCGCAGCAGTACGGCCTGTGGTTCGTGCTGGCGCTGGGCGTGCTGGTGGCCTGGGGCCTGCAGGCCTACTTCATCAAGCTGGCCAACGCCAGCATGGACGCCGAGAGCATCTTCTTTTACATGACGGCCAGCGCGCTGCTGTTCATTCCCGTGGCGCTGGCCATGACCGATTTCTCGGTGCCGATCAACTACGGCCCTTCGGGACCGTTGCTGGCCGCCGCCACGCAGGTATTGAACGCGGTCGGCGCGCTGACGCTGGTGTACGCCTTCCGCCACGGCAAGGCATTGATGGTGTCGCCGCTGGTGAACGCCGGCGCGCCGCTGCTGACCACTGTCATCGCGATGGCGCTGGCGGCATCGCTGCCGACCGGCTACCGGCTGGCCGGCATCGGCCTGTCGCTGGCGGCGGCGCTGCTGCTCGCGTTGCAACCGGAGGACGGCGCCTCCGCCTGAACCCGAATCTATTCAAGGAACCAACGATGGACTACTTATTGAATCTGGTGCGCCGCCACAAGGCCGGCGAGCAGGTTGGCATCCACGCGGTATGCTCGGCGCACCCGCTGGTGATCGAAGCCGCCATGGAGGTGGCCTCCGCGCGCGACCTGCCGGTGCTGATCGAAGCGACCTCGAACCAGGTGAACCAGGACGGCGGCTATACCGGCATGACGCCGGCCGCCTTCCGCGATTTCGTGCACGGCATCGCCGACCGCACCGGCCTGGCGCGTGGCCGTATCCTGCTGGGCGGCGACCATTTGGGGCCGAACGCCTGGCAGGGCCAGCCGGCCGAGGCGGCCATGGCCAAGGCTGAGGTGCTGATCGACCAGTATGTGACGGCGGGCTTCCGCAAGATACACCTGGACTGCTCGATGTCCTGCGCCGGCGACCCGGTGCCGCTGCCGGACGCCTTGGTGGCCGAGCGCGCCGCGCGCCTGTGCGTGGTCGCCGAGCGCGCCTGGCATACGGCCGGCGGCGAGGCGCCGGTCTACGTGGTCGGCACCGAGGTGCCGGTGCCGGGCGGCGCGCATGAGGACCTGGAAGAATTGAGCGTCACCACGCCCGGCGCGGCGGCGCTGACGATCAAGGTGCACCGGCTGGCCTTTGCCGCCGCCGGCCTGGAGGCGGCGTGGCCGCGCGTGATCGGCCTGGTGGTGCAGCCGGGCGTCGAGTTCGACCATCACAAGGTGATCGACTACCGTCCGAAACACGCGGTGGCGCTGAGCCGTCTGATCGAAGACGAACCGACGCTGCTCTACGAAGCCCACTCGACCGACTACCAGACCCCGTCCAACCTGGCCGCGCTGGTGGCCGGCCATTTCGCGATCCTGAAAGTGGGGCCTGGCCTGACTTTCGCGCTGCGCGAGACGCTGTGGGCGCTGGCCGACATCGAGGAGGAGATGGCGTGGCCTGGCGACCAGCAAGGTTCGGATTTCAAGAACATCGTGCTGGAAGTGATGCGCGCCGAACCCGAATACTGGCGCAAATACTATGGCGGCGATCCGCGCCGCACCCGCTTCGATCAGCAGTACAGCCTGAGCGACCGTATCCGCTACTACTGGCCGCATCCTGCCATCCAGGCGGCGCAGGCGCGCCTGCTGGCCAACCTGGAGCACGAGGCGCCGCCGCTGACGCTGTTGAGCCAGTACCTGCCGGCGCAGTACGAGGCGGTGCGCGAAGGGCGGCTACGCAATGTGCCGGCCGATTTACTCAAAGAGGGAGTGGCCAAGGTGCTGCGCCAGTACATGGACGCCTGCGCTGCAGGCGCCGCAACAAAGGAGTTGGAAACATGCTAGTAGTGGACAAGGAAATTTTGGGCATCGATACGGCACGCTTGGATGAAGCCGGAGCCGGCCTGACCGCGCGCGAGATCGCGCAGCAGCCCGCCGTCTGGCCGCAGATCGACGCGCTGGTGGCGAGCCGGCGCGCGGCGCTCGATGCCTTCCTGGCCCCGCTGCTGGCGCGCACCGGCCTGCGCATCGTGCTGACCGGCGCCGGCACCTCGGCCTTCCTCGGCGAATGCCTGGCGCCCGCCATGCTGGGCAAGGGATGGCGCGCCGAAGCCGTGCCGACCACCGACCTGGTGTCCGGTCCGCAGCGCTTCCTGCAAGCTGCCACGACGACGCTGCTGGTGTCGTTCGCCCGTTCCGGCAGCAGCCCGGAGAGCCTGGCCGCCGTCACGCTGGCCGACCAGCTGGTGGGGGAGGTCTATCATCTGATCATCACCTGCAACGCCGACGGCGAGTTGTACCGGATGGCCCGGGAGCGCGGCAACGCCTTCGCCATCCTGCTGCCGGATGCCACCCACGACCGCGGCTTCGCCATGACCACCAGCTTCACCTCGATGCTGCTGGCGGCCGCGCTGGCCTTCGGCGTGCTGGCGCCGGGCGCCGCCGCGGCATCCTCGGCGGCCGCCGACGGTTTGCTGGCAAGCGCGCTGCCGCTGCTGCAATCGCTGGTGGAGCGCCGCTTCAAGCGCGTGGTCTACCTCGGCAGCAATGAGTTGCTGGGACTGGCGCGCGAGGCCTCGCTCAAGCTGCTGGAACTGACCGACGGCCAGGTTGTGGCGCTGTTCGATTCGCCGCTGGGTTTCCGCCACGGCCCGAAGACCATCGTCGACGCCGACACCTTGGTGGTGGTGCTGCTGTCGAACGACGCGCATGCGCGACGCTACGATCTCGACCTGCTGCGCGAGCTGCGCAACGACGGCCGCGCCGGCCGCGTGCTGGCCCTGAGCGGCCGCGCCGAGCCGGAACCTGGCGCCGCAGTGGTGGCGCTGCAGGGTATGGAGGACGCCGGCGAACTCGCGCTGGCGCTGCCTTACATCCTGTTCTGCCAATCGTTTGCGCTGCTGCAGTCGCTGGCGCTGGGCCTGCGTCCGGACACGCCGAGCGTGTCGGGCACCGTCAATCGCGTGGTACGCGGCGTGACCATCTATCCGCTCGAAGGAGACGATCATGTTTCTCGGGGTTGACGGCGGCGGCACCAAGACCGCGTTCGCGCTGGTCGACAGCCAGGGCCGCGTGCTTGCACGCCACGAGGACAGCGGCGCCTACTACCTGGAGGTCGGCATGGACGCCACTGCCGCGCTGCTGGCGCGCGGCTGCGACGCGCTGTTCGCAACGGCCGGCGTGGCCGCGAGCGATATCGACTTCGCTTTCTTCGGTCTGCCGGCCTATGGCGAGGACCGCGCGGTGCAGCCTCAGTTGGACGCGCTGCCCCATGCGGTGCTGGGCCACGGCCGCTACCTGTGCGGCAACGACATGGTGTGCAGCTGGGCCGGGTCGCTGGCCTGCGCCGACGGCATCAGCGTGATCGCCGGCACCGGCTCGATGGCGTACGGGGAATTTGCCGGACAACGCGCGCGCGCCGGCGGCTGGGGTGAGCTGTTCAGCGACGAGGGTTCCGCGCACTGGATCGCGCGTGCCGGCCTGGCGCTGTTTTCAAGGATGAGCGATGGCCGCGCGCCGCGCGGGCCGTTGTATCAGCTGGTGCGCGAACGCCTGGCGCTGCTGGAGGATCTTGATTTGTGCCAGGTGGTTTATGGCGAACTGAAAGGGGAGAGGAGCAAGGTGGCCGCGTTGTCACGCCTGGTCGCCGAGGCGGCCGCGCTGGGCGACGTCCAGGCGCAGGCGATCATCGAGGCCGCCGCCGCCGAACTGGCGGCGCTGGTCGATGCCGTGCGCGGTGCGCTTGGCGTTGCCGCAGGCGTCGGCGTGGCCGTGTCCTGCACCGGCGGGCTGTTCGGCGCGGATGGGCCGCTGCGCGCACCTTTCGAGCGGGCATTGGCGACTCGCGCTGGATCTTATCGCCTGGCGCCGCCGCGCTTGGCGCCGGTGCTTGGCGCGGCGCTGTACGCCGCCCGTAGCGCCGGCATGCCGCTGAACGCGGCCGCGCTGGAACGCCTGGCAAGCCTGCCCTGACTTAAAGGACTTTATATGCGTTGGACTCTGCTACCTGCCGTTCTTGCGGCGCTGCTGGCCGCGCCGCTGGCCACCGCCGCCAGCGGCTACACCGTGCGCGACTTCGACCAGGTGCCGAAGATCGACGCCCATCTACACCTGCACGGCGAGAATCAGGACGCCTGGCTGGCGCTGGCGCGCAAGGACAACTTCCGTGCGCTGACCATCAATGTCGACTATCCGGATTTTCCACCGCTCGACCAGCAGCGGCGCGTGGCCAGCGCGCTGGCCCACGGTCATCCGCGGCAGGTGGCCTGGGCCGCGACCTTTTCCACCGACGGCTTCGAAAAGCCGGAGTGGGGCGCGGCCACGCTGAAAGACCTGGATGGAGCGCTGGCCGACGGCGCCGTCGGCGTCAAGGTGTGGAAGAACATCGGCATGAGCCTGCGCGACGGCCAGGGCAAGCTGGTGATGGTCGACGATCCACGTTTCGACCAAGTGTTCAACGGGCTGGCCCAACGCGGCGTCATGGTGCTGGGGCACCAGGGCGAACCGCACAACTGCTGGCTGCCGCTTGAGCAGATGACGGTCAATAACGACCGCGAATATTTCAAGGAACATCCGGCCTACCACATGTACGCGCACCCGGAGATGCCCAGCTACGAAGAGCAGATGGCCGCACGCGACCATTTGCTGGACAAGCATCCCGACCTGCGCTTCACCGGCGTGCACCTGGCGTCGCTGGAGTGGGATGTGGACCGGCTGGCGCGCTTCCTCGACGCCCACCCCGGCGTCAACGTCGACGTGGCGGCCCGCATCGGACAGCTGCAATACCAGTCGCAGCGCGACCGAAAACGCGTGCGCGCCTTCCTCATCAAGTACCAGGACCGGTTGATGTACGGCTCCGACCTGGCGCAGTCGGCGGAGCAGGACGACGCCGGCTTCGTGGCCGACGTGGACACGGTATGGCGGCGTGACTGGCGTTATTTCGTCACCGCCGACAGCTTCGCCGTGCCCGAGCTGGACCGGCCGGTGCGCGGGCTGGCGCTGCCGCGCGCCGTGGTCGACAAGCTATACCGGATCAACGCGGAAAAAGCCTACCCGCGCGCCTGGCATTGAATAGAAAAACGAGGAAACCGATGAACAACCAACATGATCAACGCCGTCGCACCTTGCTGCAATGGCTGGCGGGAGCCGCAGTGACGTCCACGGTGGGCGACGCCGGCGCGGCCACGTTGCAGGCGCAAGGCAAGCAAGTGGCGCGCATCGGCGACGCCGCCATGGCGCTGGAATTCGACAGCCTGCTGCGCTGTCGCGTCGTGTCCCGGCGCGGGCCCCGGCCCACGGCGGTCACCGCCTTCGCGCCGAGCGAACGGCTGCAACTGCCCAACGGCCGCTGGGTCGAACGCTTTGCGCTGTCGTCGCAGGCGGCCGACAAGGTCGACGGCGCCCACGGCCCCGGCGTACGCCATCGCCTGTCCGGCGTGGCGGACGGCATCGAGAAGACGGTCGCCGTCACTTTTTATGAACGCCATCCCGGCTTGGCCGTCATCCGCGTTTCCTATCGCAACACCGGCGACAAGCCGCTGCCGGTCGCGGCCTGGGCCAACAGCGCCCACACGCTGCGCCCCGCGGCTGGCCGCAAGGCGGAATTCTGGACATTCTCCGGCGCCACCCATCCCGACCGGCGCGACTGGGTGCAGCCGCTGGTCGCCGGCTTTGACCAGCGCAACTTCATGGGCATGAACGCTTCCGACTACGGCGGCGGCACGCCTGCGGCCGACGTCTGGAACCGCGAGTGCGGGCTGGCCGTCGGCCACCTGGACACCGTGCCGCGCCTGGTCGCGCTGCCGGTGCGCGCGGTCGCGGGCGGCGCCTCGCTGGCGGTCGAATTCAAGCAGGAGACGACACTGCAGCCGGGCGAGACGCTCGATACGCTGGACACCTTCCTGGCGCTGCACACGGGCGATTATTTTTCCGCGCTCGATCAGTACCGCCAGGCCATGGCCGAGCGCGGCCTGCGCGCCCCGGACGCTCCGGCCGAATGCTACGAGCCTATCTGGTGCGCCTGGGGCTACGAGCGCGACTTCACGGTACCGCTGATGGTGGGCACGCTGCAGAAGGCCAAGGAGCTGGGCCTCGAATGGGCGGTGCTGGACGATGGCTGGCAGAACAACGAAGGCGACTGGAAACTGGACACCAAGAAGTTCCCGGGCGGCGAAGCCGACATGCGTGGCCTGGTGACCACCATCAAGGACGCCGGCCTGAAGGCGCGGCTGTGGATCACGCCGTTGGCGGTCGATCCCGGCTCGGACCTGCTGCATGACCACACCGACATGCTGCTGCTGGACAAGGAGGGCGCGCCGCAGCTGATCAGCTGGTGGAACAGCTTCTATCTGTGCCCGGCCTACCAGCCCACCATCGACATGACCCGCGCCTGGATACGCAAGATCCTGGGCGAGTGGGGCTACCAGGGCCTGAAGATCGACGGCCAGCACCTGAACGGCGTGGCGCCATGCCACAACCCGTTGCACAAGCACGCGCGGCCCGAGGAATCGTTCGAGAAGCTGCAGGATTTCTGGAAGATGGTGTACGACACGGCGCGCGAGATCAATCCCAACGCCGTGGTCGAGCTTTGCCCGTGCGGCACCTCGTACGCCTTCCACAATTTCCCCTACATGAACCAGGCGCCGGCCTCCGACCCGCTGTCGTCGTGGCAGGTGCGGCACAAGGGCAAGACGCTGAAGGCGCTGATGGGGCGCTCGGCGCCGTATGCGGGCGACCACGTGGAGCTGAGCGACGGCGGCGACGATTTCGCCTCGACGGTCGGCATCGGCGCCGTGCTGTCGACCAAGTTCACCTGGCCGGTCGATCCCAAGCCCAAGGACAGCTTCCTGCTAACGCCCGAGCGCGAGCTGAAGTGGCGCAAGTGGATCGGCATCTATCGCGACAAGATGCTGGCCAACGGCGTCTATCGCGGCGAGCTGTACGACATCGGTTTCGACAAGCCGGAAGGCCACGCGGTGGAGAAGGGCGGCAGGATGTATTTCGCCTTCTTCGCGCCGCGCTGGGACGGCCCGGTCGAGATCCGCGGCCTGGGCGCCGGACGCTGGCGCCTGCGCGACTACGTCGACGGCAAGGATATCGGCGTAGTGGAGGGCGGCCGCAATCGCCTGACGCTGCGCTTCGAACACGCACTGCTGCTGGAGGCGGTGCCGGTGTAAAGCCCCGGCGCCGCCGGGTGAGTCGAAGGTCTTGTCTTTTCAATTGGAGAACTGCCTATGAACTATGTGAAAGCTTTCGCCACAGCCGCGTGCGTGTTTGCCGGCGTGCTGGCGTCCACGGCGCATGCCGTCATCATTACGGTCAGCCCCGGTCAGTCGATCCAGGCCGCGGTCAATACCGCCGGCGCCGGCGACACGGTCCGCGTGCTGGCCGGTACCTACAAGCAGAAGGTGCTCATTTCAGGCAAGTCCGGCACCGCCAGCGCGCTCGTCACGCTCAAGGGCGATACGGGCGCCATCATCAGCGGCAGCGGCCTGGCGCCGTCCGGCCGCGAAGGGCTGATCACGATCAAGAATTCGAACTATGTGCGGGTCGAAGGCTTCGACGTGACGGGGCTGACGTCCAGCGGCAGCAATACGCCGGTCGGCATTCTGATCGAAGGCAACGGCTCGAATCTGCAGATCGTCAACAACAAGATCCACGCCATCAAGAACACCAGCACCTGCAAGGATCCGTGCTCGGTTGGCGCGCATGGCCTGGCGGTGTTCGGCACGAACGCCACCGGCGTCACCGACCTGCTGGTGCAGGGCAACGAGGTGTACCAGAACGTGTTGCAGGCCAGCGAGGCGCTGGTCATCAACGGCAATGTGGACCGCTTTGAAGTGCTGAGCAACAACGTGCACGACAATAACAATATCGGCTTCGACTTCATCGGCTACGAAGGCGAGTGCTCCGGTTGCGGCGAGAGCGACCGCGTGCGCAACGGCATGGTGCGCAACAACCGCGCGCAGAACAATTCCAGCACGACCAATCCGTGGTACGGCGGGGAAGGCTCGGCCGGCGGCTTTTACGTGGATGGCGGACGCAACATCATCTTCGACCGCAACATCTCCACCGGCAACGACATCGGCTTCGAATTCGCCAGCGAGCACAGCGGCAAGGCGACCGAGGACATCCTGATGACCAACAACTTTGTGTACGCCAACCGCGAGGCGGGGCTGTCGCTGGGCGGCTATTCGACGGGCGCCGGCCAGTCGCGCCGCATCAATGTGCACAACAACTCGTTCTACAAGAACAAGGGCTGGGGCAGCGAGGTGGTGTTCCAGTACAAGGTCATCGACTCGCGCTTCAGCAATAACATCTTCTCCGGCAAGGGCACCACCGCCGAGAGCTACCAGGTCGAAGGGACCGGGCACACCGGCAATGTCTGGGGCATCAACCTGTGGTGGGGCAGCAGCTCCAGCACCACCAGCCTGCCGGGCACGCGCGTGATCGCCGACCCGCGCTACGTCGCGCCGACGACCGGCGACCTGAAGCTGCTCAATACCTCGCCGGCCATCAATGTCGGCGCCACCGGCACCGCGCTGACGACCTGGAGCTCGCCGCTGTGGACCCGCTATTTCCCTTCCGGCTCGATTCCGCTCAACGGCACGCAGGATATCAATGGCGAAGCGCGGATCGAAGGCATTATCGACCTGGGCGCCGACGAATACGGCACCGCCGCCGCGGCCCAGTGAGGCATTCGGCCCGGGGGAGGGGATTAAGATACAATCTGCTGCGCCATAAACCAGCAGATTGAACCCTACATGCCATCACGCCGTCTTTCCCTTGTCGCTTTAACCATCTTCGCCGCTGCCGCCGTTGTCGGTTGCAAGACCAATCCGGTGATCGAAACGCCGGTGGCCCCGGCGGTTTCCGTGCCCGAGCCGCTGCCGCCGAAGAAGATCAAGATCGGCCTGGCGCTGGGCGGCGGCGCGGCGCGCGGCTTTGCCCACATCGGCGTCATCAAGGCGCTGGAGGCGCAGGGCATTTATCCGGACATCGTGGTCGGCACCAGCGCCGGCAGCGTGGTCGGCGCTCTGTACGCGGCCGGCAACACCGGCTTCCAGCTGCAGAAGATGGCGCTGGACATGGACGAGGCGGCGATCTCCGACTGGGCCGTGCCGCTGTTCGGCAAGAGCACCGGCGTGCTCAAGGGCGAGGCGCTGCAGGCCTACGTCAACAAGGCGGTCAACAACCAGCCGATGGAAAAACTCAAGATTCCGTTCGGCGCCGTGGCGTCGGACCTGAAGAACGGCCAGCCCATCCTGTTCCAGCGCGGGAACACGGGCATGGCGGTGCGGGCGTCGTCGTCGGTGCCCGGCGTGTTCCAACCGGTGACGATCAACGGCCATTCCTATGTCGACGGCGGCCTGGTGGCGCCGGTGCCGGTGCGCTTTGCGCGCGACATGGGCGCGGATTTCGTCATCGCGGTCAACATCTCCACGCAGGCCGACGTGCAGGCCACCGTCAGCTCGCTGGACGTCATCATGCAGACCTTCAGCATCATGGGCCAGCGCATCAACCAGTATGAATTGAAGGACGCGGACGTGGTCATAGCGCCGAGCCTGGGCAAGATGGCGGGCAACGACTTCGCCGGCCGCAACCAGGCGATCCTGGCGGGCGAGCAGGCCGCGGCGCAGGTGATGGCGCAGATTAAGCAAAAACTGGAAGCCAAGCGCAAACCCTAGGTACAATATCGGCTCGAACAAAAAGGAAGACTCCATGCAAACCAAACCATACCTGTGCCTCGCCGACGTCAAGAAAATCGCCGCTGCTGCGGAAGCCGAGGCTGTCGCCAATAAATGGGCTGTCGTGATCGCCATCGTCGATGACGGCGGCCACCTGCTGTGGCTGCAACGTCAGGACGGCGCCGCGCCGCTGTCGTCGCACATCGCCCCGGCCAAGGCGCGCGTATCGGCGCTGGGCCGCCGCGAATCGAAGATCTACGAAGACATGATCAACAACGGCCGCGTATCGTTCCTGAGCGCGCCGGCGCCGCAGACCGACGGCATGCTCGAAGGCGGCGTGCCCATCATCGTTGACGGCCACATCATCGGCGCCGTGGGCGTGTCGGGCGTGAAATCGGCCGAAGATGCGCAAATCGCCAAAGCCGGCATCGCCGCGCTGAACTAATTTACAAGGTTTCGCGAAAGTGCCGCCCGGCTAGCGCCAGGCGGCATTTTTTTTCGCCCGGGATGTTCTGGCTGCCATTGCCAAGCAGGGAGGATTTGGTTATAATTCAAAGGTTTAGCCAATCTCACCTCTACCGTAGCGACTACCACTCACTCCATCATCAATCTGACCTTCCACCCTGGCCTGCGACGGCGGGGGACACACGACGGTCGTCTGACGTGGCGCAGCTACGGTAACTTTATCAGGAGTTGCCCTTGCCGCCATTTTTTTCTGGCCCTGCCGTTCCAGCCATACTGGCCCTCGCTGACGGAACCATTTTCAAAGGTTTTTCGATCGGCGCCGCCGGCCATACGACCGGCGAAGTGGTCTTTAATACTTCCATGACCGGCTATCAGGAAATCCTGACCGATCCTTCCTACAGCCGCCAGATCGTCACCCTGACGTATCCGCATATCGGCAATACCGGCGTCAATCCCGAAGACGTCGAATCCACCAAAGTCCACGCAGCCGGTTTAATCATCCGTGACCTGCCGCTGATGGCGTCCAATTTCCGCTCCACCCAATCGCTGGCCGACTACCTGAAGGCCGAGAACATCGTCGCCATCGCCGGCATCGACACGCGCAAGCTGACCCGCATCCTGCGCGAGAAGGGCGCCCAGTCCGGCGCCATCCTGGTCGGCACGCAGGGCAACGAGCCGTCGGCGTCGCAGGCGCTGGACCTGGCCCGCTCCTTCCCCGGCCTGTCCGGCATGGACCTGGCCAAGGTGGTCACCGTCAAGTCGCAGTACGAATACACCGAAACCGAATGGACGCTGGGCGAAGGCTACGGCAAGCTCACGGACCCCAAGTTCCACGTCGTGGCCTACGACTTCGGCGTCAAGCGCAACATCCTGCGCATGCTGACCGCGCGCGGCTGCAAGGTGACCGTCGTGCCGGCGCAGACCAGCGCCGCCGACGTGCTGGCACTGAACCCGGACGGCGTGTTCCTGTCGAACGGCCCAGGCGACCCTGAGCCGTGCGACTACGCGATCGCCGCCGCCAAGGAATTCATGGCCAGGAAGCTGCCGCTGTTCGGCATCTGCCTCGGCCACCAGATCATGGGCCTGGCCTCGGGCGCGAAAACGCTGAAGATGAAGTTCGGCCACCACGGCGCCAACCACCCGGTGCAGGACCTCGACAGCAAGCAAGTGCTGATCACGTCCCAGAACCACGGCTTCGCCGTCGACCCGGACACGCTGCCGGCCAACTGCCGCGTAACCCACAAATCGCTGTTCGACGGCTCGCTGCAGGGCTTCGCCCGCACCGACACGCCGGCCTTCTGCTTCCAGGGCCACCCTGAAGCATCGCCCGGCCCGACTGACGTCGCTTACCTGTTTGACCGCTTCATCGGCATGATGGAAGCAACGGAGAAAAAATAAGATGCCTAAACGTACAGACATTAAAAGTATTCTGATTATTGGCGCTGGCCCGATCATCATCGGCCAGGCTTGCGAGTTCGATTATTCCGGCGCACAGGCCTGCAAGGCGCTGCGCGAAGAGGGCTACAAAGTCATCCTGGTCAACAGCAATCCGGCGACCATCATGACCGACCCGGAGATGGCCGACGTCACCTACATCGAGCCGATCACCTGGCAAGTCGTCGAGAAAATCATCGCCAAGGAAAAGCCGGACGCGATCCTGCCGACCATGGGCGGCCAGACCGCGCTGAACTGCGCGCTGGACCTGCATCGCCACGGCATCCTGGACAAGTACAAGGTCGAGCTGATCGGCGCGACGCCGGAAGCCATCGACAAGGCCGAGGACCGCTCCAAGTTCAAGGACGCGATGACCAAGATCGGCCTGGGTTCCGCGCGTTCCGGCGTGGCGCACTCGCTGGAAGAGTCGTGGGCCGTGCAGCGCGAAGTGGGCTTCCCGACCATCATCCGCCCGTCGTTCACGATGGGCGGCAGCGGTGGCGGCATCGCCTACAACGAAGAAGAATTCGAAGCCATCTGCAAGCGCGGCCTGGAAGCCTCGCCGACCAACGAGCTGCTGATCGAAGAATCGCTGCTGGGCTGGAAAGAGTACGAGATGGAAGTGGTGCGCGACAAGGCGGACAACTGCATCATCATCTGCTCGATTGAAAACCTGGACCCGATGGGCGTGCACACCGGCGACTCGATCACCGTGGCGCCGGCGCAAACGCTGACCGACAAGGAATACCAGATCATGCGCAACGCCTCGCTGGCGGTGCTGCGCGAGATCGGCGTCGACACCGGCGGTTCGAACGTGCAGTTCTCGATCAACCCGGCCGACGGCCGCATGATCGTCATTGAAATGAACCCGCGCGTATCGCGTTCGTCGGCACTGGCTTCCAAGGCCACCGGCTTCCCGATCGCCAAGGTCGCGGCCAAGCTGGCTGTCGGCTTCACGCTGGACGAGCTGCGCAACGAGATCACCGGCGGCGCGACCCCGGCCTCGTTCGAACCGTCGATCGACTACGTCGTGACCAAGATCCCGCGCTTCACGTTCGAGAAATTCCCGACCGCCGACCACCACCTGACCACGCAAATGAAATCGGTCGGCGAAGTGATGGCGATCGGCCGCACCTTCCAGGAATCGTTCCAGAAAGCGCTGCGCGGCCTGGAAGTCGGCGTGGACGGCCTGAACGAAAAAACCAAGGACCGCGAGAAGATCGAAGAGGAACTGGGCGAGCCTGGTCCCGAGCGTATCTGGTACGTGGGCGACGCGTTCGCCCAGGGCTTCACGCTGGAAGAAGTACACCAGCTGACCAAGATCGATCCATGGTTCCTGATCCAGATTAAAGAGATCGTCGACCTGGAACTGTGGATGGACACGCAGAAGCTGGAGCAGATCGACCGCACCACGCTGTACAAGCTGAAGCAAAAAGGCTTCTCGGACCGCCGCCTGGCGTTCCTGCTGCAGACCGATGCCAAGGCCGTGCGCGCCAAGCGCCATGAGCTCAACATCCGTCCGGTGTACAAGCGCGTCGATACCTGCGCGGCGGAGTTCTCGACCAACACGGCCTACATGTACTCGACCTACGACGAGGAATGCGAGTCCAATCCGACCGACAAGAAGAAGATCATGGTGCTGGGCGGTGGCCCGAACCGTATCGGCCAGGGCATCGAATTCGACTACTGCTGCGTGCACGCCGCGCTGGCGATGCGCGAGGACGGCTACGAGACCATCATGGTCAACTGCAATCCGGAGACCGTGTCGACCGACTACGATACCTCGGACCGCCTGTACTTCGAATCGCTGACGCTGGAAGACGTGCTGGAAATCGTCGAGCTGGAAAAACCGGTCGGCGTGATCGTGCAGTACGGCGGCCAGACCCCGTTGAAGCTGGCGCTGGATCTGGAGGCGAACGGCGTGCCTATCGTCGGCACCTCGCCGGACATGATCGACGCCGCCGAAGACCGCGAGCGTTTCCAGCAGCTGCTGCACAAGCTGAACCTGCGCCAGCCGCCTAACCGCACCGCGCGCACCGAAGCCGACGCCCTGGCGCTGGCACAGGAAATCGGCTACCCGCTGGTGGTGCGTCCTTCGTACGTGCTGGGCGGCCGCGCGATGGAAATCGTCCACGAGCAGCGCGACCTCGAGCGCTACATGCGCGAAGCGGTCAAGGTGTCGCACGATTCGCCGGTGCTGCTGGACCGCTTCCTGAACGACGCCATCGAGTGCGACGTCGATTGCATCTCCGACGGCGAGACCACCTTCATCGGCGGCGTGATGGAACACATCGAGCAAGCCGGCGTGCACTCGGGCGACTCGGCCTGCTCGCTGCCGCCTTACTCGCTGTCGCAGGAGACCATCGATGAACTGAAGCGCCAGACCGCGCTGATGGCCAAGGGCCTGAACGTGGTCGGCCTGATGAACGTGCAGTTCGCGATCCAGAAGCAGGAACGCGACGGCGAAATGCGCGACGTGGTCTACGTGCTGGAAGTGAACCCGCGTGCGTCGCGCACCGTGCCGTTCGTGTCGAAGGCCACCGGCCTGCAGCTGGCGAAGATCGCCGCGCGCTGCATGGTGGGCCAGACGCTGGCGCAGCAGGGCATCACCCAGGAAGTCGTGCCGCCTTACTTCAGCGTCAAGGAAGCCGTGTTCCCGTTCGTGAAGTTCCCGGGCGTCGACACCATCCTCGGACCGGAGATGAAATCGACCGGTGAAGTCATGGGCGTCGGCAAGACCTTCGGCGAAGCCTTCGTCAAGTCGCAGATGGGCGCCGGCATCAAGCTGCCGAAATCGGGCAAGGTGTTCCTGTCGGTGAAATCGTCGGACAAGCCGCGCGCGGTGCAGGTGGCGCGCGACCTGGTGGACATCGGCTTCACGCTGGTGGCCACCAAGGGCACCGCCGCCGTCATCGCCGCCGCCGGCATCCCGGTCACGCCGGTGAACAAGGTGGTCGAGGGACGTCCGCACGTGGTCGACATGATCAAGAACCACGAGATTGTCCTGGTCATCAACACGGTCGAGGAAAAGCGCAGCGCCATCACGGACTCGCGCGCCATCCGCACCTCGTCGCTCGCATCGCGCGTGACGACGTACACCACCATCGCCGGCGCCGAAGCGGCGGTCGAAGGCATTCGTCACCTCGACGAATTGCAAGTGTACGATTTACAAGGGCTGCATAAAACCTTACACTAAGGCCTAAGTAGTACCTATTAACCACAGAGCTCGCGCTGCAGGTTGGCGTGGCCTCTGTGGTTTTCCATTGTAAAAACAGAGTAAATAAACAACATGACTTCAGTTCCACTTACCAAGTTCGGCGCAGAGCTCCTGAAAGACGAGCTGCACCAGTTGAAGACCAAAGAACGCCGTATCGTGATCGACGCGATTGCCGAAGCACGCTCGCATGGCGACCTGTCGGAAAACGCCGAGTACGATGCCGCCAAGGAGCGCCAGGCGTTCGTCGAAGGCCGCATCGCGGAACTGGAAGGTAAGCTGAGCGCCGCACAGATCATCGACCCGACCACGCTGGACGCCGATGGCCGCGTGGTGTTCGCATCGACGGTGGACCTGGAAGACCTGGAGTCGGGCGCGAAAGTGACCTACCAGATCGTCGGCCTGGACGAAGCGGACCTGAAACTGAGCAAGGTATCGGTGACGTCGCCGATCGCCCGCGCGCTGATCGGCAAATCGGCCGGCGACGTGGTGGAAGTGCAGGCCCCGAGCGGCCCGCGCGAATACGAAATCCTGGAAGTGCGTTACATCTGATGTTACTCGCGCGCACCCGTTTGCTGGTCGCGACGCTGTGGGCCGGCAGTTTGTGGGCGGTCGGCTACCTGGCCGCGCCGACGCTGTTCGCCACGCTGAGCGACCGCGTGCTGGCCGGCACCATCGCCGCCAGCCTGTTCAAGAATGAGGCGTGGCTGTCGATCGCCTGCGCGCTGGTCATGCTGGTGCTGCTGTGGATCAGCAAGGGCGCCGAGACCGGCGGCATTTTCGCCGGTTCCGCCGCCAACTCGGCCGCCAAGACGCGGCGCAACCTGCTGATTGTCGTGTTTGCAATGTTGCTGTGTACGCTGGTGTCGCATTTCGGCCTGCAGCCGATGATGGCGGCCTTGCGTGCCGCGGCAGGGCCGGGCGGTGTGATGGAAGACGCTGCCAGGAATGAATTCGGCATGTTGCACGGCATTTCCAGCAGCATCTACCTGGTGCAGAGCTTGCTGGCCGCGTGGCTGGTGGTGAAACAGTAAAACACTTTCGTCCTTTCCCGGGCGGGAAAGGACGATGCACAAGGCTTACTTCGAGCCCAGTGCGCTCTTCTTGGTCGACTTCTGCTGTGGCTTGGCGCGTTTGATATTGCCGCCTTGGGTCACGCGTTCATTCCCCTTGAGCAGTACCTTGGTCACCGACGGACGCTTGGTGCCGCTTGGGCTGGGCTTGACGATGGTGACTTCGCGCAGGCCCTTGCCGGAGGTCGAGCGGGCTTTTTCCGTTTCCACCTTCGGACGGTACAGCACCAGCAGCTTGCCGATGTGTTGCACCGGTGCCGCGTCGAGCTGCTCGCAGATGGTGTCGTACATGGCGGCGCGGGCTTCGCGGTCGTCGCCGAACACGCGGACCTTGATCAGGCCGTGCGAATCCAGGCCCAGCGAAATTTCCTTGAGGACGTTGGCTGTCAGGCCCGCCTCGCCGATCAGGACGATAGGCTTGAGACCATGCGCTTCGGCGCGCAGAGCGCTGCGCTCAACAGGTGTAAGTTTTTGCATAATATATTTTTAGTGGTTCCCTTAAAGGCAGTATTCTACGCGAATGAAGAAGAAGAAATTAAACAAAAACTGGTTGCACGACCACATTAACGACCCTTACGTGAAATTGGCGCAAAAAGAGGGCTACCGCGCCCGCGCCGCTTTCAAGCTCAAGGAGATCGATGAGGACGAGAGCCTGATCAAGCCCGGCCAGGTCATCGTCGACCTCGGCTGCACGCCTGGCAGCTGGGGCCAGTACGCGCGCCGCAAGCTGGCCGGCAAGGAGGGCGGCGGCATCAACGGCACGCTGATCGGCCTCGACATGCTGCCGATGGAGCCGATCGCCGATTTCCACTTCATCCAGGGCGATTTCCGCGAGCCCGACGTGCTGCAGCTGCTGGAAGACCATGTCAAAGGCCAGAAAGTTGATCTTGTGCTATCGGATATGGCGCCCAACCTGTCCGGCATCGCCAGCGCCGACGCCGCGCGCATGGAGCATCTGATCGATTTGGCAATTGAATTCTCCCAAGCGCATTTGAAACCCGGCGGCGCGCTGCTGGTGAAATGTTTTAAAGACATGGGTTTCAATGACATCGTGCTCAAATTCCGCCGCGAATTCAAAACCGTGATCCAGAAAAAACCCAAAGCCAGCCGCGATAAATCGTCCGAGATTTTCCTGCTGGGACGCGGACTGAAGAATCCGACCGACGGCATGGTCTCGGCCGAAGTGCCCGATTCCGACGAATTCGCCCCTGAACGCCCTTGATATTTGGGGCTTGGGCCGCACATCGACACAGTGAAGATCAGTTTTGACTTGATCGCACCGGTATTTTGGTCAAATAATGTGTTTTTACGCGGGATTTTCAGCCGCACGCACAAGTGGGCTTCTGGCACCGCCTGCTTATTGCGAGTAAAATCGGGTTTCTAAGCTATAGGTTATAGATGCGCCCTGCATCCAAGGAGTTTTCGTGAATAACATGTTTTCCAAATCAGCCATTTGGGTAGTTGTGGTACTGCTGCTGCTCATGCTGTACAAGCAGTTTGATAGTCACAGCGTAGCCGGTGGCGCCAAAACGATCGCTTATTCCGATCTGCTGGATGATGTGAAAGCCAAGCGCATCAAGGATGTCGTGATTGAAGGCGCCAACATCACCGCCACCCGCAGCGACGACACCAAGGTGCGCTCGACCGCCACCATGCTCGATCGCGGCCTGGTCGGCGACCTGCGCGACAGCGGCATCCATTTCGACATCAAACCGCCCGAGGAGCCATCGTTCCTGCAGCAGGTCTTCGTGTCGTGGTTCCCGATGCTGTTGCTGATCGGCGTGTGGATCTTCTTCATGCGCCAGATGCAGGGCGGCGGCAAGGGCGGGGCGTTCTCCTTCGGCAAGTCGAAGGCGCGCATGATGGATGAAACCAACAACACCGTCACCTTCGCCGACGTCGCCGGTTGCGACGAGGCCAAGGAAGAAGTCAACGAAATCGTCGACTTCCTCAAAGATCCGAGCAAATTCCAGAAACTGGGCGGCCGCATTCCACGCGGCGTGCTGATGGTCGGTCCTCCGGGCACCGGTAAAACGCTGCTGGCACGCGCCATCGCCGGCGAAGCCAAGGTGCCGTTCTTCTCGATCTCCGGTTCGGACTTCGTTGAAATGTTCGTCGGCGTGGGCGCGTCCCGCGTGCGCGACATGTTCGAGAACGCCAAGAAGCATTCGCCTTGCATCATCTTCATCGACGAGATCGACGCTGTCGGCCGCCATCGCGGCGCCGGCATGGGCGGCGGCAACGACGAGCGCGAACAGACGCTGAACCAGCTGCTGGTGGAGATGGACGGCTTCGAAGCATCGTCCGGCGTCATCGTGGTGGCAGCGACCAACCGCGCCGACGTGCTGGACAAGGCGCTGCTGCGTCCTGGCCGTTTCGACCGCCAGGTGTCGGTGGGCCTGCCGGACATCCGCGGCCGCGAACAGATCCTCAACGTGCACATGCGCAAAGTGCCTATCGGTACCGACGTCAAGGCCGACATCCTGGCCCGCGGCACCCCTGGCTTCTCCGGCGCCGACCTGGCCAACCTGGTCAACGAGGCGGCCCTGTTTGCGGCACGCCGCAGCAAGCGCCTGGTGGACATGGCCGACTTTGAAGATGCGAAAGACAAGATCTTCATGGGCCCCGAGCGCAAATCCATGGTCATCCGCGAGGAAGAGCGCCGCAACACCGCGTATCACGAGTCCGGCCACGCCGTGGTCGCCAAGCTGCTGCCGAAGGCCGATCCGGTCCACAAAGTGACCATCATGCCGCGCGGCTGGGCACTGGGCCTGACCTGGCAGCTGCCTGAGCACGACAATATCTCGGGCTACAAGGACAAGATGCTGGAAGAAATTTCCATCCTGTTCGGCGGCCGCATCGCCGAAGAGATCTTCGTCGGCCAGATGTCGACCGGCGCCTCGAACGACTTCTCGCGCGCCACCAAGCTGGCCCGCTCGATGGTGACCCGCTTCGGCATGTCCGACAGCATGGGCGTGATGGTCTACGAAGACAGCCAGAACGACGGCTTCTTCGGCGGCGCCTCGAAGACGATTTCCGAAGCGACCCAGCAGATGGTCGATGCCGAGATCCGCGCCATCCTCGACACGCAATATCAGCTGGCGCGCAAGCTGCTGGAAGAGAACCGCGACAAGGTCGAAGTGATGACCAAGGCGCTGCTGGAATGGGAAACCATCGACGCGGACCAGATCAACGACATCATGGCCGGCCTGGAGCCGCGCGCACCGAAGCCGGGCGTGACGATCCGCAAGCAGCCTCCCGGCGACGGCGGCTCGGGCGTATCGCCTAACGTGACCGCACCGGCCTAAGCGGCCGTTACAGCATCAACTCAAAAGGGTGAGGAGTGATCCTCGCCCTTTTTCATTCCAGTTTCATATGCGATCTACACTGCAGTTTGGCCGATTTAACTACCCGTGGCGGGGAGGGGGCGTCCGTCCCCGCGTGATGGGCATCCTCAACGTCACCCCCGATTCGTTTTCCGACGGCGGCAATTACCAGTCGCTGGAATTCGCCATTTCCCATGCAGAGCAGATGATACTGGACGGCGTCGACATCATCGACGTCGGCGGCGAATCCAGCCGCCCCGGCGCGCCGCCGCTGCCGCTGGAGCAGGAGCTGCAGCGCGTGATGCCGGTGCTGTACGCGCTGCGCGACCAGGGGCCGGCGATCTCGGTCGACACCTACAAGCCGCAGCTGATGCGCGAAGCGGTCATCGCCGGCGTCGACATGATCAACGATATCAACGGTTTCCGCGCCCCGGGCGCCATCGAGGCCGTGCTCGACAGCGATTGCGGCCTGTGCATCATGCACATGCAAAGCCAGCCGCAGACCATGCAGCTGGCGCCGTCGTACACCGACGTGGTGGCCGAGGTGATCGCCTTCCTGCGCGAGCGCATCGACGCGATGATCGCCGCCGGTATTGATCCGCGTCGAATCTGCATTGATCCCGGCTTTGGCTTTGGCAAGACGGTGGAGCATAATTACGCCTTGTTGAAAGCCACCGGACGCCTGATCGCCGAGCTGGACATGCCGCTGCTGGCGGGCCTGTCGCGCAAGTCGATGATAGGCGCGGTGGTCGACAAGCCGGTGGAGCGGCGCATGGCCGGCAGCGTCGGCGGCGCGCTGGCGGCGGTGGCGCAGGGCGCCGTCATCGTCCGCGTGCACGACGTGGCCGAGACGGTCGACGCGCTCAAGGTATGGCAGGCGGCACACTAAAACCAATAACGATAAAGAGAACACACAATGTCACGTAAATATTTTGGCACCGATGGTATCCGCGGCCTGGTGGGCGAGTCGCCGATCACGCCTGACTTCGTCATGCGCCTGGGCTATGCGGCCGGCAAGGTCCTGGCCGGCACCCGCAGCGGCGGCGCCCGCCCGACCGTATTGATCGGCAAGGACACGCGCATCTCCGGCTACATGCTGGAGGCGGCGCTGGAGGCGGGCTTCTCCGCCGCCGGCGTCGACGTCATGCTGGCCGGCCCGATGCCGACGCCCGCCATCGCCTACCTGACGCGCGCGCTGCGGCTGTCGGCCGGCGTGGTGATCTCGGCGTCGCACAACCCGTTCCAGGACAACGGCATCAAGTTCTTTTCCGACCAGGGCACCAAGCTGCCCGATTCGGTCGAACTCGACATCGAGGCGGCGCTGGACCTGCCGATGGCCTGCGTGCCGTCGGAAAAGCTGGGCCGCGCCAAGCGCCTGGACGACGCCCAGGGCCGCTACATCGAATTCTGCAAGAGCACCTTCCCCAACGAGCTGGACCTGCGCGGCCTGAAGCTGGTGGTCGACTGCGCCCACGGCGCCGCCTACAACATCGCGCCGCACGTGTTCCATGAGCTGGGCGCCGAAGTGATCGCCATCGGCAACAAGCCGGACGGCTTCAACATCAACCTGGGCCACGGCGCCACCGCGCCGGACGCGATGGCGCTGGCGGTGCGCGCGCACGGCGCCGATCTCGGCATTGCGCTGGACGGCGACGCCGACCGCCTGATCATGTGCGACGCCAACGGCCGCCTGTACAATGGCGACGAGCTGCTGTACCTGATGGTGATGGACCGCATGGCGACCGGCCCGGTGGCCGGCGCCGTCGGCACCTTGATGACCAATATGGCGGTCGAGGTGGCGCTGAAGGAGAAGGGCATCGGCTTCGCCCGCGCCAAGGTCGGCGACCGCTACGTGCTGGAAGTAATGAAGGACAAGGGCTGGATCCTGGGCGGCGAAGGCTCGGGCCACCTGCTGGCGCTGGACAAGCACACCACCGGCGACGGCATCATCTCGGCGCTGCAGGTGCTGTCGGCGCTCAAGCGCAGCGGCCGCTCGCTGGAGCAGTGCGCCGGCGAACTGGTGATCTTCCCGCAAACGCTGATCAACGTGCGCGTCGCGCCCGGTTTCGACTGGACCAAGAACGCCGCCATGGTGGCGGAAAAAGAGCAGGTCGAGCGCGAGCTGGGCGACAGCGGCCGGGTGCTGATACGCGCTTCCGGCACGGAACCGCTGATACGGGTGATGGTCGAAGCCCGCAACGCCCAAGATGCGCAGTCGATGGCGCGCCGCATCGCCGACAAGGTGGAAAACCAGCTGGCCGCTTAAAATTTCAGCAGTGAAATAATCGGCTGGCGTTTCATTGACGCGGGAAGCGCCAGGCGTTAGAATACTGTCTTCGGAGTGTGGCGCAGCCCGGTAGCGCACCTGGTTTGGGACCAGGGGGTCCAAGGTTCGAATCCTTGTACTCCGACCAAGAACTTTTAAAACGGGTTGTCTCCAGGACAGCCCGTTTTTCATTTCCGCAGCATATTCTTGCTGCACACATCTCTGCCCATAGCTCAGTTGGATAGAGCATCAGCCTTCTAAGCTGAGGGTCGCAGGTTCGATTCCTGCTGGGCAGGCCAAAATCTTCACGTTGATCAAACTCACGCGTTGCGACGCCCGCGCCGTGATTTTGTGTTCTATACAACATTTGTTTATTTCAATTTGCTAGTGAGTGGCTTCCAATTGTATAGAAAGTAGGGCAACGAAAAATTTATCCATATATTTTGAACCTTCATATTGATGACGATCAATGGTAAATATTTTGCTTACCAAGAGTTAAATCACTATCATAAATGCAATTTCTAAGGAGGGCATTTATGTGGTTTGAGCTCTATGAAGATGGCTGCAAGAGGACCAAAGAGCCATGGCGATGGCGTCTCAGATCTGGCGATTTAGTCGTGGCACTTTCAGTCGAAGGTTATCCTGACGAGGAGCAATGCCGCTGTGCTGTAAAGGCGCTGACCCGCATCTCGGTTAAAACGCCCATCCGAACTCGGGCTAAGGAAAAATCGGCTGGGGCACATGCCAACGTACCCTAGCGGAAGGGAATCAAACAGGAATAATCGCCACCACCTGGGTTTATGGCTGCAGGCAAGGAATTAATTTTCGCTTTTCATTCCGTCAATCAAACATGACAGCCGACGCTCTGAGCGCCGGCCGGATCGCAAATATCAGAACTCGACCCAATCGGCTGCCGCGGCCTGTGCTGCCGGCGCTTTCGCAGGACGGGACGGCGCGGCCTTTGCGCCGCCGCCGCGCGCAGGGCGGGATACCTTGGCCAGCGCCCGGGCCGGGCTTGTAACCACCCGCAAATGTGCGGGCGCCGCCGCCGTGTTGCGATGCCCGGCTTCCGCGCGGATCTTGAATATGCTGACCGTGCGCACCAGGTTTCCGGCCTGGTCGCTCAAGGATTCGGCCGCCGCGGCAGCCTCCTCGACCAGGGAGGCGTTTTGCTGGGTCATATGATCCATCTCGATGATTGCCTGATTGATTTGCTCGATGCCGGCCGATTGTTCCTGGCTTGCGTTCATGATTTCAGCAATCATATCGTTCACGCGTTGCACGCTGTGCACCACCTCGGTCATGGTTGCGCCGGCATCGGTTGCCAGCTTGGAGCCGATGTCGACACGCTCGACCGAATTATCGATCAAGGCCTTGATTTCCTTTGCCGCGCTGGCGCTGCGCTGAGCCAGGTTGCGCACCTCGGAAGCCACCACGGCAAACCCGCGGCCCTGCTCTCCGGCGCGCGCCGCCTCGACGGCCGCATTCAAGGCCAGGATATTGGTCTGGAACGCGATGCCGTCGATGACGCTGATGATGTCGACGATCTTTTTCGATGCTTCGCTGATGGAGTCCATCGTGCCGACCACCTGGGCCACCACGGCGCCGCCCTTGGCGGCGATATCGGATGCGCTGATGGCCAGCGCGTTGGCCTGCCGGGCGTTCTCCGCGTTCTGGCGGACGGTCGAGGTCAATTCTTCCATCGACGAGGCGGTTTCCTCCAGCGAGCTGGCCTGTTGCTCGGTTCGGGTGGACAGATCGCTATTGCCTGAAGAAATTTCCGCTGCAGCAGTCGAGACCGTCTCTGAATCCTGGCGCACCGACGACACCACCTGGGATAGCGATACTTGCATGCGTTGCACGGCGGCCAAAACGCTGCCGGTATCGTTGGGACGCAGGCGCAGGTCGCCGCTCAGGTCGCCACTGGCTACCTGGCTGACCGCATCGGACAAGGCCTGCGGTTCGGCGCCCAGGGCTTGCAAGAGGTTCTTGGAAATCAGCGTCCCAGCGGTAATGGCCAGGGCGGTGGCAATGACACTGCAGAGTACGAGCATGTTTCTTGATGCGACAAAGTCTTTGCTGGCCTCGTCAATCAACTGGGCTGACACGGTGGTGGCGAGTTGCGCATACTCGCTGGTCGCGGCAACCAGCGAGGCCAGCAATGGGCGGCACTCTTCATTCATCTTGACGATCGCCTCATCCCTTCGGCCCTGAAGCGCCAGGTCCACGATGGCCAGCGCAACCGGCGAATACGTCTTTTCGATTGCATCTATTTTACCGACCACGCGGCGGGCCTCGTCGGAGGCAGATTTATCCTTGACCATCTCGTTAAGTTTCTGCAAGTTGGAAACCACCTGGGCTTGAGCCTGCTTGACGATCCGGGTTTCCGCTTCGCGGTCCTCGGGCTTGGTCACCAGCACGAGATTTCTCGCCGCGACAGCGCGCAGGCCGACCGCTTCCCGTACCAGGTGTGCGGCTTCGGAGCGCGCGCGCACGCCGTTCACATAGCTTTCAAATTCCTCGTATTGGCGCAAGAAGTTGGTGATCGACATGACGGCGATCCCCACCAGCAGCAGTGTCAGGCCGCCAAAGGCAATGGCAAGCTGAGTTCGTACCGATAATTTTTTCATGATATTTCCCCTGTTTGTATTTCAAGATGCCGTTGGCGTGCATGGCATATCTGGATAAACGTGTCATCAAATCTGGGTGGCTGTTTGCGACGCCTGCTCGCTTTGCCGAGCCAGCCGCCTTAGCTCGGCGACTGGAATCCGCGCCACTTCATGCAGGCGCAGCAGCACGTCGGCGCTGATCGGCAAGCGGCGGCGGCGTATCTTGCTGAGGCGCGGCGGCGAGATGTCCAGCATGCGCGCCAGCGAGGCATCGTTCTTTAGTTGCAAGCGCTTCAGCAAGTGGTCGAGCAGCAGGTGCGGGCAGCGCGGCGGGACTGGAATCGGCGGTGTTTGATCGGGTGTCATGCGGCCTCCTGGGTGTTTGTGGTGGTGAGACGATCGGGCGGGCTGTAGCGGCGCCGGATGGCGTCGAGCGCGGATTCGTCGCAGAACAATGCGGTGATGCAATCGGGGTCGAAATGGCTGCCGCTGCCAGCCTCCATGGCGCTCCTGGCGTGTTCGAAGGACCAGCCCGGCTTGTACGGGCGGGACGATGTCAGCGCGTCGAAGACGTCGGCTGCGGCGACGATGCGGCCGTGCAGTGGAATGTCCCGGCCGGCCAAACCGTTCGGATAGCCGCTGCCGTCGTAGCGTTCGTGGTGGGTGGCGGCGATGACGGCGCCGGCCTGCAGCAGCGGTGAATCACTGTCGGCCAGAATCCGCGCGCCGATCTGGGCGTGGCCGCGGATGACCGCCAGCTCGTCCGCATCGAGCCGTCCGGGCTTGAGCAGGATCGCATCCGGAATGCCCAGCTTGCCGATGTCGTGCATGGGCGCGGCGGTGAGGATCAGTTCGCATTCGGCCTCGGGCAGGCCGAGGTTGCGTGCGATCAGTTCGGCATACGCCGCCATGCGCAGCAGATGGCCGCCGGTTTCCGGGTCGCGGAACTCGGCCGCGCGCGACAGCCGGTAGATCGCTTCGCGTTCGCGTGCCGCGATCTCGGCGGTGGCCTTGCGCACCGCCTCGGCCAGGTCCGCCGCATGGCTGGCCAACCGCAACTGGGCACTGCGCAGCGCCAGCAGATTGCCGACACGGGCGTTCAGCTCGGCAAAATTAACCGGCTTGGTCAGGAAGTCGTTGGCGCTCAGGCGCAGCGCCTCGTGCCTGATTTTGTGGTGGGTGTCGGCGGTGACCATGACGACCGGCGTATCCTGCTTGCCGGGCAGGGCGCGGAAGCGGCGCAGGAATTCCAGGCCGTCGATCTCGGGCATCATATAGTCGACCACGACCAGGTCGGGCTCGTTGTCGGCGCACCAGTCCAGCGCGATGCGCGGGTTCGACATCGTCACCGGTGGCGTGTCGCTCAGCATTTCCAGCATGTGGCCAAACACATCCAGGTTGGCTTGGCTGTCGTCGACGATCAGGATTTTCATCAGGCGCTCCGTGGGGTCTCGGTCAGGTGAGTGTCGGGTCAGGCCGCCATGGCCTCGGGTTCAGTGGTCAGGCCGCGCAGCATGGCGCCGATGTCGAGCATGATGAGCATGCGCTGCTCGACGCTGGCGATGGCCAGCACGTACTCGCTGGCGCCGTGCCGCAGTTGCGGCGCCGGCTTGATCTGGCCCGGCTCGAGGTTGACGACGTCGGCCACGCTGTCGACCACGATGCCGGTGGTGTGCTCGGGCGTGGCAAGGATGATGACCACGGTGGTGGCGTTATACGTGGGCACCGCCAGGCCGAGGCTGATGCGCAGGTCGATCAGCGGCACAATCACGCCGCGCAGATTGATGACGCCCTTCAGATAGTCCGGCGCATTGGCCAGCCGCGTCACCTGGTCGTAGCCGCGCAATTCCTGGACCAGCGCGATGTCGATCGCATATTCTTCGGCGCCCAGGCCGAAGACCAGGTTGCTGCGGGCCGATTGTTCGTTAAAAGTTGCACTCATGATCGTCTCCTGCCTGGGGTTGGCTGCAAAGATGCAGCGAATTCCACGATTTGCTGCCAGTTCGTTTGGTCTATGGCTGCTTCGACGGCATAATGGCGTTAAGGCGTGGATTTGCTTTGAATTCTTTATTTCTGTGACGATTATAACGAATTTTATTGAATTTGGTAAATTCGTTTTATTTATTTTTCTATTTGAGAGGTGCGTGTGGCGAATAAGCGCGGCGATTCCCCTGCGGATGAGGTGTGCACGACCCAGCGAGCGGCGGAAATTCTGGGAATTTCTGTATCTTCTGTGCAACAACTAGTCGAGGCCGGCGTCATCGAAGCCTGGAAAACCAAGGGCGGCCACCGCCGGATTCCGCTGCATGCCGTCTTGCGCTACAAGGCCACGCCGCAGGCGGAGGCGCCACCGCGTACCCCAGCCGCAGGCGGCGGCGTCAGCACCGTGCTGGTGGTCGAAGACAATCCCCTGCAGCGCGCCATCTATGAGCGGCAGTTCAGCTCGTGGGCGCTGCCGGTCAGCCTGACCTTTTGCGAGAACGGCTACCAGGCGCTGATGGAGATTGCCCGCCGCCGTCCGCACGTGTTGCTGGCCGACATCATCATGGACGGCATCGACGGCTATGAAGTGGTGAAGACCATCCTGGCCGATCCGGAGCTGGCGGGCATGCATATCGCGCTGCTGTCCGGCATGAGGGAGGAGGAGCTGGACGAGCGCGGCGGCGTGCCGCCCGGCGTGGTGTTTTTTGCCAAGCCCGTCAATTACGATGAGCTGCGCGGTTATATGAAGGCGTGTTGCGCGCAGTTGCTGCGCCAGCGCGATTGGAATTAAACGAATTAATTAAATTTGACAAATATTTTGTGTTCAGGCAGCATCATCCCATGAGCGGCGCGGAGTGAACCGCGCGCCATCGACAGGGGGAGGGCGGCATGTGGCGGAAAATCTTGATGCGGCTCGACGTGCGCTGGTTGCTGCTCAGCTTTGCGCTGCTGCTGATTGCCGGCACCTGGACCGCGACGCTGTACCAGATCGACGAGGCCAGGCGGCTGCAGGTTGACGACGCCCGGCGCGACGCCCTCGCGCTGGTGCGCCTGTTCAGCGAACATGCCACGCGCACGCTGGAGGCTGCCGACCAGGCGGTCATCTTCCTGCGCCACCGCTATGACGCCGACGGCGCGCATCTCGACATCGTCCGCGAACTGGAAAACGGGCTGCGGCCGGGCGACATCTACAACCAGTTCAGCATCATTGACGAGCACGCGAACCTGGTCTTGTCCAGCCTGCCGTTCAAGTCCGTCAACCTGGCCGACCGCGAGCATGTCCGCGTGCACCTGCAGGCCGATGACGGCCAGCTTTATGTCAGCAAGCCGGTGCTGGGCCGCGTGTCCAACAAATGGTCGCTGCAGCTGACGCGCCGCATCAGCTATCCCGACGGACGCTTCAAGGGCGTCGTGGTGGTGTCCATGGATCCGTATTATTTCACCGGCCTGTATCACGATATCGATGTCGGCCAGCAGGGCTCGATTGCGCTGGTGGGCGCCGATGGCGTGGTGCGTGTGCGCCGGGTGGGCAATGACGCCAGCCTGGGCCAGGACATCGGCGCCAGCGCCGTGTTCGCGGCCATGCGCGCCGGCCGCCAGGGCACGCTGATCCACGCCGGGCCGGTTGACGGCAGGGCGCGCCTTTACGCATTCCAGCGGCTGGAGCGCTTTCCGTTGTACGCGCTGGTGGGCATCGATCTGGATGAGCGCATGGCGCGCTATGCGGCCAGCCGCCAGCGCACGCTGTACCTGGCTGCCGGCAGCACGCTGGTGATCCTGCTGTTTGCGTTGGGCTTGCATGTGATGGCTGGCAAGCTCATCGAAAGCAGGGCGCGGGCGATGGTGGCCAATCTGGCCAAATCGCGTTTTCTGGCCAATATGTCGCATGAATTGCGCACGCCGCTGAACGGCATACTCGGCTATTCCGAATTGCTGCAACTCGAACTCGGCGACGAGCGCAGCCGGGGCTTTGCCGACGCCATCCATGGCAGCGGCATGCGCCTGCTGGGACTGATCGAAGCGGTGCTGGAGCTGAGCGCGCTGGAATCGGGCCGGGTGCCGTTGGTGATTGAGCCGCTGAACATCGCCGAGTTGCCGTTGCTGGCGCTGTCCGGCCACCGCGCCGCTGCCGCCGCCAAAGGACTCGCGCTGACTTCGGAGCTGGCCCCCGGCTTGCCCGAGGTCTGGCCGGGCGACCGGGCCAAGCTGTTGCGCGTGCTCGATATTTTGCTGCGCAATGCGCTGGCGGCGACCGACGCCGGTTGTGTGACGCTGCGGCTGGCGCCGGCGCCGCGCGGCGGCTTGCGTTGCCAGGTCAGCGACAGCGGGCCGGGCGTGCCGGCCGGAATGCGGCGCAATATCTTTGAAAAATTCACCCAGGCCGATGATTCGGCCAGCCGCGGCAAGCAGGGCGCGGGCTTGGGCCTGGCCATCGCCAGGCTGCTGGTCGAGCTGATGAGCGGGCGCATCTGGCTGGAAAAGAACGCGATGCCCGGCGCGGTGTTTGTCGTTGAGCTGCCAAGGCAAGAGCAGCTGCCGCAAGCGGGCATGGAGGCCGCATGAGCGCCGCCTACCTGGCCATCGATCCGCGCGTGTTGTGGCGGGCGGCAGGCGGGGACCGCCTGTCCTTCCGCGCCTTGTCGCAGACGTTTATCGATGTCGCGCCGGAGCGCCTGGCGGTCCTGCGCCAGGCGCTCGGCGGCGGCCGCCCGGCCGAGATCCGCGCGGCCAGCCACGCGCTCAAGGGCATGACGCTGCTGGTTGGCGCCGACGCGCTCAGTGCCTTGCTGCAGTCGCTGGAAATCCAGGCGCACGCGGGCTTGCCGCTGCCGCCGGTAACGCAGCTGGAGGCATTGTTCAGCCAGGTGATGCGGGAGGTCGCGCGCAGCCTGCTCGACTATGACGGCGCCGGGGGGACCGAATGAAAATGCAATCATGGAGGCGGCGTGCAGCCATTCTGTTGCGTGGCCGCGGCCTGGAGGCGCGGCGCACGCTGGCGATGACCGGCGCGGCGCTGCTGCTCTTGCTGGGATCGGCCACCGCCGGCGCCGGCTGGATCCTGCGCGAGCACCAGATCGACGACCGGCGCCAGGACTTGGGCAACCTGTCGCTGCTGCTGGCGGAGAGCACCGCGCAGGTGATGGCTTCCAGCTTCCAGCTGCTCGATGGCGTGACCGGGATCGTGCAGGCCGAGGCCGGCAGCGGCGACGCGCGGATGGCCGCAGCACTGCGTTCGCGGCAGTTGTACCAGTCCTTGCGCGACAAGATCAGTGGCGTGTCGCAGGTCGACGTGATCAGCGTGGTCGATGCCGACGGCAATGTGCTCAATTTCAGCCGCAGCTTCCCCGCGCCCGCGATCAGCCTCGCCGAGCGCGACTACTTTACCTGGCATCGCAGCAACGCCAGCGCCCGGCCGTTCATCAGTGCGCCGGTGCGCAACAAGGGCAACGGCAAGTGGACTTTCTATCTGAGCCGGCGCGTCAACAGCGTCGACGGCAGCTTTGCCGGCGTGGTGCTGGTGGGGGTGTCGGTCGACTTCTTCGCCGATTACTTCCGGCGCGTGAGCCTGGGGCAGAGCGCCGCGGTGACGCTGTACCGCAGCGACTTCACGCTGCTGGCGCGCTGGCCCGAGGCCGAGGAGTTGCTGGGCAAGCGGGTGCTGACCGGCACCACCTATGCCGTCATCAGCGAGGGCTTGAACAACGACGTCCGCATCACCAGCGGCCCGCGCGCCTCCACCGGCCAGCGCGAAGTCTTCCGCATGGGGGCGGTGCGGGCGCTGCGCGATTACCCGCTGATCGTCAACGCCACCATCACCGAGGACCTGCTGCTGGCGGGCTGGTGGCGCAGCCTGCGCCTGCTGGGCATGGTGGCGCTGGTTGGCCTGCTGGGGTTGCTGGCGGCGTTCTGGATGGTGGCGCGGCTGCTGAAACGGCGCGACCGCGATGCCGAGCAGGCACTGCTGCTGCAACAGCAGGCCGATGCCGCCAGCCAGGCCAAATCGCGCTTCCTGGCCATGATGAGCCATGAGATCCGCACGCCGATGAGCGGCATCGCCGGCATGTCGGAACTGATGCTGGAGACGGCGCTCGATCCGGTGCAGCGCGGCTATGCGGAAAACGTGCAGCGCGGCGTCGGCGAGCTGATGCACATCATCAATGACGTGCTGGATTTTTCCAAGATCGAATCCGGCCGCATGACGCTGGACCAACAGCCCTTTGAGCCCGCCGTTCAGCTCATCCAGGTGGTGGAGCTGTACCGCGCCGCGGCCGAGCGCAAAGGCCTGCGGTTGCAGACCCAGGTCGGCGTCGGACCATCCTGGGTCGTCGGCGACGCCGCCCGCGTGCGCCAGGTGCTGGGCAATCTGCTCAGCAACGCCATCAAGTTCACGCCATCCGGTGTCATCACGCTGGATTACACGGCGCGGGTGGACGGTGAACATACCGGTCTGTGGCGTCTGTGCTATGCCGTCAGCGACGAGGGCATAGGGATGGCCCCGGCCGCGCGCGCGCGCCTGTTCGAACCCTTCAGCCAGGCCGACAGCAAGATCAGCGCGCAGTATGGCGGCACCGGCCTGGGCCTGGCCATCTGCAAGAGCCTGTTGGAACTGATGGGCGGCAGCATTGATTGCAGCAGCAGCCCCGGCGCCGGCAGCCGTTTCCAGTTCGACCTGCCGGTCAGGCTGGCGCCGGTGCCGCCGGCGCCCGTCGCCGGCGCGGTTGCGCTGCCGTTGCCTGCGGCCGACAGCGCGCGGCGCAGCGTGCTGGTGGCCGAGGACAACGAAATGAACCGGCAACTGGCGCGCATCCTGCTTACCCGGCTCGGCTGGCAGGTCGACGATGTGCACGACGGCCAGCAGGCACTCGACGCGCTGGCCATGCGCCGCTACGACCTGGTGCTGATGGATTGCATGATGCCGGTGCTGAATGGCTATGACGCCTGCCGCCGACTGCGCGAACTGGAGGCCGCCAGCGGCGCCGCGCGGACCACGGTGGTGGCGCTGACGGCCAGCGCCATCGATGGCGATCGCCAGCGCTGCCTGGAGGCCGGCATGGACGATTACCTGAGCAAGCCGTTCAGCGCGGTGCAGTTCAACGCCCTGGTGGCGCGTTGCGCCGCCTTGCGGGCGGCGGATGCAGTCCCGGCAAAATAATTTACATCAAATCGAGGCACGTCATGACATGCTCGCTGCAACACGACATCTGTGAATTTGTCCACCCTGTAGCGGCCATGCCCGGCGTGTGCCACAGTTTCGCCTGCGCCATCCTTGACGCCTTGCCCGACCAGATCGCGATACTGGACGCGGCGGGCATGATCGTTGTGGTCAATGAGGCTTGGCGTACGAGTGGCCAGACGCTGGGCGCGCCGCCCTCGGGCGACGACGTGGGGCGCAACTACCTGGCCGCCTGCCGCAACGCGCGCGGCCTGGGCTCCGAAGGGGCCGCCGACGCCGGGGCGGGCATCAGCGCGGTGCTGGAGGGGCGCAGCAGCTACTTCCAGATGGAGTATGCGTGCTCCACGCCGGCGCAGAAACGCTGGTTCCACATGACGGCGACGCCGCTTGCCTGCGGCTGGCAGGGCGCCGTGGTGGCGCATACGGACATCACGGAGCGCCATCTGGCCGAGGCCAGCTTGCGCGTGGCGGCCACCGCGTTTGAATCGTCCGAAGGCATGATGGTGACCGACGCCAGGGGCGTCATCCTCAAGGTCAACCAGGCGTTTACCCGCATCACCGGCTATGGCGCGGACGAGGCAACCGGCCAAACGCCGCGCATGCTCAACTCCGGTCGTCATGACGCGGCGTTTTACCAGGCCATGTGGGAGGCCATCGCGCACGACGGCAGTTGGGAAGGCGAGATATGGAATCGCCGCAAGAATGGCGAAGTCTATCCGGAACACCTGAGCATTGCGGCGGTGCGCGACGAGTTCGGCGAGCTTTGCAATTATGTGGCGACGCTGACCGACATCACGGTCAGCAAGGCGGCCAACGATGAGATCCGCAGCCTGGCGTTTTACGACCCGCTGACGCGTTTGCCCAACCGGCGCATGCTGATGGAACGGCTGCGCCAGGTACTGGCCGCCAGCAGCGCGCACGATCGCTACGGCGCGCTGGTGTTTATCGACCTGGATAATTTCAAGACGCTCAACGACACGCTTGGCCACAATGTCGGCGACCTGCTGCTGCAGCAGGTCGGCGCGCGCCTGCAAGGCTGCCTGCGCCATGGCGACACGGTGGCGCGCCTGGGCGGCGACGAATTTGTGGTGCTGCTGGAGCGCATGAGCTGCGACGCGCTGGAGGCGGCGGCCCAGGCTGAAGCGCTGGGTCTCAAGATCCTGGCCGAACTGAACCAGCCGTATCAGCTTGGCATCCATCATTGCCGCAGCACGCCCAGCATGGGGGCGACCCTGTTCCATAACGGGGTTCCGTCCCAACCCGACGAAGTGCTGGCGCAGGCCGATATTGCCATGTATCAAGCCAAGCAGGCCGGCCGCAACGCCATGCGTTTCTTTGACCAGCAAATGCAGGACAGCATCACGGCGCGGGAGCGGCTGGAGGAGGGGCTGCGCAAGGCTATTGAATTGCGGCAATTTGACCTGTATTACCAGGCCCAGGTCGGCCATGACGGCCGGATCACCGGGGCGGAAGCGCTGATACGCTGGATCCAGCCCGACGGCAGCTGTGTTTCTCCGGCCGATTTCATTCCGTTGGCGGAGGAGTGCGGTCTCATCTTGCCGATTGGGGCCTGGGTGCTGGAAGCCGCGTGCGCGCAATTGCAGCGCTGGCAGAGCGACCCGGCCACCGCTTCGTTGTTGCTTGCGATTAACGTCAGTGCCGCTCAGTTTCGTCAGAGTAATTTTTTCACGCAGGTGCGTGACACGGTGCGGCGCTACGCCATCGATCCCTCCCGGCTGAAGCTGGAACTGACCGAGGGTATCCTGCTGGAGCATACCGAGGAGACGATCTCGAGCATGCAGCAGCTGCGGGATATGGGCGTGCACTTTTCCCTGGATGACTTCGGCACCGGATATTCCTCCCTGCAATATCTGAGACGCCTGCCGCTGAGCCAGCTGAAGATAGACCGTTCGTTTGTCCACGACCTGGCCGGCGACAATTGTGGCCAGGTCATTGTATCGACGATTATTGCCATGGCACGCAGCCTGGGACTGGATGTGATCGCCGAGGGCGTCGAGAATCCGGTGCAGCACGCGCTGCTGGAACAATTGGGGTGCCACCGCTACCAAGGCTTTTTATTTAGCCGGCCGCTGCCGGTCGCTCAATTCGAGGACCTGCTTGCGGACGGCACGGCGGCAAGCCCTGGCTGATACACTACGCCACCGATAACGGACAGTGGCGTATATATGAATGCAATGACCTTGCCTGGCTGGGCAACGACCGAAGAGACTTCTTTATGGCTCAGCGATAAAACCGGCAAACCATGGAATCTGTCCAGCTTGCTGGCCAGCGGGTTGACGCCCCACGTTTGGCTGGATTATTCGGAAGAATATGCGGATCTGTTTGCCGAGGGAATCAAGCGCTACCCAGCGCCGATATTCTTCGTCGACGACATTAAAAGATTATCCGAAGGCAGTCCCGATGTCCTGATACGCATGACGCGCGACTCCGATAGAATATCTTTTAAACTGACGCCGCCAGGCATTTCCATGCCGCTTGACGCGATCAGATTCTTTCAGCTCGATATAGTCCGGATGGCGGAAGATATTCTGCATCCGCCAGTGCAAGCGCCTGCGCCGGCAAAGGAAATTCCAAAGGGAATGAGCAAGGAAGAAATTATTTTTGTATTTGGCAGCATGGTAAAAATGGATCTGGGAAAATCGCTGGCTGATGCCATCGGTATATTCGGCGACGATGGCGCCCGGGTAAGAAAGAATTCACGCGCTGGTAAAAACAGTTATCTGTGGAATCCCGTGACGCTGGCGCTGGGGTTGAACGACGTCTACCGCGTGCCGATGCCGCGTTTGAAGAAGGCGTTCGCTGTCCAGTCCGAACTGGCACCCTGGAAAGATGCCTGGCTCGAGTCTTTGCGTTTGTTGGGAGAGTGAAAGTATGCTAAAAATTGGCTTGTATGCGCCGTTTTCTGGCGTGTATCCGAGGAGAGACTGAATGACGATAGACAGCCTGCATTTCACCCCGTGGCCCGCCCTGGCCGGGGGAGTATTGATCGGCTTGGCGGCGGCCTTATTCATCCTGCTGAATGGCCGCATCGCCGGCATTAGCGGAATTATTGGCGGCTTGTTACGCCCAAACAAAGGCGATATCGGTTGGCGTTTCGCATTTATTGCAGGCCTGATACTCGCACCTGTCATCTACGGCGTATTTTATGCATTGCCTGCGACGCAAATCGATGCCGGCACCGGCATATTGATAGTGGCCGGCTTGCTGGTTGGCGTTGGTACCCGCTATGGCTCGGGATGCACGAGCGGCCACGGCGTTTGCGGAATATCCCGTTTATCGCCCCGATCGATAGCGGCCACGATAATATTCATGGCCGCCGGTTTTGTTACGGTATTCCTTTTGAGGCATCTGTCATGATTATCTCGTTCGCATGCGGCTTGATTTTCGGCTTGGGATTGATTATTTCCGGCATGGCCAATCCGGCCAAGGTATTGGGTTTCCTTGATTTGGCCGGGAAATGGGATCCATCGCTGGCATTTGTGATGGCAGGGGCGATATTGATCGGTTTCTTTGCGTTTCTTTACGCCGGCCGACGCCAAACCACTTTGTTGGGCAAGGAGTTGAAATTACCCACGGCAAAAAATATCGACCGTCGATTGATAATCGGATCGATATTATTTGGTGCGGGTTGGGGATTGGCGGGATTTTGCCCGGGGCCTGCGCTGGTGGGCCTGGGCATGGGTTTGCCCAAGGCGGTTTTATTTGTTTTGGCGATGCTGGCCGGCATGGGATTGTTCGAATTGCTCGAACGCCGGCGCGGTGGATAAGTTCTCGCTGCGACAAATTTGCGCAGCGAGACTTTTCTTATAGAAAACAACTACTTGGCATGGCCCGGTACGGCTTGTTAACAAGCTTATCCACAGAATTTGTTAACAACCCGGCGCTTACTTGCCCAGTACCTGAACTTCGATGCCGGAATACATCGCCGGCGCGTGATAAACCCGCTGGGTGGCCTTCTGGAAGTCCTCCGCCTTGGCTTTCGGAATATCGACGAAGGTTTGCGGGTTCAAGTCCACCAGCGGGAACCAGGAACTCTGGATCTGCACCATGATGCGGTGGCCGCGCCGGAAAGTGTGGTTGACGTCGCTCATGCTGTAATTGACGGCTTCCACCTTGCCTGGCGTGAACGGCTCCGGCTTTTCAAAACTGTTGCGGAATTTGCCGCGCAGCGGATCGCCGCGCACCAGTTGCTGGTAGCCGGCCATGGTCAGCGTCGGTTTCGGCACGTCCGGGCCGCGCTCCTCGTCGCCGCCGGCGCTCGGATATTCGGCAGGATAAACGTCGATCAGCTTGACCACCCAGTCCGCATCGGTGCCGGTGGTGGACACGAACAGGCGCGGCTTGACCGGGCCGCTCAGCGTCACATCCTCTTCCAACACCTCGCTGCGATAGGTCAGCACGTCCGGACGGCTGGAGGCGAAGCGCTGGTCGCCGACCATATACTCCTTCGGCGCGCCCTGCGCCGGGTAGGCGGTGAACGGCACCGGCTTGCGCGGATCGGCCACATATTCATCGAACGCCGCGCCGGCCGCCGGCTGTTTCCAGCCCAGCGTGCCGTTCGGTCCCAGGAACAGCGTGCGCGCGGCCGCCTGTTTCGGCGGCCAGGCGGCGTAGTTGCGCCAGACGTTGCTGCCGGTCTCAAACGCATAGACTTCGGATACGTTCTTGTTGGCCACACCCTTCAAATGCTGCTCGAAGAAGGGGAACTGGATATTGCTGCGGAATTGCTGGCCGGTCTTGGCATCGAACTTGACGTAGCCCAGGCTGGCGCCGTCCGCGCGGCCCCAGGCGCCGTGCGACCACGGGCCCATCACCAGCCCGCTGTAGATGCCGGGATTGTTGCGCTTGATGGTGTTGTAGGTGGTCAGCGGGCCTTGCAAGTCCTCGGCGTCGTACCATCCGCCCACGGTCAGCACGGCGGCCTTGATGTTCTTCAGGTGCGGCGCGACGTTGCGGGTTTTCCAGAAATCGTCATAACTGCTGTGCTCGATGGTCGGCATCAGCAGCGCGCGCTGTTTCGGCGTCAGCGTGGCGGTGATGTTGGACAAGGTCAGGTGCGACAGGAAGAATTCGTAGCCGTCGGCCGTGCCGTAGTCGAAATGGTCCCAGGACTTCGGCAGCGGCGTCGGATTTTCCGCTTCGACGAAGGCCGAGTAGAAGTCGAAATTGGCCGCCAGCATGAAGGCGCCGCCGTGATATGAATCGTCGTTCATGTACAGGTCGGTCACCGGCGCCTGCGGCGACGCGGCCTTGATCGCCGGATGCGAATCGATGATGCTGGCCGAGGTGTAGAAGCCCGGATACGAGGTGCCGAGTATGCCGACCTTGCCGTTGTTGTTGGCGACGTTTTTCAGCAACCACTCGACGGTGTCGTGCATGTCTTCGCTCTCGTTGCCTTCGCCCTTGGCGCGCGCAGCGTTGACGTGCGGCGTCATTTCCTGCCACTTGCCTTCGGACATGTAGCGTCCGCGCACATCCTGCTTGACGAAGATGTAGCCGCTGTCCTCAAACTCCTGCGACGGGCCGATGTGTTCCGGATAAAAATCCACGCCGTAATGCAGCTCGCCGCCGCTGTTCACGCCGGCGCTGTAGGGCGTGCGCTGGATCAGGAAGGGATAGGTCTTGCTGGCGTCCTTGGGCACATAGACGGCGGTGAACAGCCGCACGCCGTCGCGCATCGGGATGCGGAATTCGTATTTGGTGTAGTGCTCGCGCAGGGAGTATTTGGGCGCGGTATCGGCTGCGCCGGCGTGAACGGATAGTCCACCCAGCATCAAGGCCAAGGTTATGGCGGTAAGACGCAGTTTCATAGGTTCCTTTTTTTGTTGAAAAGCAAACCCGTAAAGTGTAATCGCAGTGGATAACTTTCGCTGCGACAAATTTGCGCATCCGAACTTTATCCATAGAAAACAGCAACTTGGAAGACGGTGGTGGGCGTTGTTAACAGCCTTATCCACAGATTCTGTTAACAAGTAGGCGGCAAAGGATTGTTGCAAAATTTTACAATTTTCTCTTTGTGTTCGCGAACGTACAGTTGTGCTCGCAACATCTTTATATGCTTCGCATTACCGGATGGGGACATTCGGACAACTTTGCTCAACTCGCTACTCCTATTGGATACCAAATGAAAATCAAAAATATGTTGCTCGCCTCTATGATCGCCGGCGCCAGTCTGTTCGGCACCTCGGCCTTCGCTGCGGACATCAGCAAAACCGCCGTCGTTACGCTGGACGACGACGGCATGGGCGGTTTCGCCGCTACGCTGGGGGCGACATTCAATAGCGCGGCCATGGGCAAGACCTTCAGCGATTTCTACACCTTCACGCTGTCTGACTCGTACGACTCGTCGGCCTCGCTGACCTCGACCTACCTGAACAAGACGACGCTGAAAGACCTGTCGATCACCGGGTTCAGCCTGGTCAAATACGATGCCTCGAACACCGTCGTTCAAACCTATATGGGCACCAATACCACGGCCAGCGGCAGTCACATCGACACCTGGGAGCTGAATGGTTTGCCACTGAGCGCCGGAAAATATGCGATTGAGATCGACGGCAAGGTGCTGGGCAATGCCGGCGGCAGCTATGCTTCCGACCTGAACGTGTCGATCGCGGCCGTTCCGGAACCAGAAACCTACGGCATGATGGTCGTCGGCCTGGGTCTGTTGGGTGTGGTTGCGCGTCGCCGCAAGCAAGCCTAAGTCAGGCAATCAGTAAGAAACGCGCCTGAGGCTACGACTCAGGCGCGTTTTTGCGTTGACGGCATGGACTCAAAAAACGGCCTACAATGCGGACATGAAGACCCTGCGCAAAGTGTTGTTGGCGCCGGCGTTGTGCCTGCTTTGGGGCGGATACGCCAGCGCCGATACGCCGCAAAAGCAGGCTCATACAGAAAAGGCGGCGCAAGGCCACCATATCGACCGCTCAGGTAAAACCCGCAAGGGCAAGGCTTCCTACTACGGCCGCCGTTTCCACGGCAAGAAAATGGCGAACGGCGAGACCATGAAGCCCGACAGCAATGCCGCCGCCAGCAAGACGCTGCCGGTGGGCACGGTTGCCAAGGTCACCAATCTGGAGAACAACAAGAGCGAGGTGGTGGTGGTCAAGGACCGGGGACCGTATGTCGACGGCCGCATCATCGATGTCACGCCCAAGACCGCCGACAAGCTGGATATGAAGGAAGAGGGCGTGGCACCGGTGGCGGTGACGCCGCTCAAGCTGCCGCCCAAGCCGGAGGCCGAATCGGCGCCGCCGGACAAGGCCAAATAGTTGCTCCGTCAGGCTGGCGCCAGACTGTCGATCAGCGCGCGGCAGGCGGCCGACATGCGCCGGTGCGGCGCGTAGATCAGCGAGAACGGCTTGCTGCGGTCGCACAGCGCCGGCAGCACTTCCACCAGTTGTCCGTTGCGCAGTCGTTCCTCCACCACGAAGCGGTAGGTTTGGCAGATGCCCAGCCCCTGCTGCGCCATCGACACCACGCCCAGCACGTCGTCGGCCACCCGCATGCGCGGCGGCGCCAGCCAGTCGACGTCGCGGCCGTCGACGCGCAGCAGCCACGGCGCCTGTCTGCCGGTGCTGGGCAAGGTGAAGGGCAGGCAGGCGTGCGCGGCCAGTTGCTCCAGGTCCTGCGGCGTGCCCGCTCGCTGCAGGTAGTCCGGCGCGGCGACCAGGCAGACCGGCGATTCGTCGAGGCGCCTGGCGACCAGCCCGCTGTCGGCCAGCTCGCCCAGGCGTATCGCCATGTCATAGCCTTCGTCGACCAGATCGACGTTGCGGTTCGTGATGCTCAGTTCGATGACGACCTTGGGATGCTGCTCCATGAACGGCCGCAGCAGTTGCGGCAGCCGGTAATGGCCGTAGCTGGTCGGCGCGCTGATGCGTATCGTGCCGGACAACTCGCCGCCCCGGCCCTGGATCGCCCGCTCCGCGTCGGCGATCAGGCCGAAGGCGCTGCGGGCTTGCTCCAGGTAAAGCGTGCCGGCCTCGGTGACGCTCAGGCGGCGCGTGGTGCGGCGCAGCAGTTGCACGCCGAGCCGGCTTTCCAGCCTGGCCACGGCGCGGCTCAGCACCGACGGCGTGGTGCCGAGCGCCACCGCGGCGGCGCTGATCGTGCCCTTGTCGACGATGGTGACGAAAGCTTCCACATCCGCCATGTGATCGAATTGCCTGGCCATTCTAGCCTTTAAAGAACAAATGATTTGATTTTCAGATTATTTACACACTCTACAGTCATCAATACAGTAGCGCTACTGCAAAACACTACTCTGGAGCGCAATATGAACCACACCATCCTCAAAACCGCCGCCGGTGCCGTACTGGGCCTGGCGGCGCTCACCGCCAATGCCGCCAACGTGCTGGTGGTACTGTCTGACGCCGCGCAACTGGAGTTGCGTGACAATCGCAGCTTCAACACCGGCTTCTATGCCAACGAGTTGATGCAGCCGGTTAAAAAGCTGCTGGACGCCGGCCATGTCATCACCTTCGCCACCCCGCTGGGCAAGGCGCCGACACTGGACCGCCTGTCGGTCGACAAGGCCTATTTCGGCAACGACGAGGCCAGCATGCGCGAACACCTGGCGTTGCTGGACAAGCTGCAACTGACGTCGGCCCTGCATTCGCCGGTCATCAGCCTGGCGCGCGTGGAGCAGAACGGCTATGGCCACTATGACGCCATCTACATTCCCGGCGGCCACGCGCCGATGCAGGATTTGCTGCACAGCGCGCCGCTCGGCCGCTTGCTGCGCGACTTCCACGCCAACGCCAAGCCGACCGCGCTGGCCTGCCACGGTCCGATCGCCTTGCTGTCGGCAATGGAGCAGCCCGAGCAGTTCACCGCGGCACTGGCCGCCGGAGGCAAAGCCAAGGCGCCGGCCTGGATCTACGCCGGCTATGAAATGACGGTCTTCAGCAACGCCGAGGAAGACGCCTCCAAAGGCATGTTGAATGGCGGTGCCATGAAGATCTGGCCGCAAAACGCCCTGCAGCGCGCGGGCGGCGTCTATAGCAGCGCGGCCAATTGGCAAAGCTGGGTGGTGGCCGACCGCGAGCTGATCACCGGCCAGAACCCGGCGTCGGCAGTCGGCGTGGCCGACCAGCTGCTGGCGCGGCTCAAGCGTTGAATCAGGCATGGACGAGGCGACCTGCACGTGCCTCAGCTACGAGTTGACGTGCCGCCGCTGCCGTCTACCTCCCTTGCGGGGGCAGGAACATCTTCCGCTGCAACGGATTGACGTCTTTTTTCAGCATGGACGGCACGAACGGATCCTGCATGAACGCCAGCGACTTGTAGAACGATTCGGTGCCGTTGGCGGCCTCCAGCAGCAAGCGGCGTATGCCCAGGCCGTGGCAATACTGTTCGATGCGCTGCATGAACCAGTGACCGACGCCGCGGCCGCGAAACTTGCTGCTGACAATCACGTCGGCAACATAGCAAAACTCGGGCGGCGCCAGTTCAAGGCGCGCAATGGCGATCGGCTTCTTGTTGGATTCGACGCTGACCCAGACGATCTTGCCGCGCGGGTCGATTGCTTTGGGTTGTGGCGTATCGGGCCAGTCGGCGTCCTTGCGAAACGCGCTCAAGGCCTTGGGGGACAAAGGCGACTTCAGGGGAACAAACTGCAAATCTTCGTGCATACGTGTATTCAGCTAAGGGATACACGTAGGGTAAACGCCGCACGATAGGAGTACAAGCGGGGATTTGTATAGTCTTGTGTCAGTTGGGACGGAAGTGCGCCATCATGGCCTGGATGGCGCCGCGTTTTTTCAGCGACTGGATCGCCCTGTCGACGTTCGGCAGCGTCAGCTTGCCGTTTGGCGGCAGCGCGCAGTAGGTGTCGAAGGCCGACACCTTGTAGGCCACCGGATTGAGCAGCGCCCGTTCCGGATGGATCTTGCGCTGGTAATCGAAATACAGCGAGTTGGTCAGCATGTAGGCGAAGCGATAGCGCAGCAGCTTGGCCAGGTTCAGGTCGTCGCTGGCGGCATCGTCGCGGATGAAATCCTCGCCCAGCGGTTGCTCCAGATGACTGTAGCGGTAGCCGAGGATGGTGCCCATGCGCTGCCTGCGCAGTTCGTCCACGCTGCGTATCGCCGCCGTATCGCTGCGGCTGGCAATGATCTCGTTATTGGTGAAGATGGCGGCGCTCCACAGCCAGTCCTTGCCGTCGAGCCATTCCGGCCGCAGGTCGCACAGGATGTCGGCCTGGCCGGCCGCCAGCGGCACTTCGACCCGTTTGCGCGGCACCGTCAGGTAGCGCGGCGTCATGCCCAGCTCGCGCGCCAGCGCATCGCCGAACTCCTTCAGCAGGCCGCCCGCCAGCACGCCGTCGCGGAAGTCCGTCATCGGCATCGCGCTGCCGGTCGATACCACATAGACCAGCTCGCCGGCCCGGGACGGCGCGGCCAGCAGCAGGGCGGCTAAAAAAAAGATGGGCAAGCTCATGCGGATATCATACTGCAGCCGCAGCGCTGCGGTCGAAGCGGGCGCCGCAGGCTTGTGCGAGAATGCCGCCATGGACGATCGCTATTTCTACCAACCGGCGCTGGGCCACGGCCTGCCGCACGACCCTTTCAACGCCATCGTCGGGCCGCGCCCGATCGGCTGGATTTCCTCGCGCGGCGAGGACGGCGGCCTGAACCTGGCGCCCTACAGTTTCTTCAATGCCTTCAACTACACGCCGCCGCTGATCGGCTTTTCCAGCCAGGGCCGCAAGGATACGCTGCGCAATATCGAGCAGACCGGCGAGTTCGTCTGGAACCTGGCGACCCGGCCGCTGGCCGAGGCGATGAACGCCAGCTGCGCGCCGGCGCCGCCGGAGGTGAGCGAGTTCGGGCTGGCCGGCCTGACGCCTGCGGCCTCGCGCATCGTCGGCGTGCCGCGCGTGGCCGAGAGCCCGGTGGCCTTCGAATGCAAGTGCAGCCAGATCATCCGGCTGCAAAGCGCGTCCGGCGAGCCGACCAACGGCTGGCTGGTGATGGGGGAGGTGGTGGGCGTGCACATCGCGCAAGAACTGCTGCGCGACGGCATTTACGACACGGCGGGCTCGCGGACCATCCTGCGCGGCGGCGGCCCGGCCGATTACTTCGAGATCAACCGGGACAACCTGTTCCGCATGCGCCGCCCCGACTATCCCTGAAGCGACCGCCGGCGCGCGGCGGGGGCCAGCGCGACCGCGCGTCCCCGGTTGGAACGTCCGGCCGGGGCGGTAGCTCCCGTCTGCGCGTGAGCCTGGTCGAGCTTGAACACGCCCACCAGCCCGGCCAGCGCATGGGCCTGCTCCTGCATCGCCGCCGCGGCGGCGGCCGATTCCTCGACCAGCGCGGCGTTCTGCTGCGTGACCTCGTCCATCTGGCCGATGGCCTGGTTCACCTGCTCGATGCCTGCGGTCTGCTCCTGGCTGGCGCTGGCGATGCGGGCCACGATGTCCGTTACGCGCTTGATGCTGGCGACCACCTGCTCCATGGTGGCGCCGGCCTGGTCGGCCAGCCTGGCGCCGGCATCGACCTTGCCGACCGAGTCGCCGATCAGGGTCTTGATTTCCTTGGCGGCCGCCGCCGACCGCTGGGCCAGCGTGCGCACTTCGGATGCCACCACCGCGAAGCCGCGTCCCTGTTCGCCGGCGCGCGCCGCTTCCACTGCGGCGTTCAATGCCAGGATGTTGGTCTGGAACGCGATGCCGTCGATGACGCTGATGATGTCGACGATCTTGTTGGCCGATTCATTGATCGCGCCCATGGTGGCCACCACTTCGCCCACCACCGCGCCGCCGCGCACGGCCACGTCGGAGGCGGTGATCGCCAGCTGGCTGGCCTGGCGCGCGTTGTCGGCGTTCTGGCGCACGGTGGTGGTCAGTTCCTCCATCGACGCCGCGGTTTCCTCCAGCGCGCTGGCCTGCTGTTCGGTGCGTCCGGACAGGTCCAGGTTGCCGGCGCTGATTTCCTTCGACGCCGTGGCGATGGTGTCGGTGCCGCCGCGCACCTCGCTGACGATGCCCACCAGGCTGTCGTTCATGTGGCGCAGGGCGCGCATCAGGGCGGCCGTCTCGTCGTTGCCGTGGATGTCGATGGTGCGGCTGAGGTCGCCCCCAGCCACCGTTTCGGCCATGCCGACGGCGGCGCGCAGCGGCCCGACGATGCCGGCCGTCAGCAGCCATGAGCAGCAGGCGCCGATCAGCAGGGCGGCGACGGCCAGCAGCGCGATCAGCTTGACGCTATAGGCGCGGATATCCTGGATAGACCGGCTTTGCGCATCCATTTGCTTGTGCTGTTGCGCCAGCAGTTGTTCCAGCAGGTCTTGGTAGCCTTTCGCGGCCGGGGTAAATAATTTTTCCAGCGCGCTGTCGGCCAGTTCGTGGTCGCCCTGCGCCTTGGCTTTCATCGCCGTGCTGGTCGCCTCGCGGTAGAGCTTGCGCTGGGCGTTGATTTTCACCAGCAGCGCGGCTTCCTCCGGCGTCGTCAACAAGGGTTCGATCTGCCTGGACAGGGCGGCGGAGCGTTGCGACGCGGTATCGGTCTCGTCCTTGAAGTAGGCCGCCACGCCGGGATCGCTGCTCTTGACGATGGCGCCGGTGCGGCGCACCGCGCCAAAGATCTGGGTATTCCACTCGGCGATCAGGCGCTCCTTGGCCAGCGGGGCCGACATCGCCTCAGACGCGGCGGCGATGTCATTCATGCGCCAGATGCTGAGCACGGTGGTGAAAAGCATCAGCGCCAGCATCAGGGCGAACCCCGCTCCCAGCCTTTTCCCGATATTGAACTTGGCAAACCACTTCATGTCCGTCTCCTAGCCGCAAGGCATTAATCGAAAAATTCTATTAATTGATAGAAAAAATTGATGTCTCAAATCGCGTCAATTATTTCTCGGCGGATATGATGCCGCATGATGTGCCATGGCCGCAATCGATTTCCGCACTATCTGACGTCGTGGCGGCGAGCGAGGTAATTGTTCGGGAAAACCGATTTATCGATAGAATCTTTTTGCTTATTCCAATTTAATTTTTCCCCTATATTGGAGCGACTCCGCACTCAAGACGGAAGAAGGAAACGGTTCGCGACAATGCTGCGCATTATGTGCCGTTGTTTATAAATCAAAACGGAGACTTATCATCAAATCCCAGATCCTGGTATGCGCGCTTGGCGCCCTTGCTTGCGCCGGCGCCTACGCCCAAACCACCAACCAGACCAGCGTCGTCATGTACGGCAGCATCGACGACGGCCTCGACTATGTCAGCAACGCCCACGGGGCGCACCTGTGGGCTGTCAACGCGGGCAAGCGTTCGCCCGACCGCATCGGCTTCCGCGGCACCGAAGATCTCGGCGGCGGCCTGAGCGCCTTCTTCAAGCTCGAAACCGGCTTCAATTCCGACGCCGGCACGCAGGCCAATCCAACCAAGCTGTTCAACCGCTACGCCACGGTCGGCCTGACCAGCAATACGCTGGGCACGCTCACGCTGGGCCGCATGCCCGACTTCGCCTACGACTATGTGGGACCGCTGAACAACAGTATTCCCGGCATCTCCTGGGCTTATTCGCCAGGCAACCTGGATAACCTGGCCAATGTGTACGGCATCGACAACGCGGTGCGCTATGAAACGCCGGTCGTCGACGGCCTGCAGGTCGGCGTGATGAACGGCTTTGGCGAGGATCCGAGCAATTTCTCGCGCAGCCGCCAGTATTCGGCCGGCTTCCGCTACAGCGGCAGCCAGTCGCGCCTGGCCGGTTCGTATTCGATGTTCCACAACCGCACGGCCGACCTGAAAAGCGTGTTCGGCGTCACCAGCGTGCTGGGCCAGAACCTGAGCAACAGCGTGTTCAACGCCGACCGCTACAGCACCATTGTCCTCGGCGGCTCTTACCAGATCGGCATCTTCATCCCGCACGCGACCTTTACCCAGGTGTCGTTTGAAAACAATCGCGGCGAGGAGGAGCAGCGCAACCTGCAGGCCGGCGTGAACGTCGACCTCAGCGGGGGCCAGAAGCGGCGCTTCCTCGGCGTCTCGGCCGCCCACTCGACCTTCATGGACATGAAGTACAACCAGTTGAACCTGTTCGTCAGCCAGCACTTGAGCCTGTACACCTTGTTCACCCAGGTCTATGCTGGTGCTTCGTATGTCCGCGCCAGCGGCAAAGGGGCGGTGGCAGGCGCCTTCGGCTATACGCCGTCGAGCGGCCAATCGCAGGCGCTGCTGCGCACCGGTGTACAAGTGCAGTTCTGAGCAGAAACAGCAATAACCAGAAAGGTGTTACATGTCTCAAAGCATTATCGACTACCAGCCTGCCGCCGGCGTGCCGGACCAGCATGCCGATCGCGGCGCCAGCTTGCTGACCCGCATGGAGAGCGTGCCGATTTCGCGCTGGCATATCAAGGCCCGGGTGGTAATGGGCAGCGCAACGTTTTTCGACGCCTTTGACGCTTTGTCGCTGGCGTATGTGCTGCCGGTGCTGATCGGCATGTGGCACCTCAAGCCCGCCGACATCGGCGTGCTGATCGCGACCGGTTATCTGGGCCAGTTGATCGGCGCGCTGTTCTTCGGCTGGCTGGCCGAGCGCGTCGGCCGCGTCAAGAGCGAGTTCTGGACCATCCTGCTGATGTCGGTGATGAGTCTGGCTTGCGCGCTGACGGGCAACTTCGGCGCGCTGATGGTGTGCCGCTTCATCCAGGGCATCGGGGTGGGCGGCGGCAATCCGGTCGCCGCGGTCTATATCAACGAGCTGTCGCAGGCGCACAACCGCGGCCGCTTCTTCATGCTGTACGAACTGATCTTCCCGATCGGCCTGCTGGCCGCGGCGCAGGCTGGCGCGCTGATGGTGCCCAACGTGGGTTGGCAGTCGATGTTCCTGGTGGGCGGCATCCCGGGCCTGCTGATCGTCGGCTTCATCTGGTTCCTGCCCGAATCGCCGCGCTGGCTGATCGGCAAGGGCCGCTACGACGAAGCGGAAAAGATCATCGAAGGCCTGGAGGCCAGCACCGACCAGCGCATCGTGCCCAAGCCGCGTCCGGCGGCCGCCCTGGCGGCGCCGCGCAAGGCGGGCATGCGCGAACTGTTCTCGTCGTTCTATCGCAAGCGCACGCTGGTGGTATGGGCTTTGTGGGGCATCGCGTATTTCGTCGCCAACGGCCTGAACAACTGGCTGCCCAGCCTGTACAAGACGGTCTACCACCTGCCGCTGGGCGAGTCGCTGCGGCTGGCCTCGATGTCGAATGTGCTCAGCGTCATCTTCGTGCTGGTCTGCGCCTTCCTGGTCGACCGCGTCGGCCGCCGCCGGTGGGCGATGTGCGCGTTCGGCGTGGCCGCCGTGCTGCTGGTCGCGCTGTACCTGAGCGGCGCGCATTCGGCCTACACCGTCATGTTGCTGGGCTCGACCGCGTACGCCGTCATTGGCACCGTCACCATCATGCTGTTCCTGTACACGCCGGAAATCTACCCGACCCGCATGCGGGCCATCGGCACCTCGCTGGCGACGTCCTGGTTCCGCGCCGCCTCGGCCGCCAGCCCGGCCATCGTCGGCGTGGTGCTGGGCTCCAACGGCGTCGCCGTGGTGTTCCTGATGTTCGCCGGCGTCTGCGTGCTCGGCATCGTCGCCGCCAGGGGCATGACCGAGACGCGCCAGAAGTCGCTGGAAGAAATCGCACCCTGATGACCATGCCAGTCCTGCCGCGCACCCTCTACGACAAGCTCTGGGACGAGCACCTGGTCAGCATCGACGACGACGGCGCGGCCTTGCTCTACGTCGACCGCCACCTGGTCTACGAGGTGACCAGCCCGCAGGCGTTTGCCGGCCTGGCCGCGAGCGGGCGCCCGGTCTGGCGCGCGGGCGCCACGTTCGGCGTGTGCGACCACAATGTGCCCACCACCGGCCGCGCCAACGGCATCGCCGATCCGCTCTCGCGTCTGCAGGTGGAAACGCTGGAGCGCAACTGCGGCAGCCACGGCATCGCCCAGTTCCGCATGCAGGACCGGCGCCAGGGCATCGTCCACGTGGTCGCGCCCGAGCAGGGCATGACCTTGCCCGGCATGATGGTGGTGTGCGGCGATTCGCATACCAGCACGCATGGCGCGCTGGCCGCGCTGGCGTTCGGCATCGGCACCTCCGAAGTGGAGCACGTGCTGGCCACGCAGACGCTGGCCACGCGCAAGAGCCGCAACATGCTGGTGCGTATCGAAGGCGAGCTGGCGCCGGGCTGCAGCGCCAAGGATCTGGCGCTGTATCTGATCGGCCGCATCGGCAGCGGCGGCGCCGCCGGGCATACGATCGAGTTTGCCGGCGCCACGGTGCGCGCGCTGTCGATGGAGGCGCGCATGACCTTGTGCAACCTGGCGATCGAGGCCGGCGCGCGTTCGGGCCTGGTGGCGGTCGACCAGACCACGCTGGACTACCTGCGCGGCCGTCCGTTCGCGCCCAAGGCGGCGCAGTGGGACGCCGCGGCCGCGCACTGGCGCACGCTGGCGTCCGACCACGATGCCTGCTTCGACCGCGCGCTCGAGATCGACGCCGCCGCGATCGCGCCGCAGGTGACATGGGGCACGTCGCCCGAGATGGTGGCGCCGATCGGCGGCGCCGTTCCCGATCCGGCGCGCGAGGACGACCCGGCGCGCCGCCAGGCGCTGGAACACGCGCTTGCCTACATGGACCTGGCGCCGGGCACGCCGATGCGGGATATCCGCATCGACAAGGTCTTCATCGGTTCCTGCACCAACGGCCGCATCGAAGATTTGCGCGCCGCCGCAGCCGTACTCGCCGCCAGCGGCGGGCGGATCGCGGACAACATCGCGCTGGCGCTGGTGGTGCCGGGCTCCGGCCTGGTCCGCGAGCAGGCCGAGCGCGAAGGCCTGGACCGCATCTTCAAGGACGCCGGATTCGAGTGGCGCGAGCCGGGCTGCTCGATGTGCCTGGCCATGAACGACGACCGGCTGGCGCCGGGCGAACGCTGCGCCTCGACCTCGAACCGCAATTTCGAAGGACGCCAGGGAGCCGGCGGGCGCAGTCATTTGCTCAGCCCCGCCATGGCGGCCGCCGCCGCGCTGGCCGGCCGCCTGGCCGATGTCCGCAGCTTGGCCGGGGAGGGCGCGCAATGAAGCCGGTCACGATCGTGGAAGGACTGGCCGCGCCATTGCGGCGCGATAACGTCGACACCGACGCCATCCTGCCCAAGCAGTTCATGAAATCGGTGGCGCGCACCGGCTTCGGCCCCAACCTGTTCGACAGCTGGCGCTACCTGGACGCCGGCGAACCGGGCCAGGACCATGCGCGCCGTCCGCTCAATCCGGACTTCGTGCTGAACCAGCCGCGCTATCAGGGCGCGCGCATCCTGCTGGCCGGACGCAATTTCGGCTGCGGCAGCTCGCGCGAGCATGCGCCGTGGGCGCTGCTGGAATATGGCTTCGAGGTGATCATCGCGCACAGCTTCGCCGACATCTTCCGCCAGAACTGCGGCAAGAACGGCGTGCTGCCGGTCGAGCTGGACACCGCCTCGATGGAACAGCTGTTCGCCGCCGCCGAAAGCGCCGTGGGGTGCCGCCTGCGCGTCGACCTGGAACGGCAGCGCGTCATCGGTGCGCACGGCTTCACGGCCGGCTTCGACATCGCGCCGTTCACGCGCCACTGCCTGCTCAACGGCCTCGATGAAATCGGCCTGGCGCTGCAGCAGCGCGAACGCATCGCCGGCTTCGAGAGCGAACGCCTGCGGCGCTTCCCGTGGCTGGCCGCCAACCTCTGCGATTGAGGGACGGTACCCGCTGTCATCCGCTGCTGCCGCTGCTGCCGCTGCTGCTAGAATAGGATCTTCGCAATCTGCGGCAGCGCCCGCTTCATCGGACTACTCATGAATCTCTCGCTCAGGCAGCTCAAGGTCTTCATCGGGGTGGCCCAGGCCTCCAGCTTCACCAAGACCGCGCAGCGGCTGCACCTGTCGCAGGCGGCGCTGTCGGCCATCATCCGCGAACTCGAGACCCAGCTGCACTGCCGCCTGCTCGACCGCACCACGCGCTCGGTGGCGCTGACCGAAGCCGGGCGGATGTTCCTGCCCACCGCCACCCACATCGTCGCCACCATCGAAAACGCCGCGCTGGAGCTGCGCAAGATCGGCCGCGAGGAACAGCGCCTGCTGCGCGTGGGCGTCATGCCGCATATCGCCGTGAGCCTGATGCCGACAGTGTTGAGCCGCTTCGCCAGCCTGTACCCGCTGGTGCGGGTCGACGTCGTCGACAACACACCGGTCGAGTTGCTGCGCATGGTCGAGGATGGCGCGCTGGACGCCGCCTACGGTCCGTTCTTCCGCAAGGAATCCGGCGTCGAGCGCATGCCGATTTTTCCGACCCGGCTGATGCTCGCCATCGGCATGCAGGAAACCGACTGGCCGGATTTCAGCGCCGAAGCGGACACCTGGCGCGCGCTGCAGGGCGTGCCGCTGATCTGTTTTTCGGACGAGACGCCGATCCAGCGCATGGTCGAGGAAAACCTCAGCGCGGCCGCCGTCACCACCGGCAAGCGCACCCAGGTCGGCCATCTGGAAACGGCGATAGCGATGGCCGAAGCCGGCTTCGGCGTGGCCGTGGTGCCGTCGATCTCGGCCGCCGCCTGCCAGCGCTTCCGGGTGCGCCTGTACCCGATCGTTCCGTCCATCGAACTGCCGTTCTACTGCATCACGCGGGCGGGGCGCGGCAGCAATGAAACGCTGGGCCATTTGTCGGCCGTGTTCGAACAGGTGGCGCTGGATTACAGCGCCAAGGCCGGCGTCGTCAAGAAGGGCCGCGGACGCGGCAAGGCCGCGGCCTGACGCCATATGGCGCTGTTCGCCGTCTTCATTGTTTAGGCTTTTCGATTAAACGATAGATTCTTTTTGCTTCCGCTCTCCATGTGGATTCTTTATATTGGTTCAGCGACGGGGCCTGTCCGCCCCTTCATAAACAGTATAAAAAATTAGCGAGACAGCATATGAAAATCATCATCATCGGGGCCGGTCTCGGCGGCCTGACCGCCGCCAGCGCATTGCTCGACCGGGGCTTCGACGTCACCGTGCTGGAACAGGCCGCGCAACTGAAGGAAATCGGCGCCGGCGTGCAACTGAGCTCGAACGCCACCGGCGTCTTGTACCGCCTGGGCCTGGGGCCGGCGCTTGAAAAAATCGCCTCGGAGCCTGCCGGCAAGCGCGTGCGCCTGTGGAATACCGGCCAGTCCTGGCCCCTGTTCGACCTTGGCGCCATTTCGCGCGAGCGCTTTGGCTATCCCTACTTCACGCTGCACCGCGCCGACCTGCACACGGTGCTGGCCGACGGCGTGCGCCAGCGCAATCCGAACGCCATCCGCCTCGGCGTGAAGGTCGAGCGCCACGAGCAGCACGACGACGGCCGCGTCACCGTGCACGGCGCCAACGGCGACAGCTGGACCGCCGACCTGGTGATCGGCGCCGACGGCGTCCACTCGCGCACCCGCGAAGCCCTGTTCGGGCCGGATGCGCCGCGCTTCTCCGGCATCATGGCCTGGCGCGGCGTGATCCGCGCAGCCGACCTGCCGGCCCATATGCGTGAACCGTACGGCTCCAACTGGGTCGGTCCCGGCGCGCACGTGATCCAGTATCCGCTGCGCGGCGGTGAGCTGGTCAACTTCGTCGGCGCGGTCGAAGGCGGTGGCTGGGAAGTCGAATCCTGGTCCGAGCGCGGCACCCACGAAGAATGCCTGGCCGACTTCGCCGGCTGGCACGAGGACGTGCAAGCCATGATCCGCGCCATCGACGTGCCGTACAAGTGGGCGCTGATGGTGCGCGAGCCGATGCCGCAGTGGTCCAAGGGCAGCGTCACCCTGCTTGGCGACGCCTGCCATCCGACCTTGCCGTTCCTGGCCCAGGGCGCCGGCATGGCGCTCGAAGACGGCTACATCCTGGCGCGCGCGCTGGCGCAGTACGGCGGCGACCTGACGGACGCACTGCGCCGCTACGAGGCCGCGCGCCACGAACGCACCGCGCGCATCGTGCGCGGCTCGGCCGCCAACGCCGAACGCTTCCACAACCCGGCGCTGGCGCATGCCGAAGGCGCCGCCGCCTATGTCACCAGGGAATGGAGCGAGGAGCGCGTCAAGGAACGCTACGAATGGCTGTTCCAGTACGACGTCGACGCCGTTCCCCTGTAAGCCCAAACAACAAGGAGATCATCATGACCAATACGCCCGCCGTGCGCGGACTGCACCACTTCGCCTGGCGCTGCCGCGATGCCGAAGAAACCCGCTCCTTTTACGAGGACTTGCTCGGCCTGCCGCTGGTGCACGTGATCCGCCTCGACCACGTGCCCAGCACCGGCGAGTACTGCCCCTACGTGCACCTGTTCTTCGAGATGACCGACGGTTCGAACATCGCCTTCTTCGACCTCGGCGACAACGTCAGCGCCGAGCCTTCGGCCAATACGCCCGCTTGGGTCAACCACATCGCGTTGCGCGTCGACAGCGTGGAAGATCTCGAGACGATGAAGGCGCGCCTGCAGGCAGCCGGTGTCGAGGTGATCGGCCCGGTCGATCACCATTTCGTCAAGTCGATCTACTTCTTCGATCCGAACGGTTTCCGGCTCGAGTTCACCACGCCGGTCGGCACGCCGCAGATGCACGAAGGCTTCCGCCGGCAGGCGCGCGGCGCGATCGACAACTGGAGCGCTGAAAAAGAGGCGCGTCCGGCTCGAGAGGTGCATTGATGATCCAACTGAACGCCACCCACGATCCGGCGCGCCGCGCCTGGGTCGATAGCGCCAATCTCGCGGACGCCGAGTTCCCGATCCAGAACCTGCCGTTCGGCGTCTTCGACGATGGTGCCGCGCGCCGCGCCGGCGTCGCCATCGGCGACCAGATCGTCGACCTCGCCGCGCTGCTCGCACTGAAGCTGCTGGACGGCGACGCCGCCGAAGCGGCGCGCGCCTGCGCCGGCGGCAGTCTCAATGGGCTGATGGCGCTCGGCCCGCGCCACGCGTCGGCCTTGCGCGCCGCGCTGTCTGACCTGCTGCGCAGCGACAGTCCGCAACTCGAACAGGTGCTGGCGCAGCGCGAGCGCATCCTGGTGCCGATGTCCAAGGTATCGATGGCGCTGCCGTGCGAGATCGGCGACTACAGCGACTTCCTCACCTCGCTGCATCACACCGAACGCCATGGCCGCTACAAGGGCTTGAAGGATCCGCTGCCGCCGGCCTTCAAATCGCTGCCGATCGCCTACCACGGCCGCGCCTCGTCGATCCGCGTCAGCGGCGAACCGGTGGTGCGTCCGCACGGCCAGTACAAGAACGCCGCCGGCGCCGTGGAATACGGTCCGGCGCCGATGCTGGACTTCGAGCTGGAGCTGGCCGCGTTCGTCGGCCAGGGCAACCAGCTCGGCCAGCCGATCCCGGTGGGCGAGGCGAACGGACATATCTTCGGCTACTGCCTGCTCAACGACTGGTCGGCCAAGAGCATCCAGTGGTGGGAGCAGGTGCTCGGGCCTTTCCTCGGCAAGAGCTTCCTGTCCTCGATCTCGCCGTGGATCGTTACCCAGGAAGCGCTGGTGCCGTTCCGCATGCCAGCGCCGCCGCGCGGGTCCGGCGATCCCGACCCGCTGCCGCACCTGTCCGATCCGCGCGACCAGTCCCAAGGCGGCATCGACATCGGCCTGGAAGCCTGGCTGTCGACCCCCGCACGGCGCGCCGCCGGCGAAGGTCCGCTGCGCATCACCAGGACCCACCTGCGCAACCTGTACTGGACCTTCGGCCAGATGGTGGCGCATCACACCAGCAATGGCTGCAACCTGCGCCCGGGTGATTTGATCGGCAGCGGCACGATCTCCGGCGCCGACGACGGCGCGCGCGCCTGCATCACCGAACTGACCAACGCCGGCGCCGATCCGCTGAAAGTCGGGCCGGAGGAATTCCGCACCGCGCTCGAAGACGGCGACGAGATCGTGCTGCGCGCCCGCGCCGCCCGCAAGGGCGCGGTGACGATCGGCTTTGGCGAGTGCCGCGGCCGCATCGAGCCTGCGCGCGACCTGTCCGGCGGGAGCCGCTGATGCTGGGCCACATGCAGTTCGGGCAAGGCTCGCGCAAGGTGATGGTGTTGGGCGGCGCCTTCGGCTGGGCCGAGGACTGGACCGGCTTCCTGGCCGGACTCGATCCCGAGCGCGCCACCTGGGTGTTCGCCGACTACCGCGGCTATGGCCGCTCGCGCGGGCTTGATGGCGAGTTCAATTTCGACGAGGCGGCGGCCGACGTGCTGGCGCTGGCCGACAGCCTGGGCTGGGGGCGCTTCGCGCTGGTCGGCCACTCGATGGGCGGGGTGGCGATCCAGCGCGTGCTGCTGGCCGCGCGTCCCGGACGCATCGAGCGCATGGCAGCCATCGCCGCGGTGCCGGCCTGCGGCTCGCGGATGGACGAGCAGCGCCTGGCGATGTTCGGCAAGGCCGCCACCGATCTGGCGCAACGCCAGTTCATCCTCGACTTCTCGACCGGCAAGCGGCTGCCGTTTGCATGGCTGTGCCGGTTGGCGCGGGACTCGGCGGAGCAAAGCCTGCCGCAGGCGTTTGAAGGCTACCTGCGCGACTGGGGCATGGTGGACTTTTCCGACCGCGTGCAGGGCAACCCGACGCCGGTCAAGGTATTCATCGGCGCCAACGACCCGACCCTGACACGCGAGCTGATGGAACGCAGCTGGCTGGCCTGGTATCCGAACGCCGAGCTCGAAGTATTGGAGGGCTGCGGCCACTATCCGATGCACGAGACGCCGCTGGCGCTGGCCGCGGCGCTCGACAACTATTTGCAACAGCCCTGAACGGGCCGGCCGGCGGCGACGCGCGGCCACTGGAGAACAACGTGTACGCACTTAATTACGTCCGTCCGGACTCGCTGGCGCAGGCGCTGGCTTTGCTGGAAGAACACCCCGACGCCAAGCCGCTGTCGGGCGGGATGACGCTGGTGCCGACGCTCAAGCAGCGCCTGGCCGCACCGTCGCACCTGGTCGACCTGACCCGACTGGAGGAACTCAGGGGCATCGCGCTGGAAGGCGGCGTGCTGCGCATCGGCGCCGCAACCCGCCATGCCGAGGTGGCCGACAGCGCCGTGGTGCGGCAGGCGATACCGGCGCTCGCCTGCCTGGCCGGCCTGATCGCCGATCCGCAGGTGCGCAACCGCGGCACCATGGGCGGTTCGGTCGCCAACAACGATCCGGCGGCGGACTTCCCTGCGGCGGTGCTGGGGCTGGGCGCGACCGTGGTGACCAGCGCGCGTCGGTTGCCGGCCGATGACTTTTTCGTCGATATGTTCGAGACCGCGCTGGCGCCGGGCGAGCTGGTGGTGGCGATCGAGTATCCGCTGCCGCAGCGCGCCGCCTACCGGAAATACCGCCACCCGGCGTCCGGCTACGCGCTGGCCGGCGTGTTCGTGGCGGACTTCGGCGAGCACGTGCGGCTGGCCGTCACCGGCGCCGCGCCGTCGGTGTTCCGCTGGCGCGAGGCCGAGCAGGCGCTGGGCGCCGGCTGCGACGTGGCCGCGCTGGACGGCCTGCACATCGATCCCGACCTGCTGCTTGACGACGAGCGCACCCCGGCGCGCTACCGCGCCAACCTGGTCGAAGTATTCACCCGCCGCGCAGTCGCGGCACTGGCCGTCCGCTAGAGGCGGCCGAACAAGGAGACAACATGGAATTCAGCGGAACCCAAACCATCGCAGCCTCACGTGAAACCGTGTGGGCCGCACTCAACGACCCGGCCGTGCTGCAAGCCTGCGTGCCCGGCTGCGAATCGTTCAGCGCGCGCAGCGAGGATGAATACGAGGCCGTGGTGCAGGCCGCGGTCGGCCCGGTCAAGGCGCGCTTCAAGGGCAGCCTGACGCTGTCCGAGCGGCGCGCCAACGAAGGCTACCGCATCGCCGGCAAGGGCGAGGGCGGCGTGGCCGGCTTCGGCAAGATGCAGGCCGTGGTCACGCTGGCCGATGCGCCGGAGGCTGGCGCCACCGTGCTGACCTACGACGCCACGGCCGACGTGGGCGGCAAGCTGGCCCAGGTGGGATCGCGCCTGGTGGCCTCGGTGGCCAACCGCATGGCGGACGAATTCTTCAAGCGCTTCAGCGAGCAGCTGGCGCCGCCGGCCGAAGCCGTCGACGACGCCCCCGCCGCCGAGGGCGCGCCCAAAAAATGGTGGCAGCGCGGCTGAGCCACGGACAGTTATCAAGAACAGGCAGGTGAGACGTGGTACAAGTGAAATTACAGGTCAACGGTCAACAGGTCGAGCGCGAGGTCGAGGACCGCACGCTGCTGGTGGAGTTTTTGCGGCGGGAGCTGGGCATGACCGGCACCCATGTCGGCTGCGACACGACGCAGTGCGGCGCCTGCACGGTCAACCTTGACGGCGCCGCCGTCAAGTCGTGCACGGTGCTGGCGGCCCAGGCCAGCGGCGGCAGCGTGCGCACCGTCGAGGGCATGGAGCGGGACGGCCGCCTGCACGCGGTGCAGGAAGCCTTCGTGCAGTGCCACGGTCTGCAGTGCGGTTTTTGCACGCCGGGCATGATCATGGCGATCGACTATTTCCTGCGCGAGAAGCCGGCGTCGCTGGACGACGAGGCCATTCATACTGCGCTGGAGGGCAATATCTGCCGTTGCACCGGCTATGTGAACATCATCGCGTCGGTGCGCCATGCGGCCCGCGCGCTGTATCCCGAACTGGAGGCACAGCCATGATCGGCCAGTCCCTGCCACGCCTGGAAGACCGGCGCCTGGTGACCGGCAACGGCCAGTACACCGACGACATCAGCGTCGATGGCCAGGTGTATGCCGCCTTCCTGCGCTCGCCGCACGCGCACGCGCGCATCCATGCGATCGACACCAGCGCCGCGCGCGCCGCGCCCGGCGTGCTGGCGGTGCTGACCGGCGACGACTACCTGGCCGCCGGTTTCCAGGGCATCCAGCACGTGCCGATGCCGCTCGACGCCATCGACCACACGGCGCCGGCGTTCAGGGAGTCGCTGACCGGCTCCGTCTACAGCCGCCTGCACCTGCCGCTGCCGGTCGACAAGGTGCGCCACGTGGGCGAGGCGGTGGTGATGGTGATCGCCGCCAGCGCAGCGCAGGCGCGCGACGCCGCCGAACTGGTGGACGTCGATTACGACGTGCTCGATGCCGTGGTGCTTGCCGATGCCGCCATGGCCGCCGGCGCTCCCCAGCTCTACGACGATGCGCCCGGCAACCTGTGCTTCCAGACGCAGCTGGGCGACCGCGACAAGGCGCGCGCCATCTTCGCCGGCGCCCATTACGTGCTGCGGCGCGAATTCCACAACAGCCGCGTCGTCAACTGCCAGATGGAGCCGCGCGCGGCGATCGGCGTCTACGATCCCGAGGCCGGCAGCTATACGCTGATCTCGGGCAGCCAGGGCGCGGTGCGCCAGAAAATGGGCCTGGTGGCCGCGCTGCGCGTGCCGGCCGACAAGGTGCGCGTGGTGTGCCCGGACGTGGGCGGCGGCTTCGGTCCGCGCAGCTCGCTCTATGTCGAGCAGCTGGCGGTGGTGTGGGCGGCGCGCGAGGTGGGGCGTCCGGTCAAGTGGACCGGCGACCGCAGCGAGGCCTTTCTGTCCGACTACCAGGGCCGCGACGCGATGCTGCGCGCGGCAATCGCGTTCGACGCCGACGGCCATATCCTGGCCATCGACAATGAATGGATAGGCAACGTCGGCGCCCATACGGTGTCGTACGTGCCGATGTCGAACGGTACCCGCGTCATGACCACGGTGTACCACGTGCCGGTGGCGGCGGTGCACATCAGCGCGGTGCTGAGCAATACCGCGCCGACCGCGCCTTATCGCGGCGCCGGGCGGCCGGAGGCCAACCACATGATGGAGCGCCTGCTCGATCTCGGCGCGCACGCGCTGGGCATCGACCGGGTCGAGATCCGCCGCCGCAACATCGTGCGGCGCGACGCCATGCCTTACCTGAGCCCGATGGGTCTGCACTACGACAGCGGCGACTTCGCCGGCAACATGGAACGTGTGCTGGAACTGGCCGACTGGGACGGCTTCGCGGCGCGCCGCGCCGCTTCCGCCGCGCGCGGCAAGCTGCGCGGCATCGGTCTGGTCAACTACATCGAGGCGCCGGTGGGCGCGCCGCGCGAGCGGATCGAGATGCGCGTGCTGCCGCAGGGCGTGATCGACCTGGTGTCCGGCACACAGACCCAGGGCCAGGGCCACGCGACGACCTTCGCGCAGGTGGTGGTGGCGCAGCTGGGCGTGCCGGTCGACTCGGTGCGCCTGCGCACCGGCGACACCGCCTTTGTCAGCGTCGGCGGCGGCACCCACTCGGACCGCAGCATGCGGCTGGGCGGCACGCTGCTGGTGCATGGCGCGGCCAAGATCGTCGAGCAGGGCAAGGCCGCGCTGGCCGGACTGCTGAAGGTCGATGCGGCCACGGTGTCGTTCGCCGACGGCTCGTTCCGCGCCGACGGGCACGCGGCCGGCCTGTTCGAGCTGGCGCGCCGGCTGGCCAAGGCGGGCCTGCCGCCGCTCGAAGCCGAGGCCGAATTCAACGGCCGCATGGCCGCGCATCCGACCGGGTCGGCGGCGATGGAACTGGAGGTCGACCCCGACACCGGCGAAGTCGAGCTGTTGCACTACATCTCGGTGGACGACGTCGGCCAGCCGATCAATCCGATGATCGTCGAGGGCCAGGTGCACGGCGGGCTGGCGCAGGGCATAGGCCAGGCGCTGTCGGAAGGCTTTTACGTCGATCCCGACAGCGGCCAGGTGCTGTCGGGTTCCTATATGGACTATGGCGTGCCGCGCGCCGGCCGGGTGCCGCGCATGACGCTTGAATTCTCCGAGGATCCGACCGCTGGCAACCCGCTGCGCGTGAAGGGGGGCGGCGAGAGCGGCATCACGCCGGCCACCGCCGTCATCTACAACGCCCTGGCCGACGCGCTGGGCGAGGGCGCCTCCCAGGAACTTGACATGCCCGCCACACCGGCGGTGATCTGGAATTACATACAGCGGGAACAGGAAAATGGATAAAGAACAGGTAAAAATCATTCGCGACGGCGACGTGCTGGCGATACGCCTGGAACGCGCCGACAAGGGCAACGCGCTGACGGCCCGCATGGGCGAATTGATCGTCGCCGCGCTGGCGGCGCTCGACCCCGGCGTCAAGCTGGTGCGCATCGACGCCGACGGCGCCGATTTCTGCACCGGCCGCGATTCGCCTATCCCCACGCTCGGCACCAAGCCATCGGCGGAGACCGTGCGCCAGGTGGTGGCGCTGCCGCCGCTGGCGCTGTACGACGCGATCAAGGCGGCGCCCGTGCCGGTGCTGACGGTGGTGCGGGGCCGCGCGATAGGTGCCGGTTGCGCGCTGGCCTGCGTGGCCGACCTGGTGCTGTGCGCCGACGACGCCGTGTTCCAGATTCCCGAGATGGAGCGCGATATTCCCCCAACGCTGGTGATGGCGGCGCTGGCCGACCGGGTGCCGGTCAAGACGCTGGCGCATATGGTCTACAGCCGCATGCCGCTGAGCGCCGCGCAGGCGCTCGAGGCCGGATTGGTGGCCAGCGTGATGCCGGCCGCCGGACTCGATGCCGCGGCCGATATGCTGGTCCAGACGATGCTCGGCAACGGCGCCGTGACACTGCGCGCCGTCAAGCAGTTCCTGTCGCTGGCCCCCGGCATGGCGCCGGCATCGGCCAGCGTGCTGGCTGGCCATCTTGCCGCCACCGCGCTGTCTACACGGTTTTAAAGCACGTCAAAAAAATGAGCCGCCATCCCCGGTTTGGGGATGGCGGCTCATTGCTTTTACGGGGACGGCGTCGCTCAGGCGAACAGGTAGCGGCCTTCGTCGTCGCGCGTGATGGCGCGTGTGGCGCCGGTGTCTTCCAGCCAGCGGACCACTTCGCGGCCGTCGCGGCTGCCGACGGCTGCCATCAGTTCGGCGAACAGCTTTGGTCCATGTTCCAGCGCCGCCTGCAGCGACTCGAAGCGCGCGCCGTCGAAGACCGGCGCGGCCGGCACGCGGTGCTCGATCGAACGGTTCATGCCCGGACGCAGGAATGGCAGCGTCAGGTCGAAGCCGGCCTTTGCCGTGTGGTGGGAACCGGCCAGCGACGGATCGAGCGGCATGGCGCGCATGCGGTCCTGCAGCACCAGGTCGCGGTCGGCCTGGAAGCGGGTGGCCAGCGCCCAGTCCATCTGGTCGTCGGAGAAGATGTCGATGTCGGGATCGACCACGAACACGTGCTTGACGTTGGCCAGGCAGGCGAATACAGCCGCGATGGCGTTGCGCGCCTCGCCCGGCACGCGCTGCTGCAGCGAGACGCGGACGTTGAACATGCCGCCGTTGGCCGCGCTGGCGTACACCGCCTTCACTTCGCGCACGGCCACTTCCAGCGCGCGCCAGACGGTCACCTCGGTGCGCAACGCGCACAGCTGGGCGGTGTCGGTATAGGCCATGTCGCGGCCGCTGATGGTCGAGGTCTGGAACACCGGGTCGCGGCGGTGCGTGATCGCCGTCAGGTGGAACAGCGGATTGCGCTTGACGCCGCCGTAGTAGCCGAGGAACTCGCCGTACGGACCTTCCGGCTCGACGTGGCCGTTTTCGTCGAGGTAGCCTTCGAGGATGAACTGTGCGTCGGCCGGCACCATCAGGTCGTTGGTGACGCACTTGACCACGCCCAGCGGCGCGCCGCGCAGCGACGCCAGCAGTTCCAGTTCATCGGTCGGCAGGCGCATGGTGGCGGCCACGTGGTCGATCGGGTGGGTGCCCACCGCGAAGGCGATCGGCAGCCGTTCGCCGCGGTTGGCGTGCTCGAGGTAGATCGCGCGCAGGTCGGACGGCGCGATCAGATCGATGCCGGCGGTGCGGCGGCCGCGCAGCATCAGGCGGCGAACGCCGACGTTGGTCCAGCCGGTGTTCTTGTCGATGACGAAGTCGATCGACGAGGAGATGTAGGGGGCGCCGTCCAGGCCGTGCTGCAGGTGCACCGGCAGCCTGGTGAAGTCGCAGTCGTCGCCGGTCAGCACCACCTGCTGCACCGGCGCCGCCTCGCGCGTAACCTGGTGGATGCTGGCCTTCCGGCGCAGGCGCTTGAGCACCTCCTGCAGCAGGTTTTCGGAGGTGGTGTCGAAAGCCGCCGCCAGGCGGCTGCGGCTGCCGGCCAGGTTGCCGCACAGCGCGAACGGGGCGGCGTCGCCGGCGCCGGAGGGCCGGTCGAAGATGACCGCTTTCGGGTTGCCTTCCAGCAGGCGCGCGACGTCGGCCAGCTCGACCGGGCCGGCGTGGCGTTCAAATTCGGCCTCGCCTAGCGCGGCGGCAAACCGGCGCAGTTCGAAACGCTCCAGGTCGGGAAGGGCGCTCGCCTGCTCCGCGGCGTTGAAATCGGGATGGGAACTCAATGTTGTCTCCGTATGTCATGATCGGTGTCGACAGGTGTCGACCATCGCAATCTAAAGCACTACGGCACATAACTGAAGCAACAATATCTGATCACTTAATTAGAAAAACTAATTAATTTGACCGCGCCGTTCACGGCTGTTTGGCTCTGTTACCATCGGCTCTCCAGCGCTGCAACTACCAGACATCTACCATCATGCAACCATCATCCCGTCCCCGTTTTATCGTCGGCATCAGCGGTGCCTCCGGCGTCGTTTACGGCATCCGCCTGCTGCAGCTGCTGCGCCAGCTTGATGTGGAATCGCATCTGGTGATGAGCAAGTCGGCCCAGGTCACGCTGGCCCACGAGAGCGACCTGAGCGTGACCGAGGTGCGCGCCTTGGCCGACGTGGTCCACTCCAACAGCGACATCGGGGCCAGCATCGCCAGCGGTTCGTTCCAGGTTTCGGGGATGATCGTGGCGCCGTGCTCGATCAAGACCATGTCGGAGATCACCACCGGCATGACCAGCACGCTGCTGTCGCGCTCCGCCGATGTCATGCTCAAGGAGCGCAAGCGGCTGGTGCTGATGCTGCGCGAGACGCCGCTGCACCTGGGCCATTTGCGCAGCATGACGGCGGTGACCGAGATGGGCGCCATCATTTATCCGCCGGTGCCGGCGTTTTACGCGCGGCCGCAGAGCATCGACGAGATGGTCGACCATACGCTGGGAAGGGTGTTGGACCTGTTCGGCCTCGACGCGAAGACGGTGAGGCGCTGGGATCCCCGGGGCCAGGTGGCCCCGGAGTGACAAACTAACAAACTAATATCTCATCATGCGCCGGTTCCGGCGCATTCAAACTCCCCACCTCGTTCAGTAGGTATAGAACATGCGCTGGATTTCCTTGCTGTCGCTGGTCTTGGTCAAGGCCAGCATCAGCAGGATGCGCGCTTTCTGCGGGTTCAGCGTATCGGAGACCACGAAGTCCAGCTCGTCGTCGTTGGCTTCGCCGTTGCGGGCCACGATGCCCTGGCCGACGCGGCTGGAACGCACGATCACTACGCCTTGCTTGCGGGCGGCCGTCAGCGACGGCGTCACCTTGGCGGCCAGGCTGCCGTCGCCCACGCCGGCGTGGATGATACCCTTGGCGCCCGCGGCCACCAGCGCATTCAGCGCAACTGGATTAACATTGGCGTAGCCGTAGAAAATATCAACCTGCGGCAGTGCGTCCAGTTTGGAGACGTCGAACTCGGTGTCGACCGTGTGCTTGCGGGTCGACGCGTGGTAGAAGTAAGGCTTGTTGCCCTGGATGTAACCCAGCATGCCCAATTCCGGCGTCTTGAAGCTGTCCGGCGTCGAGGTGTTGGTTTTGGTCACGTCGCGGGCGCCGTGGATCTGGTCGTTCATCGCCACCAGCACGCCCTTGCCGACGGCTTCCTGGCTGGCCGCCAGCAGTACCGCGTTGTACAGGTTGATCGGGCCGTCGGCCGACAGCGCGGTGCCCGGGCGCATCGCGCCGACCAGCACCACCGGCTTTTTGCTCTTGACCACCAGGTCGAGGAAGTAGGCGGTTTCTTCCAGCGTGTCGGTGCCGTGGGTGATGACGATGCCGTCCACGTCGGACTGGGCCAGCAGCACGTTGACGCGCTTGGCCAAGGTCAGCCAGTGTTCGTTGCTCATGTTTTCGCTGGCGATCTGGAACACCTGCTCGCCCTTGACCTGGGCCACCTTGGCCAGCTCCGGCACGGCGGCGATCAGGCGGTCCACGCCGACGGTGGCGGCCGTGTAGCCGACCGTGGTGGTGCTGGTGGCGCCACTGCCGGCGATGGTGCCGCCGGTGGCCAGGATGGTCACATGGGCGAGCGGGGCGGCCACTTTGTCTGCCGCCCCGGCATAGCTGCCAAGCAGTAATGCGCAGCACAGCAGCGCCTTGAAGAACCGTGCGGGTATCGGGTGGGACATGTGATCTCCTGATCAGGCTGTAAAGCTTGGGATAATAACAAATACGTGGTCTGTCAACAATGCAAGCCCATGCCGCGTTAATGACTATGCAGAAATTGTTAAGATAGTAGATAATTGCTTACAGATAATTACAAAAGAGAAAACATTATGGATTTGGCTAACACCATGCGCAAGGGCGCGGCGTTAGTGCTGGCTTCCTTGCTGGCCGTGGGCCTGAGTGCCTGCGGCAAGAGCGCGGCGGAAAAACAGCGCGAGGAAGCGGCCACACTGACCAGCCTGGGCGAGAAATATGTGAAGGAAAAGGTGCGGGAGCCGGCGTCGGCGCAGTTCCGCAACCAGTTCATCGGCAAGGGCGGCGCCCCATGCGGCGAAGTCAACGCCAAGGACGCGTTTGGCGGTTACATCGGCTACCAGCGCTACATCTCGGTCGCGCGCGACCTGACCTTGCTGGCGCAAGACGTTTCGCCGGCCGAATTCGAGCAGCAGTGGCAGCAACTCTGTCGCTGAATAAGCGCTATCATTGCCGCATATTGAACGAGGACACGGCATGGAACAGAACCCAGGGAGCGGCAATAGCGCCAGCCCTCATCTCGCATCATCGGACATCGGCAACCGCCGCCACCAGATATTCCCCACGCTGAGCGAAAGCGAATTCGAGCTGCTCAGCCGCTACGGCGAACGCCGCAGCTTCCGCGCCGGCGACATCCTGTTCCGCCAGGGCGACCGCCACATCTCGATGTACGTCATCATCTCCGGCGCGATCGAAATCGAGCGCGGCTCGGCGCTCGGCTCGACCGTCATCGGCAACCACGGTCCCGGCATGTTCACCGGCGAGATCGGCACGCTGGCGGGCCGCGCCGCCGTCGCCACCGGCCGCGTGAAGAGCGACAGCGAACTGATCGTCATCCCCGAGGAAGCCCTGCGCACGCTGGTGATCTCGGAAGCGGCGCTGAGCGAGACCATCATGCGCGCCTACATCCTGCGCCGCGTCGCCTACATGCAGGACCAGACCGGCGGCGTGGTGGTGTTCGGCGCGCGCCATTCGCAGGCGACGCTGATCCTGCGCCACTTCCTGACCCGCAACGGCCAGCCGGCCGCCTACTTCGACGTCGAACTGCACGACGAAACGGCGGCGCTGATGGAGCGCTTCGGCGTCACCGAAGCCGATATCCCGGCCGTGGTCACGCCCTCCGGCGACGTGCTGCGCCAGCCGACGCTGCGCCAGGTGGCCGACAGCATCGGCCTCAGCTCCGACAACATCGACGGCCGCAGCTTCGACCTGGTGGTGGTCGGCGCCGGCCCGGCGGGCCTGGCGGCGGCCGTGTACGCGGCTTCCGAAGGCTTGAGCGTGGCCGTGCTGGACGCCAAGGCGCCGGGCGGCCAGGCCGGTTCCAGCTCCAAGATCGAAAACTATTTCGGCTTCCCGACCGGCGTGTCCGGCCAGGCGCTGGCCGGTCGCGGGCTGTCGCAGGCGCGCAAGTTCGGCGCCGAGGTGGCGGTGCCGGTCAAGGTCAGCTCCGTCAATTGCGAAGGCCCGGATTTCGAAATCGCCATCGACAGCGGCGAGCGTTTGCGCGCGCGATCGATCGTCATCGCCACCGGTGCCCGCTACCGCAAGCCGGACCTGCCGGGGCTGGAGCGCTTCGAGGGGCGCGGCGTCTATTACAGCGCGTCCTTCATGGAAGCGACGTTCTGCGCCAACGAGGAAGTGGTGATCGTCGGCGGCGGCAATTCGGCCGGACAGGCGGCGGTGTTCCTGGCCGGCCACGCCAAGCACGTGCACATCGTGGTGCGCGCCGACGGCCTGGCCGCCAGCATGTCGCGCTACCTGATCCAGCGCATCGAGGCGGCGCCTAACATCACGCTGCATACCCGCAAGCAGATCGTCGAGCTGCAGGGCGAGGACCGGCTGGAGCGCATCAGCTGGCAACCTGCCGGCGGCGAGGTCAAGACCGCGCCGGCGCGCCACCTGTTCCTGTTCCTCGGCGCCGAGCCGAGCACCGCGTGGCTGGGCGATTGCGTCGACCTCGACGACAAGAACTTCGTGCTGACCGGGCCGCAGGTATCGGGATCGTCCTCGTGGCCGCTGGAGCGCAGTCCGCACTTCCTGGAGACCAGCCGGCCGCGCATCTTTGCCGTCGGCGACGTGCGCAGCGGTTCGGTCAAGCGCGTGGCCGCCGCTGTCGGCGAAGGTTCGGCGGCGGTGCAGTCGCTGCACCAGGTGCTGGCGTCGGACTAGCGTTAAGTTAAGGTTCTATGCTGCGCAGCGGCTTGCTGTGGCGGTGGGCGCGGCGGACCGGCGGATGCTGGCGCGCCGGCCGGCCCAGCGCCTCGCTTGCGCGGTCATACCCGAATTGCCACTGGTCGGTCATGTGCTGCACAAAGGTCTCGTAGCTCGGCGGCATGGCCAGTTCGATGCGGTTGCGGCGCCAGTCCAGCTTTTGCTGCAGCTGCTGCTTCTCCAGCACCACCGACACGTCCGACGAATCGATGCGCATGTCGGCCAGGTGCGTGTTGGCGTAGCGCAGGCGCGCGTTGCCGTCCACGCCCAGCACGGTGCGCCAGGCGGGAATCGAGAATACCTGGTCGAACGCTTCCTTGAATTCCATGACGACTTCCGTGCCGAGACGGCGGGCGATTTCGACCGGGAACAGGTCCAGCACGCCGCCGATATATTCCTGACCCTGGTATTGCGCGCAGCGGAAGTAGATCATGTCGGCGATGGAGATGCGGGCGGCGACGGTGATCGGCACGGTGCCGTCGACCAGCAGCTCGCGCGCGACGGCGTGGTCGCCCCAGCGGGCGTCGCTGAGCGGCGCATCCATGTCCCGCAGCTGGGCGGCGGCGCGTTCGCCGCAAAACACGGTTTCCGCATACAGTTTGCGCTGGCCGCGCGGCTGGCCCACTTCCGATTCGTCGAACAGCAGCTTGCCGCCGATGATGGCGACGTCCACCTCCGGTGTGCCGGTGGCGGGCGGGAAGGGCAGTTGCGCTGGAATCTCGAACAGGTAGTCGCTGAACAGGTCCGGAATCACCGGCGCCCGCGCCGTCGACAACTTGCGCTTGGCGGCGCGCGCCAGGCTGCCGATCAGCGCCGCGCGCCGGGTCGATTTCAGGCTGCACCAGAAGCTGTACATCTCCGGCGAAGACAGCCAGGCCCGTTGCTGCTCCGGATCCGGCAGGTTGTGGATGATGGTGGCGGCGATCGCACCGCCGCAGCTGGCCAGCAGCACATCGGGCGCGCGCCCGGCCTGCCGCAGCGCGGCATACATGCCGATGTAGATGCCGAACCGAAACCCGCCTCCACCCAGCACCATGCAGCGTTTATACGGTTTATACGATTGTTGCGAAGATTGAATTTGTGCTTGCGTCATAGCGAAACCATACCACAGCAAGGGATCTAGCCTTGCAAATATGGCTGCCGTCGCTGTTGGCGGCGCAGTGCCGCGTTGGCGGGTTCGGAGACGTAGCGGGCGACGAGGGCGGCTACCAGCGCCGTCAGGCCGAGGAACAGCAGCAGCCACGGCAGCCTGGCGGCGTAGCTCAGGCTGGCCTTGGTCGCCACGTTGCGCATCGCCGCCAGCACGATGATATGGAACAGGTAGATCTCGTAGCTGTGCTGGCCGAACCAGCGCAGCGGGGCGATGCGCGGAGCGCGCGAGACGGTGGCGCTGCCAGGCTGCGCCGCGCTTCCGAACAGGAAAGCAGCGCTGGCCATCGCCACCTGCGTGAAGCCCCATACCTCGTGTCCCTCGATACCCCGCAAATACAGCGCCGCCAGCGCGATGCCGCCGATCCAGCGCAGCGCCGTGCCTTGCCGGGCATTGGGTCGCGTACCGTGCGCCAGCAGTGCGGTCAGGCAGCCGAAGGCGATGGCGTCGAAGCAGGCCAGATAGCCATACATGAAGAAGATTTCGTTGTCGGTATGCTGGCTGCGGTAGATCGGTCCCGCCACGATGGCGGCACAGCACAGCAGCACGATCAGCCACTGCCTGCGCAACAACAGGCACAATACCGGCAGCAGCAGGTAAAACACCTCTTCCACCGACAGCGACCAGTACACGTTCAGGCAGTAGTTGAAGTAGCCGGCCGTTTGCATCAGCTGGTTATGCCAGAACGTCAGCACCGATCCCGCCGCGACGACGAAGTAGCTGGCCGGCCGGTGCACGCCGCCGTCCGAATTGGAAAAGAACGGCACCTCCATCAGCCCAAGCGGCACGATGATCGCCAACGCCAGCAGCAGGCAGGGCATGATGCGCGCGAAACGGTATAAATAGAATGTACGGATATCGATGTTCGCCAGGTCGCCCCAGCGCCGCAGCGACGTCGATGTGATCAGGTAACCGGAAACGGTGAAGAACATCGTCACGCCGAAGTTGCCCTGGTAAGCCGCGCGCAGCAGCCAGGCTGGCAGCAGGTCGCCCAGCGGGCTGTTTTTCAAGCCGTAGGCCAGCGTAAAGTGCAGCACCAGCACGCACAATATGGCGACGCCGCGCAGGGCGTCGATATGTTTGTTTCTCATTGATTCGTTCAAAATTGATGCTCCATCAGGATGCGTAGTGTGGCATAGCTTGGCGTCTGCGTGACGCGGTAGCGGCGGCCGTCGGCGTAGCGATAGTCGTGGAACTCGCTGGCTTGCTGGCGCAGCAGGTTGCTGGCCGAGAAGCGCAGCTGCGTCTTCGCATTCATCTTCCACAGCGCGTACAGGTCCAGCTCCCGTTTCGGGCTGCCGCCGATTTCCAGCAACGGCGATTGCCGTACCGGGCCGCCCGCCTGGTAGTTCAAGCTTCCGCCGACGGTGAGCGCCGCGCCGGGCAGGCGATAGTCGGCGCCAAGGTTGGCCGTGAACGGTACCTGGTTCTCCAGGCGGTTGTTCGGCCCCTGCACGCTGTCCACGCTGGACCAGTTGCGGGAGAGATTGGCGCGCAGGTCCAGCGCGGGCGACAGCGGGAGTTTTGCCTCCAGCTCCAGCCCGTGCACGCTGGCGTTGCCCTGGTTGAACGGCGACTCGACCCACTCTCCGTCCTGCTGGAACAGGCGCGTCAGCGTCACGTCGCGAATGCGCCGCACATAGGTGCTGATGCTGACCAGCGCACCTTCGCCCAGATAGTGTTCATATGCCGCATCCAGCCCCCACGCCAGTTCCGGCCGCAGGTAGGGATTGCCCTGTTCATCGGGATTGGTCTGGTTATTGTTGTTGTCGTTGGTGTAGCGGCGCGGGACCAGCTTGGACAACGGCGGTGCCTTGTAGGTACGGCTGATGGCCAGCCGCAGCAGGTCCTTGTTCGGCAGCTGGTAGCGCGATTGCAGCGACGGGCTCCAGACCTGCGAGCGCGAACTGAGCGCATCCGGCGCATTGGCGGCGGTGGCGCGGCTGGCGGTGTCCAGCCGTTCATGGCGCAGGCCCAGATAGAGCGAGTAGCGCTCCGTGACCTGCCATTCGTCCTGCGCGAACAAGGCGATGCGATTGACGGTGGCGCGGTAGTCGGCGTTGTTGGCGCCGGTTTGCACGCCGTCCGGACCGAACAGGGTTTCGCTGCGGTCCTCGCTGCGGGCCGCATGGCTGGCGTCCCAGCCCAGCGCGATCGCGTGCCGTTCGCCGACCGGGTGGCGATACGTGCCGCTGGCGGTGATGCTGGTTTCGGAAGGCCCGGAGTCGACATGATGGCGTCCGGCCGGCTGCAGGTCGCTGTCCTGGCCGATGAAGTCGAAGGTGCCGCTGCGGCGGTTGCTGCTCAGGCCCAGCTTCGTTTCCAGCCTGGCGCCGCTGGCCAGCAGGTGCATCCAGTTCAAGTCGTTGCGCAGCATGCTGAAGTTGGCGGCGAAGTCGGAGACGTTGTGCGGGTATTCGCTGTGCTCACCAATCAACGCCGTTTCATCGGCACGGCGCTGGATTCCGACCCGGCGCAGGTTGGCGAAGCCCAGCCAGGTCAGCGTATCGCCGCCGTCCAACGTCCAGTTCAGGCGCGGCGCGATGGTCAGCGCATCGGTGAGGCCGGATTCGGTTTGCGGCGTGCGACGCAGCAGGATGGTTTCGCCGGCCGTGTTGCGCTGTTCCTCCCAGTCGGTCGACGACGCAGCGTTGCGCTTGCGCGTCAACGTGGCGGCGACGCTGTACGAATAGCCGCCATCCTGGTCCGACAAGGTGGCGGACAGCGCCGGCGTGGTGGCGCCGGCCTGCCTGGCGACGCTGGCGCTCAGCGATCGCTGGCCGCGCTTGACGGTTTTCTTGAGGATGATGTTGATCGCGCCGGCCACCGCGGCGTTGCTGAATTCCGCCGTGGTGCTGCGCATGATCTCAATACGCTCGATCATCTCGGGCGCCACCGAATCGAGCGAAAAGCCCGCTGCGACAGGCTCGCCGTTCAGCATGATCTGCGTATAGCCGTTGCCCAGGCCGCGCATGCTGATCGCGCCGCCCTGGCCGGGCACGCCGGAGATGCTGATGCCTGGCAGGCGTTTCAGCACGTCGGCCAGCGTCTGGTCGCCCTGGCGGATGATGTCGTCGTGGTTGACTGTGATGTTGGTGGTGGTCTCGCGCTGGCGCTGGTCGGCGCGGGCGGCGGTGACCTTGACCTGTGGCGGTTCCGGTGCGTCGTTGTCGGAAGCGTAGGCGCAAGCGCCCACCGCCAGCAGCGCACTGCCGGCAAGATGATGAATCTGCATAGTTCAGGAACCTAGTTGTTGTCGGCGGATTTTCAGCGCGCGTTTGGTGGCGTGGGCATCCAGGTTGGCGAGCCTGGTGGCGGGGTCGATGGCCTGTTCGCCCTGGCGGATTTCGAAGTGCAGATGCGGACCGGTGGCGAAGCCGCTTTCGCCGACCGCGCCGATCAACTGGCCCGCTTCGACACGGGTGCCGGCTTTGACGGCCACGCTGCTCAAGTGCGCGTACAGCGAACGTTGCGTGCCGTGGTCGATGATGACGGTTGTGCCATAACGCCCATCGTTTTCGGCCAGCGGTCCGGCTGCGATCACCACGCCCGCCGCCGACGCGTGGACCGGCGTGTTGACCGGCGCGGCGATGTCGATGCCCGTGTGCGGCCTGACCGATACGGTGCGCGTTACGCCGAAGAAGCCGCTGACGTGCATCTTGTCGAGCGGGTAGCGCCACGCGGTTTCGCCGCTGTCCGCAAACGGTGCCGTCTGGACGACGATGGCTGCCGGCTGGGGGGAGGTGACCGCCAGCACAGGCTGCAGCATGACGCCGGCCGCCAGCAGCGCAGCCAACGATACGGATACGCCGCAGACGGCGGCGCGGCTCAGCGCCGGCAATGCGCTCTGCTGCATGTGCCGGATGCGCGCGGCGGCGGTGGCGCCGTCAATGCCGCCAAATGCCACGCCTGCCGCCGGCAAGGTTGCGGTTTGCGTCTTCCACTGCAGCAGCAGGGCTTGTGCGTACTGCTTGCGTTGCTGCTGCGGACGTCCGGCCAGCACCTGCTGGTCGCAGGTCAGCTCCAGCGCCCACTCCATCCTGGCGTGCATCCAACGCAGCGCTGGGTTGAACCAGAATACGGTTTGCAGCACGGTCGATATGCCGAGGCACAGGGGATCGCGCGCCCGCCAGTGATGCAGTTCGTGGGCGATGATCATGTGCTGCTGCTCGGCGCTGAAATCGCGCAGATGGCGCGGCAGCAGCAACAGCGGGCGGCGCACGCCGACCAGCATGGGGGAGATGGCGGCGCCGGTTTCCATCACCGCCAGGCGGTGGCGGGCGATATCGGCCAGCTGGCTTGCGCTGAAGGCGCCGTGGGCCAGCAAGTCCTGCGAAGACAGCCGCTCGGCGCTTGCCAGCAACTGGCGCCACAGGCGGCGGGCATGCAGCAGCCGGGCCAGCGCACGGGCCAGGCCGCATGCGTAGATCAAGGACCAAAGCGCCGCCAGGATGAGCGCTGGCGGCGGCGGTTTGATGTCGTTGGTGTCGCCGGTGTCGTCGCTTCGCTCGCCGGCGGAAGCGGATGACGGTGAGGTAGATGACGGCGAGGCGGCGGACAGCGGTGTGCCGCCCGGCGTGACGGTACGGATTGACGGCTGGCGGGCCACGGCCGCCGGCTCGCTCAAGGTGACGGTAGGCGCAATGCCAAGCTGCGCGGCGTGCGGCACGAAGGCCAGCAGCGCGGCGCCGGCGGTCACGCCTTGCGCGGCCAGCCACAGCGCGCGGCGCGGCAGCAGGGCGGGCCAGCGGCGCAGCGCGGCCGTCAGCAGCGCCCACGCCAGCAATCCCGTCGCCACGCAAGCGGCGCTGGCCGCCAGCCATTTGAACATCGCCACATAGGCCGGCATCATGGCTTGCCGGCCTCGTCCGATGGCCACTGCTGCAGCATCTGCTCCAGCTGCGCCAGCTCCTGCTGGTCGACCAGCTTGCTGCCGGTGAACATGGTCACCGGCAGCGGTGCGTCGATCTCCATCACGCGGCGGCCGAAATCATGCGCAAAGGCCGCCAGCGTGCCGACTTTTTCCAGCAGCGCGCTGTACACGTTCACGCCGTGCGCCGTGTGCTGGCCGACCATCTGCTTTTCCAGCATGCGGTCCAGCGTCTTGCGGGTGGAAGAGAACGACCATTCGAGCTCGCCGGCGACGGCTTCGTGAACCTCGCGCGCGCTCAGCGGCTGCTGTTTCCACAGCGCCTTGAGTATCGTCAATTCGCTGACGGATGGAATAGGGGACATGTTTACCTTTCTGCGACCAATGGGGAGATTGTGCGACATGTGTCGCACAGAGTCAAGCCGGAAACGTAAAATTTGTAACATTGCATTTAATTAATTCTTTATATGTTACGATTAAGTTTTTGCTAATTGCCATTTATGTACCGGTGCGCGGCACCGTTATGCGATGCGCTATACAATGCTCGGGGCCGTGGCTATTCCGCCGCCGCCACCTCGGCATTGGAAACACATATGTATTACGGAGAGCGCTTCAACAGCATCACGCACACGGTGGGCGCCGCCCTGGCCGCGATCGGCGGCACGCTGCTGATCGTGCTGGCCGCCCGCACGGGCGATCCCTGGAAAGTGGTCAGCTTCAGCATTTACGCCGTCACCTTGTTTGGGCTGTACCTGACGTCGACGCTGTATCACAGTCTGCGCGGCCGCGCCAAGGACGTGCTGCGGCAGATGGACTACTGCGCCATCTACCTGCTGATCGCCGGCAGCTACACGCCGTTCACGCTGGTGAGCCTGCGCGGGCCGTGGGGCTGGTCGCTGTTCGGCGTGGTATGGGGCCTGGCGCTGATCGGCATCCTGCAGGAGATATGGTTTGCCAAGGGCGCGCGGGTGCTGTCGTTGCTGATCTACGTGGCGATGGGCTGGGTGGCCGTGATCGGCGCCAGTCCGCTGATCGATGCGCTGGGCTGGGCTGGTTTCGGCTGGCTGGCCGCCGGCGGCGTGGTGTACACCGTGGGCATCGCCTTTTTTGTCACCGACCACAAGTGGCGTTATGGCCACGGTGTCTGGCACTTGTTTGTACTAGGCGGCAGCGCCTGCCATTTCGGCGCGGTGCTGCTGTACGTGGCGTAACAACGGAGCAGCAGTGGATATTAATTCAGACGATCTGAAAACCTTCATCACGGTGATCGACAGCGGCACGCTGAGCGCCGCGTCGGTCCACCTGGGCCAGACCACCTCCGGCGTCAGCCGCGCCTTGTCGCGGCTGGAGGAAAAGCTGGCCACCTCGCTGTTGACGCGCACCACGCGCCGCATGGAGCTGACCGAAGAGGGACATCTGTTCCTCGAGCGCGCGCGCGCCATCCTCGGCGCCATGGAAGAAGCCGAAGAGACCATCCGCATCCGCCGCCAGAAGCCGGCCGGCCGCCTGTGCGTGGACGCGGCCTCGCCGTTCATGCTGCATTGCGTGGTGCCGCACATGGCCGAGTTCCGCGCGATGTATCCGGAGATCCGGCTGGAGTTGAGCAGCAACGACCAGATCGCCGACCTGATCGAGCACCGCACCGACATCGCCATCCGCATCGGCGCGCTGACCGATTCGACCTTGCATGCGCGCGCGCTCAGTTCCAGCCCGCTGTACGTGCTGGCCAGTCCCGAGTATTTGCGCCGCCACGGCACGCCGGACACGCCGGAAGACCTGGCGCGCCATTCGCTGATCGGCTTTGCCCAATACGAGCAGGGCAACAACTGGCCGCTGCGCCACGGCAGCGGCAACAGCCTGCCGATCACGCCGTCGATTTCCGCGTCCAGCGGCGAGACGCTGCGCCAGCTGGCGCTGACGGGGCAGGGCATCGTCTGCCTGGCGGACTTCATGACCCGCGCCGACATCGAGGCGGGCCGGCTGGTCAAGGTGCTGGAACCGAGCTACACCGGCTATTGCCAGCAGATCCACGCGGTCTACTACCGCAACACCCAGCTGGCGCAACGGATCAGCTGTTTTCTCGAATTCCTGCAGCAAAAACTCTGATCAGCGGGAGTGTGCGGCTCCGTACAGAGAGCGCTCGTCCGCGGCGCTACACTGGCCTTGCATGCTTGGAGTGCCTCATACAAGATATACAAGAGGCGCTCGGCAGCAGGTAAGCCGGTAGCCTCAAGTACCGGCACCAACAACGATGTTGCCGCTACTGGGAGGCCATCATGTCGCAGACTACTCATCCATCAAAATATCTGGTGCGCGCCTACCTGGAACGCCGGTCGCATGAAGTCAAGCCGCCGCCTACGCCGGAAGAAATCCGGCGCCAGCTCGGCTGGGGCATGATGATGTTCGAACAGAAGGTCAGCAACGGCGGCCGCTCCTGAGCTGAGCCTCGCCGACACGACTCACGCACCCCCGGCGTGAGTTTTTTTCGCCATTCACCGGTCCTTTTCCGCCGTTCGCCGAATAGCCATTTCCCCGCCAGCCGTTCCCCGGTATTGTTCTATCCATACCGACTTGGGGGACTGACATGAGTATTTACACCGCATACCGCTGGCGCCAACAGATAGTCTGGGGCACGGCGCTGATCGCCGCCGGCTGCGTGCTGCTGCTGGACCGCGCCGGCATCATCGAAATCGACTTCAACCCGCTGAGCTTCTGGCGCTGGTGGCCATGGCTGCTGGTCATCAGCGGCATCACCAAGATCATCCCGCCGACCACGCCGCGCTACTTCCTCAACGGCCTTTGGGAGATTTTCTTCGCCGGCTGGTGGTATGTGTCGTTCAACCACATCTGGGGCCTGGGCTTCGGCGAAACCTGGCCGGCGCTGGTGGTGGCCTGTGGCCTGGGCATGCTGCTGCGGCCTTTGCTGGACAATATCTTCCCTTCGACCAAGGAGCCGAAATGAGCTCGAAACGCCAAAAAACTCCCGCGTCGCAGATGATCGTCGGCCTGTTCGTGGTCGCTGTCGGCATGGTGTTCCTGCTCGATAACCTGGGCTGGCTGGATATCGACTTCACGCTGCACCTGTGGCCGACCGCGCTGATCTTCTTCGGCGTGCTGAAAGTGGTGCAGACCCGCACCACCGCCGGCGCCATCGTCGGCGGCGCGCTGATACTGGTCGGCAGCGTGATCCTGCTGAACGAGACCGGGCTGATTTCCATCGGCTGGCGCTCGCTGTGGCCCTTGCTGCTGATCGCCGCCGGCCTGTCGGTGGTGTTCAAGTCCACCAACGGGCGTTCGCTGCTGGAGCAGTTCAACAGCCCGCTGGAAAAAACCAGCGACGACAGCGTCATCAACATCACGGCCGTCATGGGCGGTTTCAAGCGCCGCATCACGACGCCGGATTTCCGCGGCGGCGAGATCACCGCGCTGATGGGCGGCTGTGAACTCGATCTGCGCCAAAGCTCGATCAATGGCGAGGCGGTGCTGAACGTGTTCTCGATGTTCGGCGGCGTCACCATCAAGGTGCCTATCGACTGGACCGTGGTCCTGCAGGGCACACCCATCATGGGCGGCTTCGAGGAAAAGACGGTGCCGCCGACCACGCCGGACAAGCGCCTGATCGTGCGCGGCTACGCCATCATGGGCGGCCTGGAAGTGCGTAACTAGGCATGCAGGAGATTTCCTCCAGCCGGCGCGGCACCGTCATCTACCTGACGGTGTGGCTGTTCCTGGGCATCGCGCTGGGCGGCGTGATTTCGCTGGCCAGCGATGCGCCGGCCGGCAACGCGATGCTGTTCGCGATTCCGATGAACCTGGTGTACGCCTTCGCCGCCGGCTACTCGGCCTACTATCTGTGCCGCGCCTATCCGCTCGGCAGCCGCCGGCCCGGCGCGATCGCGCTGGTGCTGACGGTGGCGGCTGTGGTGTCGGGTTTCCTGTGGCTGGTGGTTGGGCGCGTGTGGAACGGCGCCTGCCTGACGCTGGGAACGGCATGGGCCGGCATAGAACTCAGCCCGCACCTGTCGGCGCTGATCGTCGGCCTGGGCATACTGCTGTACGGCTTTGCGGCGGCGGTGCACTACCTGGTGATCGAATTCCTGCGCGCCAAGAGCGCCGAGCAGCGCGAGCTTGAATCGCTGCTGATGGCGCAGGAGGCCGAGCTGCGCATGCTGCGCACGCAGATCGATCCGCACTTCCTGTTCAACAGCCTCAATTCCATCAGTGCGCTGACCTCGCAGGACCCGAAGGCAGCCCGCCGCATGACGCTGGAACTGGCCAGCTTCTTCCGCCAGAGCCTGGGCATGGAGGCGCATAAAAAAGTCACGCTGGGCGAGGAGGTGGTGCTGATACGGCACTTCCTCGCCATCGAGCAGGTGCGCTTCGGCGCCCGGCTGCAGGTGGAAGAGGCGGTGGAGGACGAGGCCGCCGCCTGCCTGGTGCCGCCGATGATCATCCAGCCGCTGGTGGAGAACGCCGTCAAGCACGGCATCTGCAATATGACGGACGGCGGCACCATCCGCGTCAGCGCGCGGCGCGCCGGATCGGTGCTGCATATCCGCGTCGACAACCCGGTGGACGAGGACATGCCGTCGGCGCCAGCCAGCGGCCATGGCATCGGCCTGACCAACGTGCGCCAGCGTTTGTCCGGCGCTTATAAACACGAGGCCAGCATCCATTGGGGCCGCAAGGAAAACAGCTTTGGCGTGGAGATCGCAATGCCCGCGCAAACAAGCGAAGACGGAGAATAGAGCATGCGTGTCATTATCGTGGACGATGAAATGCTGGCGCGCGGCGTGGTGCGCGAATACCTGGCCGAGCATCCCGACGTGGAGGTGGTGGCGGAATGCGCCAACGGCTTCGAGGCCGTCAAGGCGATCACCGAGCTGGCGCCGGACCTGGTGTTCCTCGACATCCAGATGCCCAAGCTGGACGGCTTCGAAGTGGCCGAACTGGCGGGCGGCAAGACCCGCTACATCTTCGCCACCGCGTTCGACCAGTATGCGATCAAGGCGTTCGAGTTCCACGCGCTCGACTATCTGCTCAAGCCGTTCAGCCAGCAGCGCTTCGACCAGGCGCTGGCGCATGCGCGCGCCAATCTGGGCAAGGGGACGGGCGATGCTGCGGTGGAGAACATGGTGCGCGAGGCGGCCGGCCGCAACAAGCCGCTGGGCCGCGTGCTGATACGCGACGGCGCCAAGGTCCACGTCATCAACAGCGAGAAAATCGAGGTCATCGAAGCGCAGGACGACTACGTGCAGATCCGCTCGGAGGGGAAATCCTATCTGAAGAACCAGCGCCTGACGGAGCTGGAGGGGCAGCTAGACGCCGGCCAGTTCCTGCGCATCCACCGTTCCTACGTCGTCAACATCGCCTGCGTCGACCGCATCGAGCAGGCCACCAAGGACAGCCACGTGGCCATCCTCAAGGACGGCAGCAGGATCCCGGTCAGCCGCAGCGGCTACCAGAAGATCCGCGATGTCCTGCAGTAGGACGACGGCTATTTCTGGCCGTCTGCCTGGGCCTGGTGGGCCACCTTGACGTCGGAGGCGCGGCGCGCGCCGTCGCCGGACAGTACCCGCAATATGGTGGCTTGGGAGACGGCATGGGTCGACAGATAAGCCCATGCATGGGCGGCGCCTTCGACGGCATCGATAACTATGGCATGTTGAATCGCTGCCGCGAGGCGAGCATTTTCTCGGGGGCGCATAGGAGCATCCTTACAAACTAAGAGCTCACGGCGCTGAGGTGAGGTGATAAACAGTCGGGTCGCGCGAAGGTGGGGCGCTTTGAAGCTGGTCGATTTCAATATACCAGACATGCCGCCGGCACTCCATTGCATATTGCTATCGTCTGGCGCCGTTCGATTCAATGCGCCACCAGGCCGGCATCAGCTGCTGGATTTCGGGCCGGCCGAAGCGGTCGTCGATCAGGTAGACGGTGCCGCGGTCGGACTGGGTGCGGATCACGCGGCCGGCCGCCTGCACCACCTTCTGCATGCCGGGGAAGGTGTAGGTGTAGTCGTAGCCGGCGCCGAAGATGGCGTCCATGCGCTGGCGGATCTGCTCGTTGACCGGGTTGATCTGCGGCAGCCCCAGCGTGGCGACAAAGGCGCCGATGAGCCGCGCGCCCGGCAAATCGACGCCTTCGCCGAAGGAGCCGCCCAGCACGGCGAAGCCTATGCCCTCGCTGTCGAGCGTGAAGCGGGACAGGAATTGCGCGCGTTCGGCCTCATCCATGCGGCGCGACTGGCGCCACACCGGCACCTGCGGATGATGCTCGGCGAACTGGTTGGCGGCCTTTTCCATGTAGTCGAAGCTGCTGAAGAAAGCCAGGTAGTTGCCCGGCTGGCGCTGGTACTGCGCGCCCATCAGCTCGGCGATCGGCCGCAGCGACTGCTGGCGGTGCTGGTAGCGCGTCGAGATGTGCGCGGCCACCTGCACCGACAGCTGCTCCGCCACGAAGGGCGATTCGACGTCGACCCAGGCCGTGGTGTCCGGCATGCCGAGCATGTCGCCGAAGTAGTTCCAGGGACTGAGCGTGGCCGAGAACAGCGCCGTGGCATGGGTGCTTTCAAAGCGCGGCTTCAGGTACGGCGCGGGCACGATGTTGCGGATGCACAGCACCGAATTGCTGTGGCTGGCACGCGCGCCTTCGGATTTTTCGATGTCGAACAGCGCGTGCTCGCCGAAGGTTTCCGCCAGCCGCGCGAACAGCAGCGCGTTGAAGTAAAAGTTCTGCAGGTCGGCGTCGACGTAGGCCGGATGGTCGGCCATGTAGTCGGAGATGGCGGTGGCCGCCGTCTGCAGCGCGCCCATGAATTTTTCCGGCAGCGTGGCGTAGGACTGGTAGTCGGCGGACTGGTCTTTTTCCAGCTGGTTCCACTGGCGGTGCACGCGGTCCAGCGGCTTTTTCAATTCCTCCGGCACCGCCTTGCGCAGCAGGCGCAGGCCGGCGTGCTCCATGTCGGCCGAATACATCTTGCGCGCGCGCGAGACCATGTTGTGCGCCTCGTCCACCAGCACGTTGACCTTCCAGTCGTTGAGCAAGGTCAGGCTGTGCAGCATGGCGCTGATGTCGAAGTAATAGTTGTAGTCGCCGATGACGATGTCGCACCAGCGCGCCAGTTCGCTGCTCAGGTAGTACGGGCACACCTCGTGCGCCAGCGCCACGGCGCGCAGCGTGTCGCGGTCCAGCGCGAGGGAGGGGCCGTTGCCTTCGGCCGGCGGCCGCATGATGTCCAGCGCGGCCTGGCGCGCGGCCGGCAGGCGGTCGTAGAAGCCCTTGGCCAGCGGGCAGGACTCGCCGTGGCAGGCCTTGTCCGGGTTGACGCAGGCGCTGGCCTTGGACGCCATCTCCAGCGTGCGCAAGGGCAGCAGCGGCGCGCCGCTGCGGATCACGCCGACCGCGTCCAGCGCCATCTGGCGGCCGGAGGTTTTCGCGGCCAGGAAAAACACCTTGTCGACGCCGTGTTCGGCGCTGGCCTTGAGCATCGGGAACAGGCTGCCGACGGTCTTGCCGATGCCGGTGGGCGCTTGCGCCAGCAGGCATACGCCGCGGTTGCTGGCCTTGTACATGGCCTCCGCCAGCTGGCGCTGGCCGGGGCGGAAATCGGCATGGGGGAAGCGCATCGCCTTCAGCTGCAGGTCGCGTTCGGCGCGGTGCGCCATCTCCTGTTGTGCCCAGTCGAGGAACAGGCCGCACTGATGTTCGAAAAAGGCCCGCAGGCCGGCCGCCGTGTGCTCTTCGTGCAGCAGGGTTTCCTTCTGGCTGCCGATATCGAAGTAGACCAGCGCCAGGTTGACCTTCCGCAGGCCCTGGTCCTGGCACAGCAGGTGGCCGTAGACCTTCAGCTGTGCCCAGTGCAGCGCGCGCTGGTTGTCCGGCATCTTCTTCAGGTCGCCGCGATAGGTCTTGATTTCCTCCAGCCGGTTGGCGCGGAGGTCGTAGCCGTCGGCGCGGCCGCGCACCCGCAGCGGGCCGCATTCTCCGCTCAACGCGATCTCGGTCTGGTAATCGTCGTCGCGGCGCGAGGCCACGACCGCGTGGCCGGCGATGCCTTCCTGCGCGGTGGGCGACGGCGTGAAGCGCAGGTCGAGGTCGCCGGTCTTGGCGGTGAACTCGCACAGCGCGCGCACGGCGACGGTGTAGCGGGCGGACTGCGTCATGCCGCCCACTGCAGATAACAGACCGACACCGGCATCTCGTGCGCGGCGCAATAGGCGATCCAGCGCAGCTGGTTGTCCTGCAGGCGGTCGCCGGGACCTTTCACTTCGATCATGTTGTAGCGGCGCTCGGCCGGCCAGAACTGGATCAGGTCCGGGAAGCCGCTGCGGTTGGCCTTGATGTCCTCCAGGATGCGCTCGAAGGCGCGCCGCAGGTGCAGCGCCGGGATGCAGTCCAGCGCCAGGACCAGCAATTCCTCGTCGATCGCGTCCCAGTACAGGAAGGGCGACTGGATACCTGCCTTGGCGGCGTAGTTGGCCAGGATGGTGGCCCGGTACTGTTCGCCGTCCAGCTGCGCCAGCGCCGCCGCGAACTGCTGCGCGCGGCGGCGCTGGAAGTCGGCGCTGTGCAGGTCGGCCGGACCGCGATGGTAGGGGTGGAAGAACGCGCCGGGGATGGGGCAGAACACGGCGTCCCAGCACAGCAGGCCGAACAGCGAATTGATCAGCGAGTTTTCCACGTAGTAGACCGGCGCGTCGGCGCGCGTCAGGTGGTCGCGCACGACGAATTCAACGTAGTTCGGTTCAGCCGGCGGCGGCAGGCTGAGGTCGATGCGCAGCGCCTGCGCGGCAGTCGCCGGCGGCGGCTTGGCGTGGCCCAGCTTGCGCGCCAGGCGCGGCGCCATGCGCAGCAGCTGCTGTTGTTCGGCCGGGCTTTCCGGTTGCTCCAGCGCCGTCTGCAGCAGCTCGAAGGCGGCGCGCGGCTGCTCGTCCTTTTCCAGCACGCGCACCGCGCGGGCGCGGGCGCCGGGATAGTTGCAGCCGGCGTACAGCGCGTGCGCGGCCTTCCAGTCGGCCAGCTTTTCCAGATGCTGGGCGATCTGGAAGGTCAGCTTGTCGCGGCGGCTGCGCAGCCATTCGTTGTCGTCCGGGCAGGGCGGCAGCGCGGCAATGACGGCGGCCGGATCGTCGCCTTCGATGAAGCGTTCGTGGCAGCGGTGCAATGCCAGGAAATCGTCGATGTCGCGGCGGTTGCGGAAGCCGCGCGCGGCCGGCGAGAACTCCACTTTCTCGTACTGGTAGATGCCGAGGTCGGACAGCACGAACTCGGTCCAGTCCTGGTGGTAGTTGCCGAAGAAGATAAGGCGCAGGCGGTCGCACAGTTCCTGCGCCAGGTTGCGGTAGGCGTGGTCGCCCGAGCCCTGGTACCAGCCGGAGAAGCGGTGCTGGCCGTCGAAGTGTTCGCGCAGCGCTTCCAGCTGCTCGGCCTTGCGCAGGTGCTTGACGTGCGGCGCCAGCTGGAAGATCTTGCCGATCTCCGGCTTTTGCAGCAGGTCGAACAGCTGGTCCAGATCGACCAGCGGATCTTCCTCGATCAGGCCGAGCGCCGCCAGCGGACGGGCGGCCTCGTGCGTGCTGCCGATTTCCGCGTACACCAGTTTGCTGGCGCGGAACACCGTGCCTTTGCGCATGACCATGCGCACGAACAGCGCGCGCGAGGCTTGCGGCAGCGTGGGGAAGGAGGTGATGAAATCGCGTTCCTCGGCGGTCAGCAGATCGTCGTAGCGGTCGCCTATCCACGTCAGTACTCGCTGGAAGTTATCCAGGTAATACAACGGATTTTCAAGAACTTTGATCATTGCGGGGGAGTTGCGGGCGATTAACTGTGTTTATGTACAGTGTATCGTGTTCCGCCTTGCTTGCCCAGCAAAATAAAAAAGCCAGGCGCGCAGGCCTGGCTGATGGGGGAGCTTGCTGCGCTTATTTTTTCGCGGCCTTGGCGGCCTTGGGCGTGGTTTGCTCGACCAGCGCGCTGGCCTTGGCGATCTGGGTTTCCACCGCTTCCACCGCCTGCTTGGTGGCCTTGGTCACTTGTTCGTAGCCGGTGAAGGCGTTGTCGATCGCTTTCTTGACGATCTCCACCGCGTTTTCCGAGCCGGGACGCACGTTCTTGGTCACGTCGTAGATCAGCGCGCTCAGCGTGCTTTTGGCTTCGGTCATGTGGGCGTCGGCGGCACGGGTGAATTCTTCGCGGATCTCGGCGATGATCACGCCCAGCTGCTGGTTGTAGGCCGCGGCGCCGGCCATGCCGGGCTGCACTTTGGCGGCGGCCAGGCTCATGGCGGCTTTCGGATCGGCGGTCTGGCTGATTTCCTTGCCGGCGGCGAGGCCGTCTTCAAGGCTGGATTTGGCGGTGGCCATGTTCAGGGCGACGACTTGCTCGACCCCTTGCACGGCTTTGTTGGTCAGGGCATTAAAGGTTTCAAGCTGAAACTCAAACAGTGCTTTGGTGGCGTTGGCAAATTGTTCGGGATTTGTAAACATACAGTCTCCTCATGATGACGATGGGATGTAGCTGATGATGCCCCGGGGTTCCCCCTGTTGTTGCAGCCCCATTATTTAGCAATAACCAGCTTTTCGCAACGGCTATCTTTGTAGGGCCCGGAGTCCTTTTCCCAGCCCGGCCCCAGCGGCGTTTGCGAACAGCTGAGGTAGCCGTCTATCTTGCTGCGCCACTTGTACCAGGGCGCGGGGCCTGCGCTCAGGTTGGCACAAGACAGGCCCAGCAGCAGGGCGCACATCGCGGAGTGTTTGATTTTTCTCATGATTCAGGCAAGTTGTCGCACGCAGACGCGGTTGCGGCCGCCGTTTTTTGCAGCGTACAGCAAATCGTCGGCGGCTGCGATCATGTTGAGGTGAGCGGTGTGGGTGGCGCTGGCGAAGTCCACGCTGGCCACGCCGAAGCTGGCCGTGACGGCGATCCGGCGTCCGTCGTGCTCGACCGGCGCGGCGGCCAGCGCCTGGCGCAGGCGCTCGGCCAGCAGCTCGCCGCCGGCCAGGTCGGTTTCCGGCAGGATCAGCAGGAACTCTTCGCCGCCGTAGCGCACCACGCTGTCGACGCTGTCGCGCGTCATCGATTGCAGCAGCGTGGCGAAGCGCTGCAGCACCGCGTCGCCGCCGTGGTGGCCGTAGGTGTCGTTGACGGCCTTGAAGTGATCCAGGTCGCACATGATGACGGTCAGGCTCAGCCGGTAGCGCTGGGCCCGCGAGATTTCCGTTTCCAGCAGCTGGTTGTGCAGGTGGCGGCGGTTGTAGCAGCCCGTCAGCGGATCGCGCACCGACAGGTTTTTCAGCACCGTCTGCGCGCTGTATTCGTCGCGCAGCAGCATCTGGTAGCGCCGCGCGGCGACGTAGCCGAACAGGTTGGCCATGGTCAGCAGCGCCGCCATCGTCGCCAGTTCGGCCGTGCGCAGATTGCCCAGCAGCGCGGCCAGGGCGACGAAGCCGGCGGTGGCCGGCAGCGCGATCGCGCCGGCGTACAGCAGCCGGTTCGGGATGTAGATGTAGATCACGGTAATGACGATGGACATCGAAATCGAGTGCAGCGAAAACTCGTTCGGCCGCAACGCGGCGATCAGCAAAAAGCCGGCGGCGCCGGCCGTTTCCACCAGGCTGGCCACCATCCTCGTGATGTAGATCGAACGCGGATAGCGCCGCAGCAGCATCAGGCTGCCGAGCGCGGTGGCCGCCACCATCAGGCGCGCGCCGACCAGCAGCAGCGTGCGGCCGCCGTAGCCGACCCAGATCACGTCGGTGACGGCAAAACTCAGATAGAACAACGAACAAAACAGGAAAGTCACGCGCAGCTGCGCCTGGGTCATGGCCAGGTGATGGCGCAGGAACGCCTTCTCGGTCCTGGCATCGCGATACTCGCAACGCAAGGCCGCCACTTCCGACTTCTGCGATGGGGCAGATCGTGAATGCAAGGCTGGTCTCCGCTATGCCGGCTGGCTGCCGGTCTGGTAGCGTTCATTATACGACTGCAACAATTGCGTATAGGAAAATATTTGACCGGCCTTCAGAGCGGGGCGACCTTGGGCAGGCGCATGGTAAAGCTGGTGCCCAGCACCGGCGTGCTGGCGACTTCGATGCGCCCGCCGAGCACGCCGGTGACGATGTTGTGCGTGACGTACAAGCCCAGCCCCGAGCCGCCCGAGCCGAGCCGGGTGGTGAAGAAGGGGTCGTAGATGCGCGGCAGGTGGGCGGCGGGAATGCCGGCGCCGTTGTCGCTGACGGTGATGGCGATCTCGCCGTTGCCGGCGTCCTGGGCGCGCACCGTGATGGCGCCCTGCGTCAGCCCGTTGAAGCCGTGCACGATGCTGTTTTCGATCAGGTTGCCCAGCGCCTGCTCCAGCGGGCCGGGATAGCTGTCCAGTTCCAGCCAGTGCTCGATATCCTCCACCAGTTCCAGTCCATGCTGCCTGACCTCGCCCTGCATGGCTTGCAGCAGTTTCGCCACCAGGTCGCCCAGCACGAAGCGGCTGCGCTGCGAGCTGGCGCTGTCGACCGCGATGCGCTTGAAACCGGCCACCAGCGCGGCGGCGCGGTTGAGGTTGCGCAGCACCACCTCGTCGGCCGCCGCCGCCTGATCCAGGTAGGCCGCCAGCACCGAGCGCCGCAAGCCGCCCTCCAGGTCGTGCCGCAGTTCGGCGGTGCGCTCGCTCATGCTGCTGGCCATCGTCAGGCTGTTGCCGATCGGCGTGTTCAGCTCGTGCGCCACGCCCGCCACCAGCGCGCCCAGCGCCGCCAGCTTGTCGCGCCGCACCAGTTCCTCCTGCGTCATACTGAGGTTGGACAGCGCCGTGGTCAGCTCCTCGTTGGCATGCTCGGCCTCGTCCTTGGTGCGTTGCAGTTCGGCGGTGCGCGCCTGCACCAGCTCTTCCAGGTGCTCGCGATGGCGGCGCAGCTCGGCCTCGCGCCGGGTGCTGGCGATGGCGATGCCGGCCATGTGCGTGGCGGCCTTGATCAGGCTGCGGTCCTCGTCGGTCGGGCTGCGCGTTTCGCGGTAGTACATGGCGAAGCTGCCCAGCACCGTGCTCTTGTCGAGCAGGATGGGCGTGGACCAGCAGGCGCGCAGGCCGTATTGCGCGGCCAGCTCCTTGTACGGCGCCCACAGGGGATCGTTCATGATGTCGCTGACCACCACGGTTTCCTTGCGGAAGATCGCGGTGCCGCAGGAGCCGACCGTGGGGCCGATCTGCGCGCCGTGGATGGCCTGCAGATAGTCCGGCGGCAGGCTGGGTCCGGCGGCGGACAGCATGGTCGTGCCGTCGTCCGCCAGCAGCATCACGCTGCACAGCACCGGTGGCGCCTGCGATTCCACCAGCAGCATCAGCTTCTCCAGCGTCTCGTTCAGCGGCGCGCCGCGGGCGATCATTTCCAGCAACGCGTTCTTGCCGTCGCGTAGTTCCTCGGCCAGCTTGCGGCTGCTGACATCGACGATGCGCACGTGCATCAGGCGGAAGTCGGGCGTGTTCAGCGGCACCATGCGCAGCTCGCACGCCAGCTGCCTGCCCGAGCTGTGGCGCATCGTCAGTTCGAACACCTGCACCGCGCCGGCCATCACCTGCTCGACCACGGCGTCAAGCACCGTGGCGGAAGACTGTCCGTCCGGCTGCAACGGCGGGCACAGCGACAGCAGGTCGGTTTGCACCAGCTCGGTCTCGGTCATGCCGAACAGCGTGCGGGTGCTGCGGTTGACGTCCAGGATCAGGTTGGTGCCACGCTGCATCAGCACGACGGCGTCGGGCGAGCCGGCCAGCATGTTGTGGTAGTTGACCTCCAGCGTGGCCATGGTCGGCGCGTTGCGCTTGAGCGGCGCCGGCTTGACCCGGCCCAGTTGCAGCAGGATTTTTTCGGCCATGTCGTCGGCCGGGAAGGACAGCGGCAGGTAGGCGGCCGCGCCGGCTTCGGCGGCTTGCTCGCGTTCCTCGCTGTCGGGCATGCCGGACAGCAGGAACACCGGCAGCCCGTCGCCGCAGATCTGCTTGAGGCGCTGGCACAGTTCCAGCCGGGCGCTGCCGGCCAGCGCCGCATCGAGCAAGGCCAGCGCGACACCGCCTTGCGCGGCCAGCGCCAGCGCTTCGTCGCCGCGGCCGACCACCTCCGCCCGCAAACCGTGGCCGCTCAGCATGGGCCTGAGCGTCGCCAGGTCATAGGCCGAGTTGGTGACGATGAGCACGAGTTGAGGCTGATCCGAGGGTGAAGGCTGCATCATGGGCTGGGATGGGCATTCCATAGGCGAATAGGGACCAGTTTCACAGGATGGCGATGCCCGGTCAAGCGATTATGCCGCGATTCGGCCGTTTCTGCCCGATCGTGGCCGATCATGCCGCCTGCCGCGCATTTGCCTCCTGCGCCTGCTTGATCAGGGGGAAATTGTCCTCGATCCAGTCGACCAGCACCTCGAGCCGCTCGGCCGCCTCGCGCCCCAGTGGCGTCAGGCTGTACTCGACGTGCGGCGGCACCACCTGATGCGCCACGCGCAGCACCAGGCCGTCGACGGCCAGCGCCTCCAGCGTCTGCGCCAGCATTTTCTCGCTGACGCCGCCGACCGCCCGCCGCAACTGGCTGAAGCGGTGCGTGCCGTCCAGCAGCACCACCAGCACCAGCACGCCCCAACGGCTGGTGATGTGGCCCAGGACCAGACGCGACGGGCAGTCCGCCGCCATCAGCTGGCCGCGCTGGGCGCTGACGCTGGCGGCGAGGGTGTTGCGCAGGGATTTGCTGGTTTTAGGCTGGCTCATGGCGGTTTCCGTTGGGGCGAGGGTAGATGGGGGATACTTACCAAATTGTACGTACTTACAATTCGTAAGTACAGCGTTTATGATGGTTTCAACCGCGCGGAAACCTCCCCGCGGCAGCCAACCAAGAGGACTACATCATGATTATCGTTACGGGTGCTACCGGCCAACTGGGCCGCCTGGTGATTGCCAGCCTGTTGAAAACCGTTCCTGCCGCGCAGATCGTCGCCGCCGTGCGCGACGTCGCCAAGGCGGCCGACCTGGCCGCGCTGGGCGTGCAGGTGCGCCGCGCCGACTACAGCGATCCGGCGTCGCTGGACGCGGCCTTCGCCGGCGCCGGCAAGGTGTTGCTGATCTCGTCGAGCGAACTGGGCCAGCGCGTGGCGCAGCACCGCAACGTGATAGCCGCGGCGGTGCGCGCCAAGGCCGGCCTGCTGGCCTACACCAGCGTGCTGCATGCCGACACGTCGGCGCTGGGCCTGGCCGAAGAACACCGGCAAACGGAGGCGGTGGTGCGCGCCTCGGGCCTGAACTACAGCCTGCTGCGCAATGGCTGGTACGTGGAGAACTACACCGGCGGCTTGGGCGCGGCGCTGGCGCACGGCGCGCTGGCCGGCGGCGCGGGCGAGGGCAGGATCTCGGCGGCGGCGCGGGCCGACTATGCCGACGCGGCCGCCGCCGTGCTGGCGTCCACGCAGGCGGTCGAGCAGGTCTATGAACTGGCGGGCGATACCGCGTTCACCTTGGGCGATCTGGCGGCGGAACTGTCGCGCCAGTCGGGCAAGGACATCCCGTTCCACAACCTGCCGCAGCAGGATTACCGCGACATGCTGCTCGGCGTCGGATTGCCGGCGCCGCTGGCCGAGCTGATCGCCGATTCGGATGCGCAGGCCGCCAGGGGCGCGCTGTACGATGACAGCGGCACGCTGGGCAAGCTGATCGGCCGTCCAACCATCTCGCTGGCGGACGCCGTCAAAGCGGCGCTGTAAATGAAAAAAGCCTCCATCTCGTATGAACTCGATGGAGGCTTTCTTGCGGAATTCTGTGGTGCCCACGGAGGGACTCGAACCCCCACACCTTGCGGCACATGGACCTGAACCATGCGCGTCTACCAATTCCGCCACGTGGGCACTGTTACTGCTTTGCTGCTTTCTGCCGCGTGTTCTGCAACAGAGGCCCGAATCTTAAAGGACGACCGTGTGGTCGTCAATAGTGTTTTCGTGCTTTTGTGAAATTATTTCATTTTTGCGCAAGCAACCACAATGAAAAAAGCCCCCATCGCGTTTCCGCTAATGGAGGCTTTTCTGCGTATCCGGTAGAGTGGTGCCCACGGAGGGACTCGAACCCCCACACCTTGCGGCACATGGACCTGAACCATGCGCGTCTACCAATTCCGCCACGTGGGCACTGAACTGCTTGCTACTCTCTGCTGCGTGTTCTGCATCAGAGGCCAGAACTATACGGTAGACGCAGGGCTCCGTCAAGGACGAAGAGAAAGAAAATCTTGCTCTCCAGGCATTGCACACTGTATCTTTTGTGGTTTGCATCTTTGCTCACGCTTTCGTAAGCTCTTCATGTTGGCCCCGTCACCTGATACAACCGGAGATAGGCAATGGACATATTGAACAACTGGTTCAGTAGCCAGGGATTCATGCCGCACGGCCACTGCTTCTTGTGGATACCTTCCATCCTGTGGATGAGCGTCATCTCGGACGCGATCATCGCGCTGGCTTACCTGACCATCCCCATCACGCTGCTCTATTTCATCCGCAAGCGGCGCGACATGCCGTTCGACTGGATGTTCATCGCCTTCGGCGTCTTCATCCTGGCCTGCGGCGGCACGCACCTGGCCGATATCTGGGTGATCTGGCATCCCGACTACTGGCTGTCGGTGATACTGAAGGCGATCACCGCCGTCGCCTCGCTGGTCACCGCCATCGTGCTGGTGCGGCTGATCCCGGTGGCGCTGCGCATCCCGAGCCCGGGCCAGCTGGCCGCCGTCAACGCCGAGCTGCAGCGCGCCAACGACGACCTGCGCGCCGCCATGGAGCGCGCCGAGGTGGCCAACCGCGCCAAGAGCGCCTTCCTCGCATCCATGAGCCACGAGTTGCGCACGCCGCTCAACGCCATTCTCGGCTACACCCAAATCCTCAAGCGCGACAAAACCCTGGGCGCGGCGCAGCAGACCGGCATCAGCACGATACAGCAGGGCGGCCAGCATTTGCTGGCGCTGATTAACGACGTGCTGGATTTGTCGCGCGTCGAGGCGGGCAAGATGGACTTCCATCCGAAGGCGGTGGCGCTGGGCGATCTGCTGTCCGTGGTAGCCGACATCATGCGCGTGCGGGCCGAGCAAAAACACCTGCACTTCGAACTGGAGCTGGTGGCCGGCCTGCCGGTCGCGGTCAGCGTCGACGAGACGCGCCTGCGCCAGGTGTTGTTGAACTTGCTGGGCAACGCCGTCAAGTTCACCGACCGCGGCGCGGTGCGCCTGCGGGTGCTGCCGCTGCCGCCCAAGGCCGGCGCGGCCAAGGACCTGGCCTACTTGCGCTTCGAAGTGCGCGACGACGGCATCGGCATCGGCAACGACCATATCGAAGCGATTTTCCGTCCGTTCGAGCAGGTCGGCGATGCGTCGCGCCGCGCCGGCGGCACGGGCCTGGGGCTGGCGATCAGTCGTCAGCTGGTGCAGCTGATGGGCGGCGAATTGAAGGTGGAAAGCCAGCCCGGCCATGGCAGCCGTTTCTGGTTCGATGTGCCGCTGCAGGTGGTCGATGCGCCGAGCGCCGGCGCAGGCGGCGGCCACGTCGCCACCGGCTACACCGGGCCGCGCAAGACCATCCTGGTGGTGGACGACGTGGCGACCAACCGCGCCTTGATGCGCGACCTGCTGGGCGCGCTGGACTTCCGCATGCTGGAGGCCGACAACGGCGTCAGCGCCTTGCGCCAGATGGAGCAAGGCGTGCCCGACCTGGTGCTGCTGGACATGATGATGCCGGACATGGACGGCATCGAAACCATGCGCCGACTGCGGGCGGACGCGCGCACGGCCCACACGCCGGTGCTGATGATTTCGGCCAGTTCGACGATGGAAGAGGAGGAGCGTTCGCTCGAGGTCGGCGCCAATGCCTTCCTCAGCAAGCCGGTCGACGAGCAGGCGCTGCTGCGCGAGATCCGCGCCCAGCTCAAGCTGAAGTGGACGGAATGAAAAAAGCCTCCATCTCGTATGAACTCGATGGAGGCTTTTTGCGGAATTTTGTGGTGCCCACGGAGGGACTCGAACCCCCACACCTTGCGGCACATGGACCTGAACCATGCGCGTCTACCAATTCCGCCACGTGGGCACTGATGCTTCTAAACAACTCTGCTATTATAACGACGGGGAGAGTTTCGCGCCAGATGAACTTTCATTCCTTACTGCACATCAACCCTGTCTAGCAATTCTCGCGTTGCTGCTGCGAGAGACCAAGATTATAGAGCAATCCTGAGCATTGTCAAACGCCATTTTCTAAAAATCCCGGTGAAATTTGCGAAGGGGCCCTCAAATTGGTCAAGGGCAGCGTTTCCAAGTACACTATGGCTGTCGTCATGACATATATATGCACCTGACGGACTTGCCAGGCCGGATTTCCTCTGAATACTGTCAATATAACTACAGAAATACTTTTGAACCAATCTACCCACACCATTCCCAGCCGGGAGGAAATTCTCGGCATCTTCCGCAGCGCTAAGGCGCCGCTTGACCTGCGCGCACTGTCGAAGTCGCTGAAGGTCGCGACCGACGCCCAAGCCGTGTTGTCGCGCCGCCTGAACGCCATGCAGCGCGACGGCCAGATCGTCTCCGATGACAATGGCCACTTCTCGCTGGCCACCGAAACCGGCTTCGTTGCGGGGCGCGTCAGCAGCCACCGCGACGGCTTCGGCTTCGTCATCCCGGACGAGCCGGGCGAAGACCTGTTCCTGCCCGAGAAGGAAATGCAGAAAGTGCTGCACGGCGACCGCGTGTTGGCCAAGATCGTCGGCGTCGACCGCCGCGGCCGGCCGGAGGGCACCATCGTCGAAGTGGTCACCCGCGCCAACACCCACATCATCGGCCGCCTGCTCAACGAGAACGGCGCCTGGATCGTCGCGCCGGAAGACAAGCGCATCGCCCAGGACATCCTGGTCGAAGGCTCGATCGGCAAGGCCAAGTCGGGCCAGATCGTCAGCGTCGAACTGACCGAGCAGCCGATGCGCTTCAAGCAGCCGGTCGGCAAGATCGTTGAAGTACTGGGCTCGCTGGACGACCCCGGCATGGAAATCGAAATCGCCGTGCGCAAGTTCGGCGTGCCGCACATCTTCTCGGACGCCGCGCTCAAGCAGGCCAACAAGCTGCCCGACCACGTGCGCGACGCCGACCTGGCCGACCGCGTCGACCTGCGCGACATCCCGATGGTGACCATCGACGGCGAAGACGCGCGCGACTTCGACGACGCGGTCTACTGCGAACCGGTCAAGATCGGCCGCACCAGCGCCTACCGCCTGATCGTCGCGATCGCCGACGTCAGCCACTACGTCAAGCCGAACGACGCGCTCGACGCCGACGCGCTGGAGCGCAGCACCTCGGTCTACTTCCCGCGCCGCGTGATTCCGATGCTGCCGGAGAAGCTGTCGAACGGCCTGTGCTCGCTGAACCCGGCCGTCGACCGTTTGACCCTGGTGTGCGACGCCGTCGTCACCGCCAAGGGCGAGGTCAAGGCTTACCAGTTCTACCCGGCCGTGATCCACTCGGCCGCGCGCCTGACCTACACCGAAGTGGCGGACATCCTCGGCAACACCAAGGGGCCCGAGGCGGCGCGCCGCCCGGGCATCGTGCCGCACCTGCTGAACCTGTACGAGGTCTACCACGCGCTGCTGAAGGCGCGCACCGAGCGCGGCGCGATCGACTTCGAGACCACCGAGACCTACATCGTCTGCAACCCGTCCGGCAAGATCGAAAAGATCATCCCGCGCACCCGCAACGACGCGCACAAGCTGATCGAAGAATGCATGTTGACCGCCAACGTCTGCGCGGCCGACCTGCTGATCCGCCACAAGCATCCCGGCACCTACCGCATCCACGCCAGCCCGACCGCTGAAAAGCTCAAGCAGGTGCGCACCTTCCTCAAGCAGGTGGGCCTGAACCTGAACGGTGGCGACAAGCCGGCCGCCGGCGATTACGCCGAGCTGATGAAGCAGGTCAAGCAGCGTCCGGACGCGTCGCTGCTGCAAACCATGCTGCTGCGCTCGATGCAGCAGGCGGTCTACTCGCCCGACAACATCGGCCACTTCGGCCTGGCGTACGAGGCGTATGCCCACTTCACCAGCCCGATCCGCCGTTATCCGGACTTGCTGACGCACCGCGCCATCAAGGCCATCCTGCTGGGCAAGAAATACGAGCCTAAGATCGCCAGCACCAGCGTGCTGAACACGAACGTGTCCAACGCCACGCGCAAGCAGCAGGCCAAGGACAAGGCCGAGGGCAAGGAAAAGAAAGCCGTCGACCTGACCGTGTGGGACGCGCTGGGCGTGCACTGCTCGGCCAACGAACGTCGCGCGGACGAAGCGTCGCGCGATGTCGAGGCCTGGCTGAAGTGCTACTTCATGCAGGACAAGCTGGGCGAGGAATACACCGGCGTCATCACCGGCGTGACCACCTTCGGCATCTTCGTGCAGCTGGACCAGCTGTTCGTCGAAGGCCTGGTGCACGTGACCGACCTCGGCGCCGATTACTTCCAGTACGACGACGCCCGCCACGAACTGCGCGGCGAGCGCACCGGCAAGCGTTTCCAGCTGACCGACCGCGTCAATGTGCAAGTGGTGCGCGTGGACCTGGAGTCGCGCAAGATCGACCTGCGCCTGGCCGGCGTCGACGCGCCGCCGCCGAAGGCAGACGGGCCGTCGAAGGACCGCAAGACCAACATCAAGCCTGGCCCGGCCGTGCCAAAAGCGCAGCCGACCGCGGCGGCTCCCAAAGCCGCTGCGAAGTCCGCGGCAAAACCGGCAGCCAAACCTGCCGGGAACGCGCGCAACGGCCGCAAGACTAATGCCGGGGCGGTTGCCCCGGTAGCACCCCGAGCGGCGAAGCCTGTCTCAAAAAGTAAAAAGAAGCGATAAATGAGTAAGAATAAAATGATTTTTGGTTTCCACGCCGTGACCTCGCGTTTGCGTCATGAGGCTTCGTCCGTGGAAGAGATTTTCGTCGACATCGGCCGCGACGACCGCCGCATGAAGGACTTGGTGGCCAACGCCAAGGCCGCCGGCGTGCGCGTGATGCCGGTCGATTCAGCACGTCTGGACAAGATTGTCGGCACCCGCCGTCACCAGGGCGTGATCGCTTTCGCGTCGCAGCTGTCGCTGGCACGCAATCTGGATGAACTGCTTGACGCCATCGACGGCCCGCCGCTGCTGCTGGTGCTGGACGGCATCACCGATCCGCACAACCTGGGCGCCTGCCTGCGCGTGGCCGACGGCGTCGGCGCCCATGCGGTGATCGTGCCGAAGGACCGCGCGGTCGGCTTGAACGCCACCGCCGCCAAGGTCGCCAGCGGCGCGGCCGAGACGGTGCCTTACATCACCGTGACCAACCTGGCGCGCACCCTGCGCGACCTGAAGGACCGCGACATCTGGCTGATCGGCACGTCCGACGACGGCGAAAAAGGTTTGTACGAAGCCGACTTCACCGGCCCGACCGCGCTGGTCATGGGTTCGGAAGGCGAGGGCATGCGCCGCCTGACCCGCGAGACCTGCGACATGCTGGTGTCCATTCCCATGTTCGGTTCGGTCGAGAGCCTGAACGTGTCCGTCGCATCGGGCGTCTGTCTGTACGAAGCGCGCCGCCAGCGTATCGCCAAGGACATCTAAGCGACACGCATATCCGGCGGCCTGTTACGAGGGCCGCCGTCTCCCTCCCAGCAAGCCGCTTTCCAGCAACCACCGACCGAATACGCTACCATTAGCGTTTCAGTTGCCATCCTGATCATCCATGTTCCACCATTTGCGCCAAGACATTAACAGCATCATCGAACGCGATCCCGCGGCCCGCAACGCCTGGGAGGTGCTGACCTGTTACCCCGGCCTGCAGGCGATCGTCATGCACCGCTGGGCGCACTGGTGCTGGACGCACGGCTTGAAATGGCTGGGGCGGTTCATCTCCTACCTGGCCCGCATCGTCACCGGCATCGAGATCCATCCCGGCGCCACCATCGGCCGCCGCGTGTTCATCGACCACGGTTTCGGCGTGGTCATCGGCGAGACGGCCGAGGTGGGCGACGACTGCACCATCTACCAGGGCGTGACGCTGGGCGGCACCTCGCTGCACACCGGCACCAAGCGCCATCCGACCCTGGCGCGCGGCGTCATCGTCGGCGCCGGCGCCAAGGTGCTGGGCGGCTTTACCGTGGGCGAGTACGCCAAGGTCGGCTCGAACGCCGTGCTGCTGAAGCCGGTGCCGCCGGGCGCCACGGCGGTCGGCAATCCGGCGCACATCGTGCAAAAGGACGTGGCGGCGGGCGCCAGCGCGACCGCCAACCTGTTCTCCGCCTACGGCGTCACGCCCAACGGCGACGACCCGTTGTCGAAGGCCCTGCACGGCCTGATCAACCACGCCGTCAAGCAGGAAGAGCAGATCGAGCGCATCCTGGCGACGATGAAGGCGGCGGGGCTGCAATGCCAGGGCGTGCCCGAATGTGATAAATTGAATTCCGACCAACTGAACAAGCTTGTCGAATAAGGATGCCGGATATGGAATCATCGCCCGATGGCGTGGAAGTGCTGGACCCGTTTGAAATCCGCGTGCTGGCCGTGCTGGCCGAAAAGGAAGCGCTGACGCCGGATAACTACCCGCTGTCGCTGAACGCGCTGGTGAACGGCTGCAATCAGCTGTCGAGCCGGGATCCGGTGATGTCGTTGTCGGAAGAGACGGTGGCCGACGTGCTGCAGCGGCTGATGCAGCGCAAGTACGTCAACGGCATCACCCAGGCGGGCGCGCGCGTGACCAAGTACGAGCACCGCATGCGCATCAAGTGGTCGCTGGAGCAGGACAAGCTGGCCGTGCTGACGATACTGATGCTGCGCGGCCTGCAGACGGCGGGCGAAATCCGCACCCGCACCGGCCGCCTGCACGACTTCAAGTCGGTGGGCGATGTCGAGCTGGCGCTGCAATTCCTGATCGACAAATACCCGCCGCTGGTGTCGCGCCTGGCCCTGGCGCCCGGCACCAAGGAGCCGCGCTACGGCCAGCTGCTGGGCGGGGAAGAAGCCCTGGCCCGCGAAGAAACCGCCGCCGGCCTGGGCGGCTCGGTCAGTTCGGCGGGGCAGGGCGGCCGCGTCGCCGCGCTGGAGCAGGAAGTCCAGCAACTGCGCCAGCAAGTCGAAGAGCTGACCGCCCAGTTCGCCGAATTCCGCAAGCAGTTCGAATAAATCCCTGGGGCGAACCCCCGGGGTGTTACTCGAACTCGATCAGCGCGTCGTTGGAGTAGGATTTGTCGCTCAGCGGCACCGAGTAGAATTTGCCGTAGTCGTCGACCTTGAGCTCCAGCCGCCGGTTGCCGTCGACCAGCGTGGCGCCGGTGATTTCGCGATCGCTGCGCACGCTCATCTTGAAGTCCTTGAACGAACACCAATCCGTGGTCAGCGTCAGCGTATTGATCGTTGCACGCATCAGGAAGGGGATGTAGTTCTTGGCGATCGCCATCAGCACCCGGCACTCCAGCCGGATATCGCCCAGCCGCCGCATGTTGGCCGGCACGCCGGCGCTGCGCACGTCCGGCATCCAGCCGTAGTAGCTTTTCTTCTGGTTCAGCACCACGTCGGCGTTGTCGTCCTCCGCGGCCCGGTCGCGCGGCAGGGTGAAGGTGTGATCCTCCGCCAGCGGCAGCGCGATGTCGGTTTCCTTGCCGGACAGGCGCAGCGTCAGGCTGTCCATGGCGCCGGCCGGCGCCTTGCCCTTGGTGTGCAGGCGGAAGCGCAGTTGCGCCGCATCCGGCGCCAGCGCGTGCTGGTCGTCAAAGGCGTCCAGGCCGGACAGCATGTAGCGATAGGGCTGCATTTCCGGACTGCGGGTGCCGTTGATGATCACCATCTGGTCCGGCGCGGTTTCGGGTTCGCCCGCCGCGGCCTGCGGCGAGGCCGCCGCGGCCGCCAGCAGCGCGGCGCTCATCAGGTGCTTGAGCGTCATGCGCTTAACCTTCTTCGCGGCGGCGGCGCATGTAGACGGCGGCGGCGATCATTGCCACGCCGGCCGCCACGCCCAGCCACAAGCTCGTTCCGCCCAGCGTCGACCACGATGCGCCGAAGATCGTTTCCGGCACCGCCAGCTCATGGGGAACGTGGTTCAGCTCGATCTTGTCCGCCTCGAACACCAGCCACGAACCCGGGATCACGCCCAGCAGGATGCGGTCGACCACGTGGGTGACGAACCAGCCCGCGTTGATGCCGAAGTGCAGTGCCTTCTCGGCCCACACCAGCAGCAGCGACGTCACCAGCGGCGTGCCGACCGCCCACAGGAACACCTTGGAGCGCGCCATGCTCGATACCATCAGCAGCCAGCCCACCGTCGGCAGCGCCCACAGGATGTACACCGGCAGCAGGCCGAGCAGGCGCAGCGGCGTCAGGTAGAAGTCCGGCGTCGCCAGCACCGCGCCGAACAGGTTGGTGCCGTGCGCCAGCATCATCACGCAGCCGGCCAGCAGGATCAGCAGCGACAGCAGCGTGCCGACGCCGATCGTGATCAGCGGCGCCACCACCAACGCCAGCAGCACCTTCGACAGCACGGTCGTGAAGTCCGACACCGGCAGCGATTTCCAGAACAGCAGGCTGCGGTCGCGGCGCTCGTCGTGCAGCGCGCCCAGGCAGTAGAAGAACACCAGGAAGCTCAGCATCATCAGCACCGGCATCGCCGAGGCCATGTATGCCTGCGACATGGTCTGCACGATGCGCATGCGCATCGCGCCTTCGATCGTGACCTTGCCGATCGAGATCGCGTCGCCGTCGTCGTTGAAGTTGACGTTGTGACCCAGGAAGATCGCGGCCAGCGCCAGCACCGCGATCAGCGTCGCGACCACCACGGGCGCCCAGAACAGCATGCCCTTGTGCTCCCACATCTCGCGCTTGATCAGCCATTTCATCGTTTTCATGCGTAGGTTCCTTTCATGGTCGCGACAAACAGGTCGGCAACGCTGGGCGTGCGCAGTTCGCCAAAAGTGGACAGCTGGTGGCGGGCGACGCCGTCAAACAGCATGATGGCCTTGCCGAACACGGTGCGCTGGCTCAGCGGCTGCAGCGCGTTGGCGGCGGCGATGAATTGCGGCTCGACCATCACTTCGGTGAAGCGCTCGCCCACTTCGTCCATCGACGCGGCCAGCGAGATCTGGCCGTCCTGGATGAACATCAGGTCGGTCAGGATGTGCTCGACTTCCTCGATCTGGTGCGTGGTGATCAGGATGGTCTTGTTTTCGTCGAAGTAGTCTTCCAGCAGGTTCTGGTAGAACTGCTTGCGGTACAGGATGTCCAGGCCCAGGGTCGGCTCGTCCAGCACCAGCAGCTTGGCGTCGATCGCCATCACCAGCGCCAGGTGCAGCTGCACCACCATGCCCTTGGACATGGCCTTGACCTTCATGTTCGGGCTCAGCTTGGTGTTGGCCAGGTATTTCTCCGCCTTGCTGCGGTCGAAACGGGGGTGCACGCCTTCGACGAAGGCGATCGCGTCCTTGACCTTCAGCCATTTCGGCAGGATGGCCACGTCGGCGATGAAGCAGACGTCGTTCATCAGCGCTTCGCGCTGGGTGCGCGGATCCATGCCCAGCACCGTCAGCTCGCCGTCGAACTGGGTCAGGCCCAGGATGGCCTTGAGGGTGGTGGTCTTGCCCGATCCGTTGGGGCCGATCAGGCCGACAATTCGGCCTGCCTCGACCGTGAAACTGGCGCCGTTCAGCGCGGCTTGCTTGCCGTATAACTTGCTGAGCTTGGACGCGGTGATGATGGCGCTCATGCCGCACCTCCGGGGTTGAGCGGCTTGAGCAGCATTTCCAGCTCCAGGCCGAGGCGGCGTATGCGTTCGAGCATCGCCGGCCATTCTTCGCGCAGGAAGCGCTCGCGTTCAGTGGCCAGCAGTTTGTCGCGGGCGCCGTCGGTAACGTACATGCCTAATCCCCTTCTTTTTTCTACGAGCGTTTCGTCTACCAGTTCCTGGTAGGCACGCGATACGGTTATCGGGTTGAGTTGGTAATCCGCAGCCACCTGCCGCACCGAGGGCAGGGCGTCGCCCGGCTTCAGCAGGCCGTCCAGCATCATGCCGACGACCTTGTCCTTCAGTTGCCGATAAATCGGCGCATTGTCATTCCAGCCTATCGTGGACATACATGGGTACCCCTTGATGTGTGTTAATGAAGTGGTGTTGTAGTGAACTATAACACTAAGATTCAAAAAAACAAGCGTTTTTGCTTTATGTTGTTTTATTGATCAGCGACAGCGCGTTGCCCAGCGCGGCGCCGGAGGCGGTGTTGTCGAAGATGCACCAGCCTTCGCGTTCTTTCAGGTAGGCGGCCACCTGGTCCAGATACGCCTCCTCGTAGGCGGAATAATAGATGCGGGGGCTGCCGTGCAGCCGCACGTAGGCCGCTTCCGCCGTCGGCACGTGCGGTCCCGGCTGGCCGGCTGGCGGGTCGGCGATCACGCGGGTGACGCCGTGGCGCTGCAGCAGCGCGCTGCCGTCATCGGCAAACCAGCTGTGGTGGCGCGCTTCGCAGGCGAGCATGCAGTTGAAGGTGTCGCGCAGGCGGTGGAAGAAATCGTCGGCCACGGCCTGCTCGAATTTCAGGCTGGGCGGCAACTGCACCAGCACGCAACCGAGCTTGGCGCCCAGCGCGCCGGCCTCGCCGGCAAAGCGCGCCAGCGGCGCGGCGATGCCGGCCAGCCGGTTGTCGTGCGTGATCGAGCGCGGCAGCTTGACCGAGAAGCGGAAATCGTCCGGCACGCTGTCGGCCCAGCGCTGGTAGGTGGAGCTCTGGTGCGGACGGTAGAACGAGGAATTGATTTCCACCGCGTTCAGCACCTGCGCGTAGCGCTGCAGATGGCTGCCGTCGAAAGGAAAACTCGGCGCCCATTCCTTGCCGATACTCCAGCCAGCGCAGCCGATGCGAGTGTGGTTCATAATACGGGCGTCCCGCCTTCTTCAGAAAGACCAAATGACCGATCTTAAACGCTACGTAAAATTGGCCGCGCCCGCGATGCTGTTGTGTTTCCTGGCCGCCTGCGCCGGCCTGATCGGCCCGCGCCAGGTGGAATTGCCGCAGGAGCGCATGCAGCAAAGCCTGGAGCGCAAATTCCCCGTGCATCACCGCATGCTGGGTGTGTTCGAGGTGGAGTTGAGCCATCCGCAACTGGCGGTGCTGGCCGAGAACGACCGCGTGGCGCTGACCCTGGACGTCAACGTGGCGCCGCTGCTGGCGCGCCAGTCGTGGAGCGGCAGCATGGCCATTTCCGGCCGGCTGAAAGTCGACAGCATGCGCAACACGGTCTACATCACCGACGCGCACGTCGACCGCTTCGTCATCGACGGCATGGATGAAGGCAAGCAGAACCAGATTGCCAGCGTGGCCAACCTGCTGGGCGAGAACGCGCTCAAGGATGTGCCGGTGCACACCTTCAGGCCGGAAGACCTGCGCTATGCCGGCGTGCAGTTCGTGCTGACCGGCATCAGCACCCGTCCGGGCATGCTGGTCGCCAACTTGCAGCCGGCGCAGTAGTGCCGCCAGCTAGACGAAGCCGAGCTTGCGCGCGCCGGCATTGTAGTTGACCAGGCTGGGCAGCATGCTCAGCAGATCGCTGTTCGACACGCCCATCCAGCCGCCCAAGGTGGCGGCGTATTGCTCGATCGACGTGGTCGGCAGCAGGCGGCCCTGGCCGACGTCGTCCGGCCCGTCGCTGGCCACCACCGGCGCGCGCCCGTAGAAGCGGCCGCCATTGACCGCGCCGCCCAGCATGAAATGCATGCTGCCCCAGCCGTGGTCCGAACCGTCGTTGTTGCCGCTCAGCGTGCGGCCGAAGTCGGACGCGGTGAACGCCGTCACCTGATTCGATACGCCCAGCTCCACCGTGGCCGCGTAGAACGCCGCCATCGCATCGGCCACGCTTTTCAGCAGGCCGGGATGCACGCCGAGCAAGCCATCGTGCGTGTCGAACCCACCCATCGAGACAAAGAACACCTGCCGCCTGGCGCCGATCGCCGGGGCGCTGGCGATCATGCGCGCCACCATTTTCAGCTGGCTGGCCAGGCCGTTGGCATCGGGGAAGGGCGTGTTGATCGCCGGCCCGCCGGCCAGCGCCGCCGTCAGCACGTCGTTGGCCGAGATGGCGCGCTGCGTCACCTGCGCATAGTCGGAACGCATCGCATGAGCGTATTGCTGGGTGATCAGCGTCTGCAGCGCGCTGCTGCAGCTGGCCGAGCCGAACAGCGGTTTTTGCAGCGCATTGAACGGCACCGAGCCGTTGGGCGACACCTGGTACTGCACCGCCTGTTTGCCGGCCAGGAACACCGCATTGCCGGACACGTTGACGCAGGTGAAGGTGGCGTTGCCGTTGCCCGACTGGAACAGGTCGCCCATGCGCCCGCCCCAGCCGGACGACGCGCCTTCCGGCAGCGACGACTGCCATTCCGATTGCTGGTCGTTGTGCGAGAACAGCTTGGACGGCAGCGGCGCCGACCGGGTGGTGTACTGCAGCTTGCTGGTCGGCTGGATCAGCGTGCCGACGTTCAGCAGCACGCCCATCTTGCCGGCGTTGAAGATCGGCAGCAGCGGCGCCAGTTCCGGCGCCAGCGCGTACTGGTGCGCCATGCCGTTGACGTCGACCGGCGCCGCCGCCGGGTTGAGCAGCGTGGCCGACAGCGCGCTGTGCTGGTAGGCCAAGGTCGGCCGCAGGCCGTAGTAGGCGTTGTAGCTGGCGGCGTCGTAGGGCACCAGCGTGTTGGCGTAGTCGTTGCCGCCGTACAGGAACACGCAGACGATGGCCTTGTAGTCGCTGGCGGTGGCGGCCGAGGCTTCGGCCATCGCCGCCAGGTTGACGGCCAGCGGCGTCGCCACGCCGCTGAGGGCCAGCATCGAGGCGCGTTGCAGGAAGGCGCGGCGGGAGGAATCGGCGGTCATGGCGGCCTCTATTGTTGAATGAGATATTCGGGCGCGGCCAGCACCATCGTCAGCGCGGCGTAGATGCGGTTGTACAGCGCGGCCTCGGTCTTGGCGGACATGGTGTCGATGGCGCCGCGTATCAGGCCGATCGTGGCGCTGCCCAGTTGCCCGCCGGCCAGCACCAGGTTGATCTCGTCGACCAGCGCCTGGCCGTTGGCGGCCAGCGGCAGCAGCGTGGCGTAGTCGGGCAGCACGTCGGCCACGCCCTTGCTGACCGCGCGCTGCATGTAGTTGACGTAGCCGACCACCGACGATTCATTGGTCAGCTGGAATTCCGGCGCCACCAGTCCCGCCTTCGACACCGCGCTGTTCGGCGGCACGTAGCCGGGCCGGTAGAAATTGAACACCGACGGCGAGCGCAACGGGCTCTGGCCCAGCCGGGTGGAGGCGTCGCTGGTGTTGCCGATGTTCCAGGCGTCGGTGCTGGAGCCCGCGTTGTAGGCGCGCGCCCAGCCGATGAAGCGCAGCATCGGTTCGCGCAGCTTGCCGTAGTTGGGGCCGATATACGTGCTGGCGCGCGCCTCGGGATCGAGCAGCAGCGCCTTGATCACCGCCGCCAGATTGCCCTTGACGCCGCGCCCGTCGTTGTTGAACACGGCCGCGATGCGCCCGACGTAGGCTGGCGACGGGTTGCTGGTCACCAGTTTCTGGATCAGCTGGCGGCTGATGAAGGGCGCGACGTTGGCATGGGCGTAGATGATGTCGAGCGCGCTCTTCAGCGCGTCGGCGCCGGGCAGCCCGGCCGGCACGGTGCTGCCGAGGAAGGTGGAGGCGCCGGTCTCGTGGCGTTTGGCGATCTGTATCATCGGCCGGCGCATGAAGTCGGGCACGGTGGCGGTCTGGCCGGCCATGTCGAAATCCCAGCCGGTGAACACGCGCGCCAGTCCGGTGATGTCGCCCAGGCCGTAGGTTTCCCGGGGCGCGCCGTCGACCAGCACCGGCGTGCCGTCGTCGTTCAGGCGCAGCAGGCCGATGGTGAACAGCTGCATCAATTCGCGCGCATAGTTTTCGTCGGGCAGGGCGCCGGTGGCCGGGTTCTGCTTGACGTTGCCGCGGAAGGTCAGGTACTGGCCCATGGCCGGGCTGGTCGAGATGGCGCCCAGCAGCGTGCGGTAGTTGCCGAAGGCGTGGTCTTCCAGCAGGTCCAGGTAGGCCGCCGCCGAAAAACTGCGCCAGCCGCCGCCGACCAGGCCGTCGATGGAAACCACGCAGATCTCCGACAGCGCCAGCGTCACGCGCTGGCGCAAGGTGTCCGGCGCGCTGATCAGCTTGCGCCAGGCGCAGGCGTCGAAGCCGGCCTGGGAGTTGCGGTGGCTCAGATCGTTGTAGCCCTTGGATACCAGCCAGTCCCAGCGGGTGCCGGAGCGGGGCGCGGCCAGCTGGGCGTCGATCCAGCCGGCATAGCCCTGCGCTTGCACCTGGGCGATGCCGGCGCGGCTGGCGCCCAGGGAGGCTTGCGCCAGGAAGCGGGCGGCTGCTGCCGCTGTGGGTGCTTGCGTCATCGGGAAGGTCTCCGTCCAGGATCGGATGTCAGCATTGCTTTTCAGTAATTTATGCCGAGTCCGCCTGACTTGCCACCGGAACTTTGTAAGCAAACGTTTTTGCGCAACAAGTGGCCGCAACTCGCACCGTTCGGCTGCATTTCGCGCCGCCGGCGTGCATTTCGTCGCATGCCGCCGCGCACGGCGGCCGGCAGCGGCATAGTGGCGTCACACCTTAACCAGCCCTACGGAGCCGATGATGATTCAGCAAATTATTTCCCACACCCCCGTGTACGTTTGGGCCTTGCTGGCCTTCCTGATCTATCGCGGCTTTCTCGCCAGCCGCGACCGCGAGATCACGCTGCTGAGGCTGTCCATCGTGCCGCTGGTGATGATGGGCCTGTCGCTGTCGGGCCTGGACGGCCACGGCGTGCTGGGCGCCGGCGTCTGGGGCGTCTGGGCGGCGGGCCTGCTGGCCGGCGCGGCGATCACGTGGAAGATCCAGCAAGGCGCCGACATCGTGGTCAACCGCGCCGCCGGCACGCTGTTCCAGCGCGGCAGCTGGACGCCGCTGGTGCTGATGATGGCCATCTTCGGCACCAAATACATGGTGGCGGTGTTTTCGGCCATGCATCCCGAAGCGCCGCGGCAATGGATGTTCGCGCTGAGCGTCACCACGCTGTACGGCCTGTTCAGCGGCGTGTTCGCCGGCCGCATGGCGCGCTGCGTGGCGGCCTGGCTGCAGCAGCCGGCCACGGCTGGCGCTTGAGTAATTGGCAACTTTCCTTGTGATACACGTCAAGAGCTTCTACAATTCGCGACATTGATGAACGAGTTGGAGCAGCTCCATGACGATTTTTGGTATTGGATTGCACGTGCTGGTGGCGATATTCTTCGCCATCCACGTGATCCGCAGCGGACAGCAGATGTATTGGCTGATGATTTTGTTCATGTTCCCCGGCCTGGGCAGCATCGTGTATTTCTTCGCGATCTACCTGCCGGATTCCAGGCTGAACCACGGCGCCCGCAAGATGGTGACGGCGGCGGCCAAGTCGCTCGACCCCGGCCGCGAACTGCGCGAGGCGCGCGACGCCTACGCCTACACGCCGACCGCGCAAAACCAGATGCGCCTGGCCACCGCGCTGCTGGAGGCGGGCAACGCCGACGAGGCGGCCGCCACCTACGAGGCCTGCCTGCAGGGGCCGTTCTCCGGCGACCTGGAAATCCGCTACGGCGCCGCGCGCGCCACGCTGGCCAGCGGCAATGCGGCGGCGGCGGTGACGCACCTGCAAACCATCCGCAACAGCGACGCCAATTTCCGCGGCGAGCAAGTCTCGCTGTTGCTGGCGCAGGCTTTGGCGGCGGCGGGGCGCCAGGACGAGGCGAAGGCGGAGTTCGAATTCGCGCTGGGCCGCTACAACAGCTTCGCGGCCCAGGCCGAATTTGCGATCTGGGCGGCCGGCGCCGGCGACGCGCAGCGGGCCAACCAGCTGCACGCGGAACTGCAGCGCACCATGGAGCGCTGGGCGCGCCACACGCGCGACATCAACCAGGAATTGATACGGCGGCTGAACGCGGCGATAGCGTCGATCCGGCGCTGATTTACTTCGGCTTGACCGAGTGGCCGGGATTGTTGATGCCGCCGGTCGCGGCGATGGCCTGGTTCAGCTTGGCCATGGTTTCCGCCGGCACGTCCTTGCTGCAGGCGATGTGGCGGCGCATGCCGGGCGGCATGTCCGGGAAATCGTGGCGCACCGACGCTTGCACCGCCTTTTCCTTGTTGCGGAAAAATTCCCAGTCCTCGCGGTCGACGAACATGTAGGAAGCGCGGCCGGCGCTCAGCATGCGCATCATCAGCGTGGTTTCCACCGTACGGCTCATGATCTGGTTCTTGCTGCCCTTGATCATCTGGTCCAGCACCGGCCCGTAGGAAACGCCATCCACCTTGCCCAGCGACAGCGTGGGATCGGCCAGCAGCGAGGCCAGCGTCGGATGCGCCTTGACGCGGTCGACCGCTTTCGGCGAAATCAGCACCGTGTGCGGCAAGTCTTCGTGGATCGGCGAGGTGAACTGCGCCACCGCCTCGCGTTCGGGCAGGCGGTACCAGCTGATCGAGCAGTAGTTGGTGGCGCCGTGGGTGAAGTTGGCCCAGATGCGCTTTTGCGGTTCGTTGACGAAACGCGCCTTCAGCCCGGCGACGTCGAAAATCTCGTGCACGCGCTTCAGCAGGAAGCCCTTGGGCTGGCCGTTTTCGACGTAATGGTAGGGCGGCTTGTCGCGCCAGGCGACCGTCAGTTCCTGGGGCGCGCCCCAAGCCGCGCCGCTTGACAGTACTGCGGCGGCAACTATGCCTCGGTGTAAGTGGGTGCCCATGTGGCCGATTATAGGCAGCGCGGCAAACGATGTCACGCTGTTATGATGTGGCCGCCAAGATCGTGGCGCGTGATGGCGCCGCGGCCGTCGATGGCGATCCAGCCGCCGCGCGGCGGCGTGGCGTCCGGCTCCCAGTCCGGCAGCACGTAGCGGCGCTTGCCGTCGACCGTGTGCAGGGCGGGGCGGTGCGTGTGGCCGTGGATCATGACGTCGGTGCCGGTTTGCGCGTACACCTCGCTGATCGCCTGCGGCGTCACGTCCATGATCTCGTAGGATTTGCTGCCCTGGTCCTTGCGGCTGTTCTCGCGCATGCCGGCGATGATCGCCTTGCGCTGCGCCAGCGGCATCGCGGTGAACTGCTGCTGCCAGCCGGGTTGCCGCACCATCGCGCGGAACTCTATGTACTTGACGTCCTCGGTGCACTGGGCGTCGCCGTGCAGCAGCGCCAGGCGCTGGCCGCCGATCTCGGCCACGTGGATTTCCGGCAGCAGGGTCAGGCCCGCCGCCGCGGCGAACTGCTGGCCGACCAGGAAATCGCGGTTGCCGGCGATCCAGTAGACGGATACGCCCGCATCGCTGACGCGGCGCAGCGCGGCAATGACTTGCTGGTGAAACGGATCGCTGAGATCGTCGTCGCCGGCCCAGTATTCAAACAGGTCGCCAAGCAGATACAGCTGTCGCGCGTGCCGCGCATGCCGGTCCAGGAAGTCGTAGAACGCTGCGCTGGTGGCCGGATGCGCGGGCTGCAAATGCAGATCGGAGATGAACAGCGCGCGGACATCGGCCGCGCGCATGCCGGTATTGCCCATTAAGCAGCCAGTTCGATCTTCTCGATGATCACGTCTTCCGCCGGCACGTCGGCGAACATGCCGCTGCGGGTGGTTTTGACTTTCTTGATGGCGTCGACCACGTCGGTGCCTTCGATGACTTTACCGAACACGGCGTAGCCCCAGCCGTCCTGGCCCGGGTAGTCGAGGAAGGAGTTGTTCTTCACGTTGATGAAGAACTGGGCCGATGCCGAGTGCGGCGCCGAGGTGCGGGCCATGGCCAGCGTGTACGGCTCGTTTTTCAGGCCGTTCTTGGCTTCGTTTTCCACCGTGTCGTCGGCTGGCTTCTGTTTCATGCCTGGCTCGAAACCGCCGCCCTGGACCATGAAGCCGTCGATCACGCGGTGGAAGATGGTGTTGGCGTAGTGGCCGGCTTCCATGTATTTCAGGAAGTTGGCTACCGATTTAGGCGCCTTCTCGTCGTTCAGTTCGACGGTCATGTTGCCCATGTTGGTGGTGATGATTACGTTGGTCATATTGTTATCCCGAGTAGTTAAAAGATGCGGCAAGGCCGCTATTTTACATTTTTGGCTGGACTGGCGTCTTCAAAATCGTCGCGGACTTGACCACGACCGGAATCACCGGGATGTTCTGGAAGCTGCCCTTGTCGTCGACCAGCACGCCCTTGATCTTGTCGACCACTTCCTGGCCCTTGACCACCTTGCCGAACACCGTGTAGCCGAAGCCGTCGCGGCCGGGGTAGTTCAGGGCGTCGTTGTCTTCCACGTTGATGAAGAATTGCGAGGTGGCCGAGTTGGGATCGCCGGAGCGCGCCATCGCCAGCGAGTACTTGCTGTTGGTCAGGCCGTTCTGCGATTCGATCGGCACCGGCTTGTTGGTTTTCTTCTGCTTGAGCTTTTCGTCGAAGCCGCCGCCCTGGATCATGAAGCCGTCGATCACGCGGTGGAAGATGGTGCCCTTGTAGAAGCCGGCCTTGACGTAGGCGAGGAAATTGTCGACCGACTTGGGCGCCTTGTCGTGGTCCAGCTCGACAACGATGTCGCCCATCGTGGTCTTGATCTCGACTTGCGGCGTGGCGGCGGGCGCGGCCGGCGCCGCGGCCAGCACGGCGCCGGACAGGGCGACGCCGGCGAACATGGTCATCAGTTTGGCGAACAGCGATGGCTGGGTTTGTTGCATTGTTGCTTCCTCGTTTATAAGTGTTGATCAGTTCGACTTCTCAAAATCCCCGTTCAGATTGGGACTATGCTGTTTTTATCAATGCTATACTTGTTCATTCTACCCCTTAGAGGGTGGAAAGAAATACTACCGAGTGTCAGCCGGACCCCACGTGATACGAGTCTAAGCCAGGTGCGCCCCAACAATGCCGCGCCCGGTTCTTGTATTGCCCGGGACGGGGCACCCGCTTATAAAAAACACGCAAGAGTCCGATGAGCAATTTAAAGATTTACAACACGCTGGCGCGTGACAAGCAGACATTCGTACCGATCGAAGCCGGCAAAGTCCGCATGTACGTCTGCGGCATGACCATCTACGACTACTGCCACATCGGCCACGCCCGCATGATGATGGCGTTCGACGTCATGTACCGCTGGCTGATGGCCTCCGGTTACCAGGTCACATATGCCCGCAACATCACCGACATCGACGACAAGATCATCAAGCGCGCGGTGGAAAACGGCGAGACCATCTCGCAGCTGACCACCCGCTTCACCAGGTATATGGACGAGGACACCGGCGCGCTGGGCATCCTGCCGGCCACGCTGGTGCCGCGCGCCACCGAATACGTGCCGCAGATGCTGGCGCTGATCGAGACGCTGGAGTCCAAGGAACTGGCCTACCAGGGCGAGGACGGCGACGTCAACTACGCGGTGCGCAACTTCCCCAACTATGGCAAGCTGTCGGGCAAGTCGCTGGACGACCTGCGCGCCGGCGAGCGCGTCGACGTCAACACCGGCAAGCGCGATCCGCTGGACTTCGTGCTGTGGAAGGCGTCCAAGGAATCGGAGCCGGACGAGGTGAAGTGGGATTCCAAGTGGGGCAAGGGCCGTCCGGGCTGGCACATCGAGTGCTCCGCGATGTGCTCGGCGCTGCTGGGCGAACACTTCGACATCCACGGCGGCGGCGCGGACCTGCAGTTCCCTCACCACGAAAACGAGATCGCGCAGTCCGAAGGCGCGTTCGGCCATACGATGGTCAACTACTGGGTGCACAACGGCTTCGTGCGCGTCGATAACGAAAAGATGTCCAAATCGCTGGGCAACTTCTTCACCATCCGCGACGTGCTGAAGAAATACGATGCCGAGGTGATCCGCTTCTTCATCATGCGCGCCCACTACCGCAGCCCGCTGAACTACTCGGACATGCACCTGGACGACGCCCGCGTCGCGCTGACCCGCCTGTACACCGCACTGGACGGCGTGGAGGGCGACGGCGCCGCGCTGGACTGGAAAGAAGCCCACGCGGTGCGCTTTGCCGAGGCGATGGACGACGACTTCAACACGCCGGTCGCGCTGGCCGTGCTGTTCGACCTGGTGAGCGAGCTGAACAAATCGAAAGCGCCGGCCGTGGCGCGCCAGCTCAAGGGCCTGGCCGACGTCATCGGCCTGCTGGGGCGCACGCCGCAGCAATTCCTGCAGGCCGCCGTCGGCGAGGCCGATGCCGCCGGCGACGCCGCCATCGCGCAGCAGATCGCCAGGCGCATCGAAGCCAAGAAGGCGCGCAACTTCGCCGAATCGGACAAGATCCGCGCCGACCTGCTGGCGGCCGGCGTGATCCTCGAAGACAAGCCTGACGGCACCACGAACTGGCGCCGCGCATAATGGTCACCGCCAAGGATAACGAGGGCGCAGGCGGCCCGCTATCGGCCGTTCCGCCGTACTGGGAAGAGGCCAAGATCGAGCTCATGAAGCGGGACCGCATCATGAAAAAGCTGATCCCGCAATTTGGCGACCTGCACCTGGTCGGCCATGACGACCCGTTTACCACCTTGGCGCGTTCCATCGTCGGCCAGCAGGTGACCACCAAGGTGGCCGACGCCGCCTGGAAGAAGCTGCTGCTGGTCAGCCCGAAATGCACGCCGGCCCAGATCATCAAGGCCGGCGCCGAGCAACTGGCGGCCTGCGGCCTGTCCAAGCGCAAGACCGAGTACATCCTCGACCTGGCCGACCACTTCAAGAACAAGCGCGTCCACACCAGCCAGTGGGACCAGATGGATGACGAAGCCGTCATCGCCGAACTGGTGCAGATCCGCGGCATCGGCCGCTGGACAGCCGAGATGTTTTTGATATTTAATCTGTTGCGTCCCAATGTACTGCCGCTCGACGACCCCGGCCTGATCCAGGGCATCAGCCAGAATTATTTTTCCGGCGAACCGGTCTCCCGCAGCGATGCGCGCGAGGTTTCGGCCAACTGGGAGCCCTGGCGCACGGTGGCGACATGGTACTTATGGCGTAGCCTGGACCCGGTTGCTGTAGAATAGATGCTCTAATCGCTGTGCGAGGCATTTTTGTGTCCGCATTTTGTCCGCTCGGCTGAGAATAAACACGGAGGTACAATGACCAAAACGACTTTCCTCAATTTTGAGCAACCCATTGCTGAACTCGACGGCAAAATCGAAGAACTGCGTTTCGTCCAGGACGATTCGGCTGTCGACATCTCTGAGGAGATCGACCGCCTGGCCAAGAAGAGCCAGCAGCTGACCAAGGACATCTACGCCAAGCTGACCCCCTGGCAGGTCGCGCAGATCGCGCGCCACCCGCAGCGTCCATACACGATGGACTATGTGAACGAAATCTTCACCGACTTCCACGAACTGCACGGCGACCGCACCTACGCGGACGACCTGTCGGTGGTCGGCGGCCTGGCCCGCTTCAACGGCCAGGCTTGCATGGTGATCGGCCACCAAAAGGGCCGCGACACCAAGGAACGCGCGATGCGCAACTTCGGCATGCCGAAGCCTGAAGGCTATCGCAAGGCCATGCGCCTGATGAAGCTGGCCGAGAAGTTCGGCATTCCGGTGTTCACCTTCGTCGACACGCCGGGCGCGTTCCCGGGCATCGACGCGGAAGAGCGCGGCCAGTCGGAAGCGATCGGCCACAACCTGTACGTGATGGCGGAACTGAAAGTGCCGCTGATCGCCACCATCATCGGCGAAGGCGGCTCCGGCGGCGCGCTGGCGATCGCCGTCGGCGACGCGGTGCTGATGCTGCAATACTCGACCTATTCGGTGATCTCGCCGGAAGGCTGCGCATCGATCCTGTGGAAGACTTCCGAGCGCGCCGCCGACGCGGCCGAAGCGCTGGGCCTGACCGCGCACCGCCTGAAGGCCATGGGCCTGATCGACAAGATCGTCACCGAGCCGCTGGGCGGCGCCCACCGCGATCCGAAACAGATGGCCACGCTGCTGAAGCGCGCGCTGGCCGATTCGCTGCGCCAGTTCCACGGCATGAAGACCAAGGACTTGCTGGAAGCCCGTCACGAGAAGCTGATGAGCTACGGTAAGTTCAAAGAAACCACGCCGCAGGAGTAATCCCGCCGCGCGTGTACACCGACCGGGGGCGCTTGCCCCCGGTTTGCATTTTGGAGCAGCAATTGAAGAAGCAACAGATTCCGACCTTGTCCTCGACCTTTGAGCAGGCCGTCGCCGCGGCGTTGTCGCCGGGCGCAACCGCGCCGCGCATGGCCGTGGCCCTCAGCGGCGGCCTCGACTCGTCGGCGCTGCTGCACCTGGCGCATGCCTACGCGCAAGCGCATGGCGTGGCCTTGTACGCCTTCCACATCCACCACGGCATCAGCCCGAACGCCGACGCCTGGCTGGCGCACTGCGAGCAGGCCTGCGCCGCGCTGGGCGTCACCTTCGAAGCGCGCCGCGTCCAGCTGGCGGACAAGCAAAAGTCCGGCACCGAGGCGGCCGCCCGCAAGGCCCGCTACGCCGCGCTGGGCGCGCTGTGCGCCGAACACGGCGTCAAGCTGCTGCTGACCGCGCACCACCTCGACGACCAGGCTGAGACCGTGCTGCTGCAACTGCTGCGCGGCTCCGGCACGGCCGGCCTGTCCGGCATGGATGCCGCCAACGCCGCGCCCGAGCTGCTGGCCAACCCGGCCCTGGTGATGGCGCGCCCGCTGCTGCCGGTCTCGCGCAAGCAGCTCGACGCCTACGTTGCCGAGCACGGCATCAGCCACATCCACGACGAATCCAACGACGATTCGCGCTTCGCCCGCAACGCGCTGCGCCACAAGGTGATGCCGGTGCTGGCCGACGCCTTTCCCGGCTTCCAGGAACGCTTCGCCCGCAGCGCCCAGCACGCCCAGTCCGCCCAGCGCCTGCTGACCGAGCTGGCCCGGCAGGACCTGGCCCTGTGCCTGGACGGCGACTGTCTCGACATCGGCAAGCTGCGCACGCTCAGCACGGACCGCAGCGCCAACCTGCTGCGCTACTGGTTCGGCACCCGCAACCTGCGCATGCCGAGCGCGGCCTGGCTGGCCGAGATGCAGGTCCAGCTGCTGGAGGCCCGCTACGACGCCCAGCTGCTGGTCACGCACCCGGACTGCCACGTCCGCCGCCACCGCGACCGCCTGCACCTGACGCCGAAGCTGGCAGACCTGGAAGGCACGCGCGAAGACGAGTTCGACAAATCCCCCGGCACCTCGTTCCAGTGGAATGGCGAGGCCGAGATGGCGTTTCCGGCCTACGGCGGCGTGCTGCACTTCGACCCCGCAGGCGAGGGCGAGGACGGCCTGGATCCCGACTGGCTGCGCGCCCAGCAGTTGATGATCGAGTTCCGCAAGGGCGGCGAGCGGCTCAAGCCCGCGCACAACCGCCCGACACGCGGACTCAAGTATCATTACCAGGCGCTGGACATTCCCGCCTGGGAACGCGGCCGGCTGCCGGTGGTCAGCACGCCGAAGCAGCTGCTGTTCGCCGCCGGCATCGGCATGGACTGCACGCAGCTGGCCGGCGGGGCGGGGCGCATGCGTCTGCGTTGGCAAGCGGTATAGACAATTGGGCCGATTTGCCGAATTTTGTATGTAGATATGCCTATACGGTATGACTTTATGAGCTTTTTGACTTGTTATTTTGCAGTGCGGCATGTAGAGTTAAGGGTTCCATTTACCTTTATTTGAGCGGAAAACTCACTGTTATGGCTTTAATCGTGCACAAATACGGCGGTACGTCGATGGGTTCGACGGACCGTATCAAGAACGTGGCGCGGCGTGTCGCCAAGTGGCATGACGCCGGGCACCGCATCGTCGTCGTCCCCTCGGCAATGTCCGGCGAAACCAATCGCCTGATCGCCCTGGCCAAGGAAATCCAGGCCCAGCCGGACCCACGCGAGCTGGACATGATCGCCTCGACCGGCGAGCAAGTGTCGGTCGGCCTGCTGTCGATGGCGCTGCTGGCGATCGGCAAGAAAGCCGTCTCCTACGCCGGCTGGCAAGTCGCGATTAAAACCGATTCCGCGTTCACCAAAGCTCGTATCCAGTCGATCGACAACGAAAAAGTCAACCGCGACCTCGACGACGGCAAGATCGTCATCATCACCGGCTTCCAGGGCGTGGACGAGGGCGGCAACATCTCGACCCTTGGCCGCGGCGGTTCGGACACTTCCGCCGTGGCGATCGCCGCCGCGATGAAGGCCGACGAATGCCTGATCTTCACCGACGTAGACGGCGTGTACACGACCGATCCGCGCGTCGTTTCCGAAGCGCGCCGGCTCAAGGCGATCACCTTCGAGGAAATGCTGGAACTGGCGTCGCTGGGCTCGAAAGTGCTGCAGACCCGTTCGGTGGAATTCGCCGGCAACTACCGCGTGCCGACCCGCGTACTGTCGTCGCTGACCGACCCTATGCTGGACCTGGAAGAAGAAGCCAACTCGGGCACCCTGATTTCGTTTGAGGAAGATACACACATGGAACAAGCAGTCATCTCCGGTATCGCGTTTAACCGCGATGAGGCCAAAATCACCGTGCTGGGCGTGCCCGACCGTCCAGGCGTGGCCTACCACATCCTCGGCCCGGTGGCCGACGCCAACATCGAAGTCGACATGATCATACAGAATCAGTCGGTCGACGGTAAAACGGACTTCACCTTCACCGTGTCGCGCAACGACTACCAGCGCGCCATCGACGTGCTGAACAGCACCAAGGCCGAACTGGGCGCCGCCAGCATCACCGGCGACGCCAAGGTCTCGAAGATCTCGGTGGTCGGCGTGGGCATGCGCTCGCACGTGGGCGTGGCCTCGCAGATGTTCCGCACCCTGTCGGAAGAGGGCATCAACATCATGATGATCTCCACCTCGGAGATCAAGATTTCGGTGCTGATCGATGAAAAATACATGGAACTGGCCGTGCGCGCGCTGCACAAGGCGTTCGAGTTGGAGAAGGCGTAATTTTTTCGAAAAAAATCGTCGGCTAGCCTTGACCAATGTGGTCACGGTCTATACTATGACGGTCGTCTGCTCTAGCGCAGTTTGGTAGAAAAGACATAGTTGAGCGATCGACTAGGAGACGTGGCCGAGTGGCCGAAGGCACATCCCTGCTAAGGATGCATACGGCTTATACCTGTATCGTGGGTTCGAATCCCACCGTCTCCGCCAGTATTTTGAATAAGCCCTTGATTTTCAAGGGCTTTTTCTTTTTCTGCGGATCAAACTATCAATCCGACTATCAAATTTTGTTTTGCTTGTTGGTACGCAATTCATACCGCTCCGCAGTTCGCACCGTCGCACAATCAATCCTAGCTTGCATTTCGATGTGCCATCGCGTAAGTTTCCTCGTTCTAATGCGTTAGGGAAATATAAATGCAAGACGCCGGTCCTGAACCTCTCCAAAATCTCTACGCCTTGCATCGTCCTGATTGGTCTACTTGGAAGCCAGTCAAGAGCATCAGGCTATGGCATGCCGTCGCCTTGGCATGCGATCTTGATCCCTACCAGTTCACAGCATTCGGCGTTGCGAAACTGGATAGAGTATTTAGCCGACTGCCAGGTCAGTTTGAAGAGCTGCTGGCGATTGCTAAGACTAGTCTTGGGTCTGGTGGCATCCTCAAACTAACGAAATTCAGCGTTGATGGCGTCGAAGAAAGTGAAGTCGTTCCGGCAGATTTTGGCGCTTGGGCGAAAGAGCTGAAATATCCGCTGCCCGCCGAATTCCCTTGGCAGGATGAAGCTGTGCGCCCACTTAGCCGACAATGGCCTTGGGGAACATACGAAACGGATTCGCTTCGCCATTTGGCTGCCGCTGCAAATCGGTTTTGGCGAAACTACGATCCTACCGATGCAACTACTGCACCGATCAACGAGGACGTGTGCAAATGGCTTGTTGAGCAGGGTGTATCAAAGCGCGTTGCCGAAGTCATGGCATCAATCCTTCGCGCTGACGGTCTCGCAACGGGGCCGCGCAAGTAATTGTCCGCGCCCTTAGAAGCCCAGTACTGGCGGGCCTTCCTTCCAAATTTTGACCTAGTTCCCGCAGTCCTCTGCGCCTATTCGCTGACGGCGCGAAAAGGTGTAATCCGTCCATGTTCAACAACGCCTAAAGAGGCACAAACATGGTCAATAAAATCCTACGTCTTCCAGCAGTAAAGGCCGAATCCGGCTCTTCCCGTTCCACTATTTACCTGCGCATCCAACAAGGTTTATGGCCTAAGCCTGTTAAGCTTGGCCCTCGCTCGATTGGTTGGCCTTCCAGTGAAGTTGCCGCTATCAATGCTGCGCGGATTGCTGGTATGCCTGACGACGAGATTCGCGCCCTGGTAGTTCGGCTCGAATTGGCGCGCAAATCCTGCTCCCTTGCTGCCTAAGGGGGATTTGATGAATAGTCTGACTGCTGCGTCTGAGCATGGGTTCGCCCCCGTTCCTGTGACCACCTGCAACTACGGCACAGGTCACTTCCTGACCAACGCCAAAGGCGTTTTCTACATCAGCAAAGATGGAGAGGGTAACGACCGTCCAGCAAAGTGGGTCTGCTCGCCGCTACAAGTCGTTGCCAAGACCCGAGACGAACGCAATGGCGAATGGGGGCGTCTGCTTGAGTGGCGTGATGATGACGGAAAACTGCATCGCTGGGCCATGCCGCTTGAGATGCTGGAGGGCGATGGTACCGACGTCCGGCGCGAACTAGCTCGCCTCGGCCTTCAAATCTCGTCAAATCAATCGGAGCGGAGCTTGCTCGCCGCCTACATCAAAGTTTCACCAGTCGAGGCGCGAGCACGTTGCGTTGAGCGTTTGGGGTGGCACGATGGCGTATTTGTTTTGCCTTCTGGCGCTGTAGGCGAGTCCAAAGAATTGAAGGTCTTCCAGAATTCAAATGCGGTTGAACCCGCATATTCGGTAGCGGGTTCTGTCGCTGAGTGGCGTGAAAATGTCGCAGGTCTCGCTGAAGGGAATTCGCGCCTTACCTTTGCGATTTCGGTTGCCTTCGCTGGCGCACTTGCAGATATAACAGGCGAGGACTCTGGTGGATTCCACTTTCGCGGAGCATCGTCCTCCGGCAAGTCAACGTCACTTCGGGTTGCGGCTTCGGTATGGGGCAATCCCTCCCAATACGTCCGGCTATGGCGTGGAACGGTGAACGGTTTAGAGGGCATGGCGGTGATGCACAACGACGGATTGCTTATTCTTGATGAGATCAGCCAGATTGATCCAGGTGCCGCTGGTGACGCGGCCTACATGCTTGCAAATGGTCAGGGTAAGGTCAGGGCGCAGCGTAACGGCATGGCGCGGCCGCCACAGCGTTGGCGGTTGTTCTTCCTCAGTGCAGGTGAGGAATCGCTTTCGCCGATCATGGCACGTGCAGGCAAGCGAACGAGCGCTGGACAGGAAATCCGCCTTGCCGATATTGAGGCCGATGCCGGTGCGGGGAAGGGGATTTTTGAAAATATCCACGGCCATCAAAATGCCGCTGCCATTGCCGGTGCGATTAAAGCTGCATCTGATAAAAATTATGGTGCGGTTGGTCTTGCTTGGTTGGAGAGTGTAGCCAGGAACCGCCAGCAACTTGCTGCCACGCTCATCGAATCGATCGATCAATTCGTTATGGATATTGTTCCTCCTAACGCAGCAAGCCAGGTCGGGCGAGTGACGCGGCGCTTTGCGCTGGCGGCTGTAGCGGGTGAATTGGCTACCCATTACGGATTGACTGGATGGCCGCAGGGTGAGGCAATGCGCGGTGCACGTGAGTGCTTTAGCGCTTGGCTTGAAGCATTCGGCGGTAATGGAAATCGCGAGGGACGCGCCATTCTTGAGCATGTGCGGGCGTTTTTCGAAAAGCATGGTGCGAGTCGTTTTGAATATATGCATGCAACGGACGATCAACGCGTCTATAACCGTGCCGGGTTCATTTCGATCCGGGAAGATGGCTCCCGAGAATTCTGGGTCTTAGGGGAGGCGTTCCGTTCTGAAATTTGTGACGGCTTTAACGAGCGGACGGTCAAAACTGTATTGATTGATGCCGGTATGCTCGTACCGGGCAAGGATGGGAAGCCGACGACAAATGTACGGGTTCATGATCTAGGGTCTACTAAGGTCTACATTTTCCGCTACAACGGCGAGTAGTCGTTTTGCATGGCGAAGACGGTGGCGACGGTTGCGACGGTTACAGCGGTTACAGCGGTTACGACGGTTACAGCAGTTCCAGTGGATACGCCCGCTGCTTTGATCGCAATGGTTAGGCGGGTGTTCTTAAGTTCTCTTGGCTATCCACGCAGGCTTGGTCTGGAAATACACCTACAGGAATGCCTAGGTCCCCACCTAGGCATTCCTGTAGGCATTTCCCTAGACACATACCTAGCTGAAGACATGCCTTTAGGCACGTGCCCAGACGTATGCCTAGGTAAACACATGCCTAAGGCACGTGCCTAGACGTATGCCTGGGCGAACACATACCCATGGCACGTGCCTAGGTATGCCTGGGCGAACACATGTCTATGGCACGTGCCTAGACGTAAGCCTAGGTGAACACATGCCTATGTCACGTGCCTAGACGTATGCCTAGGCGAACACATGCCTATGACACGTGCCTAGACGTATGCCTAGGCGAACACATGCCTATGACACGTGCCTAGACGTATGCCTAGGCGAACACATGCCTATGACACGTGCCTAGACGTATGCCTAGGCGTAGGCAATCTAAGCATAGGCATTGATTTTTCAAGGTGCAGATGTTCTCAAGGCCAAGTACCTAGGATGCCTGTAACCGTTGTAACCGCTGTAACCGCTGTAACCGGCGCATTTACGGCAACCAGTGATTGTCCTGTTGGGAACGTAGCAGGTGCTGGGATATTCTTACACTCCCAAATTGCTCCAGGCGCCACTACCGCTAAAGGTGGAGGCGTATGGCGATGTGGAAATCTGTGAGCTTTTCATTTGAGCAAGATGGTATCCTACTCATTTGGCCGGGTACGGCCAGAAGCCGACCGTCACGACTTGGCAACTGATAAATTGGCAGAGGCTAGTCGGCCTCGCTAAAGCAGTAGGTATGATACGCATCATCAACTAAGGCAGATTTCCTTGACGATCACAGATTTTTTCACTGCGAGCATAGGTTGGATAGAGGCCCACGAGCACACTGTTGATCTATTTAAATGGATTGTAGCTGGCCTCGCGGCGTGGCTTCTAGGCGTTTTCAGAGCTATTCGAGCCTGGGCATTACGGCCATCAATCTCAATAACTGAAACATACAGCCATTGTTTCACCGAGCAGCATGCTGAACTTGATACTTATAGTGACGTCACGTTGTTTGCTTTTGTGCTTGATGCTGTAGTTATGAATCCAACTACGTCAAAAGTAGGCGTGCAAACCTTTGAATTAGAAATTCGACGGAGGGGATTGTGGAAGCGGTGGACCTCCCCCATAACCGCTATCGGCTTCCCGACAATGCCAAGAACACCCATGCCCAACGACGCGATCAAAGTTGTTCCAATCTGGCTTACTACCTTTGAAGGATACGATTCGTCATTGTCGCTTCGTGACATTGATGGGCAAAACTCTGCTGCAGGTCTGATTTTTTTTGCGCTAGTAATGCCAGACTCATCCATCGTCAGTGATGAGAAGTGTACGCTTAAGTTAAGCGTGAGATTAGCAACTGGCGAGCGACGCTCTGTGGTTACGAAAATAAAATTCGAAAATGGCTTAGATAAGTTAGAGAGGATGGTTCCCTCAAGCATCAAGTATGTAAGACACAAATCGGTATGGCGACACCGGGCGTAATCAGTCTAAAGATGGCTTATCCGACTCTTTTCGGCTACTAGCCGACGCTCATGTTCTCAAGCTCCATTGTTTTGTGAGGAATCTGAATCATAATGTTCTCTTTTAAGTGTAGCTCCTGTGGCGAAGTTCATGAAGGCATGCCTAGCTTTGGTGCGCACGCTCCGCTGAGCTACTATGAAGTACCGACCGAGGGGCGGGAGAATCGGTGCCATCTGGGAACTGACGACTGCGTAATTGACGAGGAGTTTTTCTTCGTTCGGGGATGTTTAGAAATTCCCGTCATTGGTGAAGTTGAGCCGTTCAGTTGGGGTGTTTGGGTGTCGCTCAGCCAGGCTAATTACCTCGAATGGGTAAAGTGCTATGAGTCGGAGAAACGTTCACATATCGGCCCTTTTTTTGGTTGGCTTAACGCCTGGATAAAGCCTTACCCAGATACAATTAGCTTGAAGACCAACGTCCATCTACGGGACGACGGCATTCGACCATTCATCGAGCTGCAATCTACTGACCATCCACTTGCAATTGAACAAAGAATGGGGATCACGGTCGAGCGGGTCGCAGAACTCTACGCCCAGATGATGCACTAAGCCGGTAGCGGCCAATAGCAGTCAATCGAAGTTGGAGCGGAGGCATCTTCAAATGGAACAGCCACGCAATGCAGCCGCCCTTAACCCCATTAAAGCGTGATAACCAATAAAAAGCTAGTCTAGATGGCTAGCTTTTTTATTCAGACCTCGAAATTCAGGCTGCTTCGTTTTTGCTATGATGAATATATAGATATAACAAACCGATAGGCGCTATTATAATAGCCGCCGCCCAGCACATTACCATTGTGAAGATTTTCGCCATCATCATAACGATGGCATTCACGAAGAATATATTTTCACCCATAATAAACCCAACAATGGATTCATAAACAAATCGAGAGTATGGATACAGCAAAGTCGAAACAAGGAAAAATAGATATATTCCTAGAGGAGTAGGCTCCTTACCTCTACTAAGCATAAAACAATAAAAGGCCATTAATAGAATGCCAAAGAATAAATGGCGAAAATAATAACTTGGCTTCAACCCGCCGAAAGTTTTTTGAATAACTGGATGCAACTTGTTCTCCCTTTCCTTTGTGAATACCAAAATCGTCATTGATTGTATCCCACGGGAAACTATTTGTCACAACATTTTAAGAGGATCTGGTAAGGCGTCTCAGGTCCAGCTACGATCAAGCTAGGGCCAGCGAAACCATGCCCAGTTGCGATCCTAAGTCCTGGGTTCGCTTTAGGGCACTTTTGGTCTGGTGTGGGAATTCGTGACTTTTGCAGATGAGCAAGCTGCTATCCTGAACGCCGTCGGCCACGTTCAGCCAATAGCAGTCAGTCCAGATATCCCAATTAAGCGACCGGTAAGTGCCCGTGGCGTATTCAAAATTCTGTAACTATGTATCCATCGGTTAAACTTATGACTTCATCTAAATTGCACTTAGACTCTGACGGGAATCTCAGCCCCGGAACCCATGAGGTCACAAAGGAACAATTCCTTGAGGCATTCTGCAGCTACCCAAAAGACGTTAATATCGTTTCGCCAGTACGCTACGGATTTGGACAGGCATTCTCCGAAATATGCGATTGGGCCGATAGAAATGAGGCGACGTCAATTGTAGTTGGCGGCTCCTTCGTGACAGGCAAGCCCTACCCCAACGATATAGATATAATTATCTTCTTCCGCTTGGCGCAAGACATTCCTCGTAACATTGAACTATTGGAGTATGATGGGGTCCGATGCGATATTCAGCTCCTATCCGAAGACCAGCCGCAGATATGCGATGCATTTATAAAAGTGCTTGCTACGTCGCGCCGAAACACGTCTCGGGGTGTTGTTCAAATAAAATTCGACAGCCAAGTAAGAACTCACGACACTCCTCATCATAAGAACGAACTCTTCAATGTAGCTTTGGCCATTTATCAGGGGCGCAAGATTACGTCTTTAAGACAGCTGAAAGGGGTTGTCGTACCAATTCACGGCATACTTAGCGATGCTGAATGGGTGCCTCATATATCACTAATGTTGAGCACTTCGGGTTGGGCTGTAGCACCGTATGTGTATGGAAAGAGAATGCCAACGTTGTTGTCGAATGCCAGCGATAGAACAAGAGTTGTTGAGGGCTTCCGAGACTGGTTAACCACCGTTCGATCTAATTATGATGGCCCAATTTCCATCCTTGCTCACTCATTCGGAACATACGTTATTGCGAAATATCTGTCCGAAGCAGGTGATCTCAGCGCGAAATTTGATTCAATTATCTTATGTGGTTCTATTCTATCGAAGGAATTCGACTGGTCCTCGTACTTGGATAAAAATGTCGGTAGAGTTCTGAATACTATTTCAGAAGAGGATCAATGGGTTAAATATATGCCTGAAGGTGGGCGTACCTTGGTAAAGGACCCGCTGTATGGCGATGCGGGACGTGAGGGGTTCAACTGCAATCACCCTAAATTTTCCCAGGTAAGAAGCGGGTTGCTCCAGCATAGTAATATTTTCAAGGACGATGTGATTCGTAGCTTGTGGCTACCATTTCTTGATTTGGCTAACGGAGCCCAAGAAAAAAGCCGAAGTGAGAAAAGCTTCGGTCCTACTTATTGATCTTTTTGAAGGTGGAGCAGGAACAGTTGTGGCCTATTTCGTTCCTTAAATTTGGGCGGGGCCGACCGCTTAGCGGCGGCTTCGGCCTGTGTGGGAATTTGCAAGTTTTACAGATGAACAAGCTGTTGTCCTGAACGCCGTCGGCCGATTTCGGCCACAACCAAACGCTCGAACCTTAAACTCTATGAAGTACATCGATACAGCATTCAGTCAACTAGCTTTTGCATGGAAGTTATATAATTATGCTCTGGAAGGCCGAATCAACCTCGATGAACTTGATCGTCCAATTACGTTTCAGGAAGGGGAAATGGTCTTCGCTTTGCCTGACAAGATATTTAACGGGCCGGATGATCTTATCTTGGCTTTCGAAAACAACCTTAGTGTCGCTTTTGGTGCGGCAGCAATTACGCTCAACCGCTGCAGAGAGGAAGCTGGCGTGAAGTTGACTGATCCAATTCAAACGGAGATTGATAATTTTTCGTCAGTCGTATATCAAATTAGAAATGCATTTGCACATGATATTTCTGAGCCCCGTTGGAATATTAGTAACCCGAGATATGCGAGGGTCTATGAATTTGGTGGCATTCGAATCGACCTAAGCCAAGTGGGAACAAAAGTTTTCGAGTACGCAGATATAGGCGGACCAGATGCATTATTCTGGATGAAAGATTTTGGCGATGCGAATGTATGGTGCTAATCGACAACTAGATATGTGCCCAATCCAATGCGCACAGACTGATTTCGGTCCAAAGCAGCCAGATAGTTATTCAAAATACTTTTCCGGGGGTATTGTTTATGCTGTCCGAAAATTCGATTCTTAGGCGCATTCCAGTAGTTATCGAACCGAAAACAGCAATGTTTATCGATGGGATTCGGCATGCCGTTGAAATTATTGAGTTCGCATATGAGCGGCTAAACACCGTACTCACCGAGCTTGCGTTGAATCCTCCTGATTCTGAAAAATTACGTTCCGTGTCCACGGCTGCATTCTTAGATGCATGGGCAATGGTTGATTCGATTGACCGATTTCGGATGCTCTATCAGCAAATGCCGGGAATTTCGTTCGGCGCACCGGCTCCGGGTGTTCTTACGCTAAAAGAAGCATGCGAGCCATTTCGTTTATTAAGAAATGTCGCGGACCATATCGCCCAGCGTGCTGAGTTCATTGTATCTAAAGGGGACGGGGCCGCATTGGGTGTCTTGACCTGGGTTACCTGTTTTCAGATTGAACCGTTTAATGCGCATTTGTGTATGCTGCGGCCAGGGACCCTGCGGGCAGTACCTGAGCTTGGGAATGGCCCCTTAGCTGCTACATTTGACTGGCCTACAAGCCGAATTTGCTTGACCGCTGGAGGATATGAGGCAAATCTTTCGGAGATTCGACCGCACATAGAACGCAGAGTCAAACATCTCGAAGGACAGTTAGAGCAAGAGTTTACTAGGCTTGGCATTGCTGATGCGCCTGTAGCGAATGACGTCTTCATTAGAAAACAGGGCACAGTGACATTTCCCAGTCGTTGACCTTTTCAAACGGCCAGAAGTATTCTGTCATTAAGAACAAAAAAATTTTCCTTTAAATTTAAATAGTCAAATCTTGGAGAGCAGCTCGTGCTTGGACTTGATAAACGAAAAACGGATACGGCAAACAAGACTATAAAGGTCTTGACTTTGATTGTTTCAATCATTAGCCTGATAAGTCTAGTTCAAAAGCTATTCGATGTGGGTTTGGTAAAAGTTGCCGTAACCTATATTGGCTATTATCGGAAGATTGCCTGTGCTATATTTGGTTGGCCGTTAGAGATTTTTAATTTTCACATACCCACTGCGCTAGCCGATTTCTGGACTTTGTCATTCATCTGCGCAGGCTCTTACATAAGAACAGAGAATTTGGAAAAGGCACGAGCATTTCGTGATTACAATTTTTCTTCGCCATCAATAAGGCTTAGGGCTATAGTTTTTTTTATTTTTGGATTTACTGGAGCAGGGTTTTTCATACCTCTTTCCGTTTTATCTATTTACACCTACACTGAAAATGATATTACGAGGGATGCGCTTAAGAGCTTGGCGATTATCGTATGCGGAACTGTATTTTTTTTCGCACTCAACGCATTTGCCCCATCTGCATAGTATTACAGCAAGCGCTATGAATGGAAGGCCGTCTTTATCTTTATTTGTACGCTATATTCTTCTTGATGTTGAACGTCGCGAGTGGCCGCAATGAGGCGATAACGGTCCTTCAGGATGTTGGAATTATTATACTGTGCATCGAATTAGGGGGTATTTGAAGCGTTCCGCGCCGTATTGCAATATATCGTCCAATCAGACATCAATGCGGCACGTTTTGCAAATTGAGAACCCCGTTGATATGCGCGTTCGACGGCATCTGGTAATTGATGCGCCAACGCGTGTTCGGCAACCTCACGCGGATAACTGGTTGCCTCGGCTGCCCACATTCGGAAACTGCTGCGAAAACCATGAACGGTAATACCTTCGCCGTTCGAATCAATCCAAGTCGGCTGTTCCCCGCTATTCATCCGCCGAATTACTGCCGTCAACGACATATCCGATAATTGCTGCGCTTTCGTGCCAGCAAATACAAAATCTCCGCCCATAGGGATTGATTTCAGTAGGGCCAGTGCTGAATCGCTTAACGGCACCTCATGTTGGCGTTTAGCTTTCATGCGCTCGGCGGGTATTGTCCATACCTTGTTCTCTATATCGAATTCTGTCCATCGAGCGCCGCGTACCTCGCCAGATCGGCAAGCGGTAAGGATCGCAAATTCGACAGCACGAGCGGACGCGCCATCGCGTGCTCTGAGCGCCGACATAAATGCGCCGATATTTTGCCAGGGCAGAGAAGGGTGGTGCTTTGTTCGACTGGTCTTGCTGATGGTGGCGAGTAGATTGTCTAAATGGCCCTTCCATCGCGCTGGATTTTCGCCTGTACGGTATCCACTGGTAGTGGCCCATCCCAATACCGACTCGATGCGTCCTCGAAGACGGCTAGCCGTTTCAGTCTTAGCTTCCCAAATCGGTGAGAGGCATTTCACTACCAGGCCAGTGTCTACATCGGCCACTGGTAAATGGCCGAACACAGGGCTGGCATAAGTGTTCAAAGTGTTTGTCCATTGATCGATGTGCTTGGCGTTCTTCCAACCGGCCTTGTGCGCCAGAATGTAGGCGGCGGCGCACTGGTCAAACGTCATCATTTTGGCATTTGCCAGTGCTGCCGCGACCTGGTCCTGCTTCTTGGCGGCCAATGGGTTGATGCCGTCGATTATTAGCTTTCGCGCAGAGAGTGCTTTCTGGCGCGCTTCAGCCAGGCTTACTGTATGCGTCGGTCCTAATCCCATTCCGTATGCCTTACCGGCGATCATGTAACGTAAGAGCCATGACTTTGCGCCGCCAGATGTGATTTGTAAGGTTAAGCCTCCGCCGTCGCCGTACAGTCCTGGCTTGGAAAGCTTGCTTACTTGTAATGCGGTGAGTCGTTGTTGTTGGCGTCGCATTCGAACTCCTAGACTATCAAAATGACTATCAAATGATAGCCGGATTTTGGCAAACAGTAAAGAATCTAGTTGAACAATGTGTTGTGCTAACTAATTGTTTTGTAAGGAATTTAAAGCTATTGTTGGACATCGTTGAATGCTAAATATGCGGACACCGTCTCCGCCAGAACAAAGAAAAATGGACTCCCCTGCGGGAGTCCATTTTTTTTGTTCGGACGGAGACGGTGGGATTCGAAGACGTAGCGCCCTAAAGGGCGCGAGGCTATCCGAATCGCCCAACTGCTGGCGCAACGCGCCAGCCCCGCGCGCCGTGGGCGCGCAACGCAGTCGGCAGGCATGGCTGCCCTTGCCGATAGCTATGGCGCCAGTTCATGCGGGACCAGCGTGCCGGTGTTGGCCATCAAGATCAATCGCGCTGAACGCCACTCCGCCAGGCAGCGGATACGCTCCTGGCGCGCTTCCGACAGGCCGATTTCGGCATTCAGCACGTCAACGATATTAGCCGCTCCACCCTCGAACTTGAGCTGCACGCTGTCGAGCGCGGCTTGCGCGGCCTCGAGCAGTTGCTGCGACGCGCCCAGGTTTTCTAGCGACGCGCCGGCGTCGGCGTAGGCTTTGACGATTTCAGACAGAATCTGGTGCTCGGCGTCCTCAAGTTCCGCCGCCCGCTGCTCGACCTGGGCCATGGCGCCCCGCACCCTGTAACGCTGGGCAAAACCATCGAAAATCGGAATGTTCAGCGTAACCGCAACGATCGTTTCCTTCGAAGTGATGGGTGGCAAGCCCTGGTTGGGGCGGCCATTCTGGTAGAAATTGCCGGAGAAATCCAGCGTCGGCCGCGCCTGCGAGGCCTGCGCCCGCAGCTTTTGCTTGGCAGCCTCCACGCCGGCACGCGCAGCCCGCAACGCTGGATGTTGCCTCCGTGCAATGGACATCCAGTCCTCCAACTCCCGTCGCGCTTCTTGACCGGCCACCGGCACGTCGTGCATGATCGACACCGGCGCATTGGAGGCGATCCCCAGTGCGTACACCAGTGTGGCCATCGATTTCCTGTAGGCGCCGTCTGCCCGGACCTGCTCCAGTGACGCCTTGGCCAAGGCCGACTTCGCCTGTAAGGTATCCGAACGGTCGCCCGCGCCTCGTGCCTCACGGCGTTCCGCTGACGCCAGTATCTGCGCGGCTAGCGCCGTGTTTTTCTGCTTGCCTTCGACGGTGGCCATTTGCGTCTGCGCATCGAAATAGCTGGAAATAATATTTGCCAGTATCCTTTGCTGCACCGCTTCATGCGACGCGATAGCCGCGCCCAGCATGGCCGTCGCCGCTTGACGGTTGGCGTCGCGTTCCCCGAAGTCAAACAAACGCCAGTTGACTCCGAGATTTTTCGCCGTCCCCTCCAGTTTGGTCGATCCTTCCGAATAGCCTTCCAGCTGGGTGCGATCACTCAGCCGCGTCAGGCCGGCGGACACCGACGGGTAGTAGGCGGCGCGGGCCTCCCCCACCGAGTTGGACTGGACCTGGACGGCGGCCCAAGCACCGCGGATTTGCGGATTGTTGCAGAGCGCCAAATTAACAGCCTCGACCAGCGTCAGCTGTTGCAGGCGGAAGTGCTGGCTGGCGCATACGACACTCGCTGCATCGGCGGGGCCGGCGCTTTCGATGCCGGCGGGGACGACCGCATAGCCGTCGAGAGACGCGATGCGTAGATCCGCCGCCGGCGCCGAGCCGGCGAGGGCAACGCAAAGAAGACACAGTAAGTGGCACAGCAAACCGGGGAATCGATCAGCGTTCACGAAGTGTCTCATGTTGATGTTGCAGCAAAGGCGAAAGGAAATACTCGATGATGCGGCGACTTCCCGTTTTGATCTCGACGTCGGTCGATAGGCCCGACGTCAGGGCCAGTGTCTGGCCGTCGACCAGAATGCTCGACCGATCGAAAACGATCTTGATCGGGTACAGCAAGCCCTTTTTTTCATCCTCGATGGAATCGTGGGAAACCTGCAGCACGTGGGCAGGAATGGTGCCGTATTTCGTGTATTCGAAGGTGCTGACCTTCACTGAGGCCGACTGTCCTTCCTTAACGAAGCCGGCGTCCCGGCTTTCCATCAGCGCCTCGATTTCGACCTGGTTCCCCTTCGGCACGATCAGCATCAGCGGCTGGGCCGGCGATACCACGCCGCCCACCGTATGCACACTCAACTGCTGCACCGTCCCGTCCACCGGCGCCGTCAGGCGCAGCAGTCGCGCGTGCTGCTCCGATCTGTTGGCGTCTTGCTCGCTTTCTGCGGCGATGCGCTCGCTCTCAATGATCGCGTCGCGCGCCTCTTTGCGCGCGCTGGCCACCACCATGTCGCGTTGCCTTCTGGCGTCGTCCAGTTGTCCCTGTAAATCGATCCTGGCTTGTTCCTTTTCCAGCCATGCATGCTCGGACACATCGTGGGTCAGGCGCATCGCCTGGTAGTCGGTCGCGCGCCGGGTGACTATCGGCAGAGACTGCTCGAAGTGCATGATGTCGGTATCGATGCGCTCCTTCTTGGCCTTGAAGTCCTCATATTGGTCGATCAGCGCCCGTTCGGCGCGCAGCCAAGACTCCGGCGGCGGGCTGGCCGCAGCGGGGGGGAGCGTCGGCCTGCGACCGGTGGTGATGGCGTCCAGCAAGGCTTTGGCGCTCTGCATTTTCAACCGCGCAATGTCCATGTCGGAAACGGCCTTGTTGTGTTCCGCCTCGGCCGCGCTTGCGTCCAGTTCGAGCAGGGTGTCGCCGGCATGCACGAACTGGCCGTCGGCCACGTGGATCACGCGCACGGCCGCCATCTCGATCGCTGCGATCGCCTTGGTGTGCGCGCGTGGGATGGTCTTGCCCTTGACGTTAACGACAATGTCGATTTTCCCGCAGACTGACCAGATCAGCAGCGTCGCGGTCAGTAGCATCAGCACCCGGCCAGTCAGGCGGGCGGTAGTGGACGCGGGCCGCTCCTGAATGGCGAGTGCGGCAGGCAAAAACTCCGCCTCGTGCTCCAGCAGCGCATGCGACGCCTGCCGAGTTTGCCAGAAGAAGCGGAATACGGCGTGATAGCGCGCCCACAAGTCGCGGTAGGCCATCCAGCGATATTTGAGCGTCATACGCTATCCGCCTCCAAGGCCGACGATAGGAACTCTGCCGCCGGCCATGCCGGACCGCTGTCCTGGGATAGGTCACCGTGGCCGGCCTGCAGGCGGTGCAAGCCAGCATAAATACCGTCGGGAATGCGCAGCAATTGCCTATGGTCGCCGATCTCTGCCACCCGCCCCTGATCCATGACGACGATGCACGTGGCGTCGCGTACTGCTGATAAACGATGCGCGATAATCAGCACCGTGCGGCCGGCGCAGATACTGCGCATATTGTTCTGGATGATTTTCTCGGACTCATAGTCCAGCGCGCTGGTGGCTTCGTCGAAAATCAAAATGCGCGGATCGGAAATCAGCGCCCGCGCGATCGCGATCCGTTGCCGCTGACCTCCCGACAGCCCCACGCCATGTTCCCCGACCAGCGTGTCGTAGCCGTCCGTCAGCTCGCAGATGAATTCATGGGCGCCGGCCAGCTTCGACACTTCGATGATTTTTTCCAGCGGAGCGGACGGACAGGCGACCGCAATGTTGTCGCGGATGGAGCGCGCAAACAGCACGTTTTCCTGTAGTACAACGCCGATCTGCTTGCGCAAAGAGGCCGCGTCGATGACCGCGATGTCCAGCCCGTCGATGGTCACCCGTCCGCGTTCCGGCACGTACAAGCGTTGAACCAGCTTGGTAAGGGTGCTTTTCCCGGAGCCGGAACGGCCGACCACACCGATGACTTCGCCGCACCCGATGGCCAAGCTGACCCCGTCGATGGCGTTGCGCGCATCTGGCCGATAGCGGAACGCCACGTCGTCAAACACGATGGCGCCCTTGACCTCGAAGGTCTGTCCCGCGTCGCGGCTTAGTTCGGGGCGCGAATTGAGGATATCGCCAAGTCGGCTCATGGAAATGCCGACTTGCTGGAAATCGTTCCACAACTGCGCCAGCCGCAGAATGGGCGAGGAAATTTGGTTGGATAGCATGTTAAACGCGATCAGCTCGCCGACGGTCATCTTTCCCTCGATGACCAGACTGGCGCCCATCCACATGATGCTGGCAGTGACCAGCTTGCTGATAATGGTCACACCGCTGTTGGCCAGGATCGATGTGTTGGACGCAGATAAGCCGGCAGCCACGTAGCTGGCCAATTGCTGTTCCCACTTGTCGCGCCACCTCGGCTCCAGCGCCATCGACTTGACGGTCTGGATGCCGCTGACAGTTTCAACCAGGAAAGACTGGTTTTCCGAATTGCGATTGAACTTTTCATTGAGGCGATTACGCAATAGCGGCGTAAATACCGCCGATAGTATGAAGTACAGCGGAATCGAGGCCAGGACGATCATGGTCAGCGCAACGCTATACCAGAGCATGACGCTGAAGTAGATGAACGAAAATAGGACGTCCAGCACAAGCGTCATGGCGTTGCCCGTCAAAAAGGAGCGGATGTTTTCCAGCTCCTTGATACGGGCAACCGAGTCCCCGACCCGGCGCGCTTCAAAATATGCGATCGGCAAATTCAGCAGATGCCTGAACAGGCGTGCACCCAACTCCACGTCGATTTTGCTACTGGTATGCGAGAAGGAGTAGCTGCGGATGCCGGACAGCACGACGTCAAAAAATGTCGCGCAGACCAAACCGATCGAGATCACATTCAGTGTTTTTATCGCCTGGTTGACTAGCACCTTATCCATGACGACTTGGAAAAACATCGGCGTCACCAATCCGATGATCTGGAGTACCAGCGAGATACAGAGGACTTCGAACAGCATTTTCCGGTATTTGATGATGACCGGAACAAACCAAGTGAAATCGAATTGCGCCGCCTCGCCGGAAAAACTGGCTTTGCTGGTGAACAGGATGAATTCACCATTCCACGCGTCGAGGAACTCGGCGAGCGAGACGATCAAGGGCACGTCCTGAGGGTACTGGATCAAGATTCTGCCAGCGGTTTTGCCAGGGCCGTCGAACTTGGCGACGATGAAATAATTACCGTGTTTGTCGGCGGCGATGGCCGGCAACGGAGTGAAGAAGATCCTGGCGCTATCCTGACGTACCACTTTCGCGGCCAAGCCCAAGCGCTTGGCTGCGAGCAGAATGGTGGTGCTGGTGAAATCATCTGTTCCGAACTCGTGCGTAAGCTGATCCGGCTCCGCCGAAATGCCGTGCAGGTTGGCCATAATGACCAGTGCGTGTAGGCCGCAGCCGCCGGCACGCCGCGCCGAGGAGGCAATATATGCATCGTTCAAATCCATTATGCTCTCGCGCCCTTATTTCATGCTTTATCAACGGGGTTTTTTTGCAAGGCCTCGATTTTCTTTTTTAGACGGGTATTCTGTACGATCAGGCCGACAATTGCCGCAATATAAATAATATCAAATCCCGTTGATTGAAAAAAGCCCCAGAATTTTGCCGCCAAAAATGCGCAGAATAATCCGGCCAGCAGCAAATAAATTTCATCTTTAATTTTTTCCGAGATTCTCATTTTCAACTTTCCAATTGGAAATTGCAGATGCTTTAAAACATCTGCACTTCACGATTAATGAACGTGCGCTAGCATGGGCTTTGTCGTTTCCAGGGCTGGATGGCTGGCTATGGCGCCGGCACCAGGTACGGCAAAGCTCGCCATGGATTGCACCAACCTGTCGGGCGCGGCTTCGGAAACTTGGATGCCTGGACTTCTTGGCGTCACCGCATCTTCTTCCGGATGGGTTGGGAATCCACCTCCACCTCCGCCCCCACCTCCGCCTGGATCACCGCCACCTGGTTCTTCGCCACCGCCTGGGTCGCCGCCGCCATAGCCGCCATCGCCACCGAAATCTCCGCCGCTGCTACCGCCCGTGCCTTCCGCCGAGTATGAGACCGCTGCGGAATACTCTGCGGCGTACTGGGCAGGCCAGTATTCGGATATGACCTCCAGCGGTGCCGCATCCACAGCACTGAACAGATCGGCAATTCTGGCCCCGCCACCCAGCACCCGGCCAGTGGCAACAGCAATACTGCCCACTACAGCGCCCAAGTAAAACGAGGCCTGCAACGCACCGGCGTAGGCGAATTCCTCGGTAAGGGTTCCTGCGCCAATCAATTCGCGTACCGTCACATCGGGACCGAATAGCTTGATCGCGCCGGCGATCGTTCCCGCCGAACTTAATGCGGTCGCCACCGATCCGTAAAGACCCGCCGGTGTTGGCACACCGAGCGAAGACATATTTTCATTAAAATAGTCAGTAAACCCTGGCATATATTCTCCAAAATTAATAAGCGAATAAACTATTAATGTGCAAAAAATCAAAATAAAAACATTACTAAAAAAGCACTTTTAGAATAGCACCGATTAATGAAATTTTTATTTGAATTTTTGTAACGTAATGTAGGGTGCACATCACACTTTGATACATTTTAAAATCGTGACAATTGGACAGTTTTTGAATGTCTGAAAGAACAATGTACAGTGATATTCAAATTCTGGGTACACAGTCGGCGCCAGCAGTTGGGGCGGAACCAGGCACTCAATAAGCAATAGCAAGCTATGGTGAGTTATGCACGGCGTCTACAGCATAAAGAGGCCTCAACTCGGTTAATCGGAACCGGCATGCGATCTTGGTCTGATATCGGTTTCGATATCGAAGTCAAGAAAAAAGTTATTAGCTTGTCGGAAATTTAAGCAGTACATTTCGATGGTCAGCCAAAAATGTTACCGCAACCATTTTGTTGCTCTCTACCATTGTGACTAACATTAAAAAAATACGACCCTGAAACCGGGGCACACAGACACTAAAAAACCAGGAGACACGATGAAGAAATTTGGCCTTGCGGCGCTTGCGCTGTCGCTGATGCACATGGGCGCCGGATCCGCGCTGGCGCAGAACGACAAGATGACGCCGATCGCCACGCCGGCGCAACCGGCCGCGATCACGCTGGACACGGGAACACTGCCCGGCGCGACCGCGCCGGAAGCCTGGCACCGTCAATACAACAGCGTGTTCGCCCGCAACGTCACGGTCGCCACGCTGACGCCGTTCCTGCCGTCCGCCGCCAAGGCCACCGGCGCCGCGGTGATCGTTGCGCCGGGCGGCGGTTTCCGCACGCTGTCGATGGAAAACGAAGGATGGCAGGTGGCCCAGGCGCTGGCCGGGAAGGGCGTGGCGGCCTTCGTGCTGAAATACCGTTTGAACCAGACCCCGCAGGACATGGCCGGCTTCGAACGCTCGATGGCGGAAATGTTCTCCGCAACGGCGAAGCGGCCGCCCGCGCCGCAGGATCCAGCCACCGCCTATGCGCCGCAGGTCGCCGACGCCCGCGCCGCCTTTGCCCTGGTCCGCGCCCGCGCCAAGGAGTGGCATGTCGACGCCGACCGCGTCGGCATGCTCGGCTTCTCGGCCGGCGCCATGCTGACCATGTCGACCGCGCTGTACGGACAGGATGCCAAGCCGGCCTTCATCGGCAACATCTACGGTCCGCTGTCGGCGGTGACCGTGCCGGCGGACGCGCCGCCGTTGTTTGTCGCGCTGGCGGCGGACGATCCGTTTTTCGGCAACGGCGGCTACGGCCTGATCGACAGCTGGCGCGGCGCCAAACGCCCGGTGGAGTTCCACCTGTTCGAGCAGGGCGGCCACGGTTTCGGCATGTATCCCAAGACCACCACCAGCACCGGATGGTTCGACGGCTATGTGCGCTGGCTGGGCATGCACGGCTACCTCCAGCCCAAGCGCTAGCGGATGTCGGTGACTATCTCAATTAAAACTGTTAGCGCTAGCAGAGCGACAGCACCGTAATTCTCGATCAAAATAGCCACCTGTGGCTAAACGGCAACCTTAAAAATGCAATTCGGTGAGATGATTTGGTAACGCTAACATTGTCACGGAGGGAATTCACACAAAAAAAAGCAGTTCCGAAGCACAGTCGCACCGGCTCACACAGGACGAAGCCGCTCATTAAAATAAGAGGAGATAACCATGAAAACACCATTTCAGCGCACCATGATCAACCTTGCAGTGGCTAGCGCCTGCGGCATCCTGTCGATGCCCGGCCACGCCCAGCAAGTACCGGCCGACGCGGTTAAACCAGCAGGCGCCACCCCGGCCGCGCCGGAACCCGAGGAGGTGAAAACCGTCGTCGTGTCCGGTTCGCGCATCGCCGCGCGCGGCTTCTCGCAGCCGACGCCCACCACGAGCCTGTCGTCCGCCGACCTCGACAAGGCGGCCAAACCGAATATTTTCGAATCGCTGATCGAACTGCCGGCGCTGCAGGGCAGCACCGGCCGCACCACGAACACCTTCAGCACCTCCAGCGGCATCCAGGGCCTGAGCTCGCTGAGCCTGCGCGGCCTGGGCACGCTGCGCACCCTGACCCTGCTGGACGGCCAGCGCGTGGTCGGCGCCAACGTCACCGGCGTGACCGACGTCAGCCAATTCCCGCAACTGCTGGTCAAGCGCGTCGACGTGGTCACCGGCGGCGCCTCGGCGTCCTACGGTTCGGATGCGATCGGCGGCGTGGTCAACTTCATCACCGACAAGAAATTCAACGGCTTCAAGGCCAACGTGGCCGGCGGCGAGACCCAGTACCACGACGACAAGAGCGGCACGCTGCAGGCCGCCTGGGGCAAGGGCTTCATGGACGACCGCCTGCACGTGACCGTCAGCGGCGAATTCACCAAGCAAAATGGCATCGATTCGCCAGGCTTCGGCCAGGTGGGCGCGGGCGGCCGCGACTGGTACAACAATCCCGCCCTGCAGGAATCGACCAAGGATATGCAGGCCGCCGGCGCGCCGCGCTTCAAGAGCATCATCAACGCCCAGCACATCCAGTACGCCAAATACGGCCTGATCACCAACGGCCCGTTGAAAGGCACGGCGTTCGGCCCCGGCGGCACGCCCTACGCGTTCCAGTACGGCACCGATTGCGTCGGCAACTTCTGCATCGGCGGCGACCGTGACGGCAGCGTCGGCGCCGGCACCAACCTGGCGATGAACTTCAAGCGCGAAGTCGCTTACAGCCGCGTGTCGTGGGACCTCGATGCGGACAATGAAATCTACGTCACCGGCAACTGGGCGCAGGTCACCTCCGTGTTCTCGCCGAATCCGGGCGCGGCCAAGCAGGGCAACCTGTCCATCCGCTGCGACAACGCCTACCTGCCGGCTTCGGTCGCCGCCGGTTGCGCTTCCGGCTACCCCACCGGCGCCATGTCGGTCGGCACCGCGAACGCCGAGTTCCCGTCCAACATCAACGTGCATCCGACGCGCACCCAGCGCCGCGTGGTCGTCGGCGCCGACGGCAAGTTTACGATGTTCGGCAAGGAATGGTCGTACGATGCGTATGCCGAGCACGGCGAGAACAAGACCGTGATCCAGGTGAAGGACATCACGCTCAATCCGCGCTACAACTTCGCCATCGACGCGGTCAAGGACCCGGCCACCGGCCAGATCGTCTGCCGCAGCGCCACCGCCCGCGCCGCCGGCTGCCAGCCGATCAACATCTTCGGCAATGTCCCGATCAACATGGCGGGATGGAATTACATCGCACCGGTCAACGGCCCAATGCAGCACACGGATTCGACGCAAAATGTTGTTAGCGCTAACATCAATGGCGAGCTGGCACAGGGTTGGGCCGGCCCGATCTCGGTGGCGTTCGGCGCCGAATGGCGCCGCGAGGACTACTCGGTGTTCGGCGACCCTTACGGCGCCGGCGTGGCGGTCGAGTCGCCTTACAGCCCCAGCTATCCGGCCGATCCGACCTTGTCCGTCACCGGCGACAACTGGTTCGCGGGCAACTACCACAACGGCAAGGGCGCGTTCAACGTCAAGGAAGCCTATGTCGAATTCAACATCCCGTTCCTGAAGTCGGCCACCCTGGGCGAGGCCAACCTGAACATCGCCGACCGCGAGGAGAAATACAGCACGGCCGGCAAGGCCCGCGCCTGGAAGCTGGGCGCCACCTGGCAGACCCCGGTCGACGGCCTGCGCCTGCGCGCGGTCAGCTCGAAGGACGTGCGCGCGCCCAACCTGTCGGAGCTGTACGCCGCGATGACGGTCACCAACCAGGCGGTCAACAACAGCCAGGGTTCGTCGGTCCAGATCCAGCAGCGCAACGTCGGCAACCCGGCGCTCAAGACCGAAGACGCGCGCAACAATTCCTTCGGCCTGGTGCTGAGCCAGCCGAGCTGGGCGCGCAACTTCAACTTCTCGGTCGACTACTACGACATCAAGGTGCAGAACGTGATCAGCTCGCTGAATCCGCAGCAGGAGGTCGACCTGTGCTACGGCGGCAACCAGGCGGTCTGCTCGGCGGTCTCGATCAACGGGCCGGCGGGCACCAACTATGTGCTGGCGCAGAGCTTCAACTTCGCGTCGCTGCATACGCGCGGCGTCGACTTCGAGATGGCTTACCGCAAGAACATGGGCGACTTCGGCCTGCCCGGCACCGTCACGCTGCGCGGCCTGGCGTCGCGGATGATCCACTCGATCTCCGATCCTGGCGTGCCGGGCACGACGCCGATCGAAGGCGCGGGCGCGATGACCGGCCCCACGCCGAAGTGGAAGGGGCTGGTGTCGCAGTCGTGGGATGGGCTGATGGCCGGCAAGCTGGGCCTGACCCTGAGCGAACGCTGGATAGGCGCCGGCGTATTCAACAATGAATACATCGAGTGCCGGACCAATTGCCCGCTGCCGACCGCGGCGCATCCGACCATCTTCGACAACCACATGCCGGGCGCGGTCTATGTCGACCTTGGCGGCAACTACAGCTTCTCGAAACAGGTGACGGGCTACTTCAAGGTCGACAACCTGGCGGACCGCGCGCCGGTGATGGTGCCGCAGACCAATCTGAGCCTCGGCCTCAATCCTGCGGTCTATGACTCGGTCGGCCGTACCTACCGCGTCGGTGTCCGCATGAACTTCTAAGGGGGCGCCAGCCGTGTGGAGTTTATTTTCCGTACTGCTGGCGGTCGGCCTGCTGACCATCATGATCGCCTGGGGCAAGGTTCAACCGCTCCTGGCGTTCGTGGTGGCAGCCATGGTCGCCGCCCTGATGCTGGGCATGCCGCTGGCGAAGATCCCCGGCGCCATCGAGAAGGGCATCGGCGATTTGCTCGGTTCGCTGGTGGTGGTCATCTGCCTGGGCGCCGTGTTCGGCAAGCTGATTGCCGACAGCGGCGCCGCCCGGCGCATCGCCGTCAGCCTGATCGACACGCTGGGCCCGCACCGGATGCCGGTCGCCATGACCGTCACCGGCTTCGTGGTCGGCATGCCGCTGTACTACAACGTCGGCTTCGTGCTGATGGTCCCGCTGATCTTCTCGCTGGTGTTCCAGTCGGGCCGGCCGGCGGTGGCGCTCGGCATGCCCTTGCTGGCCGGCCTGTCGATCGCCCACGGCTTCCTGCCGCCGCACCCGTCGCCCACCGCGCTGGTGGCGGCGGTGCACGCGGACATGGGCAAGACGCTGCTGTACGGCTTGCTGGTGGCGATTCCGACGCTGATCATCGCCGGCCCGGTCTTCGCCATGACGCTGAAGAACATCCGTGCCCAGCCGGCGGCGATTTTCAACGCCGAACCGAAGCCCGATCACGAACTGCCGGGCACCTTCGCCAGCTTCTTCACGGCGCTGCTGCCGGTGGCGTTGCTGGGGGCGCTGACCCTGACCACCTTGCTGCGTCCCGAACTGACCCAGCCGCTGGCGTTCTTCTCCAACCCCACGGTGGTGATGCTGGCGTCGTACGCGGTGGCCATCTACACGCTCGGTCTCGGCCGTGGCCAGACGCTGCCGCAGGTGATGGGCTCGGCCCAGGAAGCGCTGCGCGAGATCGCGCCCATCCTGCTGATCATCGCCGGCGCGGGCGGCCTGAAGCAGGTGATGACCGAGTCCGGCGTCAGCGCCCAGCTCGGCGCCCAGCTGGCCAGCCTGCCGGTGCCGCCGCTGCTGCTGGGCTGGGCGGTGGCGACGCTGATCCGCGTCTGCCTCGGTTCGGCCACCGTCGCCGGCGTGACCGCTGCCGGCGTGGTCGGGCCGCTGGTGGAATCGTCGGGCGTCAATCCCAACCTGATGGTGCTGGCCGTCGGCGCCGGCAGCCTGATGTTCAGCCACGTGAACGATTCCGCCTTCTGGATGTTCAAGGAATATTTCGGCCTGTCGTTGAAGGACACCTTCCGCTCATGGACGATGATGGAAACGCTGGTCGGCAGCTTCGGCATCGTTTTCGTCCTGCTGTTGTCACTGTTCGTTTAGAACAATCAAGGAGACTCATTTGACACACCGATCCATCCTAGTATCGGCGCTGATGCTGGCTGCCCATGCTGCCCACGCTGCGGCCGCGCCGGCTTCCATTTCCGCCTACCAGAGCATGCCGGACGACCCGCGCGCCGTGGTGGTGCACGCCAAGGGCGACGGCGTCGCCGACGACAGCGACGCCCTGCAGCAGGCGATCGACAGCGCGGCCAACAAGGGCGCGGGCGGCGTGGTGTTCCTGCCGCCGGGCCGCTACCGCGTCAGCCGCAGCATCCTGATTCCGATCGCGGTGCGCGTCTACGGCGTCGGCAAGACCCGGCCGGTGCTGGTGCTGGGCGCGAACACGCCGGGCTTCCAGAAGGGCGTGGCCAACATGGTGATCTTCACCGGCACCGACACCTACAATATCGGCGCGGTGGCGATGCCGGTGCCGAGCGCGGTGCCGTTCAGCACGGAGCCGGGGAAGGCCGTGCGCGACGCCAACTCCTCGACCTTCTATTCGGTGCTGTCGAACGTCGACTTCGAGGTCGGCGACGGCAATCCCGCCGCCAGCGGCGTGCGCATGCACACGGCCCAGCACTCGAACCTGTCGCACATCGACTTCCACATGGGCTCGGGCCTGGCCGGCGTCTACCAGGTCGGCAATATCGCCTACAACCTGCGCTTCTTCGGCGGCCGCTACGGCATCCTGGCCGAGAAGACCTCGCCGGCCTGGCAGTTCACCTTGCTGGACTCGACCTTCGACGGCCAGCGCGACGCCGCCATCCGCGAACACGAAGCCGGGCTGACGCTGGCCAACACCGAGATCCGCAACACGCCGGTCGGCATCGAGATCGACCGCGGCTACGGCGACTGGCTGTGGGGCCATGACGTGCGCTTCGAGAACGTGTCCAAGGCGGCCCTCGTCATCAGCAACGAGAACAATGTCTATACCCAGGTCGGCTTCGAGCGGGTCAGCGCGCGCAATGTGCCGGTCTTCGCGCGTTTCCGCGACAGCGGCAAGCAGCTCGAAGGGAAGGGGCGCGACTACCAGGTCGCCGAATTCAACCACGGCCTGAAGCTGCCGGGCCTGGGCGAACCCGGCCAGTTCGACACCAACTACCGCACGGCGGCGCTGCCAGCCGGCAGCGCGACGAACGGCGACACCGCCCGGGTGCTGCGCGCGCTGCCGCCGACCGGCGACTGGGCCAGCGTGCGCAGCTTCGGCGCCAAGGGCGACAGCGTCACCGACGACACGGCCGCGATCCAGAAGGCGATCGACAGCCGCCGCGTGGTCTACCTGCCGCTGGGCTTATACGCGGTCAACGACACCATCCGCCTGAAGCCGGACACGGTGCTGATCGCCCTGCATCCGGGGCTGACCCGGCTGGTGCTGCCGAACGGTTCGCCGCTGTACCAGGGCGCCGACACGCCCAAGGCGCTGCTCGAGAGCGCGCGCGGCGGCGACGCCGTCGTGACCGGGCTTGGCCTGGCGACCGGCGAAGTCAATCCACGCGCGGTGGCGCTGCTGTGGCGCGCCGGCGAGCACTCGCTGGTGGACGACATCCGCATCCAGTGGGGCTATGGCTCGCCGGCCGATCCGTACAAGAAGAACGACCGGTTCGACACCTCGACCTGGTGGGATCGCCAGTACCCGAGCATCTGGGTGACGGACGGCGGTGGCGGCACCTTCACCGGCGTCTGGTCGCCGGCCGGCCATGCGCAGGCCGCTTTCCATGTGACCAACACCAAGACGCCGGGCCGCGTGTACGAGCTCTCGGCCGAACACCACGTCCGCAATGAGATAGTGCTGGACGGCGTCGAGAACTGGTCCTTCTACGCACCGCAGACCGAGGAAGAGGTGCGCGACGGCGCCGACTCGGTGTCGCTCGACATCCGCAACTCGAAGCACATCCTGCTGGCCAACTACCACGCCTACCGCGTGACCCGTTCGATGAAGCCGGCGCCGACCGCCGTCAAGCTGACCAATTCGAGCGACATCCGTTTCCGCAACCTCGCCGTCAACGGCGAGAGCGGCTTCCCCACCTGCGACGAGCAGGGCTGCATCGCCGACGTGCGCGCCTCCAAGTACCCGTACGAAAACGCGATCACGGACGTGACCAACCGGCTCGAAGTTCGCGAACGCATGTTCGCGGTGCTCGACTACAGCGGCAAGCCGGGCACCGCGCCCGCCGCGCCGTCGGCGGCCAAAGTGGACAAGCTGGAAGACGGCTTCTACTCGATCGCCGGCGCCGCCGTGGATTCGAAGGGCAGGCTGTACTTCATCGACCGCCACTTCCAGCGCATCTTCAGCTACGCCCGGGGCGAAGGGCTGAAGACGGTGAGCGACTTCCCGCTCGATCCGGTCAACCTGGCGGTGGACGGCAGCGACAACCTGATGGTGCTGTCCTCCAGCGGCAAGGAGGGCAGCGTGTACATGCTCAAGCCTGGCGTGCCGGGCGCGCCGGTCTCGTTCATCAAGCCCACGCCGCGCGCTGTCCACGCCAACACCCGCGTCGCGCTGCCGGTCAACTACTGGTCCAACGGCGAATTCCAGGACCAGCTGAACCTCGACACCTACGAGTTCACCACGCTGGCCGAAATGTTCGCCCGTGACGCGGCGGTGGCGAAGACGCGCGAATACGTGTCGCCCGACGGCAGCCTGGTGCTGCCGGCGTTCCGGGTCACCCGCCATGGTTCGCTCGACCACCTCGGTTACCGCTGGTCGGACACGCTCGACACCCACGGCTTCGTCTACGCGCAGCCTGGCCAGCGCGTGGTGTTCGCCAACAGCTCGCGCAACCTCACGTTCAGCGGCCTGGTGGGCGAGGGCGGCGCGATCACCGACCTCAAGCAAGTTGCCGATCGCGGCGGCGAAAGCGTGGCGGTGGGGCCGGACGGCAAGGTGTACGTGGCCAACGGCCAGGTCTTCATCTATGGCGCGGACGGCAAGCAGAGCGGGCGGATCGACGTGCCTGCGCGTCCGCTGCAGCTGATCTTCGGCGGTCCGGACCGTCGCACGCTGTTCATCCTGACACATCACGCGCTGTACTCGACGCGGATTTGAACTGTGTAGTTCTCCCGGCCTCCCCAGGCCGTTCGCCGCTCGCCGCAAGGCGCAGCGGCTTTTTTTTGGTTTATCGCGGATTCGTTGCTCTCAGAACAATGACTGCAACTCCAGCCGCTGGCCGCTCAGCGCGCCGTCATAGCCGGGCAGTCCGGCCAGCGTGCTCTTGAACTCCGCGCTTTCCATCACCGCCAGCGCGGCCGCCATCAGCGGTTCGGCCGGCGCCTCGCGCGCGCAGGCGAAGAAGTAGCGCTCCCGTATCACCGGCACGAAATCGAGGTCGAAGCGGCGCGCGGCGGTTTCCACGCCGAAGCTGGCGTCGGCCATGTTGCTGGCGACGTAGGCGGCCACGGCGGCGTGCGTGAACTCGGCGCTGTCGAAACCGTGGATGGCTTCCGGCGTGATCCCCTTGCCGGCCAGCAGCAGTTCCAGCAGCAGCCGGGTGCCGGAGCCGCGCTGGCGATTGACGAAGCGGATGTCGGGACGGGCCAGATCGTCCAGCGCGCGGATATCCTTGGGATTGCCCCGCGCGGCGAAGATGCCCTGCATGCGATAGGCCAGGTGGATCAGCATGTGGCGCCCGGGATCGAGCCAAGGCAGATACTTGGCCGCCGCCGCCGTCTCCAGCTCGCCGACCGGCAGGTGGAAGCCGGCCAGGTCGCATTCGCCGCGCGCCAGCGCCGCCACCGCCTCGGTGCTGCTGCGATATTGCAGGTCGACCATCACCCCTTGCTGCTCCAGCTGCTTGACCAGCGCCGCCACCGCAAAGCCGTGCGAGGCGGTCAGGCGCAATGTCGGCGGACGCTCGGCCAGCAGGCTGGCCAGCTCCTGCTGCAGTTCCGACGCCAGGCTGTCCAGCAGGGGCGTCAGGCGCGCGCTGATGCGTTTGTCGGCCCAGATCAGCTTGTCCGCCAGCGGCGACAGCACCGTGCCTTGCCCGCGCGACTTGACCACCAGTTCGGCGCCGAATTGTTCGTTGAATTCGCGCAGCAGCCCCCACGCATGGCGGTAGGAAATGCCGCATGCCGTCGCGGCCTGGCTGATGCTGCCCAGGTTGCGCACCGACGCCAGTAAATTAAGCAGCACCGGCAGCGCCACCGTGCGGCCATCGGGCTGCCGCAGGATCCAGTCCGGCTGTATCTCGACTTTGAACATTATGCAAAATCCTTCATATTGCGCCGTTGTTTTTACAGTGCTAGCCTAGCGTCATGCATGAATATTAACCGAGATATATGTTATGCAGAACATATATCGGCGGACGGCAAACATTAAAAAGAACGGAGAGCACCATGCAGCAGCGTACACCCCAGGCCGACGAGGTCGCCCAGGCAAACGCCATCCTCGCGGCCAGCAGCGGCGCGCAAGACCAGCTGCTGCCGGTCTTGCACGCGATCCAGGATGCGATCGGCTATATCCCGCCCGACAGGGTGGTCGACATCGCGTCGGCGTTCAACCTGTCGCGCGCCGAAGTGCATGGCGTGATCACCTTCTACCATTATTTCCGCACTTCGCCGCCGGCGCGGCAGGTGGTGCAGATCTGCCGCGCCGAGGCGTGCCAGAGCATGGGCGGCGACGCGCTGCTGGCCCATGCCGAGCAGGCGCTGGGCTGCAAGCTGCACGCGCACAGCCATGACGGCCAATTCGCGCTGGAGCCGGTCTACTGCCTGGGGCAGTGCGCCACCGCGCCGTCGCTGATGATCAACGAAGCCCTGCACGCGCGCGTCACGCCGGCCCGCTTCGATGCACTGCTGGCCAAGGTCAAGGAGGCAGCATGAGCATCCGCATCTACATTCCAGGCGACTCGACCGCGCTGGCGCTGGGCGCCGACGACGTGGCGGCCGCCATCGCCGCCGAAGCGGCGCGGCGCGGCGTCGAGCTCGACATCGTGCGCAACGGCACGCGCGGCCTGCTGTGGCTGGAGCCGCTGGTGGAAGTCGACACGGTGGCCGGCCGCATCGGCTACGGCCCGGTCGACGCGGCCGATGTCGTCGCGCTGTTCGACGCCGGCTTCCATCTCGGTCAAAGCAGCCATCCGCTGGCACTGGGCCTGGTCGAACAGATTCCCTACCTGGCCAAGCAAAGCCGCCTGACCTTCGCCCGCGCCGGCGTCACCGATCCGCTGTCGCTGGCCGACTACGAAGCGCATGACGGCTACAAAGGCTTGCGCAACGCGCTGGCGATGGAGCCGTCCGCCATCGTCGCCGCCGTGACCGCGTCCGGCCTGCGCGGCCGCGGCGGCGCCGCCTTCCCGACCGGGATCAAGTGGAACACCGTGCTGAAAGCGGCCGGCAGCCAGAAGTACATCGTCTGCAACGCCGACGAAGGCGACTCCGGCACCTTCGCCGACCGCATCGTGATGGAAGGCGATCCCTTCATGCTGATCGAAGGCATGACCATCGCCGGCCTGGCGGTGGGCGCCAACAAAGGCTACATCTACGTGCGCAGCGAATACCCGCACGCGATCGCCAACCTGAACCGCGCCATCGCCAGCGCCGTCAAGGCCGGCTTCCTGGGCGCGAACATCCTCGGCTCGGGGCGCGGCTTCGACCTGGAAGTGCGCAAGGGCGCCGGCGCCTACATCTGCGGCGAGGAAACCGCGCTGCTCGAATCCATCGAGGGCAAGCGCGGCGTGGTGCGCGCCAAGCCGCCGCTGCCAGCGCTGTCCGGCCTGTTCGGCCTGCCGACCGTGATCAACAACGTGCTGTCGCTGGCGGCCGTGCCGCTGATCCTCGACAAGGGCGCGGCCTATTACCAGAACTACGGCATGGGCCGCTCGCGCGGCACCTTGCCGGTGCAGCTGGCCGGTAACATCAAGCAGGGCGGTCTGATCGAACTGGCCTTCGGCGTCACCCTGCGCGACATACTGTACGAATACGGCGGCGGCAGCGCCTCCGGCCGGCCGATCAAGGCGGTGCAGGTCGGTGGGCCGCTGGGCGCGTACCTGCCCGAATCGCAGTGGGACACGCCGCTCGACTACGAGGCGTTTGCCTCGCTGTGGGCGGTGCTGGGCCACGGCGGCATCGTGGTGCACGACGACAGCGCCGACATGAGCAAGCTGGCGCGCTATGCGATGGAATTCTGCGCGGTCGAATCGTGCGGCAAATGCACGCCGTGCCGCATCGGCTCCACCCGCGGCGTCGAAGTGATCGACAAGATCACCGCCAACGTCGACGGCGAACGTCCGCGCCAGGTCATCCTGCTGCGCGAACTGTGCGACACCATGCTGCATGGCTCGCTGTGCGCGATGGGCGGCATGACGCCGTACCCCGTGCTGTCGGCCCTGAACCACTTCCCGCAAGATTTCGGCCAGGTCGCTGACGACCAGCGCGCCGCCTAGGAGAATTAGAATGATCGAAACCATCATCGCCCGCGACCTGGGCACCCCGCCGCCGCTGAACCCGAACATGGAGTTCGTCACGCTGACCATCGATGGTGAGCGCGTGACGGTCGCCGCCGGCACCTCGGTGATGCGCGCGGCCGCCGAAAGCGGCACCAACATCCCCAAGCTGTGCGCCACCGACAGCCTGGAGCCGTTCGGCTCCTGCCGTCTGTGCCTGGTCGAGATCGAGGGCCGTCGCGGCTATCCGGCCTCCTGCACCACGCCGGTGGAGGAGGGCATGGTGGTGCGCACGCAGACGTCCAAGCTGCAGGAACTGCGCAAGGGCGTGATGGAGCTGTACATCTCAGACCACCCGCTGGACTGCCTGACCTGCCCGGCCAACGGCAATTGCGAACTGCAGGACATGGCCGGCGTGACCGGCCTGCGCGAAGTGCGCTACGGTTACGAAGGCGCCAACCACCTGAAGCTGAAGAAGGATGAATCGAATCCCTACTTCACCTTCGACTCGTCCAAGTGCATCGTCTGCAACCGCTGCGTGCGCGCCTGCGAGGAAACCCAGGGCACGTTCGCGCTGACTATTTCCGGCCGCGGCTTCGAGTCGCGCGTCTCGGCAGGTCAGAACGAATCGTTCATGGAATCGGAATGCGTTTCCTGCGGCGCCTGCGTCGAGGCCTGCCCGACCGCCACCCTGCAGGAAAAATCGGTGATCTGGATGGGCCAGGCCGAACACAAGGTCACCACCACTTGCGCCTATTGCGGCGTCGGTTGCTCGCTCGATGCCGAGATGAAGGGCAGCGAGGTGGTGCGCATGGTGCCGACCAAAAACGGCAAGGCCAACGAAGGCCACGCCTGCGTCAAGGGCCGCTTCGCCTGGGGCTATGCGACCCACAAGGACCGCATCCTGAAACCGATGATACGTTCGAAGATCACCGACCCGTGGAAGGAAGTGTCGTGGGACGAGGCGCTCGACTACGCGGCGTCCGAATTCAAGCGCATCCAGGCCAAGTATGGCCAGGATTCGATCGGCGGCATCGTTTCCTCGCGCTGCACCAACGAGGAAGGCTACCTGGTACAGAAGCTGGTGCGCGCGGCGTTCGGCAACAACAACGTCGACACCTGCGCCCGCGTGTGCCACTCGCCGACCGGCTACGGCCTGAAACAGACGCTGGGCGAATCGGCCGGCACGCAGACCTTCGCCTCGGTGGCCAAGTCCGACGTCATCATGGTGATCGGCGCCAATCCGACCGACGGCCACCCGGTGTTCGCCTCGCGCATGAAGCGCCGCATCCGCCAGGGCGCGAAGCTGATCGTCATCGATCCGCGCCGCATCGACCTGGTCAAGTCGCCGCACATCCGCTCGCAATACCACCTGCAGCTGCGTCCCGGCACCAACGTCGCGATGGTCAGCTCGCTGGCCCACGTGATCGTCACCGAGGGCCTGCTGGCCGAGCAGTTCATCGCCGAGCGCTGCGAAGACCGCGCGTTCAACCAGTGGCGCGACTTCGTGGCGCAGGAATCGAATTCGCCGGAAGCGATGGAATCGGTGACCGGCGTGCCGGCCGAGCAGGTGCGCGGCGCCGCTCGGCTGTTCGCCACCGGCGGCAACGGCGCCATCTTCTACGGCCTGGGCGTGACCGAGCATGCGCAAGGTTCGACCACCGTGATGGGCATCGCCAACCTGGCCATGGCCACCGGTAACGTCGGCCGCGAAGGCGTCGGCGTCAATCCGCTGCGCGGCCAGAACAACGTGCAGGGTTCGTGCGACATCGGCTCCTTCCCGCACGAGCTGCCGGGCTACCGCCACGTCTCCGACACCACCGTGCGCATGCAGTTCGAGGCCGCATGGGGCGTCGAGCTGCAGGCCGAACCCGGCCTGCGCATCCCGAACATGTTCGAAGCGGCGCTGGACGGCAGCTTCAAGGGCCTGTATTGCCAGGGCGAGGACATCGTGCAGTCGGACCCGAACACCCAGCACGTGATCTCGGCGATGGAGGCGATGGAGTGCATCGTGGTGCAGGACATCTTCCTCAACGAGACCGCCAAGTACGCTCACGTGCTGCTGCCGGGTTCCTCGTTCCTGGAAAAGGACGGCACCTTCACCAACGCCGAGCGCCGCATCTCGCGCGTGCGCAAGGTGATGGCGCCGAAGGCTGGCTACGCCGACTGGGAAGTGACGGTGCAGCTGTCGAACCGCCTGGGCTATCCGATGAACTACAAGCACCCGTCGGAGATCATGGACGAAATCGCGCGCCTGACGCCGACCTTCAGCGGCGTCAGCTACGCCAAGCTGGAAAAGCTGGGCAGCATCCAGTGGCCGTGCAACGACGCCGCGCCGGAAGGCACGCCGACCATGCACATCGACCATTTCGTGCGCGGCAAGGGGCGCTTCATCATCACGCAGTACGTGCCGACCGACGAGAAGGTCACGCGCATGTATCCGCTGATCCTGACCACCGGCCGCATCCTGTCGCAGTACAACGTCGGCGCGCAAACGCGCCGCACCGAGAACGTCAAGTGGCATGCCGAGGACCGGCTGGAGATCCATCCGCACGACGCCGAGGAACGGGGCATCAAGGACGACCAGTGGGTTGGCATCCAGAGCCGCGCCGGCGAGACCGTGCTGCGCGCGCTGGTGACGGAGCGCATGCAGCCGGGCGTGGTCTACACCACCTTCCACTTCCCGGAATCGGGCGCCAACGTGATCACCACCGAGAATTCGGACTGGGCCACCAACTGCCCGGAATACAAGGTCACGGCGGTGCAGGTGATGCCGGTGCAGCAGCAGTCCGACTGGCAGCAGGAATTTGCGCGCTTCCACGAAGAGCAGATGGCGCTCAAGGATGCCGCGACGGCCCAGCCGGCATGAGGAGAGACGACTATGAACATACATCACCTGGTCACCATGGCCAACCAGATCGGCTCCTTCTTCGCGTCCTATCCGGACAAGGAGGAGGCCAGCACCGAGATCGCCAACCATCTGCAGCGCTTCTGGGCGCCGCTGATGCGCCACAAGCTGCTGGCGCACGTCGCCGAGCATCAGGGCGAAGGCCTGGACCCTGCCGTGCTGGCGTCGATCCAGGCCAACATCAAGCGCCTGACGCCGCCGCCGCTCAGGCTGACGGCGCACGCGGAGGACTAGGCGTCTGCGTGTTCTGCTGCGTCACGTCGTCCATTTCGATGATGGCCTGTTTGATCTGCTCGGGCGTGCTGCTGGTCTTGGCCGCCAGCACCCGTTTGCGCGCGGCGGCGCCCGCTCAGCAGATTGTTGGTGTCGGACACTTTCGACGACTGGAACAAACCGGTCGACCCATTTCAGATCTACGGCAACAGCTATTACGTCGGCATGGCCGGCCTCAGCTCCGTGCTGGTGACGTCGCCGCAGGGCCATATCCTGATCGACGGCGGGTTTCCCGATTCGGCGCCGCTGATCGCCGCCGGCATCCGCAAGCTGGGCTTCCGGCTGCGAGATGTCAAACTGATACTGAGCTCGCATGATCACTGGGATCACGCCGGCGGCATCGCCGAACTGCAACGCCTGACGGGAGCGGCGGTGGTGGCCAGTCCTTCAACGGCGGCCGCGCTGAAGCGGGGCAGCATGGACGAAGACGATCCCCAGTTCGAAGGCAATACGCCATATCCCAAGGTGAGCAAGGTGAGAGGAGGCCGGCAAATGATCGTGGAGGTTACTCCTTGATCACCTGCAGCATCACCTTGCCGATGTGTGCGCTGGTTTCCATCAGCGCGTGTGCTTCGGCGGCCTGCTCCAACGGGTAGGTGCGGTAGATCACCGGCTTGATCAAGCCGTCCTCGATCAGCGGCCACGCTCGCGCGCGCAGCTGGCGGGCGATGGCGGCCTTGAACTCCACCGGGCGCGGACGCAGCGTGGAACCGGTCACGCTCAATCGCCGCAGCAGGATCTGCCCGAGCGGAACCTCGGCGCGCGACCCGCCCAGCAGCGCGATGAACACCAGCCGCCCGTCGTCGGCCAGGCAGTTGATCTCGCGCGGCACGTAGGAGCCGCCCACCATGTCCAGGATCACGTCGGCGCCCCTGCCGCCGGTGGCCGCCTTGACCACTTCGACGAAATCCTCGGTCCGGTAATTGATCGCCCGGTCGGCGCCCAGCTCGACGCAGGCGCGGCATTTTTCATCCGAGCCGGCGGTGGCGAACACGCGGTGGCCCATGGCCTTGGCCAGCTGGATCGCCGTCACGCCGATGCCCGAGGTGCCGCCTTGCACCAGCAGCGTTTCGGCCGGCGCCAGCGCGGCGCGGTCGAACACATTGCTCCACACGGTGAAGAAGGTCTCCGGCAGCGACGCCGCCTCCAGCAGGGACAAACCCCTGGGGATCGGCAGGCACAGCTCGATCTGCGCCGGGCAGTACTGCGCGTAGCCGCCGCCCTGGACCAGCGCGCAGACCATGTCGCCGATGTGAAAGCCGCTGTCGCCGACATGGCCGGCGACGATCTCGCCCGCCACTTCCAGGCCCGGCAAATCGGAGGCGCCGGGCGGCACCGGATATTTGCCGGCGCGCTGCAGCAGGTCGGGCCGGTTGATGCCGGCCGCGTGGACTTTGATCAGCACCTGCCCCGGCAGCAGCGACGGGCGCTGGCGCTCGCACAGTTGCAGGACTTCGGGTTCTCCCGGGTGGGTGATTTCAATGGCACGCATGGCTTCCTCTTGTGTTTTTGTGGATAGCCGATGGTAGGCGCGGGCCCGGAAAAATCACCATGACCGCAGTCAATTTTCCGCAAGACGGACGGCGTTGCGGCCATCTGGCGAATCTTGACCGCGGTCAATGAGCATTTACACATGCCTTGCCTATGATGGGTTCAAATCTGGCGCATTCCCGTATTCGCTCCATCCCGCGCCGCAGCAAAATTAAGTTAGCCAAGTGTGCGCCCGCGCGGCGCATACTAACGAAAAAATTATAAATGTTTGGAGACAGTAACATGAGCAAAGCATTAGACGGGGTGCGCGTCCTGGACTTCACCCATGTGCAGTCGGGACCGACCTGCACCCAATTACTCGCCTGGTTCGGCGCCGACGTGATCAAGGTGGAACGGGCCGGGGAGGGCGACGCCACGCGCGGCCAGCTGCGCGACATTCCCGGCGTCGACAGCCTGTATTTCACCATGCTGAACCACAACAAGCGCTCGATCACGCTCGACACCAAGAAGGCCATGGGCAAGCAGGTGCTGGAGACCCTGATCAAGGACTGCGACGTGCTGGTCGAGAACTTCGCCCCGGGCGCGCTGGACCGCATGGGCTTCAGCTGGGAACGCATCCAGGAACTGAACCCGCGCATGATCGTGGCCTCGGTCAAGGGCTTCGGTCCCGGCCCCTACCAGAATTGCAAGGTCTACGAGAACGTCGCCCAGTGCGCCGGCGGCGCGGCGGCCACCACCGGTTTCGACGACGGCCCGCCGGTGGTCAGCGGCGCGCAGATCGGCGACAGCGGCAGCGGCCTGCACCTGGCGCTCGGCATCGTCACCGCGCTGTACCAGCGCAACGCCAGCGGCCGCGGGCAGAAGGTCGACACCGCCATGCAGGACGCGGTGCTGAACCTGTGCCGCGTCAAGCTGCGCGACCAGCAGCGGCTGGAACGCACCGGCACGATGGAGGAATATCCGCAGTTCGCCAACGGCACCTTCGGCGACTCGGTGCCGCGCGCCGGCAACGCCTCCGGCGGCGGCCAGCCGGGCTGGATCCTCAAGTGCAAAGGCTGGGAGACCGATCCCAACGCCTACATCTACTTCATCGCCCAGGCGCCGGTGTGGCCGGCGATCTGCCAGGTGATCGGGCGCGAAGGCTGGATCACCGACCCCGACTACGCCACCGCGCGCGCGCGCCTGCCGCGGCTGATGGCTATCTTCGCCACGGTCGAGGAGTGGACGCGCGAGCACACCAAGTTCGAGGTGATGGACATCCTCAACAAGTTCGACATTCCCTGCGGCCCCATCCTGTCGATGAAGGAAATCGCCGAGGAACCGTCGCTGCGCGCCAGCGGCACCATCGTCGAGGTCGATCATCCGGAGCGCGGCAAGTACCTGACGGTGGGCAATCCGATCAAGCTGTCCGACAGCGCCACCGAGGTCACCCGCTCGCCGCTGCTGGGCGAGCACACCGAAGAGGTCTTGCGTGAACTCGGCTACAACGCCCAGCAGATCGCCGCGCTGCGTGAAGAACGTGTCATCTAGGCAGCTGCGCGCCATGCCCGGTCACGCGGCCAACCTGAACATCCTGTTCGGCGAGCTGGGTTTCCTGGACCGGTTCGAAGCGGCCGCGCAGGCCGGCTTCGAGGGCGTGGAATTCCTGTTCCCGTACTCGTATCCGGTCGAGCAGATCGCGCACCGGCTGTGCAGCCACGGCCTGCAGCTGGTGCGCTACTGCCTGCCGGCCGGCGACTGGGGCGGCGGCGAGCGCGGCATCGCCTGCCATCCTTCGCGCACCGGCGAGTTCCGCTACGGCGTCGAAGAGGCGATCCGCTACGCCCGGCCGCTGGGCGTGCGCCAGCTGCGCTGCCTGGCCGGGCTGCAGCCGGCGGACGTCACGCCGGAACTGGCGCGGCTGACGCTGGTGGACAATCTGCGCTACGCCGCCGGGCTGCTCAAGCCGCACGGCATCGCCCTGCAGATCGCGCTGCGCGACGCGCTCGGCGTGGCCAACGAGCCGGGCTATTTCATCACCGGCGGCGGCCAGGCGCTAGACATCATCCGCGACACCGGCTCGGACAACCTGTTCCTGCCCGACCAGGGCGACCATCCATGAAACCGCACACCCGCATCTACACCCACGTCGATTGCTACGACCACCAGCCGGGCGAGGGCCACCCGGAATCGCCGCGGCGGCTGGCGGTGGTGCTGGAGGCGCTCAAGACGCCCGAGTTCGCCGCGCTGGACTGGCAGGAGGCGCCGCTGGGCACCCGCGCCCAGACCGAACTGATACACGACGCCGATTATTACGACGCCGTCTCCGAGGCGGTGCCGCTGCGGGGCACGGTGCCGCTGGACGGCGGCGACACCATGCTGTCGCCCGGCTCCTGGCAGGCGGTCATGCGCTGCATCGGCGCGGCCTGCGCCGGCATCGACGACGTCATGCTGGGCGAGGCGGCCAACGTGTTCTGCGCGACCCGGCCGTGCGGCCACCATGCCGAGCCGGACCGGGCGATGGGCTTTTGCATCTTCAACCAGGCCGCCATCGCCGCCGCCCACGCCAGCCGCAGCTACCAGCTGGAGCGGGTGGCGGTGATCGATTTCGATGTCCACCACGGCAACGGCACGCAGGCGGCGTTCGCGCCGCTGCCGGGACTGTTCTACGCGTCGTGCCACCAGTCGCCGCTGTATCCGGGCACCGGCCTGCGCAGCGAAACCGGCAGCCGCAACAACATCCTCAACGTGCCGTTGCCGCCGGGCTGCGATTCGGCCATGTTCCGCGACCGCGTGCGGCTCGACATGCTGCCGGCGCTGCGCGCCTGGGCCCCGCAGCTGCTGGTGATCTCGGCCGGCTTCGACGCCCACCGCGACGATCCGCTGGCCGGCCTGCAGCTGGTCGACGCCGACTTCCACTGGATCACGCAGGAGCTGATGGCGATCGCCGCCGACACCGCGCAGGGCCGCATCGTCTCCATCCTCGAAGGCGGCTACAGCGTCTCAGGACTGGCCGGCGGCACCGCCGCCCACGTGCGCGCGCTGATGACCTCCGAACGCTGACCGTTCATTGGATCAGCAGCCATGCCGGTCCCAAGGCGGCGTTCCACCAAAACGGGCGATCAGGTGCTCGACGAAACTGCGCAGCTTCAGCGAAACGTGACGCTTGCTCGGATAGACTGCGTGGATCGTCAGCTGCGCCGTCTGGTGGTCAGGCATGAGCGCCACAAGGTCACCTCGGGCAATGGCCTGTCCGAAGACGAAGCTCGGGCCGTATGTCACGCCGCCACCCGCCAGCGCGGCGGCAAGCAGCATCTGGGTGTTGTTGGCGGCCATCCGGATTGGCCCGTCGATCACGTGCGTCCGGCCGTCGGCATCGGTGAGCGTCCAGTCTCCAGACGAAATCGCCTCACTGAAGGCCAGTCGCGGCGCGCGGCGCAGGTCTTCGATGGTCCTGGGAACGCCGTGGCGATCGAGAAAGCCCGGCGCGGCGCAGATCACCATGCGGCACGGTGCGAGGCGACGCGCCACCAAGTCTGAATCGGCCAGGCGGCCGATGCGGATGGCCATATCGACGCCCTCCGCCAGCAGGTCGACATAGCGGTCGTTGAGCATGATCTCCACGCCGACGCGCGGATGCTGGTCCATATAACTGGCCACGACCTCGCCCATGTGCATGGCACCGAAGGTGATCGGGGCCGCAACCCGCAACGTGCCCTGGACCGACTGCTGGGCGTCTCCGGCCTCGCGCTTCGCGTCCTCGTACTCCTCCAGTATCCGCTTGCAGCGGGCGTAATAGCCCCGGCCCACCTCGGTGAGGTGAAGCTTCCGGGTGCTGCGCTGCATCAACCGGACGCCCAGATCCGCCTCGATCGACGAGACATGCTTGCCGGCCATCGACGCCGAGAGGCCGAAGCGCCGGGCCGCGCTGCTCAGGCTGCCGTCCTCCGCCGCCGCGACGAATACCGCCATGCTGGTCAAACGATCCATTTCGCGTCCAATTCAATCGTATTGTTATCGATTGATGATAACACGCAGCTGATTATCGCCTCCTGGTATTCTATCTATACTTCCCTCATTCCCACAGTCAGTGGGGCCCTATACAGAGAAGGAGATCCTGATGAATATCGCCTCGAACGGCATTCGCATCCATGTTGAAGAGCAGGGCCAGGGCGAGCTGTCGCTGGTGTTCCTGCATTATTGGGGCGGCTCCTCGCGGACCTGGCGGCATGTGACCGCGGCGCTGGCCTCGTCCTATCGGACCGTCGCGGTCGACCATCGCGGCTGGGGGCAGTCGGATGCGCCGATGAGCGGCTACGGCTTGGAGGATCTGGCCGCCGACGCCCTGGGCGTTATCGAGGCGCTGGACCTGAAGTCCTACGTCCTGGTGGGGCACTCGATGGGCGGCAAGGTGGCGCAATTGCTGGCCTCGCGTCAGCCCGCGGGCTTGGCCGGCCTGGTGCTGGTCGCCCCTTCGCCGCCTTCGCCCATGGCCATGCCGGTGGAGGCACGGGAGCGCATGGCCCACGCCTATTCCAGCCGCCAGGCGGTCGAAATGACGCTCGATCACGTGTTGACGGCAAGGGCGCTGAGCGCCGAGGATCGCGAGCAGGTTATCGCCGACAGCCTGAGTGGTTCGCCCCTGGCGAAGGCGGCTTGGCCGCAGTACACAAGCCAGGAGGACATCACCGCGCAAGTCACCGCGATCCGCGTGCCCACGCTTGTCATCGCGGGCGAAGATGACCGGGTCGATCCGCCCGCGGTTCTTCGCGAGGAACTGATGCCCCGCATTGCGCAGGCAAGGCTGCACGTCCTGCCCGGTGTCGGCCATCTGTCTCCCCTCGAGGCGGCGGGCGACCTGGCCGAGCTGATCCGCGATTTCGCCACGCTGGCGCAACCCCGCCGAATCCCCTCCCATTAAAGGAAATCGCCATGTTCAAGACCGATATCATCACCGTTCCGATCCTGCCTTTCGGGATGGTCAATGCCCATATCATCAGCACGGAGACCGGTTGCATCCTGATCGACGCCGGCATCCCGGGCTCGGAACACAAGATCGGCAAGGCGCTGGCCCGGCACCGCCTGTCGTTCCGCGACATCAAGCTGATTGTCGTGACCCATGCCCATACCGATCATGCCGGAAGCGCGGCGCGGGTCCGGGCCTTGTCGGGAGCGCCGATCCTGGCGCATCGGGACGATGCGGACTTCTATAGCCGCAAGACCCCGATGACTTATTGCACCACGGGTTGGGTGGCCAAGCTGTTCCTGAAGACACCCGTCCCGCATGAACCCTATGAGGGCTTCGTTCCCGACCTGATGATGAAGGATGGCGAGACCGTCAACCTGCTCGACTTCGGGGTCGAGGGCATCGTCCGCCATACCGGCGGCCATACGCCAGGATCGATCGCGGTGGAGCTTGCGTCCGAGGACATGATGGTTGGCGACCTGATCGCATCAGGGATACTGATCGGCGGCATGATGTTCAAAGGCCGCGCCATCCGCCCCCCGTTTGAAGACGATCCCGCCATCGTGTCGCGCGAACTGATGCGTATGGTGGAGGCCGGTGGAAAACGGTTTCACATGGGGCATGGAGGCCCGCTGGAGGTGCCCGAAGTAATGCGGCATGCCCGCGCCCTGGCAAAAATCGGCGGGCACCAATGCGCCCCGGCTTGTCGCCACACAGGGGAAGACCTGCAAAGTCTGCGCACATCAGGCGAAACACGCTGAATTTCGAAGCGCTCATGCCGGCAGCCCAGACCCAAGCCTTCCCCTTTCACGCTGCCGGCGCCAGGTACTGCTCGATCAGCGCCGCGCCGTCGCTGAGCAGGAACTGCTTGAACGCCAGCGCGACCGGCGGCAGGCGCTTGTTCTTGCGGTGCACCACATACCAGTTCAGCATCACCGGAAACCCCTCGACCTCCAGCACCACCAGGCTGCCGGCCTTCAGCTCCTGGCTGATGGTGTGCGCCGACAGGAAGGCCACGCCCATGCCGGCGATGACGGCCTGCTTGATGGTCTCGGTGCTGCGGATCTCCATCGCCACGTTCAGCCGCTCCAGGTGCGCGCCGAAGCCGTCCTCCATCGAATTCCACGTATCCGATCCGCGCTCGCGCACCACGAACGGCTCGCTGACGATGCGCTCGATGGCGATGCGGCGCTGGCCCGCCAGCGGGTGCTGGGGCGGCGCCACGATCACGTACGGGTGGGGCGCGAAGGCCGCGTGCGCGGCGTCGGCCTGCTGCGGCGGGCGCACCATCACCGCCAGGTCGGTCTGGTTGCTGACCAGCTGCTCCAGCAGCTCGGCGCGGTTGTGCACCGTCAGGTTGAGCTTGACGCCCGGATGGCGCCGCGCGAACTCCACCATCAGGCGCGGGAAGAAATAGTCGCCGGCGCTGATGACGGCCACGTTCAGCTTGCCGCCGGCGATGCCGCGGAACTGCGTCAGCGCGTCCTCGGCCTCCTGGAACTGCTGGATGATGGCGCGGCTGTGGTACAGCAGCTCGGCGCCGCCGGGCGTCAGGTACACCTTCTTGCCCAGCTGTTCGAACAGCACCAGGCCGGCGTGGCCTTCCAGCGTCTTGATCTGGGTCGACACCGCCGGCTGCGTCAGGTGCAGTTCAGCGGCCGCGCGCGAAAAACTCAGGTGGCGCGCCACCGCTTCAAACACTTTCAACTGGCGCAGCGTCGCGTGTTTCATGGTTCTGCCTATGTATACATGATCGTGAATGGAAATGCCAAAAAGCTTTAACTATACCTAATCATTGTTACGCCCTACGATGCATTGGTCAACAGACAAATTCAAAAACACGGAGGAGCAGACATGAGCACACTGAGCTATTTGCAAGCCGATATCACCGACCTGGCCGACGCGCAGCGCCAGGCCTACAACGCGGCCTTTTACGAACTGGGCCTGCGCTGGCATTGGGACAGCGCCGACTACGATTGCCAGATGTGCGTGGAGAGCCAGCGCGCGCACCTGCGCCGCTACCTGGAGAGCCGCCACCCGCACATGCTGCGCGTGTACGACGCCGACTTCCTGGTCAACGCGATCCAGGTGACGATGGCGCGCTGCCTGGAAAAAAGCACCGGCGCCGGCGCCGACCCGTCCGCCGCCATGACCAACTGGGCGGTGTTCCAGCACGGCGACATCGGCTTTTGAGTCCGGCCCGAAGTCATTCCAAAGCCAATCAAAAGTCAGTTGCTAATTTGAAATAAATACAAGTTTCTGATTCTTAACCGCGGTCAAGGATTTCGCGGGACGCATCTTCCACAATCGGCTCATTCTCCGGCGGCCTTGAAGCGAAACAGGCGGGGCCGACAGAGTTGAGCTTCCACGATTCGGTAAAAAGGGAACATGTCTGGCGGCAATGCTGGCCAGCCTGTATAACGTAATTCAATAACACCAAGAGATTCGCACAGCGATCCAGAAGGAGACAAGTCATGAGCCATCCAAGTCAAGTGCATCTGACTGACCATGATGCCTACAGCAGGAAAACCAGCAACCGCTGGGTCCAGCTGGTATTCGGCATCATTTGCATGGGGTTGGTCGCCAACCTGCAGTACGCATGGACTTTGTTCGTCACGCCGATGGAGGCCCAGAACCACTGGGGCCTGTCGGCCATTCAATTATCGTTTTCCATTTTTATCCTGGTTGAAACCTGGCTGGTGCCGGTCGAAGGCTGGCTGGTCGACAAGTTCGGCCCGCGTCCGGTGGTGGCCATCGGCGCCGTGTTCGCGGCGGCCGGCTGGATCATCGATTCCCGCGCCACCACGCTGACCGAGCTGTATATCGCGGCAGTCATCGCCGGCATCGGCGCCGGCTGCGTCTACGGCACCTGCGTCGGCAACGCGCTCAAGTGGTTCCCGGACAAGCGCGGCCTGGCCGCCGGCTTGACGGCCGCCGGCTTCGGCGCCGGCGCCGCGGTCACCGTCATCCCCATCGGTAACATGATCCAGGACTCGGGCTACCAGCATGCGTTCATGTTCTTCGGCATCCTGCAGGGCGTGCTGATCCTGATCCTGGCGATGTTCATGGTGCGGCCGAAGGCGCCGCGTGGCGTGCAGGTGGCGCCGCGCATCGTCACCACCAAGGTCGACTACCCGACCGGCAAGATGATACGCCAGCCGCTGTTCTGGCTGATCTATGCGATGTTCGTCGCCGTCGCCGCCGGCGGCCTGATGGCCACCGCGCAGATCGGCCCGATCGCCAAGGACTACGGCTTGGCCAAGCTGCCGATCACGCTGTTCGGCATCACGCTGCCGCTGCTGACGATGACGCTGTCGATCGACAACCTGTGCAACGGCTTCACCCGTCCGCTGTGCGGCTTCATCTCCGACCGTCTGGGCCGCGAGAACACCATGTTCGTGGTGTTCCTGGGCGAGGGCCTGTCGATCCTCGGGCTGATGAAGTTCGGCCACGATCCGGTCGCCTTCATGGTGTTCGCCGCGCTGCTGTTCCTGTTCTGGGGCGAGATCTTCTCGATCTTCCCGGCCATCTGCGCCGACACCTACGGCGTCAAGTTCGCCGCCGGCAACGCCGGTACGCTGTACACCGCCAAGGGCACGGCTTCGCTGCTGGTGCCGCTGGCCTCGGTGCTGTCGGCCGGCGGCAACTGGGACCGGGTGTTCATCGCCGCGGCCAGCATCACGATACTGGCCGCCTGCGCCGCCAAGTTCATCCTGGCACCGGCCCGCAAGCGCTTCATCGAAAACGCCAACGCCATCCACGACGACGAGAACAAGGTGGTCACGACCGGCTATCACGGCCGCAACATGGACGGCGTTCCGCTGGCCAGCAAGCAGGCAAGCTGACCCGGCTGCCATTGCACCGACCGGCCGGGCCATCCGCCCACGCCGGTCCGGTGCCGGAAGGCGCGCCGCGAACCTCGCCGCCCGCCGTCCCTCCCTCGCGCGGCCTGTCGCCGCGCTCCCGTAGCGCTCCAAGGAGAATCCAAAATGATACAACGCTGGCTGCGTTTCCAGCACCTTGACACGGTGCGCTTCGGTACCCTGGAAGGCAACAAGATCCGGGTCTACCAGGGCGACATGTTCGACTATCCGACCATGACCCCGCACTGCCTGCACATCGACGATGTGACGCTGCTGACGCCCGTGGTGCCGGGCAAGGTGCTGGCGATGTGGAACAACTTCCACGCGCTGGGCCAAAAGCTGGGGCTGGAACCGCCGCCCGAGCCGCTGTACCTGCTGAAGACCCCGAATTCCTACCTGGCGCCCGGTGGCACGATCCGCCAGCCGCTGTGCGACGCCAAGGTGGCGTTCGAAGGCGAGCTGGCCATCGTCATCGGCCAGACCTGCTTCAACGTCGCCGAAGAAGACGCGATGCAATACGTATTTGGCTATACCTGTGCCAATGATGTGACCGTCAACGACATCATCAAGCGCGATCCGACCTTCCCGCAGTGGGTGCGGGCCAAGGGCTTCGATACCTTCTGCCCGTTCGGCCCGGTGATCGCCACCGGGCTGGACCCGGCCATGCTGGTGGTGCGCACCTTCCTCAACAGCGAAGTGCGGCAGGACTACCCGATCAACGACATGGTGTTTTCGGTGGCCCAGCTGGTCAGCCGGATTTCACGCGACATGACGCTGGATCCGGGCGACATCCTGCTGTGCGGCACCTCGGTCGGCGTCGGTTCGATGCGGCCGGGCAGCATCATCGAGGTTGAGATCGACGGCATTGGCAAGCTCAGCAACCGTTTCGAGTAAAACCAAGGAGCAGCAACATGAAGATCGCAATAGTAGGCGCGGGAGCGATAGGGGGGTATGTGGGAGCGATGCTGGCGCTGGCGGGGGAGGACGTGACGTTCCTGGTCCGCGGCGCCAACCTGGCGGCGATACGCGGCAACGGCATCAAGCTGATCGCCCATGACGGCGTGGAGCGGGTCGCCACCAACGTGAAGGCCACCGACGACTATGCGGCCGCCGGGCCGCAGGACATCGTCATCCTGGCGCTGAAGGCGCACCAGGTGGCGGCGGTGGCGGGACAGCTGCACAAGCTGTTCGGCCCGGACACCTGCGTGGTGACCATGCAGAACGGCATCCCGTACTGGTATTTCCACCGCCACGGCGGCGAGCTGGCGGGACGCCATGTGCGCAGCGTCGATCCGGACGGCGACCTGAGCACGCTGATCCCGCCGGAACGGGTGATCGGCTGCGTGGTCTACCCGGCGTCGGAACTGGTGGCGCCGGGCGTGGTGCGCCACGTCGAGGGCGAGCGCTTCCCGGTGGGCGAGCTGGACGGCTCGAACAGCGACCGGGTGCACATGGTGTCGGAGTGCCTGACGCGCGCCGGCTTCAAGGCGCCGGTGCTGGAGGACATCCGCGCCGAGATCTGGCTCAAGCTGTGGGGCAACCTGACCTTCAACCCGATCAGCGCGCTGTCGCACTCGACCTTGGTCGACATCTGCCAGTTCCCGCTGGCGCGCGAGCTGGCGGCCGACATGATGCGCGAGGCGCAGGCCATCGCGGCCAAGCTGGGCATCAGCTTCCGCGTGACCCTGGAAAAACGCATCGCCGGCGCGGAAAAGGTGGGCCAGCACAAGACCTCGATGCTGATGGATATCGAGGCGGGCAGGGGGCCGGAGATCGACGCGCTGGTAGGCTCGGTGGTGGAGCTGGGTAGGTTGACCGGCACGCCGACGCCGCATATCGATTCGGTCTACGCGCTGGTCAAGCTGCTGGAGCGCACCATGGCCGAGGAAAGCGGCCAGGTGCGGCTGCTGAAGGTGGCCTGAACGTAAAAAAGCCGCCTGTCCGTGTCGCGGGCAGGCGGCTTTTTAGCGAATATTACATGCCCCAGTGGAAGGCGGCGTCCGACTTGTCGCCCTTGGTGTCGGCGTCCAGCTGCTCGCGCAGGCGCACGGCCAGCAGGGTCTCGATGAAGCCGATCAGGCTGAACGGGGCCGCCGGTGCGGTGCCTGGAATGGTTTGTTTGTTGGTAATGGTGGTCATGGTAGTTTCCTTTAAGATAAAAATCGGTGCCAACGCGTTGGGTATGAAACGAGTATAGGCAGGCCGGCTGCCCACCGCTAATTGCGAGCCCCTATATCAGATATGCCATTTCTGAATAATATCTATGAGAAATGCGCTTTAGCCTGATATTTCTAATTTCGGGAAACTTGACCGCGGTCAAGTTTTCACTGGCGTTGTGTCAGATTTTACCTTGATTTTTCAGACGGCTGAGCGTCTCCGGCGACAGGTTCAGGTACGACGCCAGTTGTTTCTTCGGCAAGCGCTCGAACAATTCCGGGTGCTTGCGCACGAAACGGTGCACCCGCCCGGGCGCGTCGAGCAGATGCAGGGTGATGGTATGGCCCATGATCTCGCTCATCAGCCGCATCACCTCGAACTCGAAATTGTGCTTGATCTGCGTGTGGCTTTCCAAAAACGCCACCCACTGCGGCATCGGCAGCTTGGCCACGCGCACCTTGGTCACGCCGACGATGCTGTACGGCGTCGGCGTTTTCAGGCGCCAGGCCGCGTAGCTGGTCTCGATGTCGCGCTCGGCCGCAAAGCGCAAGATCATTTCCTTGGCTTCCTGGTTGGTCACCACGCGCTTGAGCACGCCGTCGAGGATGAAGTACTGCTCCATCTCGTGCACGCCCTGGTTCAGCAGCAGGTCGCCTTTCTGGTAGTCGACGATGGTGAGGAAGGGTTCGAGCGACGCCATCTCGCTGTCGCGCAGCTCCTTCAGGACCAGGTTCTGCCGAAGTTGGACACGGATGATGTTGCGTTCAGGATGGCTAGCCAACAGCGTCATAGATTGTTCGATACTTATTTTGAAATGTTGGACATCTTCCGATGAAAATTGACCGCGGTCAATGAGAGAAAACAAGTGCGCTCGCTATGATGGCCCCAACAACTAGCCCGGACCGTGTAACCGGGGAGTCGCGTGGCAGGACCTTCATTAAACCAATATAAGAGACACTCATCATGACAAATAACACACAGTCATCCGAACAGACCGACGGCTTTCATCTGGTAATCGATGCACTGAAACACAACGACATCGACACCATCTTCGGCCTGGTGGGCATTCCGATCACCGACCTGGCGCGCCTGGCGCAGGCTGAAGGCATGCGCTTCATCGGCTTCCGTCATGAGCAGCACGCGGGCAACGCCGCCGCCATCGCCGGCTACATGACGCAGAAGCCCGGCATCTGCCTGACCGTGTCGGCGCCTGGCTTCCTCAACGGCCTGACCGCGCTGGCCAACGCCACCACCAACTGCTTCCCGATGATACTGATCAGCGGTTCGAGCGAGCGTGAAATCGTCGACCTGCAGCAGGGCGACTACGAAGAGATGGACCAGCTGAACGCCGCCAAGCCGTACGCCAAGGCATCGTACCGCATCAACAAGGCCGAGGACATCGGCATCGGCGTGGCGCGCGCGATCCGCGCCGCCGTCTCGGGCCGTCCCGGCGGCGTCTACCTGGACTTGCCGGCGCAGCTGCTGGCGCAAGTCATCGATGCCGAGCACGGCCGCAAGTCGCTGGTCAAGGTGGTCGATCCGGTGCCGCGCCAGATCCCTGCGCCGGACTCGGTGCAGCGCGCGCTGGCCTTGCTGAAGGGCGCGAAAAAGCCGCTGATCCTGCTGGGCAAGGGCGCCGCCTACGCCCAGGCCGACGCCGACATCCGCGCGCTGGTTGAAGAGTCCGGCATTCCCTACCTGCCGATGTCGATGGCCAAGGGCCTGCTGCCCGACACCCACGAGCAGTCGGCCTCGGCCGCCCGTTCCTACGTGCTGGCCGAAGCCGACGTGGTGGTGCTGGTCGGCGCCCGCCTGAACTGGCTGCTGGCGCACGGCAAGGGCAAGACCTGGGGCGTGCCCAAGCAGTTCATCCAGATCGACATCTCGCCGACCGAAATCGACAGCAACGTGGCGATCGCCGCGCCGCTGATCGGCGACATCGGCTCCTGCGTGTCGGCGCTGCTGACCGGTATCCGCAGCGGCGGCCACGGCAAGCCTGACGCGGCCTGGACCGGCGCCATCGCCGAGCGCAAGGATAAAAATCTCACCAAGATGGCTTCGCTGTTGAACCAGAATCCGTCGCCGATGAACTTCCACAGCGCGCTGCGGGCCATCCGCGACGTGCTCAAGACGCGGCCCGACATCAACGTCGTCAACGAAGGCGCCAACACGCTGGACTTCGCCCGCAGCATCATCGACATGTACGAGCCGCGCAAGCGTTTCGACTCCGGCACCTGGGGCATCATGGGCATCGGCATGGGCTACGCGATCGGCGCCGCCGTCACCAGCGGCAAGCCGGTGGTGGCGATCGAGGGCGACAGCGCGTTCGGCTTCTCCGGCATGGAGCTGGAAACCATCTGCCGCTATGAACTGCCGGTGGTCACCATCGTCTTCAACAACAACGGCGTGTACCGCGGCACCGACGTCAACCCGACCGGCGGCAAGGATGTGGCGCCGACCGTGTTCGTCAAGAACGCCCGCTACGACAAGATGATCGAGGCCTTCGGCGGCGTCGGCTACCACGTCACCAACCCGGAGGAAATGACCAAGGCGCTGACGGAAGCGATCGCATCGGGCAAGCCGACGCTGATCAACGCCGTCATCGACGAAACCGCAGGCACCGAGAGCGGCCGCCTGACCAACCTGAATCCCAGCACTGCAGGCAAGAAGTAAGTCTAATTACACCAGGAGACTAGACATCATGACTAAACCGTTAGAAGGCATCAAGATCATCGATTTCACCCACGTGCAAGCCGGCCCGGCCTGCACCCAGCTGCTGGCTTGGTATGGCGCCGATGTGATCAAGGTCGAGCGCCCGGGCGCAGGTGACGTCACCCGCTCGCAATTGCGCGACATTCCCGGCGTCGACGCCCTGTACTTCACCATGTTGAACAGCAATAAGAAGTCGCTGACCCTGGACACCAAGACCCCGGAAGGCAAGGAAGTGCTGACCCGCTTGATCAAGCAGTCCGACGTGCTGGTGGAAAACTTCGGCCCCGGCGCGCTGGACCGCATGGGCTTCACCTGGGAACACATCCGCGAACTGAACCCGGGCATGATCGTCGCGTCGGTCAAGGGCTTCAGCGACGGCCACCACTACGAAGACTTGAAGGTGTATGAAAACGTGGCGCAGTGCGCCGGCGGCGCCGCCTCGACCACCGGCTTCGACGACGGCCCGCCGACCGTCAGCGCCGCCGCGCTGGGCGACAGCAACACCGGCATGCACCTGGCCATCGGCATCCTGACCGCGCTGCACGCCCGCAACCGCAACGGCGGCAAGGGCCAGAAGGTGGCCGTGTCGATGCAGGACAGCGTGTTGAACCTGTGCCGCGTCAAGCTGCGCGACCAGCAGCGCCTGGACCGCATCGGCTACCTGGAAGAATATCCACAGTACCCGCACGGCAGCTTCACCGACGTGGTGCCGCGCGGCGGCAACGCCGGCGGTGGCGGCCAGCCGGGCTGGGTGCTCAAGTGCAAGGGCTGGGAGACCGACAAGAACGCCTACATCTACTTCACCATCCAGGGCCACGCCTGGGCGCCGATCTGCCGCGCCATCGGCAAGCCGGAGTGGATCGAGGATCCCGCCTACATGACCGCCGCGGCACGCCAGGACAAGATCTTCGACATCTTCGGCACCATCGAAGCCTGGCTGGCGGACAAGACCAAGTTCGAGGCGGTCAACGTGCTGCGCAAGTTCGACATTCCTTGCGCGCCGGTGATGACGATGAAGGAACTGGCCAACGATCCGTCGCTGCGCGAGAGCGGCACGATCACCGAGGTCGACCACAAGGAGCGCGGCAAGTACCTGACCGTGGGCAGCCCGATCAAGTTCTCCGACCTGAAGGTGGAAATCACCGGTTCGCCGCTGCTGGGCGAGCACACCAACGAAGTGCTGGAAACGCTGGGCTACAGTTCCAAGGAAATCGCCGCGCTGCACGCCGCGTCGGCGGTATGATAGATATCTAGCAGGAAGAGAAGGGCGGACCTGGTTCCGCCCTCGTTCATTTTTGGAGACAGCCATGCAGACAACAGATTACCAGCAGCTGGTCGAGGCCATCGGCGACGCGGTGGTGGTGTGCGACGCCGCCGGCGCGATCATCGTGTGGAACGACGCCGCGGTGCGCATGTTCGGCTTCACGCGCGACGACGCGCTGGGCAAGTCGCTCGACCTGATCATTCCGGAACGCCAGCGGGGGCGCCACTGGGACGGCTACAACAAGTCCATGGCCACCGGCCAGACCCGCTACGGCAGCGACGTGCTGCGCGTGCCGGCCCTGCACAAGGATGGCCGCACCCTGTCGATCGCGTTCACGGTGGCGATGCTGTACGACGACGCGCGCAAAGTGACGGCCATCGTGGCCGTGGTCCGCGACGAAACCGTGCGCTGGGCCGAGGAACGCCAGTTGCGCGTCCGTCTGGCGCAGCTGGAAGCGGCGGCGGCTCCGGCGTCCACGCTGACCTAGATCGCGCCATGGCCGACAGCATTTCCCTGCGCTGCGTCGTGCTCACCGTCAGCGGCAGCCGCACCGCCGCCGACGACACGTCCGGCGACCTGCTGGCGCAACGCCTGCAGGCCGCCGGCCACCGGCTGCTGCGGCGCGCCATCGTCACCGACAATCTCTACCAGATCCGCCGCGTGTTGAGCGACTGCATCGCCGACAGCGAGGTGCAGGTGGTGCTGATGAACGGCGGCACCGGCTACGCCGCCAACAACGTGGTGCCGGAAGCGGTGCTGCCGCTGCTGGACCGCGAAGTGCCGGGCTTCGGCGAATTGATGCGCCAGCTGTCCTACGCCGACGTCGGCACGTCCGCCATGCAGGCCAGGACGCTGGCCGGCTTCGCCAACGGCAAGCTGATCTTCTGCCTGCCGGGATCGACCGGCGCCTGCGCGCTGGCCTGGGACGGCATCCTGGCCGAACAGCTGGACAGCCGCCATAAACCCTGCAACTTCGCCTCCCACCTTGCTTCCATGTCAAATTAGTATATTTGCCTTCATAAAAATCATTGGTTAAGCTGCAAGCGGCGCCGTAGCATGGCGGCCATGCTACCCCCTCAGCTTATGAAAGAACCATGATGTCAGCAATCCAGTCAGCCTCAGCTATCAAGCTCGCGATCGTCGGCGTCGGCAAGATCGTCCACGACCAGCACCTGCCGGCCGTCGCCGCCAATGCCGATTTCCAGCTGGTTGCCTCGGCCAGCCGCAACAATACGGTCGAGGGCCTGCCGGGCTTCCGCTCGATCGAAGAAATGCTGGCCGCCGTGCCCGATATCGACGCCGTGTCGCTGTGCATGCCGCCGCAGTACCGCTACGCGGCCGCGCATGCGGCGCTGTCGGCCGGCAAGCACGTGTTCCTGGAAAAGCCTCCCGGCGCCACGCTGTCGGAAGTGGCCGACCTCGAGGCGCTGGCGGCGTCCAAGGGACTGACCTTGTTCACCAGCTGGCATTCGCGCTATGCGCCGGCGGTCCAGCCGGCCAAGGCCTATCTGGCCCAGCATGCGCCCACCAGCATGCACGTGGTGTGGAAGGAAGACGTGCGCCACTGGCATCCGAACCAGGAATGGATCTGGCAGGCCGGCGGCCTGGGCGTGTTCGATCCGGGCATCAACGCGCTGTCCATCGTCACCGAAATCCTGCCATCGCTGATCTTCCTCAACCGGGCCACGCTGGAATTCCCGGAAAACCGCGACGCGCCCATCGCCGCGCAGCTGCACTTCCAGGATGCCGCCGGCATGCCGGTGCACGCCGAGTTCGACTGGCGCCAGACCGGCAAGCAAAGCTGGGACATCATCGTCGGCACGGCGGCGGGCGAGCTCAAGCTCAGTGACGGCGGCGCGCGGCTGTGGATCGCCGGCGTCGAGCAGCCGCTGGCCAAGGAGGCGGAATATCCGTCGCTGTACCGCCGCTTCGCCGAACTGGTCCGGGCAGGGCGCCCGGACGTCGATGTGGCGCCGCTGCGCCACGTGGCCGACGCCTTCATGCTGGGCAAGCGCAGCGTCGTCGACGCCTTCCACGACTGAAGTACCGAAGGCCGGGTTCAGCCGACCTTGCCGACCGTCCGCACGCGCAGCACCCGCTCGGCGCCGACCATGTTGACGGCGTAGCCGTTGCGGCCGGCAGCCTTGACGCCGTACAGCGCCTCGTCGGCCGACTTCAGCACCTCGTCCGGCTGGGTGTGGGGCGCGCTGGTGACGGCGATGCCGACGCTGGCGGTCACCGACAGCTTCAGCCCGCCGATATCGAACGGCTGGGCCATCGCGCTGATGATGCGCTGGCCCAGCACGTTGATCTCCGACGGCGACGACAGCTGCTCGAACACCACGACGAATTCATCGCCGGCCAGCCGCGCCACGGTATCGGTGGCGCGCACGGCCCCCGACAGGCGGCGCGCGAACTCGATCAGCACGGCGTCGCCGGCGGCATGGCCGTGGGTGTCGTTGATCAGCTTGAACTTGTCGACGTCCAGCATGGCCAGGCCCACCGGCTGGCCGGCGCGGTCGCCCCGCGCCAGCGCGGTCGGCAGGAAGGCGTCGAACATGCGCCGGTTGTGCACGCCGGTCAGGGCGTCGGTGGTGGCCAGCAGCTGCAAGTCCTTTTCCACCTGCTCGCGGCGCCGCGTCAGGTTCTGGAAGGCGCGGCTCAGCAGGCCGAACTCGTCCAGCCGGTCGGTCTCCAGCGCGACCACGTCGGTGGGATCGCTGTCGATCCGCTCGACATGCAGGCGCAGCGTGCCGAGCGGCCGCAGCAGCCCCTTGATGATGACCCAGCCGAAGAACGCCGCGCACAGCGTGATCATCGAAATGGCGGCCAGCGCCCGCAGGCGGATGCTGAGCAGCGGCGCAAACACGCTGCGCAGCGGCCGCGCCAGCGCCACCGTCCAGTCGACGCGGCTCAGCCGTTTGTGCACCAGCAGCGTCGGCACGCCTTCGTCCAGCAGATCGTCCTGCCAGCCCTCGGGCGAGCTCAGCACCGCGTCGATCAGCACTTCGGTGCCGCCCGGTTGCTGGCGCAGCAGGAAGTCCTTGTTCGGATGGTGCACCACGACGCCGTCGGCGGTGACGATGAACAGGTAGCCGCCGCCGGCCTGGCTGAGGGCGTCCATCTGGCCCGAAAACGATGGCCGCAGCAGATCGACCGAGCCGACCAGCACCGCGATGATCTCGCCCTGTTCATTTTCCAGCGGCTGGGTGACGACCACCACCGCCTTGTTGGTCATGGCGCTGCGGAACGGTTCGGAGACCAGGCCTTCCCTGAGCCGCACGGTGTCCTGGAAGTACTTGCGCGTCGAGGCGTTGATCGAGCCCTTGCGGCGGCGGTCGTTCAGGTTGGCGATGATGGTGCCGTTCATGTCGAACGCGGAGACGTTGAAGAACTCGTCGCGCAGCGTGTTGTGCGCTTCCAGCATTTCCTGGATGTCGTCGAGTTTCAGATCGTGGCCGCGGCGCGTTTCGATGGCCGACTTGAGCAGCTTCTGCTTGTTTTGCAGGTCGTTGTCGATGTAGGCGGCGGCACTGTTCAGCAGCGACAGTTCCTGTGCCGCCAGCACCGGCCGCATCTCGGCCTCGGAAATCAGCAGCGACACGCCGCCCACGCCTGTGGCGGCGATCAACACCATCAACGTGACCGTGGCGGTCACCTTGAATTTGAAGCTGTGCAGCACGCGGAGAAATGGCCCCACGATGTCTCCCCCGTACGCGCGATCGTGTCGCGCATCAATTATGTCCGGCCGATGGTAGGGGCCGGATACGCGGTCGCCTCGGGACTTGGGAAGGGGCCGCTTACCAGCTCATTATAGACCTTGGAGAAATTTCTGTTGGGAAATAAAATCCATGTAGTCGAGGAGCAACAGCGGGACCGCACCGCGCCATCGCGTAAAATACCGTGCCCTGTCCGCCGTTTGCCCATGAGCCCTGACCATCCCGACAATATTGCCGCCGCCGACTTTCGCCCGGACCTGATCCGTGGGCGCCAGCTGGTCACGTCCGCGTGGCTGGCGGCGCTGGCGTCCGGCGCGCGGGTGCACGGGGCGCCGGCGGCCGGCTGGCGGCTGATCGAAGTCGGCTGCGGCGGCGCCGCGCTGTTCGAGCAGGGCCACATTCCCGGCGCCGGCTACCTCGACACCTGCGACATCGAACAGCAGCCGCTGTGGAACAAGGTGGCGGACGACGCCTTGCTGGCGCTGCTGCTGGCGCGCGGCCTGCGCCACGACACCACGGTGATACTCTACGGCCGCAACAATCTCGCCGCCGCCCGCGCCGCCCACCTGCTGCTGTACGCGGGCGTGGCCGACGTGCGCCTGCTGGACGGCGGCTACGCGCTGTGGCTGGCCGGCGGCCATCCGTGCGAACGGGGGCCGGGCGCACCGGGCGGCATGGTCCCGGCGGCCGATTTCGGCGCCGCGTTCCCGGCCCATCCCGAATACATGGTGGACACCGCGCAGGTGCGGGCCTTGCTGCGCCGGCAAGACGGCGTGCTGGCCAGCATCCGCACGGAGGCCGAGTTCACCGGCAAGGTCTCCGGCTACAGCTACATCGTGGCGCGGGGCGACATTCCGGGCGCGCGCTGGGGCCGGGCCGGCGAGGACGGCGACGTCAACAGCATGAGCGCCTACCAGCTGGCCGACGGCAGCATGAAGCCGGCGGCCGCCATCGCCGCGCAATGGGCCGCCAGCGGCATCGTGCCCGGCCGGCCGATCGCCTTCTACTGCGGCACCGGCTGGCGCGCGTCGATGGCGTTCTTCTATGCCTGGCTGATGGACTGGCCGCAAATCAGCGTCTACGACGGCGGCTGGTTCGAATGGAGCCACCACCACGGCCTGGCCTGCGACGCTTCCGCCTCCGGCCAGCGTTGCTAAGCTCCGCCGGGCACTTTCCAACTTTCCATACAAACGACCCGCCGGCCATCCAGATTCCTGGATGGCGGCTGATCCCGCATTGCTATTTCCATAAAGAATTTCTTTAGTAATCAAGGGCTTGCTGCGGATTTTTGGTGCGCAGGCGGCTGGCACAGCCATTGCTATCTATGTCGCACCCGCGGCAGCCGCCGGGGCCCACGACAACAAGAAACTGGAGAAGCCAAGTGAAAAAGAAACGCCCATTAACGCTCTACATCCTGGTCGCGATGATCCTAGGTGTGCTGGTCGGCTACGCCTGCCACGAAACCTTCCCCGACAAAAAGCTCAGCGCCGACATCGCCAGCCACATCTCCATCGTCACCGACGTGTTCCTGCGTCTGATCAAGATGATCATCTCGCTGCTGGTGTTCTCGACCCTGGCGGTCGGCATCGCCCACATGGGCGACGCCAAGGCTGCCGGCCGCGTCGGCATCAAGGCCATGGGCTGGTTCGTGATCGCCTCGCTGGCGTCGCTGACGCTGGGCATGCTGCTGTCTAACCTGATGCAGCTGGGCGCCCATCTGGGCCTGCCGCTGCCGCCGGTCGACGCCGCCACGGGTCTTAAAACCTCGGCCTTCACGCTCAAGGAATTTGTCGCCCACATGGTGCCGAAGTCGCCGATCGAGGCGATGGCCAACAATGAGATCCTGCAGGTGCTGGTGTTCGCCGTCTTCTTCGGCAGCGCGCTGGGCGCGCTGGGCGAGGCGGGCGCCAAGCTGACCGCCGTGATCGACCAGCTGGCGCAAGTGATGCTGCGCATTACCGGCGCCATCATGAACCTGGCGCCGCTGGCGGTGTTCGCGGCGATGGCCTCGGTCATCACCACCAACGGCCTCGGCATCCTGGCCACCTTCGCCAAATTCATGGGCGGCTTCTACCTCGGCCTGGCGTGCCTGTGGGCCTTGCTGGTGCTGGGCGGCTTCCTGTTCCTCGGCAAGCGCGTGTTCCGCCTGATCGGGCTGATACGCGAACCCTTCCTGCTGGCGTTTTCCACCGCCAGTTCCGAGGCGGCCTATCCCAAGCTGCTGCTGGCGCTGGACCGCTTCGGCGTGCAGCGCAAGATCTCCAGCTTCGTGCTGCCGATGGGCTATTCCTTCAACCTGGACGGCTCGATGATGTACTGCACCTTCGCCGTGCTGTTCATCACCCAGGCCTACGGCATCGAGCTCTCGCTCGGCACCCAGATCACCATGCTGCTGTTGCTGATGGTGACCTCGAAAGGCATCGCCGGCGTGCCGCGCGCGTCGCTGGTGGTGATCGCCGCCACGCTGAACCAGTTCCATATTCCGGAAGCCGGCCTGCTGCTGTTGATGGGCATCGACCAGTTCCTCGACATGGGCCGCTCGGCCACCAATGCGGTCGGCAACGCGGTCGCCACCGCCGTCGTCGCCAAGTGGGAAGGCGCGCTGGACCCGGAGCCTCAGGCATCGACCGTCGCCGAAATGCGCGCGGCTTGAATAAAAATATAAAAGAGGAGATTGAATTGATTCAAAAGTACATCTTGAGCGCCATGGCGCTGGGGCTGGTTACGCTGGGCGCGCAGGCGCAATCGTCGGTCACCGTGTATGGCGTGGCCGACGCCGGCCTGGTGCTGGAACGGGGCGGCAGCGCCGGTTCGGTGGAGAAGGTCAGCAGCGGCGTGGCCTCCGGCTCGCGCATCGGCTTCCGGGGCAAGGAAGACCTGGGCGACGGCCTGACGCTGACCTTCATCCTGGAAAACGGCTACGCCCTCGATACCGGCGCCGCCGGGCAGGGCGGCCTGCTGTTCGGCCGCCAGGCCTTGCTGTGCCTGACCGGCCGGGCCGGGGCGCTGAGCATCGGCCGCCAGTACACGCCGTTCTACAAAGCGCTCAACAATGTGGCCGACCCCTTCGTCACCGGCATGGCGGGCAATGCGCAAAACCTGTTCGCCAATAACTCGCGGGCCGACAACACGGTCGAGTACATCACGCCGCGCACCGGCGGCTTCGCGGCCGACGTGCAGTACGGCTTCGGCGAGACGGCCGGCGACAGCGCCGGCAACCGCTACCTCGGCGCCAGCGGCAGCTACGAAAACGGCCCGCTGAGCGTGGTGATCGCGCACCAGCGGCGCGACAACAGCGGCGCCACCGCGCACAGCCGCAACACCATGCTGGTGGGGCGCTACCGCTTCGGCGAAGTGACCGGCCACGTGGCGCACGCGCACAACCGCGACCTGCTGGGCAACGACAGCCGCGATACGCTGCTGGGTTTCACCGCGGCGCTGGGCGGCGACAAAGTGATCGCCTCGCTGATCGACCATCATGATGGTTCGGCGCTGAACCAGCACGCGCGGCAGGCGGCGCTGGGCTACAGCCACCCGCTGTCGCGCCGCACCGACCTGTATGCGGCCTACGGTCACATCATCAACCGCAACGGCGCCGCTTTCCGGGTCGGCACCGCCATCGACACCGGTTCCGGTACCACCGGAATGAACCTGGGTGTACGTCATGTGTTTTAATGTCAACTTCGGATGACAGAGAATGCAAGGAAGACTATGGCAGCATCGCACACCGCCGCGCCGTCGCGGCCAGGCCGCCGGCTGCTGCGCCTGGCGCGGTGGGCGGTGCTGCTGGCCTGCGGCCTGGCGCTGGCAGGGCTGGCGTGGCGCTGGATGGAGAACGTGGCCATCGACAAGCTGCGCGTGGCCGGCGCCCAGCGGCTCGACGGCTACGCGGTCAGCCTGGAGAACCTGCTGTCGAAGTACGATTTCCTGCCCGGCACGCTGGAGCTCAACAAGGACGTGATCGCGCTGCTGCGCGAGCCCGGCGACGAGGCCTTGCGGGCCGAGGTCAACGCCTACCTTGAGCAGCTCAACCGCCGGTCCAAGTCGACCACCATCTACATCGTCAACCTGCAGGGCGTGACGCAGGCGGCCAGCAACTGGCGCGAGGCGGACAGCTTTGTCGGCGACAACGTCGCGTTCCGGCCCTACGTGCGCGACGCGCTGCGGCGCGCCCCCGGCGGCTTTTACGGCGTCGGCACCACGCGCGGCGAACCGGGCTATTTTTTCGCCCACGGGATTTATCACAACGGCCGCATGCTGGGCGTGGCCACCGTCAAGGTCAATATCGAGTCGCTGGAAAAGGGCTGGGAGCAGGGCGCCGACAAGGTGCTGCTGGCCGACGCGCATGGCGTGGTGTTTCTCAGCTCGGTGCCGGAATGGAAGTACCGCACGCTGGCGCCGCTGACGCCGGAAGTGCTGCGGGAACTGGAAACCTCGCGCCAGTATTTTTCGCACGCGCTGACGCCGCTGGGCATGCGCGAACTGCGCCCGCTCGACGGCGGCGCCGCCATCGTGGCCGCGCCTCCGCCGACGCCGTCCGGGTCCGCCCGCATGCTGAGCCAGGGCCGTTCGCTGGCGCCGCGCAACTGGCATTTCGTCTACCTGTCCGACCTGGGGCCGGCGCAGGCCAGCGCCCGCAACGCCTTCGTGGTCGCCTTGCTGGTGCAGGCGCTGGTGCTGCTGCTGGTGCTGTACCTGCGGCAGCGGCGCCGCCTCGGTCGCCAGCGGCTGCGCGCGCGCGAGGATTTGCAGCGCGCCTACGATCACCTGGAAACCATGGTGGCCGAGCGCACCTCCAGCCTGCAGAAAATGACGCACAACCTCAGCGAGGAAAACGCCGTGCGCCGCCAGGCCGAGCAAAAGCTGCGGCAGGCGCAGAGCGAGCTGGTACAGGCCGGCAAGATGGCGGTGCTGGGCCAGATGTCGGCCGGCATCACGCATGAGCTGAACCAGCCGCTGACGGCGCTGCGCACCATGTCCGACAACGCGCAGGTGCTGATCGAGCGCGGGCGGCTGGACGAGGCCAGGTCCAACCTGGTGACCATTTCGCAGCTGGTCGGCCGCATGGGCGCGCTGACCGGCCAGCTGCGCCAGTTCGCCCGCAAGGCCGACGCCAGTCCGACGCCGGCGCCGGTGGCCGCCGCCGTCACCGCCGCGCTGTTCCTGGTCGAGCGGCGGGTGGAGCAGGAGCGGGTCAATTTCCGCATGTCGATGCTGAGCCCGGACGTGCGGGCGCTATGCGACAGCAACCGGCTGGAGCAGGTGCTGGTCAACCTGTTCAACAACGCGCTGGACGCCATGGCCGACAGCGAGACGCGCCAGCTGACCGTCACCGTCGATGCCACCTTTACCCGGACGCTGATCGCGGTGGCCGATACCGGACCGGGGATACCGGAAGACATCCGCGCCCATTTGTTCGAACCGTTTTTCACCACCAAGGCGCAGGGCAAGGGCCTGGGACTGGGATTGGCGATCTCGGAGCAGATCGTGCGCGAATCGGGCGGCGTGCTGCGCGTGGAAACCACCGCCGCCGGCGGCGCCCGGTTCATCATAGAATTGCCGCTCGCGGCACAGGAGACAGCATGAAAGTATTATTGATTGAAGACGACGCCACCGTGCGCGCCGGCAGCGCGCAGGCGCTGGACCTGGCCGGGTTCGAGGTGGAAGCCTTCCACGCCGCCGAACCGGCGCTGGCGCGCATCACGCCCGGTTTCGCCGGCGTGGTGGTCAGCGACGTGCGCCTGCCCGGCATGAGCGGGCTGGAATTCATGGCGGCGGCGCGCGCCATCGACGCCCAGCTGCCGGTGGTGCTGGTGACCGGTCACGGCGACATCACGATGGCGGTCGGCGCCATGCGCGACGGCGCCTACGACTTCATCGCCAAGCCGTATTCGTCCGAGCAGCTGGCGGAGGTGGTGCAGCGCGCCGTGGAAACGCGCCGGCTGATGCTGGAGGTGGCCGCGCTGCGCCACCGCATCGAGCACGGCGTCGGCATCGAGGCCACGCTGCTGGGCGATTCGGCCCCGATGCGCGACCTGCGCCGCCTGATCCTCGACCTGGCCGACGAGCCGGCCGATGTGCTGATCTACGGCGAAACGGGCACCGGCAAGGAAATGGTGGCGCGCTGCCTGCACCAGTTCAGCCGCCGCCACAAGCGCCATTTCGTCGCCCTGAATTGCGGCGCCATCCCTGAGACCATCTTCGAGAGCGAAGTGTTCGGCCACGAGCCGGGCGCCTTCACCGGCGCCGGCAAGCGCCAGATCGGCAAGATCGAGCATGCCGACGGCGGCTCGCTGTTCCTCGACGAGATCGAGAGCCTGCCGATGGCGCTGCAGGTCAAGCTGTTGCGCGTGCTGCAGGAGCGCTACGTCGAGCGGCTCGGCTCCAACAGCCCGGTGCCGGTGGACGTGCGCGTGATCGCCGCCGCCAAGGTCGATCTGAAGGAGTGGTCGGACCAGCAGAAATTCCGCAGCGATTTGTACTACCGCCTGAACCTGATCGTGCTGAACCTGCCGCCGCTGCGCGAACGGCGCGAGGACATCCCGCTGCTGTTCGAGCACTTCCTGCTGGGGGCGGCGGCGCGCTACAAACGCGCCGCGCCGCCGGTGCCGGGACCGCTGATGCAGTCGCTGATGGCGCATGACTGGCCGGGCAATGTGCGCGAGCTGCGCAACATCGCCGAGCGCTTCGTGCTCGGCCTGTCGAGCGGCGCCGACGGGCTGCTGTCGGCGCGCAGCATGGCGCCGCTGCCGCTGGCCGAGCAGGTCGGCTGCTTCGAACGCGCCGTCATCGAACAGGAATTGCGCAAGGCCGGCGGCAGCGTCAGCGAGGTCAGTGCGGCCCTTGGCGTGCCCAAGCAAACGCTCTACTACAAGATGCAGAAGTACAGCCTGACGCCGGACGGCTATAAGACTTAGTCGCGCTCCGGCACCGGTACGTTGAAGCCGTTCAGCGTCACCGACACCAGCGCATACAGGCCGACCAGGTAAATCAGTTCGTTGGCGCCATGCTGGCCGAAGGTGTCGACGGCCAGGCGGTACAAAGGCTCCGGCAGCGTGCCGCCGCGGCTCAGCGCGTAGGCCATGTCGTAGGCCACGCTTTCGTCCGGGGCCAGGTCGGCCGGCTTGAGGTCCGCCACCAGCGTGGCCAGGCGCGCGGCCGACATGCCTTCGCGCTCGGCGACGGCGATATGGGCGTAGATTTCGTAGGCGGCGTTGTAGCTGGCGCCCACCGTCAGGATGGCGATCTGGCGCACATTGTCGGCCAAGGTGGCGTTGGCGGTCATCGCCAGCGTCAGGTCCCAGATGGCCTTGCCGACGGCCGGCTCGTGCAGCCATGGATTCCAGGGGCCCATCAACGCGCCGTCTTCGCGCACGGCGATGAAGTCGTTGAAATTGCTGGTGATCCCTTTGCGCATATTGTCGTACAGCGGCTTTTGTTCGGGTGTCAGGTCTTGCGGGGCAATCAGCGGCAGGCGCATGGCGGTTCCTTGATGGTTGTATGGTCAGCCTACAGGGTAGGCCGGACCCGCCGCCGGCGCTGTGCGTTGCCGCACCATGTCTTGCTTAGGTCTTTGCGGGATCGGCGATCCAGATGAAGGCGCAGGCGGCGCTGGCCAGCGCGGTGACGGCGCAGGCCAGGGCGGCGATATGGAAGGAATGCAGCAGCGCGTCGCCGTGCGACGCCAGCACCACGCCCAGCAACGCGGTGGTGAACAAGCCACCGGCACGCGCCACCGCGCTGTTGAAGCCGGAGGCGACGCCGCTGTGGCCCGCATCCACCGACGACAGCACGGCCGTCGTCAGCGGCGCCACCGCGATCGCCATGCCGACGGCGATCACCAGCATGGAGGGCAGCGTGGTGGTCCAGTAGCTGCCGTCGCCGATGCGCATGGTCAGCAGGAATCCGGCGGCCACCACCACCGGACCGACCGTCAGCGGCAGTCGCGCGCCTATCTTGCCGGCGATGCGGCCCATCGTCGACGACGCCAGCGCGATCACCACCGGCAGCGGCAGCAGCGCGGCGCCGGCGCCGCTGGCCGAATAGTGGTCGACTTCGATCAGCACGAACGGCACCAGCAACAGCAAGGCGCCCAGCGCGCCGTACAGCAGGAAGGTCATCAGGTTCAAGCCGCTGAAACTGCGCGAGCCGAACAGCGACAGCGGCAGCATGGCGTGCTCGCCGGCGCGTTGTTCGACCCGCAGGAAGGCCAGCAGCGCAACGGCGCCGGATGCGATCGCCAGCAGCGGCGGCCAGCTGAAGCCGGCGCCGCTGGAGGCCACCGTCAATCCCCAGGTGAGACAGGCCAGGCCGACGCTGGCCAATGCCGCGCCGGACAGATCCAGCCTGGCCCCGGGTTGCGCCGCCATGGCCGCCTCTTCGCGCAGGTAGCGCGCGCCCAGGTACAGCGCGGCCGCCGCCAGCGGCAGGTTGATGAAGAAGATCGCGCGCCAGCCGACCACGTCGATCAACCAGCCGCCAAGCAGGGGGCCGAGCGCGCCCGCCGCCGCGCCGACGGCGGCCCAGATGCCGATGGCCCGGCCGCGCGCCTCGCCCTCAAAATGCGTGCCGAGGACGGCCAGGCTGTTGGGCATCAACAGCGCCGCGCCTATGCCTTGCAGGATGCGGCCATTGACCAGCAGCGGCAGCGTGGGCGCGAAGGCGCACAGCAGCGAAGCCAGCGCGAACAACAGCACGCCGAGCAGCAGTACGCGGCGCTTGCCGAAGCGGTCGCCGGCGGCGCCGCCCAACAGCAGCAGGGCGCTGAGCGACAGCAGATAGCCATTCACCACCCACGACAGGCCGGCGCCGTCCGCGCCCAGGCTGCGGCCGATGGCCGGCAGGCCGACGTTGACCACGGAGCCGTCGATGAAAGCCAGGCTGGAAGCGAGGATGGTGGTGGCCAGCACCATGCGCGGATGCGCGACGGCGGAGCTGTCGGCGCAGGGCGGGGCGGCCAGCGCGATCGCCTGGTCGCAACCGGGTTGGACCGCGGTGTTCATGGTTGTCGGAGGATATCGCTCATGCGTCCATGATGACACAAGAGGCCGGGCGCACGATATCTGCCGTTGGTATCAATGGTATCAAGGTTTTTTGAGCGGCTCGGTCCTGCTCTCGTGGCGCGTTGTGTTGGCCTGCGCCAGCACGGCGGCGCAATCCACCGGCTCGACCTTGCCGACGTTCACCAGCGGCAGTATCGCCGCCGCCGGATTGACCACCGTGGCCAAGGCCACTGCGGCACCGGCCTTGAGCGCCAGCGGTCCCTTGTGCGGGCCGACGTCCGGATTGGTGAACGTGCCCTTGGCGTACAGCGGCGTGCGCAGCGTGATGACGCGCGCGCCCTTGGTCTTCGGCCGCACATCCAGGTCGAGCCGCTCCTTGGCCAGGTCGACGCTGCCGCTGATGTCGATCACCGCTTCCTTGGTGTCGACCACGAAGCGGCGCGCTTGCGCCAGCCCGTGTTCGACCACGAAATCGCCGGCCAGGCAATTCAACTGCACCTGCCGGTCGCCGAACAGCTTGACGAACACCACGTTGGCGATATTCAGTCCGGCCGCCTCCAGGATGAATTTGCTGACCGAACCTTCGCTGACAGTGGTGCCCAGCTCTCCGCTGGACGTGGCCAGCATGGCGGACACCGAATTGCCGGTGCCGACCAGCGCGGCGTCGCCGTTGACTTCGCCGAGGCTGGCCTGCATCGACTGCAACTTGGGGAACAGCTCGCGGATCTTCAGATGGCGCGCCGCCATCCTGATCTGCGCGTTGATCTGTTTTTTGGTGCCATCCAGCTTGATGTCGGAGGTGATGTCGCCGCCGGCCATGCCGAAATTGAGCGGCGTCAGCGTCAGCACCTTGTTCTTCATCTGGATGCGCGTTTCGATGTCCTGCAGCGGAATGTCGTGCGTGCGCACCAGCTTCTTGCCGGTGAACTTGACGTCGGCGTCCAGCGCATCCCATTTGGCGGTGTTGAACTGCTCCACCGGCAGCGCCTTGTCTTTCGGTTGCAACTTGGGCTTGTCGCGCGCTGCGCGGCTGGCGTCGCTTTCGGCGCCGATGGTCGGCCCCAGGTCGTCCAGCCGCAACTGGCGCGAGGTCAGGGTACCGGTCAATATCGGGCGCGGCTTGCGCGGGCTGTATGCCAGCGTGCCTTCGAGGTCGCTGCTACCCACCGTGCCGGTGAAATTGCGGTAGGTCCAGTTCCAGATGTCGCCGGATTTCTTGCCGATCAAGCGGCCCGTTGTGGCATAAGGCGGCGTTTCCGGCAGCAGTACGCCGGTCAGCGGATACAGGTCGGCCATGCTGGCGCCGGCAAGCGACAGTTTCAGGTCCAGCCCCGCCGGCGAACGGGGATCGGTGACCGTGCCTTCGATGCCGATCTTGTTGTGGCCCAGCGTGGCGTTGGCCTGCAGCGGAAAGCTGCCGTGCGCGTCTTCCAGTGCCAGCACCGCGCCGCTCTTGCCGCCGCCGGTGATCGGGGCGCCGTGGTAGGTGCCGCCGAGGTCGAACTTCACGCCGTATTGCGGCGCGCCGTTCTGCGATTGTGCGCCGGTCATCGTGGTGGCCCTTGCTCGCAGGTCGAGTTTGATGCCGTCGTCCAGGTAGCGCAGCTCGCCGTCGCGGAACGCCAGCCGCTGGATGTTGACGTCCCACTGCGACGGTCCGTTGTCCTTGAAGGTCCAGGTGTTGTTGCCGTCGGCGCGGCGTTCGGCCGCCACCGCCAGCTTGTCCAGCGACAGGTCGGTGATCAGCACTTCCTTGTGCAGCAACGGCAACGGATGGATGGTCACCACGATGTTGCCGACGCTGGCGAGGCGCGAACCGGTGCTGGTCCAATCCGGATTGGCGATGGTGACGCCGGCGGCGCTGATGCGCGGACGCGGCACGTAGCGCCGCCAGCCCGGTTCGGAAGCGTCTCCCTGCTGGAAGTGCACATCGAGGTCGCCGTTGATGGCGAACTCGCGGCCTATCGTTTCCGATACCTTGTGGTTGATGTAAGGCCGGGCGCGGTTCCAGTTGAACGTCAGGACGAAAACGACAAGCGCCGCCAGCAGCACGAACAGCGTTGCCAGCGTGACATACAGCACGGTAAGGGGGCGCGATCTTTTCATAAGCCGATGCTACGCCGCGCACGATTGAGTTTATGTGCGCTACGCCACCGTGGAGTCAAATCAGCCGGCTGGCGGACGGCCCACCAGATGGGCGTGCAGTAGTTCGCGGTCGGCGTCGCCGTTCAGATAATTGAATTTTCCGGCGACCATGGTGGCGACCGGCGCGCCGTCCCGGAACAGCAGGCGGTTGCCGGCCAGGGCAGGGACCTTGTCGCCGGGCAGCAGCGTGCCGCACAGGTTGAGCGGATCGATGGCGGAGATGCACACCAGGCTGGCGTCGTGCTTGCGGCGGCGCATCTCGCGCAGCAGTGGAATGGCCTCGGGCAGCGCGAACTGTTCGCCGGAGAGGCCGGCGATGAAGCGGCCGCCACGAATTTCTCCGCGCGCTTCGAGGCGATGGTAGACCGGCAGCAGCTCGCGCCAGCTCGGCATCCACGCGGCCTCGCGTTCCAGCAGCCGCCAGAACATCACACCGTAGCGACGCAGCAGCGTCATGGCGATGTGCTCCAGTGTCTGCGGATCGGTACGCGGCTTGCGCGTGGGCGTGGCCGGGCGGGCGAGAGCGGGTTTGGCGTCGGTGGCTGCTGCAGTTACTGTAGCTGCTGCTGGTACTGCTGTTGCCGGACCCGCGGCTATCTCGCTGACGCGCTCGCGGATAGTGACGCCGTCGCCGCGCCTGACCAGCGCCCAGCGGCCGGCTTCCTCCATCGTTGGCGCGGCGCCCCGGTGGCGGCGCTTGTCGTTGCTGGCGCGCTTGTTCGCCGGCAGCAGCATCGCGCGCAGGCCGGCATAGCTGTCGGCGTTGACCAGGCCCGTATTCACCAACTCGCCCAGAGTGTTTTCCAGCTCCACCGGCAGCAGGCGCGCATCGTTCGCCAGTTCGTCGAAGAACATGGCGCCGTCGCGCCGCAACGCCTCCAGCACCCGCGCGGCGCGCGCCGAAACCTCGATCTCCCCGGCCACCACCGGCAGCGCATGCCACAGCCCCAGCTGGCGGCGCGGCAGCAGCACCAGCGGCGTGCCGCGCACCGGACCGCCGGCCGCGCTGGACGGCGCACCGATGCGCGTCCATACCAGTTTGCCCGCGCGGCACAGGTCATCGAGCCACGATTTGGAATAATCCTGCAGCCGCAGCGCCAGCAGGTCGCTTTCCCACGCGCCGGCCGCCGCCTCGTAGCCTTCCATCTGCGACAGCAACAGCGGCAGCGAATCTTCGCCGTGCAGCTGGGTGTCCGGCGACAGGTGCTGCCAGTCGAACAGGAAGCGCATGAAGTCCTGGCGCTCCACCGGCTCGATTTCGCGGCGCAGGCTCTTGATCGTGTAGCGGTGGATGCGCGCCAGCAGGTGGCGTTCGCACCATTCCTCGATTTTGGCGCCGGGCGTGAAGCGGCCGCGCATCACATAACCTTCGCTTTCCAGCTGCGTCAGCGCGATGGTGGCGGCGCCGGCCGTCAGGCCAAGCGCGCCGGCGATGGCGGCTACCGTCTGGGGGCCGAAGCCGCTCAGGCGCGCGCGCAGGATTTCGACCAGCGCCGTATCGGCGGTCCAGTCGTTGTCGACGGGCGGCACCAGCGGCGGCGTGGCCTGCGCCTGCGGATACGCGGCCTGCACGCAGGCCAGGCGCTCCAGCGGCACCCAGAAGTCGACGCCGGCGCCGCGCATGCGCGTCGCGCGTCCGCCGGCGGCCAGCGCATCCAGCCACGTCGTCCAGCCGTCATTTGAAGACGCTTCCGCATGCGTAATGCAGGCCAGCGACATCAAGGCCTCATGCATCTCGTCGGCGTTGCGCACATTCGGCCAGGCCTCTTCCGCCACGCTGGCGATCGCGCCCGCGTCCAGCGCGCCCAGGTCGTCGGTCGATGCCGGATCGGTCCAGCGCCGGTTGATGACCGCCTGCGTGCGGCGCTCTTCCAACGGCGCGTCGTCAAGGAAGGCGTAGGGACGGGCGTTCAGGATTTCCATCGCCAGCGGCGACGGCGCCGGCAGGTCGCGCGCCAGCAGCGTCACTTCGCCCGCTTCCATGCGGCGCAGCAGTGCCAGCCAGCCCTCGCAGTCCATCGCCTCGTGCAGGCAATCGTCCAGCGTCTGGTCGACCAGCGGGTGGCTGGGCAGCTCGCGCTCGCCGACGATATTTTCCAGGCACGCCGCCTGGTCGGGGAACACGGAGGCCAGCAGGTCGTCGCTCTTCATGCGCTGCAGCTGCGGCGCCACCTTGCGTCCGCCCGCGTAGCGCGGCAGCGCCAGGGCGGTGGTGGCGTTCCAGCGCCACCGCACGTTGAACAGCGGCGCATCGAGCAGGGCCTGTATCAGTATGTGCTCGGCGGTGGTCGAGCGCAGGTAGCGCCACACCTCGTCCAGCGGGAAGCTGTGCGCGGTCGACAATGACAGCACGATGGCGTCCTCGGTGGCCGCCGCCTGCAGCTCGAAATTGAAGCTGCGGCAGAAGCGCTTGCGCAGCGCCAGTCCCCAGGCGCGGTTGATGCGGCTGCCGTACGGCGTGTGGATCACCAGCTGCATGCCGCCCGATTCGTCAAAGAAGCGCTCCATGACCAGCGTGTCGCGGGTCGGCAGCGCGCCCAGTGCGGCGCGCGAGCGGGCCATGTATTCGGCGATCTGGCGGGCGGCATCGTCGGCCAAGCCGAGATGCTCGAACAGCCAGTCCACCGCGCGTTCGATGGCTGCCTCGCCGCCGCCGTCCAGCAGCCGGTCGATCTCGCCGCGCAGGCGCGCCACGCCCATCGACAATTCATCGCTGCGGCCCGGCGCCTCGCCCAGCCAGAACGGAATGTTCGGCGCCGCGCCGTGCGCATCCTCGACCCGCACCTTGCCCGCCTCGACGCGCTGGATGCGGTAGGACGTATTCCCCAGCTGGAAAACATCGCCGGCCAGGCTCTCGACGGCGAAGTCCTCATGCACCGTGCCGACCATCTGGCCTTGCGGTTCCAGCACCACCGAGTAGTCGGCGTTGTCGGGAATGGTGCCGCCCGAGGTGACTGCGGTCAGCTTGCCGCCGCGCCGCCCGCGCAACGCGCCGGCCACCGTGTCGCGGTGCAGGTAGGAGCCGCGCACGCCGTTGCGGCCCGTGTAGCCGTCGGCCAGCATGCGGATCACCGCGTCGTATTGCTCGCGCTTCAGCTGCGCATACGGCGAGGCGCGGCGCACCATGGCGAACAGTTCCTCTTCGCCCCACTCGCGGCACGCCACCTCGGCCACGATCTGCTGCGCCAGCACGTCCAGCGGCGCCGATGGAATGTGCAGCAGGTCGAGTTCATCGCGACGCACGCAATCGAGCAGCGCGGCGCATTCGATCAGGTCGTCGCGCGAGGTCGGGAACAATCGTCCCTTGGGCAGGCCGCCGACCTGGTGGCCGGAGCGGCCGACCCGCTGCAGGAACGAGGCGATGCCGCGCGGCGACGCTATCTGGCACACCAGGTCCACGTCGCCGATGTCGATGCCCAGCTCCAGCGACGCGGTGGCGATCAGCACCCGCAGCTCGCCACCCTTGAGGCGTTGCTCGGCATCGAGGCGGTATTCCTTGGCCAGGCTGCCGTGGTGCGCCGCCACCAGTTCGGCGCCCAGCCGTTCGCCCAGATGGCGCGCCATCCGCTCGGCCATGCGCCGCGTGTTGACGAACACCAGCGTGGTCTTGTGCAGCACCGACAGTTCCGCCAGCCGGTCGTAGACGCGTTCCCATACCTCGTTTGGCATCACCGCCTCCAGCGGCACCGGCGGCAGCTCGAGGCCGAGATCGCGCGCCCGAACGTGGCCGACATCGACCACCGCGCAATCGGCGCCGGCGCCGACCAGGAATTCCGCCACCGCCGACAACGGCCTTTGCGTGGCCGACAGGCCGACCCGCACCGGCGCCTTTGCGCACAGCGCGTCGAGCCGTTCGAGGCTGAGCGCCAGGTGGCTGCCACGCTTGCTATTGGCGACCGCGTGGATTTCGTCGATGATCACCGTGCGCACGGTGGACAGCATGGCGCGTCCGCTGTCTGATCCCAGCAGCACGTACAGCGATTCCGGTGTCGACACCAGGATGTGCGGCGCGCGGCGGCGCATGGCGTTGCGTTCTGTCTGCGTGGTATCGCCGGTGCGCACCGCGCTGCGGATGCCGTGGTCCGGCAGGCCGAGGGCGGCCAGTTCGCGGCTGATGCCTTCCAGCGGCGCCAGCAGGTTGAGGCGGATGTCGTTCGACAGCGCCTTCAACGGCGACACGTACAGCACCCGGGTTTCGTCGGGCAGCGGAGCGGAACCGCTTTCGGCCACCAACGCGTCGATCGCGGCCAGGAAGGCGGTCAGCGTCTTGCCCGAGCCGGTCGGCGCGGCGATCAGCGCCGGGCGGCCGCTACGGATCAGCGGCCAGGCGCGCCGCTGCGCTTCCGTTGCGCTGGGGAAGGCCGAGCGGAACCATGCCGCCACGGCGGGGTGAAAATCTTGCCACAAATCGACGGTGGGCAGCTTGGTCATGTACCACTAGATAGGGACGACGGCGCGGAAATCAATTATGGCATAGCCGGAAGCTGTCGCGGTATTGAGCCGGCGTGATGCCGAAGCGTTGCGAGAACACCAAGCGCATGCGCGCCGCGCTGCCGAAGCCGCAACGCCAGGCGACCGTTTTCAGCGCCAGTTCGCTGCCTTCCAGCAGGTTGCGGGCGGCGTCGATACGTGCGCGCTGCACGAATTCCGCCGGCGTGACGGCCATCTCCCTGACGAACTGACGGGCGAAATTGCGCGCGCTCATGCCTGCCACGTTGGCCAGGTGCTCGACCGACAACGACTCGGCCAGGTGTTCCATCACATAGCGCTGGATCAGCGTCGCCAGCGCGTCCGGTGCCTGCGCGTCGCTCAGGTAGGGACTGAACTGCGATTGTCCGCCCTGGCGCTGCGCCAGCACCAGCAGGCGCTTGGCGGCGGCCAGCGCCACGGCGGGACCATGATCCTCGGCCACCAGCGCCAACGCCAGGTCGATACCAGCGGTGACGCCGGCCGAGGTGACCAGCGCGCCGTCGCGCACGTGGATGCGGTCATGCTCGACCTGCGCCAGCGGGAATTGCGCCGCTAGCCGCGCGGCGTCGCTCCAGTGCGTGGTGACGCGCTTGCCGTCCAGCAGACCGGCGCGGCCCAGCAGGAAGGCGCCGGTGCAGATCGAACCGTAGCGCGACACGCCCTGCGCCATCTTGCGCAGCCAGGCCGACAGCTGTGGGTTGTCCGCCTGCAGCGCCAGTTCGGGGCCGCCGGCCACCAGCACCGTATCGAAATCCGCGAAGCAGGTGGCGGCATCGTCGAGGCCATGGTCGGCGCCCAGCCGCTGGCCGTTGGAGGCGCGGATCGGGTAGGGCGCCGTGCCGACGGTGACCAGCCGGTAGCCTTGGTCCGGCGCGAGGAAGCTGTTCGCTTCGGCGAAGACGTCCATCGGACCGGAGACATCCAGCGACTGCACCCCGGGGAACAGCAGCAGCGCGACGGTCTTCAAGATGCGCCGCCCATCGCCGTCGTTGCTGGAGCCGGAGCGGGAGGGAAGTAGCTGCCGCGCGACAGCAGGAGCAGCGACCGGGCCGCCACATACAGCACCAGCAGCAGCGTGGCGGCGAAGACGATCGCCGCGACGGCCTCCAGCAGGCGGCCATGGCCGGCCATCAGCATCAAGCCCTGGCCCAGCGTGGCGAGGCCGAAGGTATAGGCCCAGTAGCCGGGGGCGAAGTCCTGCCGCGCCAGCCAGCGGGAGGCGAAGGCCATTCCGGCGAAGACGAACAGCGCATAGCCGGCCAGCGCGAACGTGACGGCGCTGTGGGCATCGGCGCCCGCCAGCACTTGATAAGCCACCAGCGCCACCACCGGCGGTGCGCTGTAGATGCCCATGAAGTTGCGGCTCTTGTCGGCCAGGCCGCCCGTCATCAGCTGGTGTGTGATGGCCGAATCGAGCACGATCCACGAGATGGCGCCGACGCCGAACAGCATCCAGCCGTAATCGACGTAGCCGAACACACCGGCCGCCAGCGCGTTGACCAGCACACTGGCGGTGTAGGGCAGGAACAGCGGTGGCACGATGTGGGCGGCGTCGCGCTGGCTGCTCCAGTGCGCGGCCAGGCGCCAGGCGCCGTACAGCAGGTTGGCGGCGGAGCCGAGCCAGAACGCCAGCCTGGCGGCGTCCGGCCAGTAGGGCTGCAACGCCAATGCGATCAGGATCACCGATTCCGGTATCAGCGCCAGGAAGGCCGATTGCACCGGGTCGCGCGTCTCGGCCACGGCGGCGGCGCGGTGCGCCACCCATTTGTGGACGTACAGGCAGATGAAAACGGCAAAGGACAGCACGGCCAGCGCCTGCAGCACCTCGCCGGCCAGCGGCGGCAGCGACCACAGCTTATGGGCGAAGCGCCAGGCGTTGCCGGTTTCGGCCAGCCCCAGCGTGAGCGCGAAGAAGGATGCGGGCAGCAGTCTGGTTCTCATGATGTAGTCGATTCCGTTTGATGATCAATGCATCGATTTTAGGCCGGACGCGTGCCGGCATGAAGTGATCAAATGGATTGAATCCTGCCAATGTAGCACTGTTTACGGCGCCGCCGGCGTGACCACGAAGAGGCTGTATCCGTGGTATAAACACCGGATTAAATTTTTGGACGGTGGAGCATGCGGATACATAAATGGCTGGCGGCGTGGCTGGCGGCGCTGCTGCTGTGGAGCGCCGCCGCAGCTGCTGTTGCGGCGCAGGTGGCCGGCGTGGTGGTGCAGGTGAGCGGCGCGATGAGCGCGCGCTCGGCGGCCGGCGTGGTCAAGCCGCTCAAGGCGCAGTCGGAAGTGGAGAGCGGCGACACGCTGGTGACCACCGCCGGCGCCTGGGCCATGGTGCGCTTCATCGACAACAGCGAGTTGACGATGAAGCCCGGCACCACGCTCGTCATCGACACATTTTCCTTCGACGGCGCCAGGCCGGAGGCCGACAGCGCGGCGTTCACGCTGGTCAAGGGCGGCCTGCGTTCGCTGACCGGCATCCTGGGCAAACGCAACAAGGAGAAGTTCGCGGTCAAGACGCCGAGCGCCACCATCGGCATACGCGGCACCACCTTCTTCCTCGAATACCTGACCGGCAAGGGCGACGTCGATGCTTCCACCGGACTCGATCCCGGCCTGCACGTGCATGTCAGCAGCGGCGGCATCTCCATCGTCAACCGCTCCGGCGCCTACCAGTACGACCCGGGCCAGTTCGGCTTCATCAAGGACGATACGACCAAGCCGGTGAAGATGTTCGCCAATCCGGGCATGCGCTTCGCGCCGCCGGCCTCGTTCGGCGAGGCCGATACGCTGACGCCTTAATCCAGGCTCACCTGCACCACCACCTTGCCGCGCGCCGTGCCCCCGGCCAGCGCGGCATGGGCGGCGCCGACGCTGAGCGCATCCAGCGTGTAGGGCGTCGGGTCCAGCATCACTTTCAATTTGCCGGCGGCGGCCAGCGCGCTCGCTTCCCTCATGATCTCGCCGTGGTGCGCGCGGCCTTTGCCGGACAGCAGCGGCAGCAGCGTGAACACGCCCGAGTAGGTGGCGGCGCGGAACGACAGCGGCGCCAGCGCGTGCGTGCCCCAGCCCAGGCAGCTGACCACGTGGCCGTGGTGCTGGCGCGCGGCGCGGAACGAGGCGTCCAGCGTGGCGCCGCCGACGGTGTCGTAGACCACGTCGAAGCCTTCGCCATCGGTGTGCTGCCGGACGTACTCCTCGACCGTGGCGCCGCGGTAGTCGATGAAGGTGGCGCCCATTTTCTCGATCGCCCCGCGCTGTTCCGCGCTGCCGGTGGCGTAGACGACGGCGCCGCGCGACACAGCCAGCTGCACCGCCATGTGGCCGACGCCGCCGGCGCCGCCGTGCACCAGCACCTTCATGCCGGCGCCGACGCGGGCGCGGTCGACCAGGCCTTCCCAGGCGGTGACGAAGATCAGCGGCAGCGCGGCCGCTTCGCGCATCGACAGGTTCGAGGGCACCCTGGCCAGCAGGCTGGCGTCCACCGCCGCGTACTGCGCCAGCGAGCCTTGCACACCGCCGATGCCGCCGGTCATGCCGTAGACGCGGTCTCCGGCGGTAAAGCCTTCGACGCCGTCGCCGACGCTGTCGACGATGCCGGCGATGTCGATGCCCAGCACCGCGGGCAGTCGCACCTGGGCGTGATCGGCCTTGCCTGCGGCGATCTTGGTGTCCAGCGGATTGACGCCGCTGGCGATCACGCGCACCAGCACCTGGCCGGCGGCGGCGATGGGGCGGGCGATCTGCTGGTTGGTCAGCGGGGCGGCGGCGGCATTGAGTACGACGGCTTGCATGGTTTTCATGGCGGGACTCCGGGTGGTTGGTTGATGCAGCCATTCTGGCCCGGCACGGCTTGCGGAAAAAGCGGGCCGGCCGGCATGCAGAATCCCCGAATCGCGAATAATCCGTAATCCGGCTAGAATCGCTGCACACATGGGGAGCACGGGGAGCGGGATGGACAGGCTGGATGCGTTGAAGGTGTTTTGTGCCGTGGTCGATGCCGGCGGCTTTAGCCGGGCCGCCGCCAGGCTGGGGATTTCGACGTCCTCGGTGACCCACCAGGTCGGAGCGCTGGAGGCGCATTTCGGCGTCAAGCTGCTGAACCGCACCACCCGCAGCATGTCGCTGACCGACGAGGGCCGGCGTTGCGTCGAACAGGCGCGCCGCCTGCTCGACGACATGGCGGATCTGGAAAGCGGCATGAGCGACGCCCTGCAGGCGCCGCGCGGCAGCCTGCGGGTCGACATGCCGGGCATCCTGGCGCGCCAGATCGTGGCGCCGGCGCTGCCGCGCTTCCTGGCCGCCTTTCCGGAACTGAGCGTGCGCCTGACGGCCAGCGACCGGCTGATCGACATGGTGGACGAGGGCGTGGACGTCATGCTGCGCATCGGCGAGCTGTCCGATTCGGGGCTGGTCGGGCGCGGTATCTACAAGAACCGCTACATCTGCTGCGCCGCGCCGGACTTCATCGCCCGCCACGGCCGTCCCGGGCATCCGGACGAGCTCAATGATTTTCCCTGCCTGAATTTCGTCTATCCGAAGGCACGCCAGCTGCGGCCGTGGGCGTTCCAGCAGGACGGCCAGCCGTTCACCACCACGCCGCGCGGCGCGGTGGCGATGGATCACGTGGAATCGCTGATCGAGATGGCGGTGCAGGGCGGCGGCATCGTCCAGCACCTGTCGGTGTCGCTGATCGAACCGCTGCGCAGCGGCGCGCTGGTGCCGCTGCTGGAACCATGGCAGGCGGCCGGGCCGGACGTGTCGGTGCTGTATCCGCAGCGGCAGCAGCGCGCGGCCAAAATCAAGGTGTTTGTGGACTTTGTGGAAACGTTGTTTTCCAGCCTGCAGGCGGGCGTTGATACCCGCATAACGTAGCCAGCCGTGCAATATATTCGATGATTAAATGACAGCTGATTTGTCATTTGATTATTAAGAATTGTGGTTTTTAGATAGAATTCTTGGTATCTTGCTCTAATCCATCGACAGTTGCTTTAAGGAAGTATAAAGTGGTTGTATCCGATGCAGTTCTTCGGAACGGCACCTAGCCAAGACCCTCCCACCTAGTCGAGACCGGACGCCCGCCGCAGCGGTGCGCGATGGCGCCTGTGCGCCTGCTCGACATGCAGTATCTGGCGGGCCGCCGTGTGAACACGATAGACAGGACCACGAATGACCGCTGATTTTTCCCCGACGCGCGCCGCCATGGCGGCCATCCTCATGCTGGGCTGCTGTATCGCCCGGGCAGGCGATGCCGCGCCCGGAGCGGCGGCCGACGGCGCGCCGTTGTGGACCTTCGGCGGCTACGGCACGCTGGGCGTGGTCCGCAGCAACGACAACCAGGCGGACTTCACGGCCAACGTACTCAATCCGGGCACCGCCGGCCGCAGCCGCGAGTGGAGCGCCAACGTCGACAGCCGCATCGGCATGCAGCTGGGCCTGAACCTGAACAGCTCATGGTCGGCGGTGCTGCAGCTGGTGTCCGAACGCACGCTGGAGAACGGCTACACGCCGGCGGTGGAGTGGGCCAACGTCAAATACCAGGCCACGCCGGACCTGAGCGTGCGGCTGGGCCGCATCGCGCTGCCGCTGTTCCTGGCCGGCGACTACCGCAAGGCCGGCTATGCGCTGCCGTGGGTGCGGCCGCCGGTGGAGGTGTACGGCAGCATCCCGATCAGCAACAGCGACGGCGTCGACGCCAGCTACCGCTGGAGCACCGGCGACGTCAACCATGTCACCCAGGTCTTTTTCGGCGGCACCACCATCGACATCACGGCGCAGGCGAAGGCGAAGGCGCGCGCGCTGATCGGCCTGTCCGACACCACCACCTGCGGCAACCTGACGGTGCGCGCCAGCGCGATGACGACCGAGCTGTCGGTGGACATTGCGCGCGAGCTGTTCGACGGCATGGCGCTGTTCGGGCCCCAGGGTGTGGCGCTGACGGAGCGCTATGACCTCCGGGCCAAGCGCGCGGACGTGGTCACCATCGGCTTCAACTACGATCCCGGCACCTGGTTCCTGATGGGCGAGATCGGCCGCATGAACGCCCGTTCCTACCTCGGCGACAAGACCGTCGCCTACCTGAGCGCCGGCTACCGCTACGGCGACATCACGCCGTACGTGGGCTACGCCGTCTCGCACGCGAACACGGAGACCGGCAGCGCCGGGCTCAGTCTGGGCCAGCTGCCGCCGCCGCTGGCGGCCGCCGGCGCGCAACTGAACGCGGGCCTGAACGAGCTGCTGGCGACCATCCCGCGCCAGCGCAGCGTGACCGTCGGCGCGCGCTGGGACTGGCGCGCCAACTACGCGCTCAAGCTGCAGTACGACCGCCTGACGCCGCGGCAGGGCTCGAACGGCACCTTCATCAACGTGCTGCCGGGCTTCCGCTCGGGGCGCCCGGTCGGCGTGTTCAGCGCCGCGCTGGACTTCGTGTTCTGAGGGGGCTGCCATGCACGCTCTTCCACTGACACTCCGACGGCTGCTGGCGCTGTCGCTGCTGCCGCTGCTTCTGCTGTCGGCGGCCGGCGCCGCGCGTCCGGCCGAACTGGTGGTCATCGTCTCGGCGCGCAATCCGTTGTCGGTGCTGCGCCCGGAACAGGTCGTCGACATCTTCCTGGCGCAGACCGGGCGCTTCCCCGGCGGCGACGAGGCGGTGGCGCTCGACCTGCCGCTGGGCAGCCCGCTGCGCGACGAGTTCTATAGCAGGGTGGCGGCCAGGTCGCCGGCGCTGATGAAGGCTTACTGGACCAAGATGGTGTTCACCGGACGCGGCCAGCCGCCGCGCGAACTGGCCAGCAGCGCCGCCGTGCGCAGGATGGTGGCCGACAATCCGTCGATGATAGGCTACATCGACCGCAGCGCGCTGGACGCCAGCGTCAAGGCCGTGCTGGTGACCCCTTGAATACCGCTACCGACGCCACCCATAAAACCGACACGCTGCGCGCGCGCTGGCTGCGGCGCGGGCTGGACACGCACTTCTCGCTGCCGCTGTTCGCCTTGCTGCTGCTGGTGGCGATCTGGGTGGTGGCGTACCAGGAGATCGCCGTCGAGCGCATCCACGCGCGCGAGGCGGCGGCCGATTCGCTGCGCGACATGCTGGGCACCTACGAGGCGCAGGTGGCGCGCAGCCTGGACGGCATCGACCAGACGCTGCGCGTGCTCAAGTACGCCGTCGAGCGCAAGGGCGCGCTGGGCGCGCTGCCGGAGCTGGGGCGCGAGGGCCTGCTGCCGCCGGGCGTGGTGTTCGTGGTCAGCATCGTCGACCGCAGCGGCATGACGGTGGCCAGCAATCCGCAGGCGCTGCCGATCTCGGTGGCCGACCAGGCGTACTTCAAGTTCCACCAGGAGCGCGACAGCGGCGGCACCTACGTCAGCCAGGCCACGCGCGACGCCGCCAACACCGAATGGCATCTGCACTTCACCCGCCGGCTCGACGACGATGCCGGCAATTTCGCCGGCATCGTCATCGTCGAAACCGATCCGGCCTATTTCACCAGCAGCTACGAACGCAGCCGGCTCGGCGAGTACGGCATGCTGGGCCTGGTCGGCGGCGACGGCGTGGTGCGCTCGCTGCGCATCGGCGACAAGCTGTCGTTCGGCCAGCGCATGGACAAGCCGGCCGGGGTGATCGCGAGCTTTGAAGGCATGCGCCGCTACATGGGCATGCGCGAGCTGCACGGCGTGGGGCTGAACGTGGTGGTCGGCCTGGCGGAGGGCGAATTGATGGCCGGCTTCGAGCGCCAGCGCCGCGAAAAGCTGATCCAGGCGGCGGTGGTCAGCGCGGTGCTGCTGGCCAGCACCGCCTTGCTGTGGCTGTGGTCGTGGCAGGGCGCGCGCAACCGCGCCCGCGTGCGGCGCGCGCAGGAAACCTATGCGGCGGCGTCGGCGGCCAGCCTGGACGCCTTCTTCGTCATGCGCGAGGTGCGCGACGTGGGCGGCGAGATCATCGATTTCACGTTCGTCGACGCCAATTCGCGGGCCGAGAAAATGACCGGCTTCAGCAAGAGCCGGCTGTGCGAGATGACGCTGTGCGGCTTGATGCCGCAGGCGCGCGAGACCGGCCTGTTCGCCCACCTGGTGCATGTGACGCGGGTCGGCGGCGTGCACGAGCAGGAATGGGAAAGCACGATACCGCAGCTGCGCGCGCGCTGGCTGCACCAGCAGGTGGTGCCGGTCGAAGGCGGCATCGTCGCCATCGTGCGCGACATCAGCGAGCGCAAGCTGGCCGAGGAGCGCATGCTGCACCTGGCCCACCACGACACGCTGACCGGCCTGCCGAACCGCAGCCTGATCGGCGACCGCCTCGACATGACGATCGCCCAGGCGCAGCGCAGCGGCGGCGCGGTGGCGGTGGCGTTCATCGACCTGGACGGCTTCAAGCTGGTCAACGACGGCCTGGGCCACAACGCCGGCGACGAATTGCTGAAGGTGGTGGCCGAGCGCATGAGCGGCTGCCTGCGCGCCGGCGACACCGTCGGCCGCTTCGGCGGCGATGAGTTCGTGCTGGTGCTGACCGAGCCCGACGACGGCGCGGCCGCCGCGTCGGTGCTGGAGCGGGTGCGCGAGGCGGTGCTCGAGTCGATCATGCTGGGCGGGCAGGAAGTGCAGGTCAGCTGCAGCATCGGCGTGGCGGTCTATCCGGACGACGGCGCCGACGCCGGCACGCTGCTGATGCACGCCGACACCGCCATGTACCGCGCCAAGGAACTGGGCAAGAACAACTGCCAGTTCTACACCCGCGGCATGAACGCCAGCATCGAGGAAAAGCTGGTGCTGCTGGAGGGCTTGCGCGGCGCGCTGGACGACGACCAGTTCCGCCTGGTCTACCAGCCCAAGGTGGACCTGCGCACCGGCCGCGTGTTCGGCGTCGAGGCGCTGGTGCGCTGGGAACATCCGGAGCACGGCTTCATCGGGCCGGACCGCTTCATTCCGCTGGCCGAGGAGAGCGGCATGATCGTCGCGCTGGGCGAGTGGGTGCTGCAGACGGCCTGCCGCCAGAACCGCGCGTGGCAGGACGCCGGGCTGGCGCCGCTGCGGATCTCGGTCAACGTGTCGCCGCGCCAGTTCGAGGAGCAGCGGCTGGTCGAGCGGGTGGCGCTGGCGCTGTCGCAGAGCGGCCTGGCGCCGGAATGGCTGGAGCTGGAGGTGACCGAGGGCGTCATCATGCGCGACCTGCAGCAGGCGGTGGACAAGATGGCGGCGGTGCGGGCGATGGGCGTGTCGCTGTCGATCGACGACTTCGGCACCGGCTACTCCAGCCTGTCGGCGCTGAAGTCGTTCCCGATCAGCACGCTGAAGATCGACAAGTCCTTCGTGCGCGACCTGGGCTGCAGCGAGGGCGACGAAGCCATCGCCAGCTCCATCATCGGCCTGGCGCACCGGCTCAAGCTGCGCGTGATCGCCGAGGGCGTGGAGACCGAGCAGCAGCGCAGCTTCCTGCGCGAGAACGGCTGCGACGAGATGCAGGGCTATCTGTTCAGCCGTCCGCTGCCGGCCGAGCAGCTGCGCCAGCTGCTGCTCAAGCAGCAGACGCAGCCTGTGCCGCCGCGCGACGCCTGCCTGCTCGCTTAGCCGCGCGTTTGATCTGCAACAAGGCCGCCTGCCGGGCGCCCATCTACTCTGAACCTAGTTCCGAGCCACGGTGGCCGCCATGTCTACTTTCCGTTTGTCCGGTTTGTGCCGTATCTTTTTTTTGCTGCTGTTCTGCCTGTGCGTGCTGTCCGGCTGCGCGGGCGACCTGCACAGCGCGTCGGCGACGGACGAAGCGGCCGTCATCGCGATCACGCCGCAGCTGCTCGACGCCGAACGCCAGCGCGCCAGCGCGCCGCCGGTGCCGGACGTGCCGGCGCCGGCGGGGACCTCGACCGACGGCGCCTACCACATCGGCCCCGGCGACGTGCTGGCGATCACCGTCTGGGACCATCCCGAGCTGACCGGCGCCGTCGCCCGCGACCTGAGCGCCGACGCCTACGTGCAGGGGCCGCCGGCCGCCAACTTCGTGGTCGACCAGCAAGGCCAGCTGAACTTCCCGTTCGCCGGCACCATCACGCTGGCCGGGCTGACGCGCGAGCAGGCGCGCGCGCTGCTGGCCACGCGGCTGGCGCGCTACTTCCGCGATCCGCGCGTCACGCTCAGCGTGCAGGCCTACCGCAGTCAGCGCGTGTATATCGACGGCGAGGTCAAGGCGCCGGGCCTGCAGGCCATCAACGATATCCCGATGACGCTGCTGGAGGCGCTGAACCGCGCCGGCGGCCTGCTGCCGAGCGCCGACCAGAGCCGCATCACGGTCGAGCGCGGCGGCCAGCGCCACCGCATCGACCTGCTGCGCACCCTGGCCGGCGGCCGCCATCCGGCCGTGCTGATGCTGGCCGACGGCGACATCGTGCGGGTGCCGCCGCGCGACGAGAGCAAGGTGTTTGTCGCCGGCGAGGTGCTGACGCCGCGCGCGCTGACCATGCACGACGGCCGCCTGACCCTGAACGAGGCGCTGGGCGAGGCCGGCGGCCTCAATCCGCAGAGCGCCGATTCCGGCCAGGTCTATGTGGTGCGGCAGAGCCCGCAGGGGCCGCGCGTGTACCGGCTGGACGCGCGGCCGGCGCAGGCGCTGGCGCTGGCCGAGCGCTTCGAGCTGCAGCCGCGCGACGTCGTGTACGTGGCCTCGTCGGGCCTGGCCAACTGGCACCGCGCCATCAGCCAGCTGTTCCCGGGCGAGCTGTCGTCGGCCGTCGGCGCAACCCGTCCGTGAGCGCGCCATGAACGATCCCCACGACTCCTCGTCTTCCTCGCTGCTGCGTCCGCTGCGCGGCGTGGCCGCGCCGGCCCAGCTGATCGAGCGGGTGGCGCCGCCGCCGGAACCGGAGCCGGGCGCGCTGCCGTGGCGCGCGTATTTCCGGGTGCTGTACAGTTGCCGCTGGCTGATCGTGTCGGTGGCGCTGCTGTGCACGCTGTCGGCGCTGCTGTACGCGCTGGCGGCGCGGCCGGTGTACGAGGCCAACATGCTGCTGCACGTGGAGGAGGACAACCCGAACGCGTCCAAGAACATCCTCAACGACGTGTCGTCGCTGTTCGAGACCAAGAAGGCGGCGATCGCGGAAATGGAGTTGCTGCACTCGCGCATGGTGGTGACGCGGGCGGTCGACACGCTGCGGCTGTACATCCAGGCCACGCCGCGTTATTTTCCGCTGGGCGGCGAATGGATCGCCGCGCGCGGCGGTGGCCGGCTGTCGGAGCCGGGGCTGTTCGGCTACGGCGGCTACGCGTGGGGCGCGGAAAAGCTGGAGGTCGCGCGCTTCGAGGTGCCCGACGGCATGTATAACCGCGATTACACCGTCACCGCGCTGGGCGGCGAACGCTACCGTTTGAGCGACGGCGGCGGGCGGGTGCTGATCGAGGGCAGGGTGGGCACGCTGGCGCGGGCGAATGGTGACGGCGGCGTGGTCGAGCTGCTGGTGACGCGGCTGCGCGGCAATCCCGGCGTGCGCTTCATCCTGCGCCGCACCACGCGGCTGGCGGCGCTGGAGCAGGTGCAGCGGGCGCTGCAGATCGCCGAGCAGGGCAAGCAGTCCGGCGTGATCGAGGTGCGGCTGCAGGGGCCCGATGCGCAGCAGGTGTATGCGACGCTGAGCCAGATCGGCAGCGAATACATGCGGCAGAATCTGGCGCGCCGCACCGAGGAGGCCGAGAAGACGCTGGCCTTCCTCGACCACCAGCTGCCGGCGCTGCGCGAACAGCTGGAGACCGCCGAGGCCCGCTACAACGGCTTCCGCAGCGCCCAGGAGACGATCAACATGGAGCAGGAGGTGCGCATCGCGCTCGACAGCAAGACCGCCGCGCAGGCGCGCCGCAGCGCGCTGGTCCAGAAGCGCACCGAGCTGCTGGGGCGCTACACCGACGAGCATCCGGTGCTGCAGGCGCTGAACCAGCAGCTGCGCGAATCGAACCGCGAGCTCACCGAGCTGGAGGTGCGCATCAAGAAGCTGCCGCTGCTGGAGCAGGAGCAGTCGCGGCTGGTGCGCGACGTCAAGGTCACCAGCGACCTGTACACGGCGCTGTTGAACACGGCGCAGCAGCTGCGGGTGATGGCGGTCGGGCGCATCAGCAACGTGCGGCTGGTCGACATGCCGGTGGCGCCGGAGCGCGCGCTGAAGCCGAACCGGCCGCTGATCGTGCTGCTGGGGCTGGTGACGGGGGTGTTCGCCGGGGCCCTGCTGGCCTTTGCCAGCCGGGCCGTGCGCGGCGGCATCGACGATCCGCAGCGCATCGAGGCGATGCTGGGCACGCACACGGTGCATGCGACGATCCCGCACAGCCGCAGCCAGGACAAGCTGCGGCGCCAGGCGCGCAAGCAGGCGCCGCTGTTGCTGGCGCAGGCGGCGCCCGACGACGCCGCCGCCGAGAGCCTGCGCGCCTTCCGCGCCACCTTGCTGTTCGTGTTGCCGCACAGCCGCAACAACATCGTCAGCTGCGTGGGGCCGACCGCGCGGGTGGGCGCGTCGTTCGTGTCGGTCAACCTGGCGCTGCTGCTGGCGGCCGGCGGCAAGCGCACGCTGCTGATCGACGCCGACCTGCGCGACGGCCGCCTGCACGACAAGTTCGGCGTCGACCGCGCCGGCGGCCTGGCCGAATGCCTGGCCGGCACGCTGCAGCCGCACCAGGCGGTGCGCCACAACGTCGCCCCCTGGCTCGATTTCATCCCGGCCGGCAGCGCCGCGCCACAGCAAACCGAGCTGTTGCAGCCACGCCGCCTGGCGCTGCTGCTGGCCGCGCTGGACGCGCGCTACGACGTGGTGCTGATGACGGCGCCGCCGGTGCTGGCCGCCGCCGACGCCTTGCTCATCGGCGCGCAGGCCGGCGCCGTGTTCCTGGTGGCGCGCGCCGGCGTCACCACCGAAGCCGAGCTCAGCGAGTCGGTGCAGCGCCTCAACCGGGCCGGCATCGCGCCCCATGGCGTGGTGTTCAATGACGCTTAGGTGCGATGCCTTTGCGATGCCTGATGGCAGCTATTCCTGCCGTAAATAAATCTTGTCAGAATTTTTTTCTAAAAGCATTGAACTATAGAATTTGATTTGAATCAAACCTACCTCATTCACTTCATGAACGAGGAACGTTTGATGAAAAATTCTGTCAACTACCTGTCGCAGGGACATGTCAACATCGTGGGTTACGGCGCATGCGCCGTCCTGCTTGCCGCGTGCGGCGGCGGGAGCGGCGAATTGGCCGCCACCTCCACGGTGTCACCACCGGCTCAGCTTGCCGCCAGCGTCAGCTACAACGACGCTGTGGCGACCTCTGCCTTATACGTGTCCACGACCGGCTCGGACAGCAATCCGGGCACGCAGGCGGCGCCATTCCTGACGATCGCCAGAGCTGCCCAATCCGCCACGGCCGGCACCGTGGTGCACGTCTCGGCGGGCCGCTATGCGGGCGGCATCGTCACCCGCGCCAGCGGCACGGCGACGGCGCGGATACGCTATGTGTCGGATACCAAGTGGGGCGCGAAGATCGTGCCGCCGGCCAGTTCGTCGTCGGCGTTCGGCTGGGACAACCGCGGCAGCTACGTCGACATCGTCGGCTTCGAAGTCGACGGCAGCGCGGTGCAGGCCGGCACGCGCTGGAGCACCGGGCTCTACACGGGCGGCTCGTTTGCCGCGCTGCAGGGCAACCATGTGCACCACATCGGGCAGGGCGCCTGCGCCTCCGGCGGCGGCATCGGTTCCGACAGCTATTACAGCGGCGCCAGCAACGACGTGCTGGCCAATGTCGTGCACGACATCGGCGCCAGCGGCTGCAAGACCATGTACGGGGTCTACGTCAATACCGCCGACAGCGACGTCAAGAACAACCTGATCTACGGCGTGTCGAACGCGGCCGTCAATCTGTGGCATGACGCATCGCGCGTCAATGTGACGAATAACACGATCTTCGCCTCCTATACCGGTATCGTGGTGGGGAGCGGCGATTACTACCATGCCACGACGGCCGGCGATTACTCCCGCGTTTCCAACAACATCGTGTACGACACCGTCTACGGCGTGATAGAGCTGGGCAACCTTGGCGCGCACAACACCTACAGCAATAATCTGATGTACTTGCAGACTGCTTATGCTTTCTTGCTCAGCAAGAGTTTCGCGGTGGCGACGGTGGCGGCGCCGCCGCAGTTCGTCAATTACGTGCGCACCGGCGGTGGAAATTATCATCTGCAGTCGACGTCGCCGGCGATCAACAGGGCGCTGGCGACCGATCTGCCGCCGACCGATCTGGACGGCATGGCGCGTCCGTCCGGCGGCGCCGGCGATATCGGCGCGTATGAGTATGTCGGCACCACGCCGACGCCAACTCCGACGCCGACGCCGACGCCGACGCCGACTCCAACCCCAACGCCGACTCCAACCCCAACGCCGACCCCGACTCCAACGCCGACGCCGACGCCATCGCCAGTCCCGGCCACCGCCAACCACCTGTACGTGGCCACCACCGGTTCGGACAGCAACTCCGGCGTCCAGGGCTCGCCGCTGAAGACGATCGCCCGCGCGGCCGCGCTGGCGCGTCCGGACACCACCGTGCACGTCGCGGCCGGCACCTACCCGGGCGGTTTCACGACCACCGTCAGCGGCACCGCAAGCGGACGCATCTATTTCGTCTCGACGACGAAATGGGGCGCGCGCATCGTGCCGGTGGCCGGTTCCAGCAGCGACACGGGCTGGGACAACCGCGGCAACTACGTCGACATCAACGGCTTCGAGGTCGACGGCAGCTCCAGCACCGCGTGGAAGCACGGCATCTACAACGGCGGTTCCTACGATGCCATCCGCAACAACCACGTGCACCACATCGCGCTCAGCGGCTGCAACAGCAACGGTGGCTCGGCGATCGGCGTCGACTCCTACTATCACGGCGTGGCGGGCGACGTGACAGGCAATGTCGTGCACGATATCGGCCCTGCGGGTTGCACGTTTGTGCAGGGTATCTACCTCAGCACCTCGGGCAGCGTGGTCAACAATGTCGTCTACCGTGTAGCGGAAGCGGCCATCCACTTGTGGCATGACGCCAACAACGTCATCATCGCCAACAATACGGTGAGCAACTCCCATACCGGCATCATTGTCGGCGGCGGCGATTTCTACTTCCGCACCTCGCCGGACGATTACACCCACGTGGTCAACAACATCGTCTACGACAATACCTACGGCATCTCCGAGCAGGGCTCGACCGGTACCCACAACACCTACAACAATAACCTGGTGTACCAGAACAGCAGCTACAACGTGAGCCTGCGCAACGGCTTGACGGCGGCGGCATCGGTGAGCGCCGATCCGCAGTTCGTCGCCTACAGCCGCAGCGGCACGCCGGACTTCCACCTGCGTAGCAGCTCGCCTGCCAAGGGCGCCGGCACCACCACCTACGCGCCGTCGGTCGACATCGAGGGCACGCCGCGCTCGCCGGTGAGCATAGGCGCCTACCAGTAAGGCGGCGAGACGCCGCCGCTCAGGCGGCGTCGCGCGGCGCCGGCGCGGCCGGGCCGGCCATTGGCTGGCCGGCCCGCTCCGCCAGCGCCAGCTTGATGCGCCGGCGCAGCCGCGCGGTCTGCGCCTCGAACGGCAGGTGGAACAGGTAGGACAGCAGCACGCATACGGCCAGCATGGCGGCATACACCGCGATGCTGGCCGGTTCGTTGGGCGACAGCAGGGCGCCGCCCCGATAGTCCCACAGCATCCGCAACAGCGGCACATGCAGCACATACAAGGTGAACGAGAAGCCGGCGATGAAGTTGCTGAACGACGCCAGCCGGCGCCTGGCCGGCGTCGCGTCCCGGCGGCCGGCGCTGCACAGGCACAGCAGCAACAGCAGGCTGTAGAACATATCCTGCAGCCAGGAATTCCGGTCCAGGTCGCCATTCTGGCCCAGCAGGCGCAAGAACAGCGCCACCAGCAGCAGCGTCAGCGCGAACAGCCAGCGCTGCGTGCGGCTGGCCTCCAGCCGCACGCGCGAGGCGGCCACCCCCATCAGCCAGACGGTGAAATACAGCAGGATGTCGGTGCGCAGGCAGGCCGCGATCGACAGCGCCAGCGCGGCCGCGCCCAGCTGGCGGGTGGTGTTCGCGCCCCGCAGGCTCAGCACCAGCAGCGGAAACAGCACGTAGTACCAGGTTTCAAAGGCCAGGCTCCACAGCGGGAAGTTGCCGCCGAACGAGGGCACGGCCATGGTCTGCAGCCCGGCCAGGTTGCCGAGCAGGCTGGTGAGCGACCACGGGTTGGCGGCCGACAGGCTGGGCGCGGCCGGGTCCAGCGCGCCGCTGCCCAGCGCAAGCAGCAACATCAGCAGCATGCCTGGCAGCAGCACGATCCACAGCCGGGTCATGCGGTCGACCGCGTAGTCGCGCAACGCATGCGGCTGTCCGATGCGGTCGAGCAGGCTGCCGCCGACCAGCCAGCCGCTGATGACGAAGAACACCACCACCGCCTGGTGGGCGAAGCCGGTGGCGAAGGCCAGCGCCTGGTACCACCACGAAGGCGCTTCCAGCGTGCTCAGGCCCGGGAACACCTGCGCGCGCAGGTGGGCGGCGGCCACCTGCAGCGCCGCCAGCCCGCGCAGCAGCGCGATCAGCAGCGACTGCCGGTCCTGCGGCGCCAGCCGGCTTTGCTCCAGCCAGCGCAGGCGTGGCTGGACGGCGGCGTCCGCCTCCTGCGCGCGCCCGAGCAGCAGCGTCCTCAGCGTGCAGAACAGGATGCGCAGGTCGCTGCGGAAGCTGCGCTGCTGGACGTAGCGCACATAATAGTCCAGCTTGGCCGGCAGGATCTGCAGCAGATAGGTCTGTTCCGGATCCGCGGCGCGGCGCAGGATCTCGCCCTCGTCGCGGAAGTGCAACGCGGCCCAGTCGGTGATGCCGGGCGCGACCGACAACACGATCTCGCGCGCCTGCGGCGGGTAGTGGGCCACGTAGCGCGGCACCTCGGGCCGCGGTCCTACCAGGCTCATCTGGCCCAGCAGCACGTTGACCAGCTGCGGCAGCTCGTCCAGCTTGTGCCGCCGCAGCAGCGCGCCGGCGCGGGTGGCGCGGGGATCGTCGGCCAGCGACAGCTGCCCCACATCCTCGGCCGCCGCCTGCATCGTACGGAATTTATAGATGTTGAACGGCACGCCGTGGCGGCCGACGCGGCGCTGGCGGAACAGCACCGGGCCGGGCGTGTCCCACTTGATCCAGGCCGCCAGCAGCAGCAGCAGCGGGGCCAGCAGCAGCAGCCCGGCCAGCGCGGCGGCGATATCGAACAGGCGTTTGGCTAGCATAGCAGCTCCTTCAGCGCGGCGATCACGCGGCTCTGGTCGGCGTCGCGCATGCGGGTGTACAGCGGCAGCGTCAGCAGCGACTGGTAGCTGGCGTCGGCCTGCGGGAACTGTTCGGGACGCAGGGCGTAGCGCTCGCGCCAGTAGGGCTGGCGGTGCAGCGGAATGTAGTGCACGCTGGTGCCGATGCCGCGTTCGGCCAGCAGCTCGATCAGGCGGTCGCGCGCCAGCGGCGCGGCGGCCGTCAGGCGCACCGGGTACAGATGCCAGGCGTGCTGGCAGCCGGGGCCGGCGTCCGGCGGCAGCCGCAGCGGCAGCCCGCGCAAGCCCTCGGCGTAGCCGCGCGCCAGCGCCTGGCGCCGCTGCAGGAAACGCTCGATCTTGCGCAGCTGCTCGCGGCCGATGGCGGCGGCGATGTCGGTCAGGTTGTATTTGTAACCGGGCGCGACCACCTGGTAGAACCAGGCCGGGCGCGGCGACGTGTAGCGGTCGAACGCATCCTCGCTGATGCCGTGCAGGCGCATGACCTTGACGCGGCGGCACAGCGCCGGGTCGCGGCTGACCACCATGCCGCCCTCGCCGGTGGTCATGGTCTTGTTGGCGTAGAAGCTGAACACGGCGGCGTCGCTGTCGAGCGTGCCGACCAGGCGCCCGCGGTGGATGGTGGGGAAGGCGTGCGCGGCGTCCTCGACCACGCGCAGGCCATGGCGCCGCGCCAGCGCCAGGATGGCATCCATGTCGCAGGCCAGGCCGCCGTAGTGGACCGGGATGATGGCGCGCGTGCGCGGCGTGACGGCGGCGGCGATCGCGGGCGGGCTGATGCACAGCGTGGCGTCGTCGACGTCGACGCAGACCGGCTCGGCGCCCAGGTAGCGCACCACCTCGGCGGTGGCGGTGAAGGTCATGGTGGGCACGATGACCTCGTCGCCGGGGCCGATGCCGAGCGCCTCCAGCGCCAAGTGCAGGCCGGCGGTGGCGGAGTTGACGGCGATGGCGCTGACCCCGCCGCCCAGCCAGGCGGCGAAGTCCTGCTCGAACTGCCTGCTGACGGGGCCGCTGGTGATCCAGCCGGAACGCAGGCAATCGAGCACGGCGTCGGCCTCTTCCTGGCCCAGGTCCGGCAGCGCGAAGGGCAGGAAGTCGCGCGCCGGCGCGGCCGGGGCGGGTTGCTGCGGATGGGACGGTTTCATGGCGGTCTCCTGGAGGGCTGGCGGGTTTGGTCGCTGTGCGCGCCGCAGGCGGACAGGAAGCGGTCGGCCAGCAGCGCATAGTTGAGGTGGGTGCGCGCGTGCTCGGCGCCACGCCGGCCCAGCAGCGCGCGCTCCGAGCCGGTCATGGCGGCCAGCCGGGCGATGGCGGCGGCCAGCGCGGCCGGATCTTCGGGCGGCACGCTGAGGCCGCAGCCGGCCTCGGCGACCGGGTCGTTGCCGGCCTCGACCGCATGGACCACCGGCCGCGCCGCCATCATGTAGTCGCCCAGCTTGTTGGGCGCGATGCCGTAGCGGTACAGCGGCTGGCGTCGCCAGCCGAGGTAGGCGATGTCGAAGCGGGCCAGCAGCGCCGGCATGTGCTGCTTGGCCAGCGGCGCCAGGAAATGCACCTCGCGCAGGCCGGCGGCCGCGGCCTGGCGCCGCAGCGCTTCCTTGTCCGGGCCGGCGCCCGCCAGCACGAAGGACAGCGGCCGTCCGCGCAGCAGCGCGGCCGCGTCGAGCAGCGTGCCGAGCGCGTTGGCCAGGCCGTGGCTGCCGGCATAGCCGACCACCAGCCGGCCGCGCGCGCGCAGGCCGTCCAGCAGCGCGGCGGCCGGCGCCGGCAGCGGCGCGGCGTTGGCCTCCCACTCGGCCAGCGCGACGCCGTTCGGCACCACGTGCAGCTTGTGCGGCGCCATGCCGCGCGCGGCCATGTGCGAGGCGACCTTGGGCAGGATCGAGATCACGGCGTCGGCGTGGCGGTAGGCGTAGTCCTCGGCCGCCTGCATCAGCAGGATGAACGGGTGCCAGCGCGGCATGCCGCCCAGCTCCATCGGCGACAGCGGCCACAGGTCGTGCACCTCGAACGCCAGCCGCGCGCCGGCCAGCGCGGCGATGCGGTGCGCCGGCCAGATGTCGGCCGGGTAGGTGCTGGAGGCGATCACCAGGTCGGGCCGGAAGTCCCGCGCCAGCGGCCGCGCGCCGCGGTACAGCGCGGCGACGAAGGCCGCCATATTGGCCGCCCGGCCCAGGCCGTTGCCGTGGTAGCCGGGTGTCGCATGCCAGCGGTAGTGGATGCCGTCGATGATCTCGTCCAGCACGGCGCGCCCGCCCAGCACCGGCGCGCGGGCGCGCAGATGCGAGGTGGCCGAGGCGACGATGCGCACGCTGTGCCCGGCGCGCACCCATTCGCGGGCCAGGTAGTAGGGCCGGTATTCCATGCCGTGGCGCACCGAGCCGGCGTAGTGGTTGATGAGCAGGATGTTCATCGGGTCACCAGCGCCAGGCTTCGAGCACGCGCCGCAGGTTGTGGCCGCTGCTGGCGGCCCAGTTGGTGCGCCATTGCACCGGGTGGGTCAGCAGGCAGATGCGGCGATGGCGGCCCAGCGCCTGCTGCGGGGGCATCGGATGGAAATATTGCGGGTGCGGCCGGTCGCTGATGTAGAGGTCGAAGCTGTCCATCAGCGCGGCGTCGTAGCATTCGGCGGCGATGCCGCAGCGCCGGCGCAGCGCCGGGTCGTCCAGCAGTTCGCAGTTGCTCATGCCGAGGCGGCGGTTGGCGAAATCGCCGTGGCTGGCGACCGTCAGCAGCTTGCTGCCCAGCTGTTGCTCGATGCGGTGGAAATTGCCCTCGAACTCGCGGCGGATGTCGGCCATGCGCGCACGCACCGTCGCCGGCGCCTTCAGGTGGGCGCGCTTGGCGTAGGTGGCGATCTCCTCGTAGTGGTAGCTGGCCTCGCTGCCGTAGCGCTCGATCTCGCGCATCAGCTCGAAGTCCAGCGTCGACAACCGGAAGTAATAGCTGGCGCGCACGCCGTGCTTGCGCTCGAGCGCGAACATGCGGCGGGCGGTGGCCAGGTCGGTGTCGATGTCGTGGCGGTGCACCAGCACCGGACGGTCGCCGCCGGCTTCCCCCTGGCGCAGCGTTTCCAGCCACGAGCGCACCGACGTCTGCCGGTAGCCGGCCCGCCGCGCCTGCCGCAGCAGCGCCTCGTAGTGATGCAGCCGCGACGGCATCAGGTAGTCGCTGTAGATGCGGCGGGCGATGGTCTTGATGGCGCTCTTCATAGCAGGCTGTAGCGCGCGCGGTAGGGGACGAAGCCGAGCATGGTCTTGAAGTGGCGCATCCCGGCCTGGGCGCCGAAGAAGGTGTCGTACATCAGGTAGTCCGGCCCGCCGCCGGCCTGCCGCTCGAGCAGCAGCAGGGCGACGATGTCGGTCACCATCAGGTGCATGACGCCGTCGTTGTTGCGGTAGCCCATCAGCTGGGAAAAGGCGGCGAAATTGCCGTAGCGGCCGACATTGCTGTAGGCCATCAGCTTGCCGAACTTGTTGAACACGCCGTAGTAGCGGAAATTGCACTGCGTGTCGTAGTGCAGCTTCTTTTCGCGGTAGTTGGCGTCCATCGGCCGGCCCTGGCGGGTGCTCAGGCTGGTGTTGATGTCGTGGATCTCGTCGATGTGCGCGTTGCGGTCGATCTCGGCCAGCCTGTAGCCGCGCCGCCTGGCCTTGCTGGCGTAGCCGGCGCCGCCGTGCTGGCCGGTCAGGCTGTCCAGGTAGGCGGTCGGGCAGGCGTGGCGGCGCAAGTCGATCAGCGCGACGCCGAGCTGCTTGTGGCCAAACACCTTGTACCTGGGATGCGGACGGGTGAAGTTGCGATGGGTTTCCCTGACGTCTTCCGGATTGAGACTGGTGTCGAAACAAAGGCTGGCCACGGGCAGTCTGGCTACGTCCAGGATCAACTGGCAATGGCGGGTGAGCGTGGTTAACATGTAAGCCCCTCAATGGATGGAGTAGTGAATGACATAGGGCTGGAAGCCCAGCTTCTTTTTAAATTCCCGCAAGCCGGGCTTGGCCCCCAGGTAGGTGTCGTACATGAAGTAGTTGTAGCGGCCGTCGTCGATCAGGCGGCAGGCGATGTCCGCCAGCAGCAGATACATGACGCCGCTGCTGTTCTTGTAGCCCAGCAGGCGGTCGGTGGCGGCAAAGTCGCCATAAATGCCGACGTCGCAATAAGCGGCAAGCCGGCGGTCACGGTCGAGCACGCCGAAGTAGCGGAAGCTGTCGACGGCGAAATAGCGCTCTATCTTGTCGGCGTACGCCGGATCCATCGGCCGGCCCTGGCGCTCGGCCAGCGAGGTGTTGATGCGGTGGATGTCGTCGACGTAGTCGTTGCGGTCGATTTCCTCGACGCTGTAGCCGCGCCGGCGCGCGCGCCGGCTCTGGTAGCCGGCATTGTCCTTATGGCGCAGCGCGTGCAGGTAGTCGGCGCCGCTGGCGTAGGCGCGCAGGTCGATCAGCGCGATGCCCAGCGTCTTGTGCCGCACCAGCCGGTAGCGCGGATGCTGCATGGTGAACAGCGCGTGGGTGCGTTGTATCAGAGCCGGATTGAGCGCGGCGTCGAAGCGCAGCCGGGCGCGCGGCAGGCGGGCGATGTCGCCGATCAGGCGCAGATGGTCAAAGAGATTCATAGAAGCGCAGCAGCTTGATCGATTCGCTGCCCCAGTTGTAGCGCGTCCGCACCGCCGCGCGGCCGTTCTCGCCCATGCGGCGGGCGACGTCCGGATGGCCGGCCAGGTAGTCGATGGCGGCGGCGATCGCGGCCGGGTCGTGCGGATCGACGCACACGCCGCAGCCATTGCCCTCGACGATGCCGCGCCACAGGGGGAAATCGGAGGCGATCACCGGGATGCCGGCCGCCATGTACTCGAACATCTTGACCGGCTGCGCGTCCAGGTGGTTGGGCGTGGGGTGCAACGTGACCAGGCCGGCGCGCGAGGCGGCCAGCATGGCGCCGACGCCGGCGCGGTCGAGCAGGCCGACCGCGTCGATGCGGCCCCATCCCGGCAGGGCCCGCATCCGCGCGGCCAGCGCCGGTTCGCCGAAACTGCCGGCCAGGCGCACCCGCACCGGCGTGCGCAGCAGCTCGCAGGCGCGCACCAGCTCGGCGATGCCGCGGATCGCGCTCAGCCCGCCGACGTAGCACACCTGCAGCGGCTTGTGCTCCCAGCCGGGATCGGCGCTGAACTCGTCGGACAGCGGGAAGTTGTTGATGTCTATCGTGCTGCGGTTGATCAGCGAAAACTTGTCGCGGATGGTGGGCGTGGCGGCGATCACGCCGTCGAGCAGGCGGCAGGCATGGTGCTCGAAGCGGGCGTAGGCGGCGGCCAGCAGCCGCCGCGACGACGGCCCCAGGTAGGGCTTGCCCAGCAGCTGCAGCGGCACGTCCTCGTGGGCGTCGAAGATGACCTTGTGGCCGCGCAGCTTGAGCAGCAGCGCGGCCGGCAGCAGTTCCGGATCGTGCAGCTGGACGATGTCGGCGCGCAGCCGCAGCGCCAGGCGGTAGACGCGGTGCGTGCCCGACAGCATGCGGTCGAGCCGGCCGCTGGTGGCGCCGGCGTCGAGGATGCGCACGCCGTGGCGGTAGTCGTTGCCGTGGCCGTCGGCCACCACCAGCGCGACCTGGTGGCCGTGCTCGGCCAGGGTGCGGCATTGCTTGCCGAAGATGCGGCTGTCGTAGCGCGGATGGGCCGAGGTCAGGTGGGCGATGCTAAGCATGGCCTTCTCCACGGCGGTAGCGGGCGTAGGCGCCCAGCGCGGCGCCGATCTGCATGTCGCTGAAGAAGTGCGACAGGCACAGCAGCATCAGGGTCATCGCCAGCAGGCTCCAGGCCAGCACGAACGGCGGGCGGCGGTTGGCGCGCTCGCCCAGCGCATAGGCGTGCAGCGCCATCTGGCACAGCGGGTAGATCAGCAGCAGCAGCAGCGCGACAAAACCCAGCAGGCCGAGGTCGACCCAGGCCGACAGCACGTTGTGCGCATACAGCCCGACCTGGTAGCTGGCGTAGTCGCCCAGCAGAGGATGCCGGGCGATGGTGGCCAGCGCCTGCAGCGTCAGCTCGTGGCGCATGCTGGCCGAGCTCGACTGCGACAGGTCCAGCAGCTCCAGCGTGCGGTTGCTGGGCACGACGGCCAGGATGTCCCGCAGGTTGAACTGGATCAGCGCGGCGGCGCCGATGAAGGCGGCCAGCATCAGCAGGCGGTGGCGCGCCGTGTGCAGCTCGATCAGCGGGATCAGGAACAGCAGCGCGCCGAACTCGCTGCGGGCGGTGTTGATGTAGAGCGTGGGCAGGCCCAGCGCGTACAGCGCCCAGCGCAGGCTGCGCTGCGGCGTGCAGGCCAGCATCACGGCCAGCGGCAGCAGGTAGGAGCGGGAGAAACCCTGGTAGGTGGCGACGCTGTCCGGATCGCGGGCGGCGCCCAGCGCGGCCAGGTAGAACGCGCCGTCGACCGAGTACGCGAACACGATGAAGGACATGCCGGCCAGGCTGGCGAGCTGGGTCCAGCGGAAGCGGCGGCTGTCGAAATCGAGCGAGATGAAGATGACGAACAGGTTGAACAGGTAGACCAGGGCCAGCACGTGATGGCTGGTGATGACCGGGTTGGCGCCGGCGGCGTTGCAGGCGACGATGGCGGCGAAGTAGGCGAGGAAGGCGAGGAAGGCGGCGTCCACGCGGGGCAGCTGGTAGTGCCGCACCTGCAGCCGGCGCAGATAGGACAGCAGCAGCGGCGGCAGCATCAGCAGCGAGATGACGGCGAAATAGCCGCCCAGGTAGGCGCGTATCAGGCCCAGCCCCAGCAGCGTCTGGTAGAAGAAGAAGCCGGGGAACAGCAGGAAGAAGGCCAGTTCCGCATAGCCGGGACCGAGCAGGCCGGCGCGCGCCGGCGCGCGTGCCGGGGCAGGGGCGCGAGCCGGGCCGCGCTGCCGCCCCCGCGCGGGGAAGCCTGCCGCCGGCGATTCAGCCTGCCGCATGGAGCCTCCTCCCCGGGACATCGCGGTTCAGCGCGTAGCGGTAGGACATCTGCAGGTACAGCAGGTACAGCAGCGAGTAGCCGACCGTGTAGGCCAGCACGCTTTGCTTGAGCGTCAGCGGCGCGGCAAACGCGGCGATGGTCATGGCGAACAGGGCGACCTGCCAGACCAGCTCGATCTTTTGCCGGCCGGCGACGAAGAACACGTAGCTGAGCGGGCTGGCGATAAAGTTGAGGAAATACAGCGGCGCCAGGATCTGCGCCAGTTCGCCGGCGCCGCGCCAGGCCGGGCCGAAGACAAAGCTGAACAGCGCCGGCGAGGCCAGCAACAGCACCAGCGACGGCAGGCAGCCCAGCAGCAGCAGCACGCGCAGCGCGTGCAGGTAGGCCGGGCGGCAATTGCCGTCGTTCTGGAACTGGCGCACCGATTCGCGCTTGAACACTTCCAGCACCGAGGCGGCCAGCAGCGAGATCGGCGCCGCCAGCACGCGCAGCGTCAGCGCGTACAGGCCGGCGGCCAGCGCGCCGTGGCGCGCGCCGATGATCAGCAGCGGCAGCTGGCCGACGGCGGCATTGAGCAGATTGGCCGGCAATGAAAAATGCCAGAACGCGCGGTGCTTGATCAGGTAGCGCCGCTGCAGCGGGGTCGGCCGCCAGCCCGCCATCCAGTGCCGCCACCTGGCGTGCGGCGATGGCGGGGCGGACGGCGCGGCCCATGGCGCGCTCGACGGCGACGGCGGCGCCAGCAGGCGGCGCGCGGCCAGCAGCCCCAGGGCCAGCC
>NZ_BPWI01000006.1:0-404512 GCF_040369125.1 Duganella hordei
GATCCTGCTGGACGAACCGCTGTCCAACCTGGACGCCAAGCTGCGCGAGGAGGCGCGCGCCTTCCTGCGCGAGCTGATCGTGCGTATGGGCCTGTCGGCGCTGATGGTCACTCACGACCAGGCCGAGGCGATGGCGATTTCCGACCGTATCCTGCTGCTCAATAACGGCAAGATCGAACAGCAGGGCACGCCGCAAAGCATGTACGAAACGCCGGATACGCTGTTCACGGCCGAGTTCATGGGCAGTAACAACCGCCTGCCCGCCACCGTCGTGCAGCGCGACGGCGCCGATGTGCTGCTCGACGTAGGCGGCACCCGTCTGCAGGGCACGGGGCGCGGCGCCGCGTCCGGCGACCCGTCGACCATCATCCGCGTGGAGGAAGTGAAGGTCAGCGCGACGCCGGTGGACAACGCGATCCAGCTGCCGCTGCTGACCTGCATGTACCTGGGCGACCGCTTCGAATGCCTGTTCAAGAGCGAGAGCGGTCCGGAGATGAGCCTGCGCGCGTATTCCAAGTACAAGCTGGAAGCGGGCAGCTACTGGCTGCAGATGCCGGCCGATAAGCTCTGGGTGTTCTGACCCCGCAGCAGGTCTGCGTGGTCCAGGGAGCGGCGCCGCAATCGTGCGGGGCCGCTTTTTTTTATTGCTTTCTGCCAAAAGTTGGGGGTTTTGGAGAGGATTCGTGCGTGAAATCGCACAGTTTTAAAGCCTTAAGCGTAAAATAGTTGCCCAGAGTCTATTTGGTTTGGTGTGCACCATTGCCAGTCGTTTATAATTTGCACGGTACGCCGGCTGGCATTTTTGCGGCATGAGAGTGCGATTTCGCGCCTTCTTTTACCTCAAAACTCTGGATATTCAACATGCGTACAGATGGCGTCCGTTTTTCAATCGCTAGACACGCCGAATGGGCGCCCGGCCTGACTACGTCCGAAGCGTGGGCGCAGTGGGCGCAGGCGCCGTATCCCATCCAATCCGCCGAGGAGCCGGGCGTCAAGGCCATGCCCGCGATGCTGCGCCGTCGCGCAGGTTTCCTGGGGAAGATGGCACTGGAGGTCGCATACGAGTGCCTCGACGGCCGCAGCGATATCCCGACGGTTTTCTGTTCGCGGCACGGCGACGCGGCCCGCGCGCTGGCGCTGCTGGCCGACCTGGCGCGCGGCGAGGCGCTGTCGCCCACGGCTTTCGGCATGTCGGTGCATAACGCCATCGCCGGCCTGTTGACCATTGCCCGCAACGACCGCGCCAACCATATCGCGCTGGCCGGCGGCGCCGCGACCATCGAGCATGCGGTGATCGAAGCCTGCGGCCTGCTGGCCGACGGCGCGCCGATGGTGCTGCTGCTTGCCTGCGATTGTCCGCTGCCGGAATTGTTCACGCCTTTCGAGGATTGCGAAGAACAGCCGCATGCGTGGGCGTGGCTGATGACGCCTGCCGCCGATGACGCTGTCGCGCTGAGCTGGAGCGCCGGCGGCGACGCGCCGACCGGCGGCATGCCGGGCGGGTTGGAAGTGGCCGCCTTCCACCTGCGCGGCGCGCGCCGCCTTGAGCGGTGCGATGGGCGTTTGCGTTGGCGCTGGAGTCGCGATGCTTGAAACGCAAAAGGCCAGGCTGTCGCTGTATTGGCGGGTGTTTGCCACCGGCCTGAGTTTTACGGTATTCGGAGCCGGCGGCCTGGTTCTGGGTGCGCTGGTGTTTCCCTTGTTGAACCTCGTGGTGCGCCAGCCGCAGCGCCGCGTTGCGGCGGTGCGCGGGCTGATACACCGGGCCTTTCGCATTTATGTGGGTTTGATGCGGGCGCTGGGAGTGCTGCGTTATGAGATACGCGGCCTCGATAAGCTGAAACGCGGCGGCCTGCTGATACTGGCCAACCACCCGACGCTGATCGACACGGTGTTCCTGATGGCCTTCGTGAAAAACGCCGATTGCATCGTCAAGGGCGCCTTGTGGCACAACCCCTTTACGCGCGGGCCGTTGCGGGCGGCGGGCTACATCAGCAACGAGGGCGGTCCGGCGCTGGTGCAGGACTGCATCGCGTCCCTCCGGCGCGGCAATAACCTGATCGTGTTTCCGGAGGGGACGCGGACACCGGGTGACGGTGTGATCAGCATGAAGCGCGGCGCGGCGAATATCGCGGTGCGAGGCGATCGCAATATGACGCCGGTGCTGATCCGCTGCGAGCCCCCCACTCTGGGCAAGGGCGAGAAGTGGTGGCGCGTGCCGTCGCGCCGTGTGCTGATACGGATCGACGTCCAGGATGACCTGGCGATCGAAGCATTTACAGGGGGCGGCGCCAGCGAAGTGATGGCGGCGCGCCGATTGACTGAATTTTTGCAGAATTATTTTACCGGGAAGTGCCAAAGCCATGCTTGAACTGGAAGTCAAAGAACTGATCATTGATGTGCTGCAGCTCGAGGACATCACACCGGCCGACATCGACAGCGCGGCGCCGCTGTTCGTGGAGGGACTCGGCCTCGACTCGATCGACGCGCTGGAGCTGGGCGTGGCGCTGCAGAAGAAGTACGGCATTTCGCTGTCGGCCGATTCGGAAGATACCCGCCGCCACTTCGCGTCGGTACAGGCGCTGGCGGCGATGATCGACAGCCATAGAAAGAAATAAGGGAGCGGGACATGATTGAGTTGAATCACATGAGCAAGGACCAGCTGCAGGCGTGCGTGGTCGATCTGCTGGCGGAGATGTTTGAACTCGACAAGAGCGAACTGACCGCCGAATCGAATCTGTACGCCGATCTGGACATCGACAGCATCGACGCCGTGGACCTGGCCGTGAAGCTGAAACAACTGACCGGCAAGCGCCTGCAGCCGGAAGTGTTCAAGACCATCCGCACCATCGGCGACGTCGTCAACGCGCTGGCCGGCATGACGGAGCAGGCGGCGTAGGTACGATGCCGATGACTGTACTGACGGTGGCGATAACGCTGCTGTATCCGTTGGCGATCTGGTTCGGACACGGGCAGGTGGAGCCGCGCTGGCTGGCCGGCCTGTTGCTGCTGGCGGCGGCCACGCGCCTGCCGGCGCTGAAGCTGAGCGTTGCCGCCCGCTGGTCGGTGGCCGGCGCGCTGGTGCTGGTCGGTTGCGCCGTCTGGAGCAATCTGCTGCTGCCGCTGAAGCTCTACCCGGTGCTGGTGAACGCGGCGCTGCTGGCCGGCTTCGGCTACAGCCTGACCACGCCGGTGTCGGCGGTCGAGCGCATGGCGCGTTTGCGCGGCGAGGACTTCCCGCCGGCGGCGCAAGCCTATATGCGTACCGTGACGCAGGTCTGGTGCTGCTTCTTCGTGATGAATGGCGCGATCGCTTTCGCCACGGCGCTGTGGGCGTCGGAGGCGGCATGGTCGTTGTACACCGGCGTGATCTCGTACGCGCTGATGGGGCTCCTGTTCGGCGCGGAGTATCTGGTGCGCCTGCGTTTCAAGCGGTTGCATCATGTCTGACCGGATTGAAAATCTGTATGCCGCGATCGCGGCGCGCCCGGCGGCAGGACTGATCGGCCGGCGCGCGGGCGAGGGTGTGCGCAACGAGCAATTCCTGGCGCGCGTGCAGGCCTGGCATGCGCTGCTGCGCGCGCAGCCCGGCAGCGCTTTCGCCTTGTACCTGGACGACAGCATCGAGCTCGGCGCGGCGCTGCTGGGCGCCTGGCACGCCGGGAAAACCATCTGGCTGAGCGCCGATACGCTGGAGGCCAGCTGCGCCTCCCTGCGCGCTTCCGTCGACGGCTTCCTTGGCCAGTTCCCGGAGTCCCTGCAGCCTTTGCGGCCAAGTGGCGGCGCAGCTCCGGCTGCGGACCTGAGCGGCGCGCTTGCCGCGGACCTGCCGGCGCTGGTGGTGTTCACCTCCGGCAGCACGGGCGCGGCGCAAGCCATCCCTAAAAAACTCTCGCAGCTGGCCAGCGAAGTGGCGACGCTGGACGCGCTGTTTGGCGCCGCCGCCGGCGTTGGCGACGACGCTGCGGTCTTGGCGACGGTTTCGCATCAGCACATCTACGGCCTGCTGTTCAAGGTCCTGTGGCCGCTCAGTTCCGGCCGCTCCATTCATGCGGCCAGCATCAGCTATCCGGAGGAGCTGGCGCCTGCGATGGCGGCCGGTCCCTGTATGCTGGTCGCCAGTCCGGCCCACTTGAACCGCCTGCCCGATCACCTGGACTGGAGCGGCGCCGCGCGAACGCTGCAGGCTGTGTTTTCATCCGGCGGTCCGCTGTCGCCGGAAACGGCATACACAAGCGGGCGGCTGCTGGGCAAAGTACCGGTGGAAGTCTACGGCAGCTCGGAAACGGGCGGCGTGGCATGGCGCCAGCGCAGCGCCGGCGCCGATGACTCCTGGCTGCCTTTTCCGACGGTGGCATGGCGTCTCGGCGACGAGGACGGCGCGCTGGAGGTGCGCTCGCCGCACCTTGCCGACGACAACTGGCTGGCGCTGGCCGACCGCGCCGCGCGCAGCGGCGAGCAGCGTTTCCTGCTGCTGGGCCGTAACGACCGCATCGTCAAGATCGAAGAAAAGCGCATCTCGCTCAGCGGCATGGAAGCGACGCTGATCGCCTCCGGGCTGGCAGCCGAAGCGCGTGTCATGCTGTGCGAACCGGTGGCCGGCGAGCGTCAGAAGCTGGCTGCTTTCATCGTCCCGACGCCGGAAGGCAGCGCAGTGTTCGCCGCCGGCGGCAAGGCCGCATTGAACGGCCGCCTGCGCAGCGCGCTGGCCGCCACCGTGGAAGCCGTGGCCTTGCCGCGCCGCTGGCGCTATCTCGACCAGATGCCGGTCAACGCGCAGGGCAAGACCACGCTGGCCGCCTTGCTGGCGCTGCTGGACAGTGAAGACGGCATGGCCGGCCACCGTCCGCGCTTTGCGCAAATGCGCGAGCTGGAACGCGAACCCCGGCGAGTGCTGTTGGAGCTGACCGCGCCGTCGAACCTTCTGTATTTCGATGGCCATTTCGACGCGGCGCCCATCCTGCCGGGCGTGGTGCTGGTCGAGTGGGCGATGCACTACGGGCGCCAATACTTTTCGCTGCCGCCACAATTCAAGGGCATCAACGCGCTGAAGTTCCAGCAAGTGATCCAGCCGAATCAGGCGGTGCTGTTGGAGCTGCTGCACGACGCGGCCAAGGGCGGCCTGCAATTCCGTTACACGTCCGAAGCGGGACATCATGCGAGCGGGCGCGTCGTCCTGCACGCTGGAGAAGTCCATGTCTGAGTTTAAACCCTGCATCGTGGTTCCGGTCTATAACCATGAACACGCCATCGGCGCCGTGCTGGCGGGTCTGCTGGTTCACGGCGTGCCCGTCATGCTGGTGGACGACGGCTGCAGCGCGGCGTGCGCGGCGGTTCTCGATACGTTGACGCGCGAGCATTCGGACCGCGTCTGTCTGGTGCGCCTGCCGTACAACCAGGGCAAGGGTGCGGCGGTGCTGGCCGGCTTCCGCCGCGCGGCGGAACTGGGCTACAGCCATGTGCTGCAGATCGACGCCGATGGCCAGCACCGGACCGCCGACGTACCCAAGTTCCTGGAGACGGCGCGGACGCATCCGCAAGCCGTCATCGCCGGCCACCCGATCTATGACGAGTCGGTGCCGAAGGCGCGTTTGTATGGCCGCTACGCCACCCACATCTGGGTCTGGATCAATACGCTGTCGTTCGACATCAAGGACTCGATGTGCGGCTTCCGCGTCTATCCTGTGGCACCGGTCAATGCGCTGGCGGCGCGCCAAACCATCGGCGTGCGCATGAACTTCGACACCGACATCCTGGTGCGCCTGTTCTGGGACGGCCTGCAAGTGGTCAACCTGGCGACGCGGGTATCGTATCCGTCGGATGGCGTGTCGCACTTCCGCATGTGGCGCGACAATGTGCTGATCACGCGGATGCACACGGTGCTGTTCTTCGGCATGCTGCCGCGTATCCCGCGACTGCTGGCGCGAAAATGGCAGGCGCGATGAGCGGGGAGCGCGGCCGGCACTGGGCTTCGATCAACGAATTCAGTTTCGTGGCCGGCATGCGGCTGCTGTTCTGGATCTGCCGCGTATTCGGCCGCTGGCCGTTTCGCCTGTTCCTTTACCCGGTGCTGGGCTGGTATGTGCTGACCAAGCCGCAGCCGCGCCGCGCCTCGCAGGAATACCTGCGCCGCATGGCGGACTACAGCGGCCGCGCCATGCCCGGCGTGTTGCGCCATTTCGCCGCCTTCGGCGAGAGCATCCTCGACAAGATGCTGTTGTGGGGCGGCCTGTTCAGTCTCAACGATGTCGACCTGCACGGCGGCGATCTGATTACCGACGCGGCGAAGCAAGGGCGCGGCGGCCTGCTGATCTGCGCCCACCTGGGCAACATGGAACTATGCCGCGTGCTGTCGCGCCGGCGCAGCGAGATCAAGATGACGGTGCTGGTGCATACCAAGCACGCGCAGGCGTTCAACCAGATGCTGGGCCGCCTCAACCCGGACAGCCAGCTCAATCTGATGCAGGTGACGGAAATGACCCCGGCCACCGCGATGCAGCTGTCGGAAAAGGTCGCGCGGGGCGAGTTCGTCGTCATCGCCGGCGACCGGGTTCCGGTGTCGCATAATCCGCGCGTGGCGGTGGCGGACTTCCTTGGCGCGCCGGCGGCGTTCCCGGTCGGTCCGTATGTACTGGCCAGCGTGCTGCAATGCCCTGTGTATCTGCTGTTCTCCGTCCGGCAGGGCGCGCGCTCGGCGATATATTTTGAACCCTTCCGCGACTCGGTGCGCGTGCCGCGCCAGGGGCGCGACGCCGCGCTGGCGGCGCTGGCCGCCGACTACGCCAAACGGCTGGAGTACTATTGTCTGCGGGCGCCGCTGCAATGGTTTAATTTTTACGATTTCTGGCACTTACTCCAACTGGAACGCTCCGATGCACCTCGCTGACATTGCCCAACTCAATACCGCTCCGCGCACCGTGCGCTTCGACCGCGAACGCCTGACGATCGAAGACATCGTCGATATCGCGCAGGGCCGTGCCGTCGCCGAGCTGTCGGACGATCCGGCCTTCCGCGCCGCCATCACGCGCGGCGCCGATTTCCTGGATCGCCTGCTGCGCGAGGACGGCACCGTCTACGGCGTGACCACCGGCTATGGCGATTCCTGCACCGTGACGGTACCGCCGGAACTGATTGCGGAGCTGCCGCACCACCTGTACACCTATCACGGTGTCGGCCTGGGCGAATACTTCACGCCGGCGCAAACCCGCGCCATCCTGGCGTCGCGCCTGGCCTCGCTGAGCAAGGGTTATTCGGGCGTCAGCGTCGAACTGCTGCTGCAGATCACGCGCCTGCTGGACGCCGGCCTGCTGCCGCTGATCCCGTCCGAAGGCTCGGTCGGCGCCAGCGGCGACCTCACTCCGCTGTCCTATCTGGCGGCGGTGCTGTGCGGCGAGCGCGAGGTATGGCGCGACGGCGTGCAGGTGCCGGCCGCGCAGGCCTTGCGGGAAGCCGGCATCACGCCGCTGCGCTTGCGCCCGAAGGAGGGCCTGGCCATCATGAACGGCACCGCCGTGATGACAGCGCTGGCCTGCATGGCCTACGACCGCGCCGAATACCTGCTCAAGCTGAGCACCCGCATCACGGCCATGGCCTCGTTCGCGATGGACGGCAACGCCCACCACTTCGACGAAGTGCTGTTCTCGGTCAAGCCGCACGGCGGCATGCAGCAGGTGGCGGCGTGGCTGCGCAGCGACCTGCCGACCGATCAATGGGAGCGCAACGGCAAGCGACTGCAGGACCGCTACTCGATCCGCTGCGCGCCGCACGTCATCGGCGTGCTGGCCGACGCGATGCCGTTCTTCCGCTCATCGATTGAAAACGAACTCAATAGCGCCAACGACAATCCGCTGATCGACGGCGACAACGAGCGCGTGCTGCACGGCGGTCATTTCTACGGCGGCCACATCGCCTTCGCCATGGACGGCATGAAGAACGCCGTCGCCAACCTGGCCGACCTGCTGGACCGCCAGATGGCGCTGCTGGTCGACAGCCGCTACAACCATGGCCTGCCGGCCAACCTGTCCGGCGCCACCGGCCCGCGCGCGGCCATCAACCACGGCCTGAAGGCGCTGCAGATCAGCGCATCGGCATGGACGGCGGAAGCGCTCAAGCTGACCATGCCGGCCTCGGTGTTTTCGCGTTCGACCGAGTGCCACAACCAGGACAAGGTCAGCATGGGCACCATCGCCGCGCGCGACTGCCTGCGCGTGCTGGAACTGACCGAGCAGGTTGTCGCCGCGCTGCTGATCACGGTGCGCCAGGGCGTCTGGCTGCGTTGCCAGGCCAGCCCGGAACTGCAGCCGCATGCCGCGCTGGCCGCGATGCAGGAAGCGCTCGGCGCCGACATCCGGCCGGTCGAGGAAGACCGCCGCCTGGAGCCGGACCTGCGCCTGCTGCTGGAGCGCATACGCGCCAAGGCATGGGATCTGTATGCGCCGAACTAACAAGGAAAGCCGCTGGTTCGCGGAAATCGAGATGCAGGTGCAGTTCTTCGACCTGGACCCGATGGAGATCGTCTGGCACGGCCGCTACGTCAAGTACCTGGAAGTGGTGCGTTGCGCCTTGCTCGACAAGATAGGCTACAACTACCCGCAGATGAAGGAATCGGGCTACGCATGGCCGGTGATCGACATGCAGCTGCGCTACGTCGGCTCGGCCACTTTCGGCCAGAAGCTCAAGGTGCGCGCCGATATCGTCGAATGGGAAAACCGCCTGAAGATCGACTATCTGATCACCGACGCCGACACCGGCAAGCGCCTGAACCGCGCCAGCACCACGATGGTCGCCGTCGATATCGCCACCAAGGAGATGTGCTTCGTGTCGCCGCCTGTGCTGTTTGAAAAACTAGGAATCGAGCCCGTATGAAACTGATCAAATCCGTCGTGCTGGCGATCTCGCTGGCCGCATTGAACCCGGCGCAGGCTGCCGTGCCGGTCGCGAAGATCCAGGCCATGCTGGCCAAGCCGCCCGTCATGTGCGGCCGCTTCGACCAGAACAAGCAACTGGCGGGCATGAAGAAGCCGCTGGCGGCGGAGGGGCGATTCTGCGTCGTCGCCGGCAAGGGGGTGCTGTGGCGCACCTTGAAGCCTTTTCCGAGCACGCTGCGGCTGACGCGCGATGAAATCGTCAATTATCAGGGTGACCGCGTCGCCATGCGGCTTGACGCCAAGACCGAGCCCACCGTCCGCATGATCAACAACGTGCTGTTCTCGCTGCTGGCCGGCGACCTGGCGCAACTGGAATCGCTGTTTGAAGTCGACGGTACGGTCGATGCCGGCAGCTGGAGCGTTTCGCTGAAGGCGCGCTCGCCGGGGCTGGCCAAGGCTATTGGCGCCATCAAGCTTGAGGGCGGCACCTACGTCAGGAGCATCGTCATGAGCGAAGCCAGCGGCGACCGCACCAGCATCGTGTTCTCGGCGATTCAATCCGGCGAAGCGGCGATGACCAGGGAAGAGGCGGCGCTGTTTTGACGCGCAGCCGACAATTCGCGCTGCTGTGGGCGCTGGTGGTCTGCCTGCTGCTGGGGCATAACGCCTATCTGTGGCTGGTCAAGCGCATTGTGCCCGACACAGACATCATGGCGCTGCTGCCGGTGCAGGAGCGCGACCCGGTGCTGCAGCAATCGTTCTTGCACATGGTCGACGCGGCGCAACAACGGGTGGTGGTGCTGGTCGGCGCGGCGGACTGGCAGGACGCCAAATGCGCCGCCGACGCCTACAGCGCAACGCTGGACGCGCGCAAGGACTTGTTCAAAGCGACGCCGATCAACGATCAAACGCAGGCCGACTGGCTGTCGCTGTTCCAGCAGCATCGATTGACGCTGCTGACGGCACAACAGGAAGCGCAGCTGCGCGAGCAGCCGTCGCAGTTCTGGCTGGACGCGGCGCTGGCCAAGCTGTACGCGCCGTTTGGCGGACCCAAACTCGGTTCGTGGCAGGAGGACCCGTTCGGCCTGTTCTCCGGCTGGGTGCAGGAACGCGCGCAGGAAACGCCGGTGCGTCCGCGCGACGGCCACCTGTTCGTGGCCGACGCCCAGCTTCAGTATGTGCTGCTGCCGTTGACGCTGAAAGTACCCGCGCTGTCGATGACGGCGCAGGAGAGCGTGCTGCCGTTGCTGAAGCAGGCCGGCGATGCCGCCCGCAAGGCCGTGCCGCAAATGGAACTGATCGAAGCGGGAGTGATACTGCATGCCGCCGCCGCCAGTGCGCAGGCCAGCGGCGAGGTCTCGACCATCGGCATCGGTTCACTGCTCGGCATCATCCTGCTGATGTGGTTTGCCTTCCATTCCTTCAAGCCGATTTCGCTGATCCTGCTGTCGATCGGCATAGGCTGCCTCGGTGCGCTGTCGGTATGCTGGCTGCTGTTCGGCCGCGTGCACTTGCTGACGCTGGTATTTGGCGCCAGCCTGATAGGCGTCGCGCAGGATTACGGCATCTACTTCCTGTGCAACCGCCTGGCCGCAGATGAAAAAATCGATTCGCCGGCGTTGCTCAAGCGCCTGCTGCCCGGCCTGAGCCTGACCTTGCTGGCGGCGGTGATCGGCTACATGGGACTGGCGTTGACGCCGTTCCCCGGCCTGCGCCAGATGGCGGTGTTCTCGGCGCTGGGCCTGGTCTTCGCGTGGATGACGGTGGTGTTCTGGTTCCCGGCCTTGATCGGCGGCCGTACTTTGAAGAGCGGCGCACTGGTGCGGGCCTACGGTACCGCCCTGCAGCGCTGGCCGCAGTTGCGCATGAACCGTGCCACGCTGGTGGCCGCGGTCGTGTTTGTGCTGGCAGCCGGCTATGGCGTCAGCCGCCTCGGCGCCAACGACGATATCCGCCTGTTACAAACCCCTCCCAAGCACCTGATCGCGGACCAGATCAAATTGAGCAAGCTGCTGGACGCGCCGACACCGGTGCAGTACTTCCTGGTGCGTGGCGCCTCATCGGAGACGGTCTTGCAGCGCGAGGAAGCGCTGAAGGCGCGGCTGGACAAGCTGATTGCCGCGCATCGCATTTCCGGCTACCAGGCCATGTCGAACTGGGTGCCGTCGGCGCGGACCCAGGCGGCGCGGCGCGCCCTGATCGAAGAGAAGTTGCTGAACGACGGCGGTCCGCTGCAAGGATTGGCCAGGCAAACCGACGAGGATGCGCAATGGATCGCTGCCACCCGCAACGGCCTGCTGGCCGCCGCCGCGCCGCTGACGCTGGACGACTTCCTGAAGACGCCGGCCAGCGATCCGTGGCGCCACCTGTGGCTGGGCGGGATCGACGGCGGCTATGCCAGCATCGTCGCCTTGCGCGGGCTGGAAAGCAAGTCGGTGGCGGAGGTGCTGCTGGCCGCGAACGGCCTGCAAGGCGTGCAATGGGTCGACAAGGTGGCCGAGATTTCGTCGGTGCTGGGCCGCTATCGCCAGTATATGAGCTGGGTGGCGCTGGGCGCCTACGCGGTGGTGTTCGCGCTGCTGTTCCCGCGCTACCGCCGCAAGACCTGGCGCGTGCTGGCGCCTACCGCCCTGGCCAGTATCGCCACGCTGGCACTGCTGGGATATGGCGCGCAGAACCTGCAGTTGTTCCATGTGCTGGCGTTGATGCTGCTGCTGGGTGTAGGCGTCGATTACGGCATCTTCATGCAAGAGCATCCGGACCGCCGCGACCACACGCCCTGGCTGGCGGTCGGCATGTCGGCCGCGAATACGATTTTGTCCTTTGGTTTGCTCGGCTTGAGCAAGACCCCGGCGTTGCAGGCCTTCGGCCTGACGATGCTGCTGGGGACCGCGCTAGTGTGGATCATTGTTCCTTGTTTTGGCTCCATCAACGAAAGCTCGCATGACTGACGCAACGCATATTGAAACCGCCGAAATCCTGATCGTCGGCGCCGGACCTGCCGGTTCGGTCGCCGCCGCCTTGCTGCGTCAACAGGGACGGCAGGTGCTGGTGATCGAGCGCGAACAGTTCCCGCGCTTTTCCATCGGCGAGAGCCTGCTGCCGCAAAGTATGGCCTATCTGGAGCAGGCCGGCATGCTGCAGGCGGTGGTCGAAGCGGGCTTCCAGTTCAAGAACGGCGCCGCCTTCATGCGCAATGGCCGCTATACCGATTTCGATTTCCGTGACAAGCACACCGCCGGATGGGGCACGACCTACCAGGTGCAGCGCGCCGATTTCGATCACGTGCTGGCCAAGGAGGCCGAACGCTTCGGCGCCGAAGTGCGCTATCGCCACGAGGTAGTGAACATCGAACTGGGGCTGGGCGCCAACGGCGGTGCCCGCGTCACCGTGAAGGACGCGGACGGACAGCAGTACCAGGTGGACGCCGGCTTCATCTTGGACGCCAGCGGCTTTGGCCGCATCCTGCCGCGCCTCCTGAAACTGGAGACGCCATCGAACTTCCCGGTGCGCGGCGCGATCTTCACGCATATCGAGGACGGCATACGCGGCGGCGGTTTTGACCGCAACAAGATACGTGTGACGGTCCATCCCGAGCACTGCGACGTCTGGTTCTGGACCATTCCGTTCGCGGGCGGCCGTTGCTCGCTGGGCGTGGTGGCGGAGACCGGTTTCCTGGACCGCTACCAGGGCAGCGCCACCGAGCGCCTGCAAGCCATCGTGGCGGAAGAACCGTCGCTGCAAGCCTTGCTGGCCGACGCCAAGTGGGATACGCCGGCGCGCCAGATCGTCGGCTACTCGGCCAACGTCGAGAAACTGTGGGGGCAGGGCTACGCGCTGCTGGGCAACGCGGGCGAATTCCTCGACCCGGTGTTTTCGTCGGGCGTGACCATCGCCTTCAAATCGGCCAGCATGGCGGCGGCCGCGCTGCAACGCCTGTTCGCCGGCGAGACTGTCGATTGGCAAGCCGATTACGGCGCGCCGCTGCGCAAGGGTGTCGACACCTTCCGCGCGTTTGTCGAATCCTGGTACGCCGGCGGCTTCCAGAAGATCATCTTCCACGAGAACCAGCAGCCGGAGGTGAAGCGCATGATCTCGGCGATCCTGGCTGGTTATGCGTGGGACCTGAGCAATCCCTTCGTCAAGGAGACCTCGCGCAGGCTGGCGGCGCTGGAGGCGGTATGTACGCCGGAGTGATGTGGCGCAGGGTATCGGCGACGCTGCCGGTCACACTCGGGCTGCTGCTGGGCGGCTGCGCCATCGCGCCGCGGGCGCCGGCGCCCGCGCGGCTGGGACTGAAGCTGGCGCCGGCGGCGCTGGGCACCTCGATCAGCGTGCAGCAGCATCTGACAGTGGAGCGCAACGGCCGCACCGACGATCTCGATGTGGCGCTGCAGGTGGAACCGGAGGCGATCGACGTGGTGGGCCTGGCGTTCGGCCAGCGCGTGCTGACGCTGCATTACGACGGCAAGGAAGTGACATCGTGGCGCCATGTCATGCTGCCTTCGCAAGTGCGTGCCGAGGACGTGCTGGAAGACATGCAGCTGACGCTGTGGCCGGCCGCGGCGGTTGCCGCGGCGCTGCCGCAGGGCTGGCGCATCGCGGAACAAGGCCTGGGGCGCACGTTGTACCTGGACGAGGAGCCTGTGATGCGGATAAGCTACAGCGGCATGCCGCGCTGGAGCGGCACCGTGGTGTTGGAAAATATCCGATATCACTATAAGCTGACGATACAGGCTGCGCCGAATACCGATTGAGACTGAGTTTATGCAGAATTTTCACCTGAACGCTTGCGGCATCATCTGCGCGCTCGGCGACGGCGCCGCGCAGGTCAAGGCGCGTCTTTACGCCGGGGAGACCGGCGTGGCGATGACGGAGCAGTGGTCGCCGGGACGCGAGCTGCCGCTGGGCCGTGCGCCGGATGAACTGCCGTCGGTTCGGCATCTGCCGGTCCAGCATCGCAGCCGCAATAACGCGCTGGCGCTGGCGGCGCTGGCGCAGATACGCCCCGCGGTCGATGCGGCGATCGCCCGCTACGGCGCGGACCGCGTCGGCGTGCTGATCGGCACCAGCACCTCCGGCATCGGCGAGACGGAACAGGCGCTGCGCCATCACGCTCTGTCCGGCGCCTTGCCGCCGGACTTTCATTACGGCTCGCAGGAGATGGGTTCGCCCGCCGCTATGCTGGCGCTGGAGCTGGGCCTCGCCGGTCCGGCCTACGTGCATTCGAGCGCGTGCTCGTCGAGCGCCAAGGCCATGGCCAGCGCGGCGCGCCTGATCAAGATGGGGCTATGCGACGCTGTGCTGACCGGCGGCGTCGATTCGCTTTGCGCGTTCACGGTGGCCGGCTTCGCGGCGTTGGAGTCGGTCAGCGCGGCGCAATGCAATCCGATGAGCGCCAACCGCAACGGCATCAATATCGGCGAGGGCGCCGCCCTGTTCCTGATGAGCGCCGAAGCCGACGGCGCGGCGCCGGTAGCCTTGCTGGGCTGGGGCGAATCGTCGGATGGCCATCACATGTCCGCGCCGGATCCGTCCGGCACCGGTGCGCGGCTGGCGATGGCGCAGGCGCTGGAGCGCGCCGGTGTCGGCGCGGCGCAGGTCGAATACATCAATATGCACGGCACCGCGACGCAGCAGAACGACGCAATGGAGTCGCGCGTCATCGAGTCGCTGTTCGGCCTGGACGTGCCGGTCAGCTCTACCAAGCCGTTCACCGGCCATACGCTGGGCGCGGCGGCCGCCATTGAGGCGGCGCTGTGCTGGCTGGCCATGCAGGACGATAACCCGCAAGGCCGCCTGCCGCCGCACTTGTGGGACGGCGTTGCCGATCCGGCGCTGCCGGCGCTGAACCTGGTGCCGCGCGGCGCCGCGCTGGGACGTCCGCTGCGGCTTGCGTTGAGCAGTTCCTTTGCTTTCGGCGGCTCCAATGCCGCGCTGCTGCTGGGGAGGACTTCATGAGCATGCCGGATATCCGTGCGCTGGTGCCGCATTCCGGCCAGATGGTGCTGCTGGACCGCGTGCTGAGCGCCGACATCGACAACCTGTGCGCCGAAGTGCGCATCCGCGCCGACAGCATGCTGGCCAGTGAACACGGCGTGGGCGCGTGGGTGGGCATCGAATACATGGCGCAGGCGATTGCCGCGCACGCGGGCTGGCTGGCGCAGCGGCGCGGTGAAGAAGTCAAGGTCGGCTTGCTGCTCGGCTCGCGCAAGTACGAAGCGAAGGTGACGTACTTTGCCCCCGGCAGCCTGCTGACGGTGCATGTGCACCGGGTGCTGTCGGCCGATAACGGACTGGGCGCGTTCGAGTGCCGCATCGACGCCGATGATGGCGCGGGCGGCGTGGCAAGTGCGGCGACAGCCACCGTGACGGTTTTCCAGCCCAACAATGTCAATCAATTTATCGAAGATGGAAACGTGGCATGAATCAGAATAAATCCATGAGCGTGCTGGTGACGGGGTCTTCCCGAGGCATCGGCAAGGCGATCGCGCTGCGCCTGGCGCGCGACGGTTACGACGTGGTGCTGCATTGCCGCAGCCAGCGCGGCGAGGCCGACGCGGTCGCGCAAGAGATCGTGGAAATGGGCCGCGCGGTGCGCGTGCTGCAGTTCGATATCAGCGACCGCGCCGCCACCGCCGCCGCGCTGGAGGCGGACATCGGGCAGCACGGCTGCTACTACGGCGTGGTGTGCAATGCCGGCGTCGCGCGCGACAACGCCTTCCCGGCGATGTCCGGTGAGGACTGGGACATCGTGCTGCAAACGAACCTCGATGGTTTCTACAATGTGCTCAATCCGTTGGTGATGCCGCTGGTCCAGCGCCGCAAGCCGGGCCGCATCGTCACGCTGGCGTCGGTGTCGGGATTGATCGGCAACCGCGGCCAGGTCAACTACAGCGCAGCCAAGGCCGGCATCATCGGCGCCACCAAGGCGTTGGCGCTGGAGCTGGCCAAGCGCGCCATCACCGTCAATTGCGTGGCGCCGGGACTGATCGAGACCGACATGACCAGCGACGTGCCGATGGAGGAAGCGCTGAAGATGATACCGGCGCGGCGAGTCGGTAAACCGGAGGAGGTGGCGGCCGCCGTCAGCTTCCTGATCGGCGAGGAAGCTGGCTATATCACGCGCCAGGTCATCTCCGTCAACGGAGGTCTGGCATGAGCCGGCGCGTCGCCGTCACCGGCATGGCCGGCATCAGCCCGATCGGCAACGACTGGGCCACGATCCGCGAACGACTGGGCCAGTACCGCAACGCCATCGTGCGGATGTCGGAATGGGATGATTACGACGGACTCAATACCCGCCTGGGCGCACCGGCGGCGCCGTTCGAACTGACCGAACGCTACAACCGCAAGGCGATCCGCAGCATGGGCCGCGTGGCGCTGATGGCCACCCGCGCCAGCGAACTGGCGCTGGCCGACGCCGGCCTGCTGGAGCATCCGCTGCTCAAGAGCGGCGACATGGGCGTGTCGTTCGGCTCGTCGGCGGGCACGCCGAGCGCCATCGGCGACTTTGGCCGCATGATGGAGGAGCGCACCACCAAGGGCATCAACGCGACCACCTATATCAAGATGATGGCACATACGGCGCCGGTCAATATCGGCGTGTTCTTCGGTCTGACCGGCCGGGTGATCACCACGTCCAGCGCCTGCACCTCGGGCAGCCAGGGTATCGGCTATGCCTATGAAGCCATCCGCGGCGGCAAGCAACTGGCGATGGTGGCCGGCGGCGCAGAGGAATTGTGCGCCACCGAGGCGGCGGTGTTCGACACGCTGTTCGCCACCAGCACCCGCAACGACGCCGGCCATACGACGCCGCGTCCGTTCGACGCCGGCCGCGACGGCCTGGTGATCGGCGAGGGCGCCGGCTGCCTGATCCTGGAAGACCTGGAGCATGCGCAGGCACGCGGGGCCGTGATCCATGCGGAGCTGGTGGGCTTCGGCACCAACAGCGACGGCTGCCACGTGACGCAGCCGAATGCGGCGACGATGCAGAAGGCGATGCAGCTGGCCCTGCTGGACGCGGGCCTGCAGCCCTCGGACATCGGCTACATCAACGCGCACGGCACCGGCACGCAGCAGGGAGACATCGCCGAGTCGCAGGCGACGATGGCCGTCTTCGGCGGCGCCACGCCGATCAGCTCACTGAAAAGCTATACCGGCCATACGCTAGGCGCTTGCGGCGCGCTGGAAGCCTGGGTCAGCATCGAAATGATGCGCGAGGGCTGGTTTGCGCCGACCATCAACCTGGAACAGATCGATGCGGAGTGCGCTCCGCTGGACTACATCGTCGGCGAGGGCCGGGCGTTGCAGTGCGAGTACGTGATGTCGAATAACTTCGCATTCGGCGGCATCAATACCTCGCTGATTTTCAAACGGTGGAGTAGCTGAATGCCCGCCCCGGCTTTGCTTTGGCTGGTGGATGCGGCCGCGGTTGCGGACGACGATCTGCTGCGGTTCCGCGGCTGGCTGGGGCCCGGCGAAACGGCGCGCTACCAGCGCTTCGTGCGCGCCCAGCGGCAGCGGCAGTTCGTCGTCGGACGGGTGCTGCTGCGTCTGGTGTTGAGCCGCCTGCTCGGTGCGGCGCCGCAGGATATCCGGCTTGAAGAGCAGATCGCCAAGGCGCCGCGCCTGATCGCGCCTGCGGTCAAGGGCGGCCTGCCGGGTTTCAGCATCGCGCACAGCGGCCGCTGGGTTGCTTGCGCGGCCAGCGCGCAGACGGCGCTGGGGCTGGATATCGAGATGATGGACGCCGGCCGCGACCTGGCCGCGCTGGCGGAACAGGCGTTCGACAGTGCCGAGATGGCGCAGTGGCAGCGACTGCGGACGCTGCCCGATGCGCAGCGCGTCGAAGGCTTTTACCGCCTGTGGAGCGAGAAGGAAGCGCGCTTCAAATTGGGATTGGCGGCAGGCGGGCATTGCGTCGCGCTGCCGCATGCGGAGCTGTCGGTGGTGTTGTGCAGCGAGCTGCCGCTGGATCAGCCGACGGTGGAAATCGTCACGCTGCCTTAATCAATTCCACAGCCAGTTCCACAGGCCGGGCAAACGCGGCTTGGTGTTCGGGTCGCTGACGGAGGCGGCCAGTGCGGCGCGTTCGAGTTCGTCATGGTCGTCGTAGAAAGGCTTGGCGGCCAGCGGCACGTCCAGTTCATGCGCCACGTCGAGCAGGATCTCCATGTACTCCTGGATGTGGCGCGACGTGTAGGTATTGACGTCGTGGAAGGTGACGACGACCGGTGTGACGCCGTCCGATACGGGCATGGCGCCGGCGGCCCAGCGTTTGCGCGTTTCCGCCAGGTGGGTCAGCATGTTCGAGCGCTTGTGCCAGCTGAAGTTGACGCCGTAGATTTTGCCGTCGTTGGCGCTCAGGTCGGTCAGCAGCATCTGCATGCCGTGCTGGTGATACGACTCCAGCGTGCCGGCGTCGTAGGCCCAGAACGGCGGACGTACCAGCTTGGGGGCGGCGCCGGTGACGCTGACCAGGTCATCGACGCCGTTTTGCATCGATTCGTCCAGCGCCTGGCGGCTCATGAGGCGGTGGTTCGAATGAAAAGTGGTGGCCGAATGCAGCGCGACGACGTGGCCTTCGTCGTATTCGCGTTTGATCAGGGCGCGTCCGACATCGGTTCCGCCGCCGTGCCAGGCGCGGGTCTGGGTGAAGAACACGGCCTTGATATTGTCCTGCAGCGGATTGTGCGCCAGCGTTTCGAGGATATGTACGGTCGGATTGCCGCTTTCGGCAGCGGCGGGGCCGTCGTCGAAGGTCAGCAGGAATCGTACGGGCGCAGGTTCGGCCGCCGCTGCGGCGTTCAGCAGCAGCGACAGCGATACAGCGAGCAGGTGGGATCGAAGGACTGGCACGGAGGCATTGTACGTGAATTCCTCCACCTCCCCTCTAGTCGTTCAAGCTCCAAACGTACTGCATCCTGGTCCAGGACTGCTGCGGCACGCCATCCACCGTGCCCGGCCTGAATTTGCACAGGCCCAGTCCGACCTGCGCGGCGCGATCCAGTTCGCGGAAGCCGCTCGATTTCTCCACTTTTGAATCGGCCACCCGGCCGTCGGTGCCGATCAGCAGCGCCAGTGTGACGGTGCCCGTGTCGCCGTTGCGCAGCGCGTTCTTCGGATAGTCCGGCTTCGCGCAGGCATTCGAATCCACCACCGCCGCCACCTGCACCGGCGCCGCTTTCACCTGGGTCTTGGCGCCGTTGTCGGCAACGCCGGTCGGTGCTTGCTGCACCGGCGTTTGCTCCGTCATTGGCCGTGCCGTGACCGGCGGCGGATTGGTCGCGACCACCGGCGTTTCCACCGGCGGCACGAAGATGTCCGGCGTGGATGGCGGCGGCAGCGGCACGTCCGGCGGCAGTACCTGCGGTGGCGGCGGCTTGATGTCGGTCGGCGTCAGGTCGATCACCGCTTCCTTCGGATGGAACACCGTCAGCTTGGAGCCGTGCAGGAAGGCGGCCAGCAGCGCCACGTGGAGCGCAGCGACGACGGTAAGGCCGGTCAGGTTCTTTTTCGGTTGCATAAGTGCTCCTTGGTGGTGGGTGTTATTGCTACATGTTGGAAGTATACTATTCTATGTAATAGCAAAATAAAAGGAAATTTGAGGAATATTTTGCTGCTTCATGGTGTGGTATGCTTCCACCATCAGGTAGAAAACCATTCTTCGAGGTAGCAATGAAAAAAATACGGGTCATGCTGGCGGACGATCATCCGATCGTGATGACGGGTTTTGCGATGTCGCTGACGGGGCAGGGGCTGGACGTGGTGGCGCAGGCGCGCACGCCGGAGGAGGCGCTGGAACAGCACAAGCGGCTGGCGCCGGACGTGATCGTGCTCGACATCCGCTTCGGCGACCAGTTGACCGGACTGGATGTGGCCAAGCAGATCCTGGCGCAGGCGCCGTCGGCCGCCATCGTCTTCCTCAGCCAGTTCGACCAGGACAGCCTGATCAAGGAAACCTACCGCCTCGGCGGCCGCGCCTTCATGACCAAGGATTGCGATCCGGCCGACCTGGCGGCTGCCGTGCGGCGCGCGCATGAGGGCGAGCTGTACTTCCTGCCGCACATCGCCGAGCGGCTGGCGAATCTGTCGGTGCGCGGCGACGCGTCGCCGCAGTCGCAGCTGGACGAGCGGGCATTGGAGATCTTCACGCTGATGGCCGAGGGGCTGACCAACGCGGAGATCGCCGAGAAGCTCGACGTCTCCACCAAGACCATCAGCAATATCAGCCAGGCGGTGAAGGAAAAGCTGGGCGTGCACCGGCCGGCCTACATCACGCGGCTGGCGGTCAAGCACGGCCTGATCGAGCCCTGAGCCGATGCGCCTCGACTTCTGGCGTCACTGGAGCGTGCGCGCGCGGCTGCTGGCAATTACGGTGACACCGCTGGCGTACATGTTCTGCACCTTCGTCTGGTATGCCTATCAATCGCGCTTGTCGGAAGTGCGCGAGGAGATGGCGGAGCGCGGACCGCTGGTGGCCAAGGTGCTGGCCGACAGCAGCGAATTCAGCCTGCTGACGCATCGCTACGATGACCTGAAGCCGACCATCAACGGCCTGCTGCGCGCCGACGCCAGCATCTACCGCATCGACGTGCTCGACGCGCAGCGCCGCGAACTGCTGCATGCTGCGGCGCGCGCGCCCGGCGAGCCGGATGCCCGCTACTACGAGGCGCCGGTGCTCAAGCGGCTGATGTTCGTGACCATGCTGGCGGCCGACGGCAAGCCGTACCTGAAGGACAAGGCGGCAAGTGCCAGCAGCGTGGCTGTCGAGACGATGGGCTATGTGCGGGTGACGATGTCGCCTTCGGCGCTGCTGGTCAAGCAGACCAGGCGCTTTTACGTGGAGCTGCTGGTGGCCAGCTTCGGCCTGCTGGCCTGCGCGCTGCTGGCCTGGCAGCTGTCGAAGGGATTGAACGCCTCGCTGCAGTCGTCGATGCGGGCGCTGCGCGAGGCGGACGCCGAGAAGCGCCGCCTGATCCGCAAGGTCAATACGGCGGTGGAGGATGAACGCAAGAGCATCGCGCTGGAGATACACGATGAGCTCAACGCCACGCTGATCGCGGCGCGGCTGGAGGCGCAGCGCATCGTCGATGTCAGCGAGGCGGGTGAGGTGCGCGAGCGTGCGCAGTCCATCATCAAGCTGGCGCTGGGTCTGTACAACAGCGGCCGCACGCTGGTGCGACGCCTGCGTCCCGAAGTGCTGGACATGCTCGGTCTCGATGGCGCGATAGAGGAGATGGTGCGCCACTACGACGGCGCCCATGCCGGCTGCCGTTTCGTGTTCCATGCAGAAGGCGACTACGCGCGGCTGCCGGGCGAGATCGGCATATCGGCTTACCGCATCGTGCAGGAGGCGCTGTCCAACGTCGTCAAGCACGCGCGCGCGACGCAGGTGACGGTGGCGCTGTCGCTCGACGCTGCGGGCCTGCGCATGCGCATCGCCGACAACGGCGCCGGCTTCGATCCGGCGCTGGCGTCGGCCGGCATCGGCATCGTCGGCATGCGCGAGCGCGTGGCCGCCTTCGACGGCCGCATCGACGTCGACACCGCTATCGGGGCCGGCACCCGCATCGCCATATTCATACCCATCGGCGCAGGTGTATAGTGAAACGGTGACTTCCTCTGAGAGGTTCAGCATGGAAACCGATATCGTTGTTGGGCAGGAATTGGACCAGTTGCTGCGTGCATATTCCGAAGGGAAAACCGGCCGGCGGGAGCTTGAGCAGGCTAGCGGACTGTGGTTCGGCGAGATACTGGCCGAGCTGGCGCGGCGCGGCCTGCCGTTGCCGCGCGTCGATACGCGCGTGCATTTCAATGAGGCTCAGCGGCTTCTTTATGAGCAGGTGTTCGGATGAATATCGCGCTGATCGTTACGGATGCCGGGCCGCTCATCACGCTGGCGCTAGCCGATGCGCTGGACAGCTTGTTGCTGCTCGGCGTGCGCGTAGTCATTCCCGACATGGTGCGCTTCGAGGTGACGCGACACGCGGACAAACCTGGTGCGCAGGAATTCGTCGCCTGGCTGGAGCGAAACGCGGATGTCGTGGAAATCGGCGAGACCGAAGAGTACACGGAGTTCATCGAGTTGCTGGCGCTGAACCCGACCCTGCGCACGCGCAATCGTGGGGAAATGGCGGCGGCCGAGGTGCTGGCGAACGAACTGGCGGGCGGCATCGACGCCGGCTTATTGTTATTCGAAGACTCGGATGTTCGAAAGGCCAACTTCCTGGTGCGCATACCGGACAATGTATTGATCCTGTCGACATCGACATTCCTGCACGGCCTGCAACGTCGCAAGCTGATCGCTGATGAGTTGACGGGCGGTATCGCTGTTGGTTTGCCGCTGTTTGGAGATTCGGATATCCTGAAGGCCGACTTCCCGGTGCAGATGCCGGATAACGTTTTGATCCCGTCAACGACAATAGTGGAGAGCGACGATGAAGAAGAATACGATCTGCCTGTGGTATGACCATGACGCGGAAGAGGCCGCGCATTTTTACGCCCGTACCTTTCCCGATAGCACGGTCGGGGCGGTTCACCGTGCGCCGTCCGATTTTCCAGGCGGGAAGGAGGGCAACGTCCTGACCGTCGAATTCACCGTGTGCGGCATTCCATGCATCGGCCTCAATGGCGGCACCGCCTTCAAGCACAGCGAGGCGTTCTCCTTCCAGATCGCCACCGACGACCAGGCGGAGACCGACCGCTTGTGGAACGCGATCGTGGGCAACGGCGGCAGCGAGAGCGCCTGCGGCTGGTGCAAGGACAAATGGGGTTTGTCGTGGCAGATCACGCCACGCGTTCTGACCGATGCCATGGCCCAGGGCGGCGAGGTGGCCCAGCGCGCGTTCAAGGTGATGATGACGATGGGCAAGATCGATGTCGCCAGGATCGAGGCGGCGGTGCGCGGCGAGGCCGCGCCGGCGTGAGTCCCGACCGGACTGCGCCATCACAATTGATCTGACGCCAGCTTATTGCTCGTAGGCATGCCGCGCCGCTGCGGCATGCGGTTATAATCCGCTCAATCTTTCCGCAAGTCTCACATTGAACGGTACGACATGAGCCAGCCCAATCAGTTCTCCCTGCTGTCGCAACGCCGCTTCGCGCCGTTTTTCTGGACCCAGTTTCTCGGCGCCTTCAATGACAATCTGTTCAAGACCGCGCTGGTCGTCATCCTCACCTTCGACGCGCTCAGCTGGACCACGCTGTCGCCATCGCTGATCACGAACCTGATCCCCGGCCTGTTCATCCTGCCGTACGTGCTGTTCTCCGCCACCGCCGGCCAGTTGGCCGACAAGTTCGAGAAGTCCGGCCTGACGCGCTTCGTCAAATGGCTGGAAGTGGCCATCATGTGCGTCGCCGGACTCGGGTGGTTCACCCACACGCTGTGGCTGCTGGTGGCCGCCGTGGTCGGCATGGGCATCCACTCGACGCTGTTCGGACCGGTGAAGTACGCCTACCTGCCGCAGCAGCTCAAGCCCGAGGAACTGATCGGCGGCAACGGCGTGACCGAGATGGGCACTTTCGTCGGCATCCTGCTGGGCGAGATCCTGGGCGCGGTGCTGGTGGTGCAAAGGCCGAACGGCATCGCGCTCGAAGCCATCGCCACCATCGCCGTGGCCTTGCTCGGTCTGATCGCCAGCTACCGCATCCCGAACGCGCCGGCGCCGGTGCCGGAACTGAAGGTCAGCTGGAACTTCGTCGGCGAATCGATCCGCAACATCAATTTCTCGCGCAAGAACCGCGTGGTGTTCCTGTCGATGCTGGGCAATTCCTGGTTCTGGTTTTACGGCGCGCTGGTGCTGGCGCAGTTCCCGGTCTACGCCAAGGATTTCCTGCACGGCGACCACAGCGTGTTCGTGCTGCTGCTGACGGTGTTCTCGCTGGGCGTGGGCGCCGGCTCGCTGCTGTGCGAGCGCCTGTCGGGACGCAAGGTGGAAATCGGCCTGGTGCCGTTCGGCTCCATCGGCCTGTCGCTGTTCGGCGCCGACTTGTATTTCTCCAGCCAGCACTTCGCCGCTATTGCCGGCGCGCTGGCCTCGGGCCCGCACCTGGACGCGTTCGCGATGATGGCTTCGCACCACGCGATCTGGCGCATCCTGTTCGACGTGCTGATGATCGGCATGTTCGGCGGCTTCTTCATCGTGCCGCTGTTCGCGCTGATCCAGATCCGCTGCGACCCGGCCCATATCTCGCGCACCATCGCCGGCATGAACATCCTCAACGCGCTGTTCATGGTGGCGGCGGCCGGCGTGGCGATCCTGCTGCTGGGCCAGGGCTTCACGATACCGCAGCTGTTCCTGGTGACGGCGCTGTTGAACGCGGTGGTGGCGATCTACATCTTTTCGCTGGTGCCGGAGTTCCTGATGCGCTTCCTGGCCTGGCTGCTGATCCACACCGTGCACCGTGTGCGCACCATCGACGCCGACCGCATTCCGGCGCACGGCGCGGCGGTGCTGGTGTGTAACCACGTCAGCTACGTGGACGCCATCGTCATCGGCGCGGCCAGCCCGCGGCCGATCCGCTTCGTCATGGACCACCGCATCTTCAAGCTGCCGCTGCTGGGCTGGATCTTCCGCACCGCGCGCGCGATCCCGATCGCTTCGGCCAAGGAAGACCCGTGGCTGATGGAGAAGGCCTACGTCGACATCGCGCAGGCGCTGCACGAGGGCGACCTGGTGTGCATCTTTCCGGAGGGACGGCTGACCACCACCGGCGAGATCAGCGAGTTCAAGGGCGGCATCGCCAAGATCGTCGAGCGCACCAAGGTGCCGGTGATCCCGATGGCGCTGCGCGGGCTGTGGGGGCATTTGCTCAGCCGCAGCGACGACAATGTGTTCGAGCGCGCCTTCCGCACCGGCCTGCGTTCGCGGCTGGCGCTGGCGGTCGGCCTGCCGGTGGCGCCGCACGACGTCACGCCGGAAGGCTTGCAGGAGCAGGTGCTGGCGCTGCGCGGCGACTGGAAGTAGCGGCGGCCCGCTTCAGCGCGCCGCCTGCACCTGTTCGCGGTTCTGCCGCGCGCCGGCCAGGCGGACCAGCTGTTCCAGCTCCACCGGCTTGACCAGGTGATAGTCGAAGCCCGCCTCGCCGGTGCGCCGGCGGGCGTCGTTCTGGCCCCAGCCGGTCAGGGCCACCATCAGGATGCGCTCTGCGCCGGCACGCTGGCGGATCGCCCGCGCGGTTTCGTAGCCGTCCATGCCGGGCATGCCCAGGTCCATGATGATCATGTCCGGCGCCTGCTCGGCCGCCGCCCGGATGGCGCTGGCGCCGTCGTACACCGCATGGGCGTCGAAGCCGTCGATTTCCAGCAGCGCGGCCAGCGAATCGGCGGCGTCCTGGTTGTCGTCCACCACCAGCACCTGCATCTTGCGGCCGTCGGCGCCCTTGGCCGCCGTTGCCGGCGCCGCGTCGCGCACGGCGCTGCTGACCACCGGCAGCCGGATCGCGAACTCGCTGCCCATGCCGGGACCGGCGCTGTACGCCTCCACGATACCGCCATGCATTTCCGCGAACTGGCGCGCCAGGCTCAGGCCGATACCCAGGCCGCTGGAGAACTGGCCGCTGACGGTGCTGCTTTGCTCGAACATGCGGAAGATGCGCGCGATCGATTCCGCGTCGAGGCCGATGCCGCTGTCGCGTATTGTCACCAGCAGCTCGCCGTCCTGGCGCTCGGCGCGCACCACCACGTTGCCCCCCTGCGGCGTGAACTTGACGGCGTTCGACAGGATGTTGGCGTAGATCTGCACCACGCGCGCGTAGTCGGCGTCGAGCGTGATTTCCTCGGCCGGCAGCTGCCAGGCGATGTGGATGCGCTTGGCGCTGGCCGCCTGCGCGCACAATTCGTTCACGTGGTTCATCACCGCGCCCAGGCTCACCAGCTGGCGCTGCAGCTTGATCTTGCCGCTGGTGATGCGCGCCACGTCCAGCAGGTCGTCCACCAGCCGCGTCAGCAGCCGCACCTGGCGCTCCACCATGTCGCGGATGCGCGCCACCGGCGGCGCGTCCGGATACAGGTGGGTCAGCAGCGAGACCGAGGTGCGGATCGGCGCCAGCGGATTGCGCAGTTCGTGGCCCAGGCTGGCCAGGAATTCATCCTTGCGCCGCGCCGCCTCGCGCACCTGGTACTGCTTGTTGCGCGCGCGCAGCGTCGAGTGCAGGGCGGTGATCAGCGCCAGCGTGCGCACCGGCCGCTCCATCAGGCTCAGGTTGCCCAAGCCGGCCACCGCCTGCCGCACCGCCGACGAATCGGCGCCGCTGTGGGTCAGCAGGATGATGGGCAGGTCGGACCAGTCGGGCTGGCGCGCCACGCAGTCCTGCAATAGCTTGTAGCCGCCCGGCCCCAGGGCCTCCTCGACCGTCAGCACCGCGCCCGCGCCCAGTTCCAGTTGCTCCGCCAGCTCGGCCAGAGTGCGGCAGACGTGGCTGTCGATGGCCGCCATCGCCATCACCTTGGCGGCCAGCGGCGCGTCCTGGCCGGTGGGGGCGTAGATCAGGATGCGGTTTTCCATGCGAGTCAGCCGGCCGCGGCCCGGTCCGGGTCCTCGTCGTAGGTGGGCACGCCGGTCAGGATGCCGTGGAAGCCCTTGAGCACCGGGCCGACCTGTATGCCCTTGCCGCCGATGGCGAAGCGGCGGATGGTGCGCTCGTGCGCGCTGCCGCGCTTCTTGAACACGGAGATCGCCTGCCGCACCTCGCCCTCGGCCTCGAAGTAGCGCAGCATGATGACGTTGTCGGCGATGTAGCTGGCGTCGACCGAGGTGGTCATGCCGGTGCCTATCATGCCTTGCTGGACGCCGACGATGATGCTGACCACGCCGCGCTGTCCCAGGTAGGTCAGCAGCTCGTGCAGGTAGACGGTCAGGAAGCGCTCGTCCGGCACCGCGTTCAGGTAGCCGTTCAGGCTGTCGATGACGACCACCCGCACGCCGCGCTCGACCGCCTGCATCACCGCATGCGAGAACTGGCCCGGCGCCAGTTCGGCCGGGTCGATCTGCTGGATCGACAGCAGGCCGCCGTCGATGGCGCCGGCCAGGTCCATGCCGAGATTGGCCGAGCGGTTCAGCATGTTGTTGCGGGCCTCCTCGAACAGGAACATCGCGCACGGCTCGCCGCGCGCGGCGGCGGCGTGGACGAACTGCGCCGCCAGCGTCGACTTACCGGTGCCCGGCGGGCCGGAGATCAGGGTGCTCATGCCTTCTTCGAGGCCGCCGCCGATCAGCTGGTCCAGCACCGGGATGCCGCTCGAGAGCTGGCGCCGATCGCTGCGCACGCGCGTGGCGGCCGCCACCAGGCGCGGATAGACCTGCAGTCCGCCACGGGTGATCTTGTAGTCGTGGGCGCCGCCGTGGAAGGCGATGCCGCGGTATTTGACCACGCGCACGCGGCGCCGCTCGGCGCCGTAGGCCTGGTCGACCAGCTCCAGCGTCAGCACCGCGTGGGCCACGCTGCGCACTTGCAGGTCGGTGCTGAGGGCCGTGCGGTCGTCGAGGAAGATGGTGGTGCAGCTGCGGCTGGTGAGGTACTGCTTGAGGGCCAGCACCTGGCGCCGGTAGCGCAGCGGACTCTCGGCCAGCAGCTGCAGCTCGGACAGCGAATCAAGCACCACGCGGCGCGGCTTGTACCTGTCGATCGCCGTCAGGATGCGTTGGGTGGTGGTGCCCAGCTCGATCTCGGACGGATGGAAGATGGTGTACTGCTGGTCCGGGCTGAGCACGTCCTCGTTGGGCAGGATTTCCTCGATCTGGATGCCTTGCATGTCCCAGCCGTGCGAAGCGGCCACGCTGCGCAGCTCGACCGCCGTTTCGGCCAGCGTAATGTACAGCACCGATTCGCCGCGGCGCTGGCCCTCGTTGAGGAACTGCAGCGCCAGCGTGGTCTTGCCGGTGCCGGGCTCGCCCTCGACCAGGTAGAGCCGGTCGGTGGTCAGGCCGCCGGCCAGGACCTCGTCGAGGCCGGGCACGCCGGATGAAATAAAGAGATTGGAGAGGCTGTTTTGTGCTTCCATGTCCATGATCCACAGGTTTTTTGGCTGATACTACCTGAAACGCGGAAACAGGGATTTTCGATAGGAAGCGTCTCAGCGCTGCGCGTGCAGCTGCCTGGTTTGCTGTTTGTTGAGGTACATGGCGCGGTCGGCGCGGCTCAGCAGCGTCTCGATATCCTGCGGGTCGTCCGGGTGGTGGATGGCGATGCCGATGCTGGCGCTCAGGCTGACCGTGGCGGTCTTCAGCATGAACGGCTGCCGCAGCGCCGGCGCCAGCTTGTCGGCGGTTTCCTGGGCCGCGCTGTCGCTGTGCAGGTTTTCCAGGATGACGATGAATTCGTCGCCGGCCAGGCGGCCGACGGTGTCGGTCTTGCGCACCGTGTGCAGCACGCGCTCGGCGAACTGGCGCAGCAGTTCGTCGCCTTCCTCGTGGCCGTAGCGGTCGTTGATCTGCTTGAAGCGGTCGAGGTCGAGGAAGAACACGGCGCAGCTTTGGCGCAGCCGGTTGGCGCGCTGGATCGCCTCGGTCAGCGCCTGCATCAGCGCGCGGCGGTTGGGCAGGCCGGTGAGGGTGTCGCGCAGCGCCATCGCCTCCATCGACGCGAACAGCGACTTGCGCTCGCTGATGTCGTGCAGGAAGGCGATGAACAGATGGCCGCTGCTGCGCGGCACGTAGGCCAGCGACACTTCCACGTCCAGCTCCTGGCACTCGCGGTTGTGCAGCGTCAGTTCGATGCGGCGGTTCAGCACCGTCGTCGAGCCAGCGCCGGCATCGGCCAGCTGGCGCATGTCGCGCTCATAGGCGCGGCGCAGCAGCGGCGGCAGCACCATCGCGGCCAGCGGCTGGCCGATCACCTCGGCGCGGGTCCAGCCCATCAGCTTCTCGGCCTGGCGGTTCCAGTCCAGCACCACGCCGCCCGGATCGAGGGCGATGAAGGCGTCGTGCGCGTTGTCCAGGATGGCCCGCAGCTCGGCCGCGCGCTCCTGCAGCAGCAGCTGGGTGCTTTGCTCCTGCGCCAGCGCGCGCTCCAGCTGCAGCGCCTTGCGCGCGATCTCGCGGGTGCGCTCGGCCACCGTCGATTCGAGCTTTTCGTTCATGCCGCGCAGCGTGGCGAGGTGGCCCCGTTCGTTGTCCACCAGCTCGGCGAGCGCGCGCGACAGCACCTGCGCCTCGTGGAAGCTGTCGATCTGCACGATCTCCGGCAGGTCGGCCTCGTGGGCCGTCGCGGCCGAGCGCTGCTCGATATTCCTGCTCAGCGCGTTGAGCGGGCCGGCCAGCCGCCGCGCCACCGCCGATGCCGCCAGCGCCATGGCCAGCCCGAGGATGGCGCCCAGCAGCAGGATCTGGCGTTCCAGCGCGTGGGCGCCGGCCAGCGCGACGTCCTCCGGCTGGCGCACCAGCACCGACCAGGCCAGCGTGGCCGGGTCGTCGTGCTTGCCGGTGCGGGAAAAGCCGGTCAGGTAGCTGCGGCCGTCGGCCCAGGTTTCCTTCACCGATCCCGGCGTGCCCGATTGCGACCGCGCCAGGCTGTCGCTGCTGATCTTTTGTTCCTCCATGCCCTTCGGTCCCAGCATGACGGTGCCGTCGCCGCGCACCACGAAGATATCGGCAGAGTACTGCCGGTCGGCCGGCGCCAGGATGGTGCCCACCAGGCGCCGCGCCCAGCCCCAGCTCATGTGCACGCACAGCACGCCACGGTAGCTGCCGTCCGAACGGCGCACCGGGCCGGCTGCGTCGACGAAGCGCCACGGGTCGGCGCTGTAGGGCAGCTTTTTGCCGAGCAGGGTGGCGGGGTGGAAGTCGCCGGCGTAGAGCTTGTCGCGGCCACCCTTGAACCAGGCGCGCTCGCTGACGTCCTGGCCTTCGAGCAGGCCCTGGGTCGCGGCGTAGACGGTGCCGTCCGGATTGGCCAGGCCGATCCAGGCGTAGTCGGGGAAGGTCTTTTGCAGGCTCTCGAGCACCTGGCGGATTTCGGCGGGCGAGCTGGCGTCGCGGACCTGCGGCAGCTCGGTCAGCAGCTGGACGTCGCCGGTGGCTTTCTGCACCACGCGGTCGAGCGCGTCGCGCATCTGCCAGGACAGTTGCTGCAGGCGCTGGCCGGCCTCGCGCTCCGCATAGTCGGTCGCGAAGTGACTGACCAGCACCAGCAGGCACAGCACGGACAGCAGCACCGTCGCGGCGACGCCCACTGTCACCAGCGTGGTGAGGCGCGGCCTGGCCGTGCTTTTAGTTGGCGGCGTGATCATAAACGACGGGCGAAATGATGTCCGAAAGAAATTAAATTCATTGTAGCACCGGGCGCGGCGCCCGCCCCAAGGATGATGAGAAATCATCGACCCCAGCCACGTATCGCTTTGTCCTGAACAATAAAACCAGCTTGACTTAATTAGAATGATCGTTCATTCTATTGCCTGTGCCTATTTTTTATACAGAAAGTCCCATCATGGAAGCCATTTTCTGCAAACCATCCCTGCGGCCGGCCGGGTCCGCCGCTCTGATCATCGCAACCGCGCTGGCCGCTGGTTGCTCCCAATCCACGACCGAAGCACCTCATGCGCAGGTGGCGGAAGTGGGCGTTTTTAAAGTGGCGCCTGAGGCGTTGCAGATCACCACCGAACTGCCGGGCCGCACCGCCGCCTTCCAGGTGGCCGAAGTGCGCCCGCAGGTCAGCGGACTGATACAAAAACGCCTGTTTGTCGAAGGCGCCGACGTCAAGGCCGGCGTCGCGCTGTACCAGATCGACGCGGCCAGCTACCAGGCCGCCGTCAACTCGGCCAAGGCGGCGCTGGCCAAGGCCAGGGCCAACCTGATGACCAGCGGCCCGAAAGTGGCGCGCTACAAGGAGCTGGTCGCCATCGAAGGCGTGAGTCGCCAGGATTACGACGATGCCGTCGCCGCCAACGAGCAGGCCAAGGCGGACGTGGAATCGGCCGCCGCCGCGCTGGAGCAGGCGGCCATCAACCTGAAATACACGCACGTCGACGCGCCGATCGGCGGCCGCATCAGCCGCTCGGCCGTCACGCCGGGCGCGCTGGTCACCGCCAACCAGTCCGCCGCGCTGACCACCGTGCAGCAGCTGGACCCGATCTATGTCGACGTCACGCAGTCGAGCGAGGACCTGCTGCGCCTGAAGCGCGAAATGGAAAGCGGCGGCCTGAAAAAATCCGGCGGCCAGGCAAGGGTCACGCTGCTGCTGTCGGACGGCAGCAAGTACGCCGAGGCGGGCAAGCTGCAGTTCTCCGACGTGACGGTCGATCCAGGCACCGGCAACGTCACGCTGCGCGCGCTGTTCCCGAATCCCAAGCATGATCTGCTGCCGGGCATGTTCGTCCGCGCGGTGGTGGAGTCGGGCGTCAATGAGCAAGCCATCGCCGTGCCGCAGCAGGGCGTGACGCGCAATCCGAAAGGCGAGGCGACCGCGCTGGTGCTGAACAAGGAAGGCAAGGTCGAGCAGCGCACGCTGGTCACGGGCGGCACGCTGGGCGACAAGTGGCTGGTCAAGTCCGGCCTGAACGCGGGCGACCTGCTGATCGTCGAAGGCGTGCAGAAGGTGAAACCGGGTGCGTCGGCCAACGCCGCCAAGCCGGCCGCCGGTGCCGTCGCCACCGCGGCCGGCGGCGCCGTGCCGGCCAACGCCAAGAGCGCTCAGTAAAGGAAGCCGCCATGTCACGTTTCTTTATTGACCGCCCAATTTTCGCGTGGGTCGTCGCCATCGTCATCATGCTCGCGGGCGTGATCGCGATCCTCGGCCTGCCGATATCGCAGTATCCAAGCATCGCGCCGCCATCGATTTCGATCAGCGGTTCCTATCCCGGCGCCTCCGCCAAGACGGTGGAAGACGCCGTCACCCAGGTCATCGAACAAAAGATGAAGGGCATCGACGGCCTGCGCTACATGTCCTCGTCGAGCGACGCCACCGGCGGCATCAGCATCACGCTGACCTTCAACAGCGGCACCAATCCGGACATCGCGCAGGTGCAGGTGCAGAACAAGCTGCAGCTGGCCACGCCGCTGCTGCCGGCCATCGTTACCCAGCAAGGGCTGGTGGTGGCCAAGGCCACCAAGAACTTCCTGATGGTGTTGGGCTTCGTGTCCGAAGACGGTAGCATGAAGCAGGCCGACCTGGGCGACTACGTGGCCGCCAACGTCATCGATCCGCTGAGCCGCGTGCAGGGCGTGGGCGACGTCACGCTGTTCGGTGCGCAGTATGCGATGCGCATCTGGCTCGACCCGGCCAAGCTGCAAAGCTACCAGCTGACGCCGGCCGACGTGACCGCCGCGATCACCGCGCAGAACACCGAAGTCTCAGCCGGTGAACTGGGCGGCGCGCCCGCCGTGCCGGGCCAGCAGCTGAACGCCACCGTGTCGGCGCAGAGCCGCCTGCAGACCGCCGAGCAGTTCGGCGCCATCCTGCTGAAGACCGCCGCCAGCGGCGCCACCGTGCATCTGCGCGACGTCGCCCGCATGGAGCTGGGCAGCGAGAACTACAACGTCCTGGCGCGCTACAACGGCAAGCCGGCGACCGGCGTGGCGATCAAGCTGGCCACCGGCGCCAACGCGCTGGAAACCGCCAACGCCGTCAAGGCGAAGATCGAATTGATGGGCAAGCAGTTCCCGCATGGGATGAAGGCGGTCGTCGCCTTCGACACCACGCCGTTCGTCAAGCTGTCGATCGAGGAAGTGGTCAAGACGCTGGTGGAAGCGGTGGTGCTGGTGTTCCTGGTGATGTATCTGTTCCTGCAAAACTTCCGCGCCACGCTGATTCCGACGATGGCCGTGCCGGTGGTGTTGCTGGGGACTTTCGCGATCCTGTCCGCGCTCGGCTATTCGATCAACACGCTGACCATGTTCGCGGTGGTGCTGGCGATCGGCCTGCTGGTCGACGATGCCATCGTGGTGGTGGAAAACGTCGAGCGGGTGATGACGGAAGAGGGCTTGTCGCCGCTGGAAGCGACGCGCAAGTCGATGAGCCAGATCAGCGGCGCGCTGGTCGGCATCGCGCTGGTGCTGTCGGCGGTGTTCGTGCCGATGGCCTTCTTCAGCGGCTCCACCGGCGTGATCTACCGCCAGTTCTCGATCACCATCGTTTCGGCGATGGTGCTGTCGGTGCTGGTGGCGATGGTGTTCACGCCGGCGCTGTGCGCCACGTTGCTGAAGCCTGTGGCCAAGGGCCATCACGCGATCGACACCGGTTTCTTCGGCTGGTTCAACCGCAGCTTCGAGCGCGGCAGCGCGAGATACCAGGGCTGGGTCGGCGTGCTGTTGAACCGCGGCGGACGTTCGCTGGCGATGTACGCCATCCTGCTGGCGGTGCTGGCCTTCGTCTTCATGCGCCTGCCGACCTCCTTCCTGCCGGAAGAGGACCAGGGCGTTCTGTTCTCGCAGATCCAGCTGCCGACCGGCGCGACCCAGCAGCGCACGCTGAAGGTGATCGAGAAAGTCGAGCAGCACTTCATGAACGACGAGAAGGACTCTGTGGCGTCGGTGTTCGCGGTGGCTGGCTTCAGCTTCAGCGGCAATGGCCAGAACACGGGCATCGCCTTCGTCCGCATGAAGGACTGGGCCGAGCGCAAGGGCGCCGGCCAGCGCGTGAACGCGATCGTCGGCCGCGCCATGGGCAACTTCTCGCAGATCAAGGATGCGATGGTGTTTGCCTTCGCGCCGCCGGCGGTGCTGGAGCTGGGTAATGCCAGCGGCTTCGATCTGCAGCTGCAGGACCAGGCCGGCGTCGGCCATGATGCGCTGATGGCCGCGCGCAACCAGATGCTGGGCATGGCGGCCAAGAATCCCGTGCTGATGGCCGTACGTCCGAACGGGCAGGAAGACACGCCGCAGTACAAGATCACCGTCGACCAGCAGAAAGCCACCGCGCTGGGCCTGTCCATCGCCGATGTGAACAAGGTGCTGAGCACCGCCTGGGGCAGCGCCTACGTCAACGACTTCGTCGACCGCGGCCGCGTCAAGAAAGTGTACATGCAGGGCCAGCCCGATTCGCGCATGTCGCCTGAAGACCTGGGCAAATGGTTTGTGCGCAACGCCGACGGCGAGATGGTGCCTTTCTCGGCCTTCTCGACCGGACGCTGGATCTACGCGTCGCCGCGCCTGGAGCGCTACAACGGACTGCCGTCGACCGAGATCCTCGGCATGCCGGCGCCGGGCCGCAGCTCGGGCGCCGCGATGGCGGAAATCGAAAAGATGGCGGCCCAGCTGCCGCCGGGTATCGGCTTCGAATGGACCGGCCTGTCGACCGAGGAACGCGATTCCGGTTCGCAGACCACGGAGCTGTATGCGATCTCGATCCTGATCGTGTTCCTGTGCCTGGCCGCGCTGTATGAAAGCTGGTCGATTCCGTTCTCGGTGCTGCTGGTGGTGCCGCTGGGCGTGATCGGCACCGTGCTGGCGACGTCCGTGTTCCATCTGTCGAACGACGTCTACTTCCAGGTCGGCCTGCTGACCGTGGTCGGCCTGGCGGCGAAAAACGCGATCCTGATCGTGGAATTCGCCAAGGAGCTGCAGGAGCAGGGCGTCGAGCTGAAACAGGCGACCTTGCAGGCCGTGCGTTTGCGCCTGCGTCCGATCTTGATGACGTCAATCGCCTTCGGTCTCGGCGTGCTGCCGCTGGCCATCAGCAGCGGCGCCGGTTCTGGCAGCCAGAACGCGATCGGCGTCGGCGTGCTGGGCGGCATGCTGTCGGCGACCTTCCTGGGCATCTTCTTTGTGCCGGTGTTCTTTGTGCTGGTGCGCGGCTTCTTCTCGAAGAAGGCCGTGGCTCCGGCGAGTGTGGGAGTTCAATCATGAAAAAATCCTTGATCGCGATGGCCGCGTTGGCCGCATTGGCGGGGTGCAGCCTGGCGCCGGTGTACGAACGTCCGGCGCAGCCGGTGGCGCAAGCCTGGCCGGCCGGCGATGCCTACAAAGGCGTGCCGGCGGCGGCGGCCGACGCCAAACCGGTGTCGGAAATCCAGTGGCGCGAATACTTCGCCGACGAGCGTCTGCGCCAGGTGATCGCGCTGGCGCTGGCCAACAACCGCGACTTGCGCGTATCGGTGCTGAATATCGAGAAGGCCAAGGCGCAGTACAACATCGATACCGCCGCGCTGCTGCCCAAGCTGTCGGCCAACGTGAGCCAGAACGCGTCGCGCACACCGGCCACGATGACCGGCACCGGCAACGCCGCCGTGAGCCGCCAGTACAGCGGCGGCCTGGCGATGGCGTCGTATGAGCTGGATTTCTTCGGCAAGGTGCGCAACCTGTCGGAGGCCGGCCTGCAGACCTACCTCGGCACCGAGGAAGCGCGCCGCGCGCAGCAGATCACGCTGGTGGCCGAAGTGGCCAACGCGTATCTGACCCTGATCGCCGACCAGCAGCGCCTGAAGCTGGCGGCGGAAACGCTGCAAAGCCAGCAGACGTCCTATGACCTGAGCCGGAAGCGCTTCGATTCCGGCGTCACCTCCGGCCTCGATATGTATGAAGCGCAGACCAGCGTGGAGGCGGCGCGCGGCGACATGGCGGTCTACACCGCGCAGGTGGCGCTGGACCAGAATGCGCTGACCCTGCTGGTCGGCGGCACGGTGCCGGACGACCTGCTGCCGGGCGGCGACATGGGCGCGATCACGCAACTGGCCGCGATTCCGGCCGGACTGCCGTCGGACCTGCTGCAGGACCGTCCGGACGTGCAGCAGGCGGAACGCGCGCTGCGCGCAGCCAACGCCAACATCGGCGTGGCGCGCGCCGCCTTCTTCCCCAGCATTTCGCTGACGGCGTCTGGCGGCAGCGCCAGCTCCACCTTGTCCGGTTTGTTCAAGGCAGGTTCGTCGACGTGGAGCTTCATTCCGCAAGTGAGCCTGCCGATCTTCGACGGCGGCGTCAACCGCGCCAACCTGAATATCGCCAAGGCGGAACGCGACATCTCGGTGGCGCAGTACGAAAAGGCGATCCAGGTGGCGTTCCGAGAAGTGGCCGATGCGCTGGCCCAGCGCGGCACGCTTGACGAACGCATCGCCTCGCAGCAGGCGCTGGTCGACGCGGCCGATAAAAGCTTCCGCATCCACGAGGCGCGCTACCGCAAGGGCGCGGACTCGTACCTGAGCGCGCTGGTGTCGCAGCGGGCGCTGTATTCGGCGCAGCAGGGGCTGATCACGGCGCGGCTGGGCAAGTCCAGCAACGCGGTCACCTTGTACAAGGTGCTGGGCGGCGGCTGGCAACCGGAGGGCTAAGGTGTTGCGCGCCCGCCGCTTTCCGAAGCTGTTAAATTGACAAAGCGGGCGCGCTTCGCCACAGTACCGCCTCAGGCAGTGACAGATACCCAAGGACGATATCCCCATGACCAGCAGCGGCAAACGACGTACAGACCCGGAACGGGCACAGAACCGGCGCACTCAAGTGCTGGACGCGGCCGCCGTCTGCTTCGCGCGCAGCGGCTTTCACGGCGCCAGCATGTCGGAGATTTCCAAGCAGGCCGGCATGAGCGCCGGCCATATCTACAACTACTTCGACGGCAAGGACGCCATCATCCTGGCCTTTGTCGAGCGCGAAGCGGAGCATGTGGCCGGCCTGTTGGGCGACCTGGCGACGCGTGAAGATCCATTGCAAGCCATGCTGGACGACGCCGCCTTTCATGTGGGCGAGACGCTCGATCCGCAGCCTTGGCATGTGCCGCTGGAGATGTATGCGGAAGCGTCGCGCAATCCGGTGATCGCCGCCAAGCTGCGCGAGAACGACGATATATCCCGGGCCAAGCTGCGCGAGCTGGTCAAGCGCGGACGCGAGCGCCGCAACTTGCCGGTGGACGACCTGCTGCTGGATGGGCGCATCGACACCATCATCTCGTACTTCCAGGGTTTGCAGATCCGCGCGCTGCACCGCACCGGCATGAACCGCGACAGCCTGGTGGACGCCTTCCGCATCGCGATGCGGGCGCTGTTGATGACCTGATTTGTCTCGTATTGTTTCCGCCCGCTGCAGGCCCGCGGCGGCTGTTGTACCATGTCTGATCTCCCATACCCGTCCATCGGAGCATCATGACTTCCTACGTTATTCCCGCCCACGACATCGTCGGCCTGCCGGTTGCCGGCACTTCTGATCTGTTCCCTGTGCGCCGCGTCTACTGCGTCGGCCGCAACTACGCCGCCCACGCGCGCGAGATGGGTTTCGACCCGGACCGCGAGCCGCCTTTCTTCTTCTGCAAGCCGAACGACGCGCAAGCGGTGATCGCCGTCGCGCCGGGCCAGGTGGTCGATCTGCCGTATCCGCAAGTGACCAGCAATCTGCACTACGAGTGTGAGCTGGTGGTCGCCATCGGCAAGGGGGGCAGCAATATCGCCGTGGAGGACGCGGCGCAGCACATCTTCGGCTACGCCGTGGGGCTGGACATGACGCGCCGCGACCTGCAGTTCAAGATGCGCGACGCCGGCCGTCCGTGGGAAATCGGCAAGGCCTTCGATTACTCGGCGCCGGTGGGGGTGATCCACCGCACTGCGGAAGCGGGCGACATCAACCGCGCGGCGATCCAGCTGGATGTGGACGGCGTGACCAAACAGTCGGCCACCATCGATCATCTGATCTGGTCGGTCAGCGAGACCATCGCCAACTTGTCGACACTGTTCGCGCTGGCGCCGGGCGACCTGATTTTCAGCGGCACGCCGGAAGGCGTGGGCGCGGTGGTGCGCGGCCAGACCCTGGTGGGCAAGGTCGAGGGCTTGTCCGGCATCGCCGTAAAATTGGTGTAAATCGTTTATAGCAAAGCGTCGATCGCCGCCAGCGCGGCGAGGGCGCCCATCGCCAGGCCGACATCGCGCGGGCTGGCGACGTCCGGTTCGCGCGGATTAATCCGTATCATGCGGCCGTTGTGCTGCTGGATCACGCGGTGGCCGAAGTTGCGCACCGACGGTATCGCCACACCGGCGCCCAGTTCGACCACCAGCGGGCGTTCGGCCTGCTGCAGCAGGCCATGCAGATGCGCTTCCTGCACCATCGAGCGCCGCTCGTTCCATCCCCAGTCACCGAACATCAGGATATTCGGCCGCGCCATGCCGCCGCAATGCGGGCACAGAGGCGGCGCGTTGAGCAGCCGGCAGGCGGCGGTATCGACTTGCGGCACATAGCTGTCGGCGCTCCAGATATCGGGACCGCAGGGCTCCATGCATTGCAGATAGTGGATGGAGCCGTGGCATTCGTAGATGCGCTGCGGATCGAAGCCGGCGCGCTGGAAGTGGCCGTCGACGTTGCTGGTGAAGACGCCGCTGCCGGCCGACATGCGCTCGCCCCATTTCCTGAGCAGGGCAAAGCCGGCATGCGGGGCCGTGTCGCGGTACAGCAGCAGGCGATGGCCGTAGAAGCCCCAGGCCAGCGTGGGATCGGAGCGGAAAGTGTAGGGCGTGGCGACGCTGGAGAATTCCATGCCGGCGCGGCCGAGGGCGGGGTAGACCTTCCAGAAACCGTCGTTGCCGCGAAAGTCGGGCAGCCCGGAATCGACGCCCATGCCGGCGCCGGCGCAAACGATCAGCGCATCGGCCTGGCGGACCAGGTCGGCGGCTTGTTCGAGGAGGGCGGAGATGGGGACTTGCTGCATGGGTAAATCTTACTATAGCCCTGCGGTGAGAATGTTGTGGCGAGGGCACGAAGCAAACATGACAAATACTTAAACCGGCTGTTATAATCTCAGTTCGTCGGGGCGTAGCGCAGCCTGGTAGCGTACTTGCATGGGGTGCAAGGGGTCGGAAGTTCGAATCTTCTCGCCCCGACCAATAGAATCAATGAATTAGGCCAGCCTTTGGGTTGGCCTTTTTCATTTTTTGGCTTTGGTGCGTTAATGGTCCCTAAAAAAGATCGGCCTTTATCGTTATTTTTCGAATCATTTCGGACTATTGTCGATAATTTAAGTTGTTATTCTGCATATAATGTCATCCACGGGGACTGAGTCTTTCAAGGCCCCTGATTTTGCCAACCCCGGCAATGGATTGACTGAAAAGGTGTACGATATGGTGACAAATAACCCAAGACCCACCCCGAGTCCGAGCCCCGCGCGTGAGGAGCGGGCACATGTTCCTCGGCCTGCTGAACACCGTCCAGCGCCTCCACCGCCTCCGGAAAGGAAGTAGCCATGTCAGAATTCGATTATCTGCACGGACGCCGCTGCGATGTACGTCAGCGTGCTTTGGCGAATCGCATTTACCAGCAAGAGCGCCAGCGGATATTCGAATTTCGTGAGGGATTCATCAAAGTCGTTTCCATCTTGGCGGGTTCCTATGCATTTGCCAAAATGGCCGATCCTGCCATTGTTGGGTGGTGCGCGATTGCGATTACTACCAGCAGCGCCGCCTCCTTGGTATTCGGCTTTGGTACTAAGGCCCGAGATAGTGCAAAGCGTAGCTCAGAATGGGCGCTTCTGGAGCGAGATATTGAATTACATGGCGAGCGCCGCTTCACCGAAGAACAGGTAGACCAATGGACGTCGCGTTGCAATGAGATCGAGGCCGGTGAGCCGGCTGCCCATCCTGGACTATTTGAGCGGGCTAATCAGCGCGCCTGCGAGGCGATGGGCAGCAAGCCGGGAAAGGTCTCCTGGTGGCGCCTTAACCGCCCCGCGATATTTATCCCGTAATTGATTTCGACGCTTCGCCGGATGCAGCAATGCAGGTCGCCTGCCATGCGGCGATAGCGCCAGAGTGTCATTAGATTTCGCCATGATATTTTCTCCAAAAAAAATTAGGGCATACGGGGCCGCTCGGTGCACAAATACCGAGTGGGCTTTTCACTTCTGCTGGTGGGTTACTAGAAGTCCAGACCTGCTTGTGGGCCAGATGGTTCGGCAGAGCCTGCTGGACGGTCTGCCGTTGGCGCGAGCTTGAAGCGGCCTTCAACGTACGGGTGTTCAGCTTGGGTGGCGGTAACACGCTCGCACTCACCGACGAAGCGCGCGAACGTGGCGCTGACGTCCTTGATCCAGTACACGGCATAGCTACCGCCCAGCGCCTCTTCGCGCGAGTGCTTCACCATGCCGGCTGGCTTGGGCGCGATCGGCGATTGGCGGAGTACTTCGTCAATGATTCGGGACGGTAGACCATACAGCTTGTTGATGCGCTCCCTGATGTGCACGATCGACTCGGCGCCGGCCGGGCGCGCCAGCATCAACATGCTGGTGGCCAGGTCACAGACGCGCTGCTCGACGCGGTCGATTTGTTCCCCCTGTGCGAGTTGGCGCTGCTCGATATCGACCATCATCTGAGCGTTTTGCAGGAACATTTCGGCAGGCGTTGGTGCGCGGGCCGGCCCCAGCGCGCGGCGCTCGCATTCAAGGAAGTACTCGCGAACTTCGAAACCCTTTTCGGCTTTCGACAGCATTGCCAGGTGTTTTCCAGCGTCCAGTGTCAAGTGGTAATCGATTGTTGGCTGGCTAGAGGTCGCCATTGAGGGGGAGCTTACGAAATCCCGTGCCTCGACCAAGCGCGCTTGTACAATCTGCATTTTGATCCAGTTAGAAAAATCCTTTCCGATTTTCAGAAAGGCGTACAGGTCGCGTGCGTTGGTCGTCTGCACTGTCGCACCGTCAATGGTCGATGTGCCGATCGGGATCTGTTTAGCGATAGCGGATTCTGGTTGATGCGAGGCGGTCAGCCGGTGATGTGATTCGTGTGCACTCATCGTCATTTCTCCTAGTGGTTGGCGCTTGCTCGGTGCTGCTGGTGCTTATGCTACGATCGCGACCTCACCGGATGTCGTTGAATGCAGACCCAAAATCAAAGCGTTTCAAGATAACCTTCTAAACTTGGCCCGCCGTTGGAACATCAAGGACAAAATCCTGCGACATTTCAATTGCTTAGCCAAACTCGAACCTAGACTTGGTGTTCTGTCATGCGCCTGCCAAGCGCTGCTTGTGCGGTTGATGGACGTTCACGATGCAGTTCCATCGACCCGCCCGCGCCCGTACCCATCGAGCCATTTCTCTATCTCGGCCGCCGAGCAGTCTCCGGAGATGATTTCTCCGTCCGCGAAAGCGTTGAAGCCCTTGTCGCAGTTGACGATCTCTACGCCCAACTAGAAGGCCAGTTCCTGCGCATGCACGCTCAGTCTGCCCGCGTTGCTGCTGGTGCTGGAAGTACTCATTGTGCTGCTCCTCTCGGGTTGAAATCGCGCGGGACGGGGGCAGCGGGACGAGGTCAGCAGGCGCCGCCGAAGCGCAGACCCCGAAGCGCAGTGTCGATGCGAGAAAAATCGCATCGCCGCCGGCGCCGCTGGTCGCGCTGGCGGAAGAGGTGACCTTCCTGGCGCGCCAGCTGCGGCAGCCGCCGGAACTGACCGCCCAGTTGCTGGTGCTGGCGGAGCTGCGCGGCCTGCGCGCCGAGAGCGCAGGTGCCGCGCTGGCTATATTGTCGGTGCTGTCGTGAAACCGTCCGGCGCCGCCGGCGATCTCCAGCCTTCGAGCATGGTGCTGTTGGCCGTCCGCGCGTTCGCCGGCGCCACCGAAATGTTCCTGACGATGGATACGTCGCTGACGGAGTTCTGGCTGGCGCTGGGTCGCAACGACAACGACGAGTCGATCGGCTACACCCGCTTCGAGCTACGCGGAGAAAAGGTCGTCACAGGAGGCCGCCAAGGGCTTTTTGGATTAGCGGAAGTGCTGCCGGCAGGTTCTCCAGCCCCGCATCCAGTAGTTTCATGGTCAGGTGTTTTATCGACTCGCCGCGCAGCTCTTTCAGCTGATGCAGCAATCCAGTCTTTTCTTCGGGAGGCAGATCCGAATCTTGGATGCGGGTCTCAATCAGATTTCGGATCGTGTCGTCATGGAGCTTGACTGTGACTGTTCCCAATATCGCAGTGAGGCCGCCGTCATCCGCGAGGAAGTCGAGTCCCGCCGCAGTAATGGCGATATTCGCGATCATTACTGGTCCTGATAGCGGATGGCTCACTGCAGCTGCATGGATAAGGTTGTGCTCGATTAGGTATGACAAGTTCGCGTTGACGATCTCGGAACTTTGCTCCCATTTTCCCGCCGGACCTCGTGCGGGATAAATATCTGCAAATTTTTGAAGTAGTTGACGCTGCAGTTCGCGATCAAGTTTCACGGGAACTTCCTTTCAAATTGTCGAGTGAGATTGCCAATTTAACACGTAGGGAAGTTCCCGCCCATTTAACCGCCCGGCCATCGGGCTAATCACAGAAGAGGTTCACATGTCCGCAATCGATAAAGCGCTTCACCAGATTTTGGCCACGGCCATCGCGTCAGCGCCGGAGTATTCACACGATCCTGTAGAGACCGCGAAGATCGCCGCGCACGCCTTCCGCGCCGGCCTGGCCGAGTTCAAACTGGCGCCGAGCGCCGAGCGCCGAGGCTGTGAGAGCGGCGGTCGATCCGCACTTTGTGCTGATCCAACAAACCACGCTGCAGCGTGCCGATGCGTCGCTTATGGACGTGGCGGCCGAGGCGCGCGAGGAACTAGCGGTGAAGTTGCGAAAAAATATTTGCACCGCAGTTTTGTTCTGATATGACGCATATACAGGCGGACTCTTTTCGCCCAAAGAAAAGCCCGCACCGAAAGGTTGTGGGCTTTTTCCTTCGTGGCTGCAATTAGATTGATTTTAGATTCGAGCGCGAGAAGGCGCTCGACATGGTCAGTGAGCTGGATTGATTGCTACGATCCCATAATTCACGCGCGGAATCCCGAACGCGTTCGCGCCGGGAATAAACTAGACGTTTGGGTCAAACAATTCGTAAGATTTTTCGAGTTTATTTTTGGTTTCGTTATATTTGCCGTGCGCTTTATAGTATTCAATTGCTAATCGTCGAATATTCTCACGCTTTGCGGCAATCCGTTCCTCATATTGAGGAAGTAATCTCTGCAGAATTTCCTTATTTTCTACAGTACTAGGCGCGGCCTGGTAAGTCAGTTTTTTTGCGTGCAAGGGAGAGCCATGAAATGCCACGCCGCCCTCATAGACGACGAATTCACCTTGCTCGGTACATAATGTTTTTAGGATTGAGATGTGCAGCGATGAAGTGCCATCCTCCATATAATAAAAGGCCTGATCTAAAACATCCGGATCATCCTCGTTTGACGGTTTTCTCCCACCGAAAACATCGAAAACATCCTCGAGGTTTAGCGCTATTGCATGTCCTTTTTTCATAACTCATCCATTCAGATTAACGTTCCCTCAATGCTACCATAATTTCCATGCGGATATGCTCGAGGTATCTGCAGTTGAGGTTGATAATGAGGTCAAGGTACGTTAACGCGATTACATGCACTCTCGGCACTCTTAAGACTTAGGCTCAAGTCATTTGCCGTCTGGCGCACTTTAATGCCAGTTACTTCCCTTCACATTCAAAATTTCGGTAGTAAACCAGACGGCCACATAGCCTCCTCGCATCGCAGTCTCAAGCAAGCCTACTTGCATCATACAAAATCAGCTTGAAAAAGAGAGCGGGGCCATAGATTTTCTTGGGGCGGAGTGACGAAACCCGCAGCGCCCATTCGAGCATAAACGGCTACGTGACTTTCCAGGAGGCGCCGGACCAAACTCCGGCGGCGCATCATGACCGATACCACGCATCCGAGTAAGCAACTGGTGCGCGACTATCTCGACTCGCGCACGCGCTCCACGGAGCCGCCACCAACGCCGGCCGAAGTGCGCAGGCAACTTGGCTGGGAACTACTGCCGCAGAACCGTCAGCCGGACCGCGTAGACGAACCGCAAGCCTACCGGCTTACTCTTCAGTCGCGGCCTCTTCAATTGCAATGCGAACCTGGTCGATAAATCCCAGATCCACTGCGCCGCCGGCCGGTCCATCCTGGTAGTAGGTGTGGATGCCGTCATGGTGCTCGACCACCCAGATATCGGTTTCGATGCGCTCCGACTTGCCGCCGATGCTGATGGCATCAATCTTCTGAGAGGCACCATGCTGGATATGCTTGATGACGTTTTTGGTTCGCTCAGTTGCGAGCGGAATGTAGGTTGCTGCAGGGCGTACAGACATTGATTCCTCCTGATAAGGAACCCATGGTATGCGCCTTGGGATATGGTCGGCGCGCCGTTGAATCAGGCGCGGCGGCGGCGCGCGAGCAGGCCCATCAGGCCTGCACCGGCCAGCAGCAGGCTGTAGCTTGTAGGCTCTGGCACGCTGCTGATCACGCCGCTGCTGACCGTGCGGAAGTTCATGCAGTTGTCGCATTCGTAGCTGTTGCCCGACAAGGCCAGCGTGCCGCCGGCGTTGGTGAGCGGCGCCATCGCCAGCAGCGACAGGTAGGGCGTGCCGGTATTGCTGAACCACGACACGCTCGACGGCAGGAAGGGATTGTCGAAGAAGTGGCTGGTGGCGGCGTCGTAGGTGTAGGCGCCGAGGTCGGGACCGTTCGACGTGCTCAGGTTGAAGGCGGTGGACGCGTGCGCGTCGGCATCATAGGTGAACCAGCCGTTGGCGGTTGCGCCGTCGCTGAACGTGACCCCTTGCAGCGTCCAAGTCACCGGGGTCGCCTGAACCGCGCCGGCGCATGCCATGGCCGCGAGCAGCAGCGATTTGATGAAAGTCGAGCCGTTCATATGTTTCCCCTGATGAAATATCTGATGCCATTTAATAATTTTTTTAGGATAGCATTTAAATAAGCGGACTGCACCATAATTTACGGGCACATCGGGCTGCCGGGCTGCATGCCCAGCGATTCCGCCCGCACGATGGTGGTCGAGGTCGGCAGCGTGGCGGGAAAGCTGATCAGCGGCATCAGAGTCTGGTACTGGACCGGGGCGCAGGCGCCGTCGGCGGAGCCCGGAGCGCACAGGCGTACCCGCACGAAGCGTATGCAGCTGGCGCCGTTGGGATCGGCGACGCAGTTGAGGCGCTGGCGGGCCACGCAGGCCGGCAGGCTGGCTGTGGGAATCGGCGTCAGCGTCAGGATGCCGCCGCCGTTGTACGCCAGCGACAGGTAATCGATGTGGACGTAGGCGTCGGTGATCGGGTCGCCCAGCAGCAAGGTGCCAGGCGAGTCGCGAAACACCGCCTGCTGCCGCACCGCGGCCATCGCCGCGGGATCGCTGAAGTCGCTGACGGCGGCCATCATGGCCGCGCGGCGGCTGACTTCCTGCAGGGTGTTGAGCAGGTAGATCGCGCGCGCCATTTCCATCACGGCAAACATGAAGGTGAAAAAGATCAGCGAGACCAGCGCGAACTCGGCTGTCACGACCCCGCGCTGACGGTTGGTCTTGGTCCGCATCTCAGTTCCCCACGTAGCGCATGGTTGCCTGCGCGGTCAGGTCGACGCCGTTCAAGCCGTAGGGGTTGACCGGCACAAGGTCGTCGCCCAGCAGGCTTTCGATGCGGACCGCCACGGTGACCGGGACGCTGAAGCCGGCGCAGGCGCCGCCGCCGTTGCACATGACGCTGACCACGGGCGGGGCGCCGCCGGTGTGCAGATCGGCGATCTCGGCATCGGCGATGGCCCTGGCGACCGCCACAGTGCCGGCCATGCGCGCGGAGGAGCTGACCTCGAGCGCCGGCGCCGACGCCAGGTAGCGCGTCGCGTCGTGCGCCGCCTTTTGCATCACCTGGTAGTGGTACAAGGTGCGGCCGAGAAACACGGTCGCCGCCAGCAGCAGCACAAATGCCGGCAGCACCAGCGCCAGCTCGACGGCGGCGATGCCGCGCTGGCGGCGGCTCCGATGGCCGCGCGTCATGGCAGCAGCTCCACCGTGCCGCCCAGTTCCTGGTCGTCGACGGCGCCGGCAAACTCGGCGCTGAGGGCGGTGCCGGTGGCTTTCACCGTCATGAAGAACCTGCCGATCGCCAGCACGGAGGCGCTGACGGTGCCGCCGGCGGGAACAGGGCAGGACAGCAGGGCCACGTTGAGCACGCGGCGTCTGGCCAGGCCGGGCAGGTTGGCGCTGGACGGTGCCTGGAAATTGACGCCGGACAGTGGCTGGTAAGGCGTCGTCGCCGGATAGGAGAGTGCGGTTGGCACGCCCGGCGCGTACAGCGTAGCCCAGTTGGCCGGCGCGAAGGTGGCGTAGCCGGCCGCCGGTTCGGGCACGCCCGCCGTGTAGGCGGTGAACTTGACCGACCTGGCGTACGACCACAACAGGCCGTAGTCGCCGGCGGCGTAGCTGGTGGCGCCGTTCAGCGGGTCGGCGGCGGTCCACAGCTTGGTGCCCTCGGTGGTGCGCTGCTTGGCGGTCTGGAAGTTACGCGCGCTGTTCATCCACGGTATCGTGCCGTTGTAGTCGTAGGACTTGACGTTGGCGTCGGGCGGCGCGCCGTTTGGGCTGCAGACACCGCCGCCGTACTGGTCGAAGCGCGAGTTCAACTGGTTGAACAGCGTGGCGAGCGGAAAGCCGCGCCGCACCGTGATGGCGCCGCCCTGCAGGCGCGACATCTGCAGGCTGCCGGCGCACACGAACGGGCCGACGATGGCGTCGGCGGTGTTGGCCGCCGAGCCCGCCGTGCCGGGCGGCGACAGCGGATCGATGACGAAATTCTCCGGCGTCAGCCCGTTCGGATTGAGTTGCATCAGGTCGTAGCCGACACCGCGCCGGAAGCCGTACTCCACCAGTTCGTTGCCCGGCGCGCCAGGGTTGATGCGCTCTCCGGCGTGGGTGGTCGACATCGCGCAGATCGCCAGCGGCGTGGCGGCGATGGTCAGGCGGCCGGCCGTGGCGCGCGCGGCGGCGCTGACGGTGGCCAGGTCGCTCGACAGCACGCGCATGAAGATGGTGTCCAGCTGGCTGTAGGCCGAGCCCAGCCTGGCCGTGTCGATGCGGGCGTACAACAGGCCGGCGGGCGCGGCGAGGGCGGTGGCGGCGTCCACCCAGACGGCCGACGGTCCGTCCGGCGCGGCGCTGAAACTGAGCGCCGCGTCGGACCAGCTGACCCGCAGCTTGTTGTACTGGTAGTTGAAGTCGGCGGCCGCGTCGGCGGCCCTGGCCAGCGCATTGCTCACGCCGGCCGGCGTGCCGGTCAGCTGGCGCGCGGCGGCCAGCGCGGTGGCGTCCGCCAGCGACTGCAGCTCGGCCTTGCGGTTGTAGAGCTGGGCCAGGTCGAGCGCGAAGCCGATCATGCCCAGCAGGCCGATCAGCGCCAGTCCGAACATCAGCGCGAAGGCGCCGCGCTGGCGCCGTAACAAGCGGCCCGTGTGCTCCATGCTGCCCTCCGGAAAACAATATCGTTGAGTTTATCCAGGCGGAAACATTTGAATTTGATCGGGGACAAGAAGGGCGGCGCACGCTCCTGACAGAAACTGTCACAGCTTGCCATTAACATAAGGCCATGCTTACCAACCAGAGGAGAACACCATGATCAGCCCTAGCTTTGTTTTGCTGTACGTCGACAATCCGGCCACCAGCGCCGCCTTCTACGCCGACCTGCTGGGCCAGCAGCCGGTGGAAGCGTCGCCGACGTTCGCGATGTTCGTGCTCGAGTCCGGCTTGAAGCTGGGCCTGTGGTCGCGTCACACGGCCGAACCGAAGGTGATCGCCTCGGCCGGCGGCTCCGAGCTGGGCATCGCCGTGGCCGACCGCAGCGTGGTCAACGACATGCACGCCGACTGGTCCGAGCGAGGCGTGGCCATCGCCCAGCGCCCGGTGGCGATGGACTTCGGCTATACCTTCGTGGCGCTGGACCGCGACGGACACCGGCTGCGCGTGTTTGTGCCGGAGTAATGTGAAAGGCGGCCGCGAGCCGCCTTTTTTACGCCTTGCGAATTCTCGTTGACACTCAAAATCATTGGGTGATATATTCGCCTGCATGAATTGGTAACGTTTCCAATTTGGCTGTCGCCGACCGTTGTCTCTTCGTTCAGCGAAGTTGCCGGCGCCTTGGGCGGCGCCGGTTTTTTTCGGTATGATCGAGCACAAGATAAAAAGCGCCGGGACACACCGGCGACCAAGGAGACTGGATGACCAAGCAATGCACCGCCGGCGCGCGCGCCGCCGCTTCCCTGTTGACCATGTTGTCGCTGACCGCGGCCGGCGCCAGCCAGGCCGCGGCGGCCGGGCCGAAGGCGGAGGTGATGCATTGGTGGACGTCCAGCAGCGAATCGGCCGCGGTGCGCAAGTTCGCCGAGGCCTACCGCGCGGCGGGCGGCGTCTGGGTCGACACGGCCGTGGCCGGCGCGGACCAGGCCAAGGCCGTGGCCATCAACCGCATCGTCGGCGGCAATCCGCCGACAGCCGCGCAGTTCAACACCACCAAGCAATTCCGCGACCTGATCGACCAGGGTTCGCTCAACAACGTCGACGATATCGCCGCGCGCGACAAGTGGGACCAGCTGATGCCGGGGCCGATGCTGGACGTGATCCGCGTCAAGGGGCACTACTATGCGCTGCCGGTCGACATCCACATGTCGACCTGGATCTGGTATTCGAAGGCCGCGTTCAAGAAGGCCGGCATCGCCAGGGAACCGGCCACCCCGGACGAGCTGTTCGCCGCGCTGGACAAGCTGAAGGCGGCCGGCGTGATCGGCCTGGCGCATGGCGGCCAGCCGTGGCAGGAGAACATCCTGTTCCAGGCCATGCTGGCCAATGTCGGCGGCAAGGAGCTGTACCTGCGGATCTTGCGCGACCGCGATCCGAAGGCGCTCAATTCCGAGGCGTTCAAGAAGGTGCTGCTGGCCTTCAAGCGGCTGCAAACCTATGTCGACGCCGGCTCGCCCAACCGCAACTGGAACGACGCCACCGCCATGCTGATCAGCGGCAAGGCCGGCGTGCAGATCATGGGCGACTGGGCCAAGGGCGAATTCGCCGCCGCCAAACAGAGCGCGGGCAAGGACTACGGCTGCATCGCCGGCCTCGGCCCGGCCGTGCCCTACCTGATCCAGGGCGACGCCTTCGTGTTCCCGAAAACCGCCAACGCCGATGCGGTCAAGGCGCAAAAGCTGCTGGCCACGACCATGCTGGCGCCGGCCGCGCAGCTGGAGTTCAGCAAGCTCAAAGGCTCGCTGCCGGTGCGCAGCGATATCGACGTGTCGTCGATGGACGCCTGCGCGCAGGCCGGCATGGCCATCATGAAGGACAAGTCGCGCCAGGTGGGCATGATCGAAGTGTTCCTGACACCGGACCAGAACGGCGCGCTGCAGGACGTGCTGACGGCGTTCTGGAATACCCGCATGCCGGTTGAGAAAGCGCAGAAAAGCATAGCCTCGGCGCTGCTGGACTAGCCGTGGCAGGTCGTGATGCGGTATCCTTGCCGCCGCATAGACTGAACGGATAAGGTAAACGTGGCAACTATCAAAGACGTAGCCCGCCTGGCGGGAGTAGGCCTCGGCACCGCGTCGCGCGTCATCAGCGGCAAAGGCTCGGTGTCGCAGGACACGCTGGAAAAAGTGCGCAAGGCGATCGAGGAGCTGGATTTCCGGCCGTCGCACGCGGCGCGCTCGCTGTTGTCGGGCAGCTCGCAGATGATCGGGGTGTACATCCCGTATCTGAGCGGGACGTTTTACACGCCGATCCTGCAGTCGATTTACACGGCGCTGCGCGAGGCCGGCCTGAACATGGTGGTGGCCTTCGGCGTCGGCGACGGCAACGCGCGGCAACAGGCGGTGGACGGCGTGAACTTCCTGATCGAGCGCGGCAGCGACGGCTTGATCGTGATGAGCAATTCGCTGGAGGACGAGGATTTTGTGGCGCTGGGACCGTACCAGTCCAAGGTGGTGGTGATCAATCACGATTTCGCCAGCATCCCGGAGCAGTGCTTCACGGTCGATCACGACGCGGGCGGGCGGCTGGCGGCGCGCACGCTGCTGGAGCTGGGCCACCGGAAGATCGCCGTGATCGCGGGCCGCGCGGCCGCGCCGGACAACCAGACGCGTATCGCCGCGTTCATGGAGGAGCTGGCGGCGGCGGGCATCGATACGGCCGGGGTGTGGATGGAGGACGGCCAGTTTTCGCCGGAGGGCGGCAGGGAGTGCGCAGAGCACCTGCTGGCATCGGGCTACGAATTTACGGCGCTGTTTTGCGCCAACGACGAGATGGCGGTGGGCGCCTTGTCCTGCCTGCACCGGGCCAGGGTGGCGGTGCCGGAGCAGGTGTCGGTACTGGGATACGACGACACGCACAGCGCGGAATTCACCGCGCCGGGCTTGACCAGCGTGCATATCCCGTGGAGTGAAATGACCTTGAACGGCTTGAACTATCTGCTGAACCAGTGCTACGAAATGGACCGTCCGGTCGAGCGCGATTACCGCTTGCACGTAACGGAACGGGCCTCGCTGGCAAGGGCGCCGGGCACAGGTAAAGAAGAGTAAAAATCAGGGTATGCGCTGGCCGCATGCTCTTTTTTTGCAGTATATTGGAAACGATTCCACAACCGGGGGCGCTGGGTGCATACAACAAGATTGCTGAGGTCCGCATGGCTGGCGACGACGCTGCTGGCGGCGCTCGCCCATGGCCAGACGGGCGGGACGCCTGCGCAGGCGCAGCCAAGTCTGCCGATGCTGCACACCGAAGGCAGCAAGTGGCTGGCGGCGGATGGCAGCCAGCCGGCGCTGCGCGGCGTCAATCTCGGCAATTACCTGATCCAGGAGTTCTGGATGATGGGGCAGGGCAGCGCCGGCGTCGACGACCAGTGCAAGCTGGAGGCGGTGCTGGACAAGCGCTTCGGCTACGCGGAACGCGAGCGCCTGTACCGGCTGTATCGCGACAACTGGATCACCACGCGCGACTGGGACATGCTGCCCAAGCTGAACCTGAACCTGGTGCGCCTGCCGTTCATCTACAGCGTCATCGAAGACGAAAAGAACCCGCGCCACCTGCGCGCAGACGCCTGGCGCTACCTGGACAACGCCATCGACGAGGCCGAGAAGCGCGGCGTGTACGTGATCCTCGACCTGCACGGCGCCGTCGGCAGCCAGGGCTGGGAGCACCACAGCGGCTGCGCCGGCAAGAACAAATACTGGGACACGCCGGAGTATCAAGAGCGCACCATCTGGCTGTGGCAGCAGATCGCCGCGCGCTACAAGGACCGCGGCGCCGTCGCCGGCTACAGCATCCTCAACGAACCATGGGGCACCACGCCGGAAAACCTGGCCGTCGTCATGGGCACGCTGTACCAGGAAATCCGCAAGGTCGACCAGAACCACGTCATCATCCTGCCGGGCCACAGCAAAGGCATAGACGCCTACGGCAAACCGTCCGAGCATGGCCAGGTCAACGTGGCGTTCGAGATGCATCCGTATCCCGGCCATTTCGGCTGGGGCAAACCCGGCCTGGCCGTGCACCGCGACTGGCTGCGGTGCGGCCCGACAGGGAAGACCGGCGTCTGCGAATGGAAGGCCAAGCAGGAAGGCCTGAACACCGCCTACTTCATCGGCGAGTTCCAGCCGTGGGCCTTCATGGGCCCTGAACTGGGCGGCCAGGTCACGCGCGTCACCTACGACACCTACGTCGCCAACGGCTGGGCGTCGACCGCCTGGGCCTACAAGCTGGTGTCCAACAAGGGCGGCCAGGGCAAGGGCACCTGGGGCCTGGTGACCAACGCGCCGGGCGCAAAGATTCCCAAGCTCGATTTCAACAAGGCCTCGCTGGCCGAGATCGAAAACCTGTTCCGCCTGTTCGGCAGCGTGCCGTACGAGCCGCAGCAAACCGCCATCAAGTGGATGAACGCCAAAGTCCCGCCTACCCCCTTCGCACAATAATAACCAACTATGACCATGATTCTTACCGACCTGCCTACGGCGATCCAGCGTTCCGATTTTGCCAGCGACTTCCTGTGGGGCGTGTCGACCTCGGCCTACCAGATCGAAGGCGCGGCAGCCACCGACGGCCGCGTGCCGTCGATCTGGGACACCTTCAGCGAAACCCCGGGCAAGGTGCGCGACGGCTCGACCGGCGCGGTCGCCTGCGATCACTATCATCGCTGGGAAGAAGACCTGGACCTGGCAAAGTCGATGGGCTGCAACTCCTACCGCTTCTCGATCGCTTGGACGCGCATCTTCAATGGCGTGGACGCCGAGCCTAACCCCAAGGGACTGGAGTTTTATTCGAAGCTGGTGGACGGCATGCTGGCGCGCGGCCTGCAGCCGTGGTGCACGCTGTACCACTGGGACCTGCCGCAGTACCTGCAGGACCAGGGTGGATGGGAAAACCGCGCCACCATCGACGCCTACCTGCAATATGTCGACGTCATGACCAGACACCTGGGCGGTCGCATCAAGCATTGGATCACGCACAACGAGCCGTGGTGCACTGCCATGCACGGCAACTGGGACGGCATGCATGCGCCGGGCAAGAAGAGTTTGCCGATCGCGCTGCAGGTATGCCACAACGTGCTGGTGTCGCATGGCCTGGCGGTGCCGCGGATCCGCGCCAACGTGCCGGGCGCGCAGGTCGGCATCGCACTGAGCCTGCATCCGGTGAGGGCCGCCTCCAGCAGCGCCGCCGACCAGGAAGCCGTGCAGCGTCATGACGCGCTGCGCAACCGCTGGTTCCTCGATTCGTTGTACGGCCGCGGCTATCCTGAACAGGCGTTGCAATTGGTCGGCAAGGACGCGCCGCAGGTGCTGCCGGGCGACATGGACGCCATCGCCGTCAAGATGGATTTCCTCGGCGTGAACTACTACTTCCCGGAAGTGGTGACCGACGCGCCGGACCAGTATCCGCTACGCACCTCCATCGTGTATCCGCAGGACCGCCAGCGTACCGACTTCGGTTGGGAGGTGTCGCCTGAGGGGCTGGTCGATCTGCTGGAGCGCATCGCGCGCGACTACCCGACCGGAGACCTGTACGTGACCGAGAACGGTTCGTCCTACGACGATCACCTGTCGGCCGACGGCAGCGTCGACGACACCGCGCGCCGCGACTACCTGATCCGCCACCTGGCGGCGATGCGCGACGCCATCGGCGCCGGCGGCAGGATCAAAGGCTATTTCGCCTGGAGCCTGCTGGATAACTTCGAATGGGCGGAGGGCTACCTGCGCCGCTTCGGCCTGACCTATATCGACTACCCGACACAACGCCGCATTCTCAAGCAAAGCGGCCAGTGGTACAGCGCCTTCCTGCAAGGCGAGTAACCGTCATTCCCGCGCAAGCGGGAAACCATACTCAGCATGGGTTCCCGCTTGCGCGGGAACGACGAGCTGACAATTCAAATAACGGAGACAAGCACCTAATGAACAATCATAACCACATCCTGCGCCGCGCCGTATTGGCCGCCACGCTGGCGCTGGGCGCCTCCAGCATCGCCGCCGCGCCGTCGGCGCCGTTGAAAGACTGGCCGCACATCACCAGCGCCGTCAAGCAGGACAAGGCCATGGAGGCGCGCATCAAGGAGATCGTCGCCGGCATGACGCTGGCGCAGAAGATCGGCCAGATGACGCAGCCTGAAATCAAATTCAGCACGCCGGAAGACATCCGCAAGTACTACATCGGCTCCGTGCTGAACGGCGGCGGCAGCTGGCCGGACGGGAACAAGCACGCCAGCGCGGCGGACTGGGTCAAGCTGGCCGACGCCTACTACGACGCCTCGATGAGCACCGACATGAAAGTGCAGATCCCCGTCATCTGGGGCATCGATGCCATGCACGGCAACAGCAATATGTACGGCGCCACGCTGTTCCCGCATAACATCGGCCTCGGCGCCGCGCGCGACGCGAAGCTGATCGGCGAGATGGCCAAGTCGGTCGCCAAGGCGGTGCGCGCCACCGGCATCGACTGGGTGTTCGCGCCGACGCTGGCCGTGGTGCGCGACGACCGCTGGGGGCGCACCTACGAAAGCTTCTCCGAAGATCCGGCCATCGTCAAGGACTACGCGGGCGTCTACGTCAAGGGTCTGCAGGGTGACCTGAAAGGCGACGGCACCGTGGTCGCCACCGCCAAGCACTTCATCGGCGACGGCGGCACCGCCGAGGGCAAGGACCGCGGTGAGAACCACTCGACGATGTCGGAGATGATCAACATCCACGCGCAGGGCTACTACCCGGCGCTGCAGGCCGGCGTGCAGACGGTGATGGCGTCCTTCAACAGCTGGAACGACGTCAAGGGCGGCGTCGACCACGGCAAGATGCACGGCAGTAAAGAGCTGCTGACCGACGCGCTGAAAACCAAAATGGGCTTCGATGGCCTGGTCGTCAGCGACTGGAACGCCATCGCCGAAGTGCCCGGCTGCGGAGAAGACAGCTGCGCCGCCTCGATCAACGCCGGCGTCGACCTGGTGATGGTGCCGGAAAAATGGAAGACCTTCATCGCCAACACGATTGCGCAAGTGGAAAAGGGCGAGATCCCGATGTCGCGCATCGACGACGCGGTGACCCGCATCCTGCGCGTGAAGCTGCGCGCCGGCCTGTTCGATGGCAAGAAGCCTTCGCAGAACGCCTACGCCGGCAAGCAGGAAACGCTGCAGGCGCGCGACCTGGCGCGCCAGGCGGTGCGCGAATCGCTGGTGCTGCTGAAGAATAACGGCGGCGTGCTGCCGCTGGCGCGCGGCAGGAAGATACTGGTGGTCGGCAAGAGCGCGGACAACATGGCCAACCAGTCCGGTGGCTGGTCGCTGACGTGGCAGGGTACCGACAACAAGAACAGCGACTACCCGTTCAGCGACACCATCCTGGCCGGCATCCAGGACGCCGCCGGCAAGGACAACGTCACCTTCAGCGAAAACGCCGCCGGCGTGGACGTCTCCAAGTTCGACGCCGTGATCGCGGTCATCGGCGAGACGCCGTACGCGGAAGGCGACGGCGACATCGGCCCGGCCGGCACGCTGCGCGAATCCGGCCGCCATCCCGAAGACCTCGCGGTGCTGCAGGCCGTGTCGGGCAAGGGCAAGCCGGTGGTGACGGTGCTGCTGTCCGGCCGCCCGCTGTACACCAATGACCTGCTGAACCTGTCGGACAGCTTCGTCGCGGCCTGGCTGCCCGGCACCGAGGGCAAGGGTGTTTCCGACGTCCTGTTCCGCAAGGCGGACGGCAAGGTCAACGCGGACTTCCACGGCAAGCTGTCGTTCTCGTGGCCGAAGTCGGCCTGCCAGTCGCCGCTCAATGTCGGCGATGCTTCGTATGATCCGCTGTTCAAATTCGGCTACGGCTTGAACTACGCCAGCAAAGCGACCGTGCCGGTGCTGGACGCGAGCTTCCCCGCAGGCGGCTGCGGCAAGACCACGTCCATGTCGGTGTACAGCCCGACGGACCGTTCGACCTACGCGTTGTACGTCACCAGCGGCGACAAGCGCGTGCCGCTGGGCGCGGACCTGAACGCCGTGTTCAACCTGCCGACCGTCAAAGTCGAAACCGCGCAGATCAACACCCAGCAGGACGCCAAGCGCCTGACCTGGACCGGTCCGGCGAAGCTGGAGGCACAATCTTCCAAGGCCTTGAAGGTGCCTGCCTTCGCAAGTACTGACGGTGCACTGCAATTTGATGCTATCGTGTCGGCTGCGCCGGCGGGCAAGGTCAATATCGGTATCGAAACCACCGAGTTGGATGCCGGTGCCGTGTTCCAGCGTTTGGCCGGCAAGGGCAAGCAGACGGTCAAGATTCCGCTGTCGTGCTTCACCGCCAAGGGACTGGTGCCGGCGGCTTTGAGCACGCCGTTCAGCGTGGCCGCCGATGCGCCGTTCGCGGCGACGTTCGCCAACATCCAGATCGTTGGCGGCGCCGCCAGGGACAAGGATGCGCTGGCGTGCGGCGACTTTAAATAAAAATCAGGAGAAAGTAAAAGCATGGAACATTATTCGCAAGCTGCCCCGGTTGCGGGCAGCCAATCGCAGGCCGGCGGCAACACCGGTCCGCTGGTCATCGTCACCATCCTGTTCTTCATGTGGGGCCTGCTGACGTCCCTGAACGACGTGCTGATCCCGCACCTGAAGGCTGTCTATACATTAACCTACGTGCAGGCCATGCTGGTGCAGTTCTGCTTCTTCGGCGCCTATTTCATCGTCTCGCTGCCGGCCGGTATGCTGATCAAGAAGATCGGCTACCAGCACGGCGCCGTCGCCGGCCTGACCATCGCGGCGGCCGGCTGCGCGCTGTTCTATCCGGCGGCGACCAGCGGCTACACGCTGTTCCTGATCGCCTTCTTCGTGCTGGCAGGCGGCATCACCATCCTGCAGGTGGCGGCCAATCCATACGTGACGGTGCTGGGCGATCCGCAGACGGCGTCCAGCCGCCTGACGCTGACCCAGGCCTTCAACTCGCTGGGCACCACCGTGGCGCCTACGCTGGGCGGCATGCTGATCCTGGCCGGCGGCGTGTTGAGCGCGGCCGACCTGGCCAAGCTGCCCGCTGTCGAGCAGGCGGCCTACCACGCCAAGGAAGCGTCCAGCGTGCAGGGTCCTTACCTGGTGCTGGCGCTGGCGCTGCTGGCGCTGGCCGTGCTGTTCGCGTTCGCGCGCCTGCCGAAGATCGTCGACGCTGAACAACCAGGCGGCGAGAGCGCCGGCTGGTCGGCCGTGCTGAAGCACCGCCACCTGGTGCTCGGCGCCGTGGCGATCTTCCTGTACGTGGGCGGCGAGGTCAGTATCGGCAGCTTCCTGATCAACTTCATGGGCGACCCGAAAGTGATGGGCCTGGCGGCCGCCGACGCGGCGCCGTTCGTCAGCTACTACTGGGGCGGCGCGATGATCGGCCGTTTCATCGGCTTCGCCGTCATGCGCTCGGTCAGCCCGGGCAAGGCGCTGGCCTTCAACTCGGCGGCGGTGATCGTGCTGGTGCTGGTGGCGATCTTCAGCGGCGGCCACCTGGCCATGTGGTCGATTCTGGCGGTTGGCCTGTTCAACTCCATCATGTTCCCGACCATCTTCTCGATGGCGCTGAACAAGCTGGGTCCATTGACCGGCCAGGGTTCGGGCGTGCTGTGCATGGCGATCGTCGGCGGCGCGCTGGTGCCGTTCGCGCAAGGCCTGCTGGCAGATAACATCAGCCTGCAGCTGTCGTTCCTGGTGCCGGCCGCGTGCTACACCTTCATCCTGTACTTCGGCCTGAAATACGCCAATATGTATTCGGAAAAATAATCCGCCCGGCGCGGTGGTTGCGGAAGGCTCCCTGCGGGGAGCCTTTTTTTATCGGAATTTTGACCTGCCTCATGGAGTTGATGCCTTCGGGTAATGTGCGACATTTTCGGCAGCTCGTGCAGCACTATCATGGCAACTCTATCCAATGAAAAGGGCGGTTCCATGAGCAATCCCATCAAAGCATATCTGGTCGGCGGCGGCATCGGTTCGCTGGCGGCGGCCGCGTTCATGATCCGCGACGGCGGTATCGCCGGCGCCAACATCACCATCTTCGAGGCCATGCCGGTGGCCGGCGGCAGCCTCGACGGCGGCGGTGATGCGGACACCGGCTATACGCTGCGCGGCGGCCGTATGCTCACCACCGACAACTACGAATGCACGTGGGACCTGTTCAAGAGCATCCCATCGCTGGAGCATGAAGGACTAAGCGTCTACGACGAGACCATCGCCTTCAACCAGATGCACCAGTCGCATTCGCAAGCGCGCCTGGTCGACCGCAACCGCTTCCGCGTGAACGTGACGTCGATGGGGTTCTCCATGCAGGACCGCACCGAGCTGCTGGCGCTGGCCGAAGCCGATGAGGAAACACTCGGCAACAGCGCCATCACCGATTGGCTGTCGCCGGAATTCTTCGACACCAAATTCTGGTACATGTGGGCCACCACGTTCGCCTTCCAGCCCTGGCACAGCGCGGTGGAGTTCAAGCGCTACCTGCATCGCTTCATGATGGAGTTCTCGCGCATCGAGACGCTGGCCGGCGTCAAGCGCACCGTCTACAACCAGTACGATTCGCTGGTGCGGCCCTTGCAGGATTGGCTGCAAAAGCAGGGCGTGCAGGTGGTCCACAACTGCAAGGTGGACGATATCGCCGTGATGGAGGAGGGCGGCACCTTGACCGCGACCTCGCTGCGCTGCGTGCGCAACGGCGAAACCGAAACCATCGCCGTCGGTCCGCATGACCTGGTGTTCTTCCAGAACGGTTCGATGACCGATGCGTCGAGCTACGGCAGCATGCACAGCGCCCCGCCCAAGCTGGACAAGCGCGACAGCCAGGGCTGGGCCTTGTGGGAAAAGCTGGCGGTGGACCGTCCGCAGTTCGGCAATCCGGCGGCGTTCAATTCCAGCATTCCCGAATCGTGGTGGGAGTCGTTCACCGTCACGTTGAAGGATCCCGCGTTTTTCAACAAGATGCAGCAGTTTAGCGGCAACGTCGCCGGCACCGGCGGCCTGGTGACGTTCAAGGATTCGAACTGGCTGCTGTCGGTGGTGCTGGCGCACCAGCCGCATTTCGCGGGCCAGCCGGAGGGCGTGCAGGTGTTCTGGGGTTATGCGCTGCATCCGGACCGCATTGGCGATTTTGTCGCCAAGCCGATGGCCGATTGCAGCGGCGAGGAAATCCTGCGCGAGCTGTGCGGACACCTGAATTTCGACATGGCGGAAGTGTTCGCCGCGGCGAACTGCATACCGTGCCGCATGCCTTACATCACCAGCATGTTCATGCCGCGCTTTAAGAGCGACCGTCCGCTGCCGGTGCCGCCGAACTCGCGCAACCTGGCCTTTGTCAGCCAGTTTGTCGAGGTGCCGGAAGATGTGGTGTTCACGGTCGAGTATTCGGTGCGCGCGGCGCAGATGGCGGTCTACCAGCTGCTCGACATCAAACGCGAGGTGCCGCCCGTCAGCCACCATGATCAGTCGCTGAAGGTGAAATTCGACGCGGCCGTCAAGGCCTTCAAATAAGGCGATCCACGGCGGCGCGCGGGTGTTACCATGGTCGTTCACCAGGAGTCCCATGCCTATCGAACTCCCCGCCCCGGCCGCCGGCCTGCATCAACTGACGCTGGATGGACTGGCCTTGCATGGCTGGTCGCAGCAGAACCTGTTTTTATCCGATGAACTGACGCTGGCGCTGGCCGCCGAATGCCGTGTCGAGGCGGCGGAGGGCGCGCTGGCGTTCGCCGCCGTCGGGCGTGGCGCCGCGCAGGCGGTGCGCGCCGACATACGGGGCGACCGCATCCTGTGGCTGGAGGCGGGCCGCTCCGATGCCTGCGACCGTTATCTGGCGATCATGGAATCGCTGCGCCTGGCGCTGAACCGGGAGTTCTTCCTGGGGCTCGACAGCTACGAAAGCCACTTCGCGCTGTACGCGCCCGGCGCCGCCTACCACAAGCATCTGGACCGTTTTCAGGATGACGATTTGCGCACCGTCTCGGTGGTGATTTATCTGAACCCGGATTGGCGGCTGGAGCAGGGCGGCGCCCTGCGTCTGCATCCGCTGGACGCGCCCGCCAACGACATCGCGCCGATGGGCAGCCGGCTGGTGATGTTCCTGTCGGCCGACATGCCGCATGAAGTGCTGCCGGCCACGCGCGACCGCCTGTCGCTGGCCGGCTGGTTCCGCCGCCGGCCGCATTAGGTTCTGAGACATGGCATCACGCCAAGGCGCTCATCAGTTTCTGCATGGGCGTCAGCGGAATCAGCGAGTCGGTTTCGTCGATTTCCAGAACTACATCGTTGTAGGCTACGGCGCGGAGCGGTTCGACTTCACTTGTATCCGAGAGGCGTGCCTCGTCCAGCAGTTGTTGCAAAGCTGGAGCATCGAGCGAATTCAATTTGGCAAGGAGACTACCGTATTTGCGTACATCGGCATCGTTGGCGGCGATTTTCTCCGCAGGACGTATGGCAAGATTCAGACACCCCGATACCGCAAAGAAACCCATCAGCCATGCGGAAGGCAGCAGCATCTGTGCGCCCAGCGCGGCGACGGCGCTGCTGCCTGAGAGTAAGCTGATGAAGGTCAGGGTTGTCTGAATGCGTCGGTAAAAGCGTGCGGTGCGCTGGCACAGGCGCTGAGCGTAGCGCAGGTTAAATTGTAGTTCTTCCTTGGCCTCGTCCATAGCTAATTCCTTTCCTTTTCTGGCGGCTGCGCTGGCGGTGCCCCAGGCTTGGGCTTGCGGCGTTTGCGTTTGCGCTTGGGTGCTGGCAGCAGCGGCTGATGGGATCTCGGTTCGGAGAGCTTCATTGTAGGCCTTTCCGGCCCGTTTCGACGGGCGCACGATTCCATCATGCGGGCGCTCTTTGAGGCCGCTTTGTGCTGTATCAGGAGTATGCCGGGCTGGGCCGGTGGGAGGACGCCGCCGGAAACAATCCGGCGACGGCTGACGCGCTTACAGGAAGCGGTCGAGGATTTTCTTGCTGTGCTTGTCCAGTTCGCGCACGTCGCGGATCAGGTAGTGGATGCCGTGGATGTCGGAGACCAGCAGCGTGTCCACCGTCAGGCGGCGGATGTCTTCCTCGCCGCGCAGCACGAACTCGGTGTCGCCGCGATCGGTCGCCACCGACCAGGTGCACGGGGTGGCGTAGCTGGTCACGCTGTTGATGCGCGCGATCTCCGGCATGAACTCGCGTCCCGACAATTCCTCGCGTACCAGCTCGCCCTGCGCCGCCGGCAGGTCTTCGATGCGGTCGATCCAGCCGACTTCCTTGCCGTCGGTGCTGACCAGCGCGATGCCGTCGGTCGGCGCCTGCACCGGGAAGGCGCGCACCGGCGCCACGCCTTCGTGCACCACGCCCTCGGTGGTGGTCAGCACCAGCCGGCCGAAGGGATTGCGTACCAATTCAAATTTGCTCGTCATAGTGTTCTCTTATTCCTTGCTGCCGCTGTCGTCCAGATCGGTGTCGACGTTGCGGGCCTGCGCCTGGTACAGGCGGTAGTAGGCGCCTTCGCGCGCCATCAGGTCGTCGTGCGCGCCTTCTTCCACCACCACGCCGCGGTCGAGCACCACCAGGCGGTCGGCCTTCTGCAGTGTCGACAGGCGATGCGCGATGGCGATCGTGGTGCGGCCCTGCACCAGGTTTTCCAGCGCGCGCTGGATCTCTTTCTCGGTCTCGGAATCGACCGAGGAGGTGGCTTCGTCGAGGATCAGGATCTTCGGATCGATCAGCAGCGCGCGGGCGATCGAGATGCGCTGGCGCTCGCCGCCGGACAGGCCCTGGCCGCGCTCGCCGACCATCGAGTCGTAGCCCTGCGGCAGGCGCAGGATGAACTCGTGCGCATGCGCGGCGCGCGCGGCGGCGATGATTTCGGCGCGGGTCGCATCGGGTTTGCCGTAGGCCAGGTTCTCGGCGATGGTGCCGAAGAACAGGAACGGCTCCTGCAGCACCAGGCCGATGTTGCGGCGGTAGTCCGACACGGCGAACGAACGGATGTCGACGCCGTCGAGCATGATCGCGCCTTCGGACACGTCGTAGAAGCGGCAGATCAGGTTGACCAGGGTCGATTTGCCGGAACCGGAATGGCCGACCAGGCCGATCATCTCGCCGGCCTTGATATCGAGGTTGATGCCGCGGTTGACGGCGCGGTTACCGTAGCGGAAGCCCACTTCGCGCAGGGTGATGTTGCCGTCGACCTTGGCCAGCTTGACCGGATTGGCCGGTTCGGGCACCGACGACACGTGGTCGAGGATGTCGAAGATGCGCTTGGCGGCCGACGCCGATTTCTGCGTCACCGAGACGATGCGGCTCATCGAGTCGAGGCGGCCGTAGAAGCGGCTCGAATACGCGATGAACGCCGACAGCACGCCGACGGTGATGTGGCCCTTGGACACCTGGTAGATGCCGAACACCCAGATCACCAGCAGCCCCAGCTCCGTCAGGAACGACACGGTGGGCGAGAACAGCGACCAGATTTTATTCAGCTTGTCGTTGACGGCCAGGTTGTGCTTGTTGGCGGTGCGGAAGCGCGCCGCTTCGCGCGACTCCTGCGCAAACGCCTTCACCACGCGGATGCCGGGGATGGTGTCGGCCAGCACGTTGGTCACCTCGCCCCACACGCGGTCGATCTTCTCGAAGCCGGTGCGCAGGCGGTCGCGCACCACGTGGATCAGCCAGGCGATGAACGGCAGCGGCAGCAGCGTGAAGATGGCCAGCCACGGATCGATGGAGAACAGGATCACGCCGGTCATGATGATCATCAGGCAGTCGGACGCGAAGTCGAGCAGGTGCAGCGACAGGAACACGCAGATGCGGTCGCTCTCGCTGCCGATGCGCGACATCAGGTCGCCGGTGCGCTTGCCGCCGAAGTATTCCAGCGACAGGCGCAGCAGGTGGTCGTAGGTCTCGGTGCGCAGGTCGGCGCCGATGCGCTCCGACACCAGCGCCAGCACGTAGGTCTTGCCCCAGCCCAGTATCCACGCCAGCACGGCCGACGCCACCAGGCCGGACATGTACAGCGCCACCATCATCGGATCGACCGCCTTGCCGTTCTGGTAAGGGATCAGCACATTGTCCATCAGCGGGATGGTCAGGTAGGGCGGGATCATGTGCGCGCCGGTCGACAGCAGCATCAGCGCGAAGCCGAAGCCCAGCGGCAGCTTGTACGGCTTGGCGAAGCGCCACAGGCGGAACAGGGTCCAGGTCGACGGCGGCGTGTAGACCACCTTGGTGCAGATCGGGCATTCCTCCTGCTCGGGTTCGAGCGGCGCCTTGCAGCTGGGGCAGATGTTTTTCTCTTCGCGCAGCACCGGCACGCCGGTGGCGTGGCTGTCGCGGTGGGCGTCGAACTGCTCGACCAGGCGGATCGCCTGCAGGTTCTGGCCCAGCGTGAAGCGCCAGGCGCCCAGGCGGCCGCCGGCGTTGATCAGTTCCAGGTGGCCGACGCCGGCGTGGTCATGGTGTTGGAGCGCCAGGTCGTGGTCGAAAGGCCAGCTTTGCCAGTCTTTGCGGCCCGGCGCGCGCGCCAGGACGCGGGTGCCGGTGACCAGAATTATCCCCTTGGAAAAACGAAGTTGTTCATCCAAGTCAACCTCCAGGGCACTTACAACGTTTTCCCCTTGGGAAAGTTGTGCCTGTATCTCGGAACGCCAGCGCTCAGGTAGCTCGCTCTGGCTGGAGTTGGAGGAAAGTTGTTCTGTTGTCATCGTGCAGCGTACTCCGGCGGAGAAAAGGTGGAACAAAAGGTGGAACTAGTAGGTGTTGCGTCTGATATAACTGCTTTATTTACGGTATTCTGTCAGTTGTTACATCCTTGACAGAAATCAAGATGAACCAGTGTTTTGTTGGCGGCAAGTATAACGCACACGCAGGGACGGCCAAATGCAATTTGGCTACCAGTGGTGGTACAGAGGTTAAAATACGGCGCGGGCTGGCCACGGCTGATAACAAAGATACAAGAATAGAAACATGATCAAGAAGAAAGACATTGAAGTTCTCCGCGTAACCCATTTGCGCGGGCCCAACATCTGGACTTATCGCCCGGTGATCGAGGCGTGGCTGGACATTGGCGAGCTGGAGAATTTCCCCTCGAATTTGTTGCCTGGCTTGTATGAACGCTTGACGACGGTCCTGCCGGGCCTGATCGTGCACCGCTGCGGCGTGGGCGAGCATGGCGGTTTCCTGGAGCGTTTGCGCGACGGCACCTATGCCGGCCACATCCTCGAACACGTGGTGCTGGAACTGCAAAACCTGGCCGGCATGAAAACCGGCTTCGGCAAGACCCGCCAGATCGGCGAGAACACCGGCATGTACAAGATGGCCTTCCGCACCCGCCAGGAGCAGGTCGGCCGCGCCGCGCTGGCCCACGGCCGCGACCTGCTGATGGCGATGATCGAGGATAAGCCCTACGACCTGGCCGCCACCGTGGCCGAGCTGACCGACATGGTCGAGTCGCTGTGCCTGGGACCGAGCACCGCCAACATCGTCGACGCCGCCACCGTGCGCAAGATCCCGTCGATCCGCCTGACCGACGGCAACCTGGTGCAGCTGGGCCATGGCGCCCGCCAGCGCCGCATCTGGACCGCCGAAACCGAACAGACCAGCGCCATCGCCGAGGGCATCGCCAGCGACAAGGACCTGACCAAGTCGCTGCTGGCCTCGTGCGGCGTGCCGGTGCCCGAGGGCGAACTGGTGACCAGCGCCGAAGCGGCCTGGGAAGCGGCGCAGGACATCGGTGTGCCGGTGGTGGTCAAGCCGTACGACGGCAACCACGGCCGCGGCGTGTCGCTGAACCTGATGACCGAAGCCGACGTCACCGCCGCGTACGCGCTGGCCGCGCGCAAGGGCGACAGCACGAGCGTGATCGTCGAGCGCTTCGTCGCCGGCAACGAGCACCGCCTGCTGGTGGTCGGCAAGCGCCTGGTGGCCGCCGCCGCCGGCGAGTCGCTGTGGGTCACCGGCGACGGCAAATCCAACATCATCGAACTGTGCGACAGCCAGATCAACACCGATCCGCGCCGCGGCACCACCGAGGACGCGCCGCTGAACCAGATCGCGCCCCAGGACGGCGCCGAGATCATCCTCGAGCTGCAGCGCCAGGGCATGACCGCGTACTCGGTGCCGCAGGACGGCCAGAAAGTGCTGATCCAGCCGAACGGCAACGTCGCCATCGACGTCACCGACAAGGTGCACCCGCAGGTTGCCGCGATGGCGACGCTGGCGGCGCGCGTGGTCGGCCTGGACATCGCCGGCATCGACGTGGTGGCCGCCGACATTTCGCGTCCGCTGCAGGAGCAGGGCGGCGCCATCATCGAAGTCAACGCCAGCCCGGGCTTGCTGGCCCATTTGAAGCCGGCCGGCGGCGAGCCGCGCAACGTCGGCGAAGCGATCGTCGACCACCTGTTCGCGCCGGACGAGGGCGGGCGCATGCCTATCGTCGGCATCGCCGGCAAGCACGGCACCACGATGGCGTCGCGCCTGATCGCCTGGCTGCTGCAGATCAGCGGCCGCAAGGTCGGCCTGACCTGCGCCGACGGCCTGTTCGTCAACGGCCGCCTGCTGCCCAAGGACGGCTTCAGCGACTGGGAAACCGGCGAGCGGCTGCTGCTGAACAAGAATGTCGAAGCGGGCGTGTTCGAAGCCAGCGCCCGCATGATACTGACCGAGGGCCTGGCCTACGACAAGTGCGCGGTCGGCGTGGTCACCGACGTCAGCGACTTCGAAGAGCTGGGCGAGTTTTACATCGACAGCGCCGACAAGCTGTACGGCGTGCTGCGCACCCAGGTCGACGTGATCCTGCCGAGCGGCGTGGCGGTGCTGAACGCGGCCGATCCGCAAGTGGTGGACATGGCCGACCTGTGCGACGGCGAGGTGATTTTCTACGGCGTCGACGAGCACCTGGCCGCCGTCGCCCAGCATCGCCAGGACGGCAAGCGCGTGGTGTTCCAGCGCCAGGACAAGGACATGAGCCGCATCGTGCTCGCCCAAGGCTACGACGAAGCGGCCAGCCTGCCGCTGTCGCCGCTGGTGCCGCCGGAGGCCGTGCTGGCCGCGATCGCCGCCGGCTGGGCGCTGGGCCTGACGCCTGAACTGATCGGCGCCGGCCTGCGCACGTTCGATGCGAACCCGAAGCGAACTCATCACTGATATATCACTGAAAGAACAAGCAGATTTATGGAAGTCATCCGCACCCGCGCCCTTCGCGGCCCGAATCTTTGGAGCCACCACACCGCGGTGGAGGTCATCGTATCGTGCCCGCCCGAGGAGCGCTCGATCGCCTCGCTGCGCGGTTTCGAGCAGCGCCTGCATGCGCGCTTCCCCGCCATCGGCGCGCTGCGCCCGACCGGCCATGACGACGACGTGCCGCTGGCCCGCGTGCTGGAAGTGGCGGCCCTGAGCCTGCAGGCGCAAGCCGGCTGCCCGGTCACCTTCAGCCGCACCACGGCCACGCTGGAAGACGGCATCTACCAGACCGTCGTCGAGTACAGCGAAGAAGCGGTGGGCCGCCTGGCGATGACGCTGGCGCACAACCTGATCAACGCCGCGCTGGCCGACACGCCGTTCGACCTGACCGGCGCGCTGAACGAATTGCGCGACCTGGACGAGGATGTGCGCCTGGGCCCGAGTACCGGCGCCATCGTCAGCGCCGCGATCGCCCGCGACATCCCGATCCGCCGCCTGACCGAAGGCAGCATGGTGATGTTCGGCTGGGGCTCGCGCCAACGTCGCATCCAGGCCGCCGAAATGGACACCACCAGCGCCATCGGCGAATCGATCGCGCAGGACAAGGAACTGACCAAGAAGCTGCTGCACGCGGCCGGCGTGCCGGTGCCTATCGGCCGCACGGTGGAGGACGCCGAGGATGCCTGGGCGGCGGCGCTGGAAATCGGCCTGCCGGTGGTGGTCAAGCCGAAGGACGGCAACCAGGGCAAGGGCGTCACGGTCAACGTGATGTCGAAGGAGCACATGGAAAAGGCCTTCCACACGGCGAAGGAATTCCGCGACAACATCATGGTCGAGCGCTACCTGCCGGGCCACGACTACCGCCTGCTCGTCATCGGCAACAAGCTGGTGGCCGCGGCGCGCCGCGATCCGCCGCAGGTGGTGGGCGACGGCGTGCACACGGTGCGCGAGCTGGTCAGCATCGTCAACGCCGATCCGCGCCGTGGCAGCGGCCATTCGACCTCGCTGACCAAGATCCGCTTCGACGACATCGCCATCGCGCGCCTGGCGCTGCAGGACCTGGAGGCGGACTCCGTGCCGAGCAAGGGCCAGCGCGTCATCCTGCGCAACAACGCCAACCTGTCGACCGGCGGCACCGCCACCGACGTCACCGACGACGTGCACCCTGAAGTGGCGGCGCGTGCGGTGGAGGCGGCGCAGATGATCGGCCTCGATATCTGCGGCGTCGATGTGGTCTGCGACGGCGTGCTGCAACCGATCGAGAACCAGCGCGGCGGCGTGGTCGAAGTGAACGCCGCGCCGGGCCTGCGCATGCACATCGCGCCGTCGTACGGCAAGGGCCGCGCGGTGGGCGAGGCCATCGTCAACACCATGTTCGCTCCGGGCGACGACGGCCGCATTCCGGTGGTCGCGGTCACCGGCACCAACGGCAAGACGACGACCGTGCGCCTGATCGCGCACCTGCTGACCGCCAGCGGCCTGCGCACCGGCATGACCAATACCGACGGCGTCTACATCGAAGGCCGCCAGACCGACAGCGGCGACTGCAGCGGTCCGCGCAGCGCGCGCAACGTGCTGCTGCATCCGGACGTGGACGCGGCGGTGTTCGAGACCGCGCGCGGCGGCGTGCTGCGCGAAGGCCTGGCCTTCGACCGCTGCAAGGTCGCCGTGGTGACCAACATCGGCAGCGGCGACCACCTCGGCCTGAACTACATCACCACGGTTGAAGACCTGGCAGTGCTGAAGCGCGTGATCGTGCAGAACGTGTCCGAGCACGGCTTCGCGGTGCTGAACGCGATCGATCCTATCGTCGCCGGCATGGCGGCCAACTGCCGCGGCAAGGTGATCTTCTTCGGCGCCGACCGCGGCCATCCGGTGATCGCCACGCATCTGGCGCAGGGCTGCCGCACCGTGTACGTGGAGGACGGCCAAATCGTCGCCGCGGAAGGCAAGGAACTGAACAAGATCGCGCTGTCCATGGTGCCGATCACCCGCAACGGCGCCATCGGCTTCCAGGTGGAGAACGTGATGGCGGCGGTGGCGGCGGCGTGGGGCGTGGGCATCAGCTGGGACGCGATCCGTCTCGGCCTGAAGACCTTCGCCAACGATTCCGACAATGCGCCGGGCCGTTTCAACGTGTTCGACTACAAGGGCGCGACGCTGATCGCCGACTACGGCCACAATCCGGACGCCATCCTGGCGCTGGTGCAGGCGGTGGAGACGATGCCGGCCAAGCGCCGCTCGGTGGTGATTTCCGGCGCCGGCGACCGCCGCGACCAGGACATCACGCAGCAGACCGAGATCCTCGGCCGCGCGTTCGACGACGTGATCCTGTACGAAGACGCGTGCCAGCGCGGCCGCGTCGACGGCGAGGTGGTGGGGCTGCTGCGTTCCGGCCTGAACGGCGCGCCGCGCACCACCCACATCCAGGAGATCTACGGCGAGTTCCTCGCCATCGATACCGCGATGGGACGCCTGCAGGAGGGCGACCTGTGCCTGATCCTGATCGACCAGGTGGAGGACGCCCTGGCCCACATCGCCAAGCGCATCAAGGAAGCGTAAGTCCAATCCGGGGTCAGATCCGACATTTGGACACGAGCTCTGCTGTAGCAGTCGCTACAGCAGAGCTCGTGTCCAAATGTCGGATCTGACCCCGGATTGTTTTTGGCTATCAATTCCATAGATATATATAGATTTTATTTATGGCGTTGTCTCGGTAGAATAGTTTCACCCTATCGAACAACGAGGAGTTATAGCCATGAGTCAGCCACCGATTACCACCGCCTCCGGCATCCCAGTCGCCGACAACCAGAATTCGGCCAGCGCCGGCGAACGCGGTCCTTTGCTGTTGCAGGACTTCCACCTGATCGAGAAACTCCAGCACTTCAACCGCGAGCGCATTCCCGAGCGCGTCGTCCATGCCAAGGGCTCGGGCGCCTACGGCACCTTCACCGTCACCCACGACATCACCCGCTACACCAAGGCCAGGCTGTTCTCCGAGGTCGGCAAGAAGACCGACACCTTCGTGCGCTTCTCCACCGTCGGCGGCGAGAAGGGCAGCGCCGACACCGAACGCGATCCGCGCGGCTTCGCCATGCGCTTCTATACCGAGGAGGGCAACTGGGACCTGGTCGGCAATAACACGCCGATGTTCTTCATCAAGGACGGCATCAAGTTCCCCGACTTCATCCACACGCAAAAGCGCGATCCGCAGACCAACCTGAAATCGCCGACCATGATGTTCGACTTCTGGAGCAAGGCGCCGGAAAGCCTGCACCAGGTGACGATGCTGTTCTCCGACCGCGGCACGCCGGACGGCTACCGCCACATGGACGGTTTCGGCAGCCACACCTTCAGCCTGATCAACGCCGCCGGTGAGCGCGTCTACGTCAAGTGGCACCTGAAGACCAAGCAGGGCATCAAGAACCTGCCCGCCGACGTCGCCACCCGCATCGCCGGCGAAGATCCCGACTACGCGCAGCGCGACCTGTTCGGCGCCATCGCCGCCGGCGACTTCCCGCAGTGGGACGTCAGGCTGCAGGTGGCCACCGAGGCCGAACTGGCGGCGTGGGAAGCGCGCACCGGCTGGAATCCGTTCGACCTGACCAAGGTCTGGCCGCACAAGGATTTCCCGCTGATCCCGGTCGGCGTGTTTGAGCTGAACCGCAATCCGCTGAACTACCACGCCGAAGTCGAGCAGGCGGCGCTGTCGCCGGCCAACATCGTGCCGGGCATGGGCTACTCGCCGGACAAGATGCTGCAGGCGCGCCTGTTCGCCTACCACGACGCGCAGCTGTACCGCGTCGGCACCAACCACCAGCACCTGCCGGTGAACGCGCCGCGCTGCCCGTTCCACAACCAGCAGCGCGACGGTGCGATGGCGATCTCCAACGGCGGCTCGGCGCAGAACTACGCGGCGGTCGACGCCGGCGGCAGCAATCCGCAAGGCCTCGGCCACGGCGAGCCGGCGCTGGCGCTGCACGGCGGCGCGGCCCGCTACGACGGCCGCGGCAAGGAAGACGATTACACGCAGGCCGGTAATCTGTTCCGTTTGATGCCGGCACAGGAACAGCGCAACCTGTTCAACAACATCGCCGGTCCATTGAGCCAGGTCAGCGCCGAGATCATCGAGCGCCAGCTGGGCCACTTCGACAAGGCCGATCCGGCCTACGGCGCCGGCGTGCGCGCAGCGCTCAAGGCACGTGGCGTGACCTTGGGCTAAAGAGCGGCTGCGGACGGCGGGGAAGTGCACTACAATCTCCATGTTGCAGTGCACCGTGGAGATCCGATTTGAATCGTACCCCCGTCCGACCGTCTTCACCTTCGGCATCGCCGTCCATGCCGGGCCAGGTTGTCCTGGTCCTGCAGGGCGGCGGCGCCCTGGGCGCCTACCAGCTGGGCGTCTATCAAGCCATGCACGAAGCCGGCGTCGAGCCGGACTGGGTGATCGGCACGTCGATCGGCGCCATCAACGGCGCCATCATCGCCGGCAACGACCCGCGCTACCGGCTGGACCGGCTGCGCCAGTTCTGGCACCGCATGGAGCAGAACGCGCTGGGCTTTTCGCTCCTGCCGCGCGCCTTCGCCAATGCCTTGACGGTGGGCCAGGGCATCCCCGCCTTCTTCGAACCGAACCTGTCGTCGTGGTGGAATCCGGACGCCAGGGTCGGCATCGAGCAGGCATCCTTTTACCAGACCGCGCCGCTGCGCACCACGCTCGATACGCTGGTCGATTTCGACTACATCAACGCGAAGCACACGCGGCTCACCGTCGGCGCCGTCAACGCGCGCACCGGCGGCATGCGCTACTTCGACAGCCGCAAGGAGCCGCTGGGCGCCTCGCACGTGATGGCGTCCGGCGCGCTGCCGCCGGCCTTTCCCGCCGTGCGCATCGACGGCGAGCCATACTGGGACGGCGGCATTTATTCCAACACGCCGATCGAGGCGGTGCTGGACGACGAGCCGCGCCGCAGTTCGGTGATCTTCTCGGTGCAGGTGTGGAACCCCGACGGCAGCGAGCCGCAAAGCATGATGCAGGTGCTGGACAAGCACAAGGAGATCCAGTACGCCAGCCGCGCCAGCAATATCGAACAGCAGCGCAAGCTGCACCGGCTGCGCCACGTGATCCGCCAGTTGACGCTGCACCTGTCGGACGAGGCGGCGATGTCGGAAGAGGTGCGCGAACTGGCCGCCTGGGGCTGCGGCACCACCATGCACGTGGTGTCGCTGAAGGCGCCGCGCGTCGGCAACGAGGACCACACCAAGGACATCGACTTCAGCGCGGCCGGCATCCGCGCCCGCTGGCAGGCCGGCTACGAGGATACCAAGCGCTTCATCGCACTGCGGCCGTGGGACAGGGAGATCGACCCTATCGAGGGGATCGCGATCCACGAGCTGCCGGCGCGGTAGTGCCCAGCACATCGCGGCATACCTCCAGCCACGCGCGCGCCGCGTAGGACAGGTAGCTGCCGCGCCACACATGCGCCGGCTGCCATTGCAGGCCGGGATCGGTCAGCCGCACCGCATCCATCTGGCCGATCGCCAGCCGGTGGATGAACGGCTCGGGCAGCAGCGCCACGCCCATGCCGGCCGATGCCATTGCCACCAGCCAGTCCCACTGGCCGCTTTGCGCGGCGATGCTCGGTTCGAAGCCAGCGTCGCCGAAGGCCTTGCGCAGGCTGCGGGTCATGGCGAAATCGTCCTTCAGCAGCACCAGCGGCGTCTTGGCCAATGCCTTGAGCGTGAGCGTGCTGCGGCTCTTCTGGAACGTGCCGCGCGCGGCCAGCGCCCAGATCGGGTAGCTGGCGATGGGCGCCGTTTGCAACCCCAGCAGCGGATCGGCCGGCAGCACCGTCATGCCGATTTCCAGTTCGCCCAGCGCCACCTGGCGCTCGATCTCCTGGCCGGCGTCTTCCTGCAAGGTCAGCGCGATGTTCGGGTGGCGTTGGCGGAAGGCCTTCAGCACGGGCGTGAACAACAGGTTGATCATCGGCGGGATGCCGACCGTGAGCCGGCCGCGCTCCATCGCCTGCGTATCGCGCACTTCCGCCGTCAGGCGGCTCATGGTGGCCAGCATCTCCTCGCCGCGCGCGTAGACCACGCCGCCGGTGTCGGTCAGCGTCAGCTTGCGGCCTTCGCGTATCAGCAGCTGCGCGCCCAGTTCCTCCTCCAGCTGGCGCACCATCTTGCTGATGGTCGACTGGGTGACGTGCAGCGATTCGGCCGCCTGCGTGAAGCTGTTCAGGCGGACGGTTTCAATGAAGTAGCGCAGCGAGCGGATGTCCATGAATAAAACGACTGGGATATGAGAATTTAAGTCATGCAACGACTGATATCCGGATTCTATACTGAATCAAAGAACGAGGAGAACGCCATGCATGAAGACCGCATCCGCCGCCCGGCGTTGATGGATAAGATAATGAGCGCGGCGCAGGCCGCACAGCTGTTCAGGGACGGCATGACCGTCGGCATGAGCGGCTTCACCCGCGCCGGCGACGCCAAGGCGCTTCCGCTCGCGCTGGTCGAACGGGCGCGTCGGACGCCGCTGAACCTTACCTTGCTGACCGGGGCATCGCTGGGCAACGACAGCGACGGCCTGATGGCCAACGCGGGCGTGGTCGCGCGCCGCATGCCGTTCCAGGCCGACGCCGCGCTGCGCCGCAAGATCAATGCCGGCGAGGTGATGTTCATCGACCAGCACCTGTCCGAGACGGCCGAGCAGCTGCGCTCGGGCGACTTGCGGGCGGTCGATATCGCCGTCGTCGAGGCGGTGGCGATCACGCCGGACGGCGGCATCATTCCCACCATGTCGGTCGGGAACTCGGCCAGTTTCGTGCAGCAGGCCAGGCAGGTGATCGTCGAGATCAATCTGAGTTCGCCGCTGTCGCTGGAAGGCTTCCACGACATCTATTTGCCGGGCGCGCGGCCGCATCGCAGCGCGATTCCGCTGCTCGACCCCTGGCAGCGCATCGGCTGGACCTCGATCCCGGTGCATCCGGACCGCATCGCCGCCATCGTCATCACCGACAGTCCGGACAGCCCCTCCAGCGCGCTGCCGCCGGATGCGGAGACCGACGCCATCGCCCGCCACGTGGTCGCCTTCCTGGAGGGAGAGGTGAAGGCAGGGCGCATGGGGCCCGAACTGCGCCCGCTGCAGGCCGGCATCGGCACCATCGCCAACGCGGTGCTGCACGGCCTGATCGATTCTCCGTTCCGCGACATGACCATGTATTCGGAAGTACTGCAGGACAGCGCGATCGAACTGCTCGATTCCGGGCAGCTGTCGATGGCGTCCGCGTCGTCGATCACGCTGTCGGCGCCGATGCACGAGAAATTCATCCGCAATATCGAACAGTACCGCGACCGCATCGTGCTGCGGCCGCAGGAGATCAGCAACCATCCCGAGGTGGTGCGCCGGCTCGGTCTCATCGCGCTGAACACGGCGCTGGAGTTCGACATCTACGGCAACGTCAACTCCACCCACGTGGGCGGCACGCACATGATGAACGGCATCGGCGGCTCGGGCGACTTTGCCCGCAACGGCCAGCTGTCGATATTCGTCAGCAAGTCGGTGGCCAAGGATGGCGCCATTTCCAGCGTGGTGCCGTTTGCCGCCCACGTCGACCATACCGAACACGATGTCGATGTGCTGGTGACCGAATGGGGGCTGGCCGACCTGCGCGGCCTGGCGCCGCGCGAGCGCGCGCCGCTGATCATCGAGCACTGCGCCCACCCGGACTATCGCCCGCAGTTGCGGGCCTACCTGGAAGAGGCCATGGCGGGCGGCGGCCAGACGCCGCACGTGCTGGAAAAGGCGCTGTCCTGGCATGCCCGCTACAAGCGCGAAGGGAGCATGCTGGTAAAATAGGTGTCATAGCCATACACTTAATATTGGATCAACATGACCATCAAAATCAGCCAAAACTTCGATTCCGGCGCCATCGAGGTGCTGCGCGCGGACAGCGCGGCGGAGATCGAACTGAATCTGCGCAAGGACTCGCACGCCGACATCCACCAGTGGTTCCACTTCCGCCTGCAGGGCGCGCGCGGCCAGCAGGTGACGATGCGCTTCCTGAACGCCGGCCAGGCCACCTATGCCAAGGGCTACGAGGACTACCAGGCCGTGGCCAGCTACGACACCGAAAACTGGTTCCGCGTGCCGACCTCCTTCGACGGCCAGGTCATGACGATCCGCCACACGCCCGATACCGACAGCGTCTACTACGCCTACTTCGAGCCTTATTCGTTCGAACGCCATCTGCGCCTGCTGGGCGAAGTGGCCGAGCATCCGCTGGCCCGCGTACTCGACCTGGGCAACACCGTCGACGGCCGCGACATGAACATGGTGGTCGTCGGCAAGCCGGAATCGGAAAAGAAAATCTGGTTCATCGCGCGCCAGCATCCGGGCGAGTCGATGGCCGAGTGGTTCATCGAAGGCCTGATCGATTCGCTGCTGGACGACGCCAATCCGATCGCCCGCAAGCTGCTGCAGCGCTGCGTGTTCTACATCGTGCCGAACATGAATCCTGACGGTTCGGTGCGCGGCAACCTGCGCACCAACGCCACCGGCGCCAACCTGAATCGCGAGTGGATGACGCCGACCGTCGAGCGCAGCCCGGAAGTGCTGTATGTGAAGCAGAAGATGCACGAAACCGGCATCGACATGTTCTTCGACATCCACGGCGACGAGGCGCTGCCTTACAACTTCGTGGCCGGTAACGAGATGCTGGAGAATTTCAGCGAGGAGCGCCGCGCCAAGCAGCAGGCCTTCATTGACCGCTACAAGAACGCGACGCCGGACTTCCAGGACAAGGTCGGCTACGCGGCCAGCAAGTACAAGGAAGACATGCTGACCTTGGCGTCCAAGTACGTCGGCCATCACTTCGGCTGCCTGGCGCTGACCCTGGAGATGCCGTTCAAGGACAACGCCGACCTGCCGGATCCGCACGTGGGCTGGAACGGCGCCCGCAGCGCGGCGCTGGGCGCGTCCATCCTGCAGCCCATCCTGCTGTCGCTGGACGACTACTGATCGTGGGCGTCGAGATCGAGCGCAAGTTCCTGCTGCGCGGCGATGCGTGGATGAATCTGGGCGAGCCGGTGTTCTTTCGCCAGGGTTACCTGTCGTCGCACAAGGACCGCGTGGTGCGCGTGCGCATCGAGGGCGACCGCGCGGTGATGACGATCAAGGGCCGCAACGTCGGCGCCACGCGCGGCGAGTGGGAATATCCGATACCGATGGACGATGCGGCCGAGCTGCTGGACCGCTTGTGCGAGCAGCCGCTGATCGAAAAGTACCGGCGCCGCATCGAGTTCGCCGGCAACGTGTGGGAAGTCGACGAGTTCCTCGGCGCCAATGCCGGGCTGGTGGTGGCCGAGATCGAACTGAGCTCGGAAGACCAGGCGTTCGACAAGCCGGACTGGATAGGCGAGGAAGTCACCGACGACCTGCGCTACCTCAACTCCAGCCTGATTAAACACCCGTTTTCGGCTTGGTAGGCGCCCGGATTTGTACTAATCTGTCTGGATGGACAGCGAGGTTGCAGCGCTCAAGGCGCATATTGACGCGATCGTGCCGACGTTAGCAACGAAGGCCGACATTGAGGTTTTGCGCGCCGAAATGCACAAGATGTCGGCCGAAGGCTACCGCTGGATGGTTGCGTCCATGGTCGGCATGTTTATCGGTTTCGGCGGCTTGTATTTTGCCGCCAGCCGTTCTCTTGGGGAACGTCCCGCAGCGGCGGTGCAGCAGTCACAGCCGCAACAGCCCATCGTCATCTACCTGCAGCCGCCGACGCCGCAATCGCAGAAATAAAAACGCCCCCGAATGAACTCGGGGGCGTTTTGCTTAGTGGAAGTGCTCGGTGCCGGTCGGCGTATCCTCGGGCATTTCCGCGTGGGCCAGTTCGCCGACCGGATCGGCAAACAGCGGCGCGCCGCAGTCGTCGCAGAACTCGGCCACATAGCGTTCGCCATGCTTCTTGATCTGCGTGACGCCGGCCTCGTTCAGGTGGGCGACGATTTCCTCCACCGGCGTGACCGGCTTCTGCACCACACCGCCCGGACCGCCTTGCAGCGGACCTTCCGGCGGCGTGCCTTCCTCGTCCTCCTGGCCGTACAGCGGCCACACCACGCCGTAGATCACGTCCGGCGTCGAGCGCTGCGTGAAGGCCACGCGGTATTCGTCGATCTGGCCGTCGGCGCTTTCCTCGCCGAAGCCGGCGATCACCGCGCGCAGTTCGGACGGCTCGATGGCCAGCGTGTGCGTCAGGTAGTGCACGGCGGCGCGGATCGACACCGGGCGTATCAGCTTGTCCGCCTCGCGGCAGGCCATGTAGTACGCCTCCGGCAGCAGCAGCTCGACGCCGCAGCCGGGCAGCAGGCGGTTGATGGTCGGCGTGACCTGGGCGCGCCATTGCTCCAGCGCGGTGGCGCGCTCGTTGGCGAACTGCGCCTGGTTGGCGGGCATCTGCCAGCGGAACAGCGGCGCGCCGGCCGGCGCCACCACGGCCACCAGCAGGTAGCGGGTGTCGGCCAGGAACGGCGCCGTTTCCGGCACCTTGGTGTCGGCCTTCAGCACGGTGCCCTTGAGCGCGGCCTGCGCCAGCTTGTGCACCTTGCCGTAGGTCTCGACATGGCTGCGCGGCAGCTGGTCGATCGAGAACAATGTGGGCGACATCGCCATCTGCGTGCCGTCGGCCAGCAGGTGGGCGGAGAAATGCGCCGACAGGGTTTGCAGGATGTCCGCCGGGATCGGACCGGAGGCGATCGCGAAGCGCGTCCACGCCAGGATGGGCGCGGCCACCAGCAGCACGTCGTACTGCTTGGGCACGCCGTCGGCGGTGTCCATGGTCACGCTGCTCGATTCGCTGGCCGCTTCCACGCCATCCATCAACACGTCGTAGGCGTTCAGGTCTTCCTTGAACAGCACGTTGAGGGTGGCGTCGATGGTGTCCTGGTGGCCGGTCTTGAGGAGTTTCTGAAGCTGCGCATCGAGGCTGTGCTCCCAGGCCCGCTCTTCGATACGGCTGGCCGCCTGCCCGACAGCCTGGGCGTAGGTGACGAGGCGCTGGCTCTCGGCAGACAATTTATGGGATGAATCTTTAGATGGACGACGCATAGCGCAATAAGAGTCTCATAAAAGTGAAAAAAACGGATCAGTCATGCAGATGATAACCCTTATGACTCGTATTGTAGTTGATTCGGCAAACGTGCATAAAAAAACGCCCTGTGGCCTCGGCGCACAGGGCGTTCTCTACGGGACAGCTAGCTGATTATGCGGCCAGCAGCTGACGCAGCACGAACGGCAGGATGCCGCCATGCTTGTAGTAGTCGACTTCGATCGGGGTGTCGATACGCAGCAGCACTTTGACTTCCTGTGCCGGCTTGCCTTCGCGATGGATGACCAGGGTAGCCAGTTGCTGCGGTTTGATCTCGCCTTCCAGACCCTTCAGGTCGTAGACTTCCTTGCCGGTGATGCCCAGCGATTCGACGCTGTCGTTGCCGATGAATTGCAGCGGCAGCACGCCCATGCCGACCAGGTTCGAGCGGTGGATGCGCTCGAACGAACGCACGATCACGGCCTTCACGCCCAGCAGCTGGGTGCCCTTGGCCGCCCAGTCGCGCGACGAGCCGGTGCCGTACTCTTCGCCGCCGAACACCATGGTCGGCGTGCCTTCGGCAACGTACTTCATCGCCGCGTCGTAGATCGACAGCTGCTCGCCGCTCGGCTGGTGAATGGTGATGCCGCCTTCAACCGCCGAACCGTCCGCCTTGGCAGGGATCATCTTGTTCTTGATGCGCACGTTGGCGAAGGTGCCGCGCATCATGATCTCGTGGTTGCCGCGGCGCGAGCCGTAGGAGTTGAAGTCGGCCTTCAGCACGCCGTTGGCCAGCAGCCATTTGCCCGCCGGGCCGTCTTCCTTGATCGAGCCGGCAGGGGAGATGTGGTCGGTGGTGATCGAATCGCCGAACACGCCCAGCGCGCGCGCGCCGGTGATGCCGGTGGCGGCCGCTTTCGGGGTCATCTCGAAGCCGTCGAAGAACGGCGGCTCGGCGATGTAGGTCGACGCTGGCCAGTTGTAGACATTGCCTTCGGTCGACGACACGTGTTCCCACAGCTTGCCAGGGTTGCCCTTGACGTCGGCGTAGTTCGACTTGAACACTTTCGAGTTCATCGCGAACTTCATCAGCTTGGCGATCTCTTTCGAGGTCGGCCAGATGTCGCCCAGGTACACGTCGTTGCCGTTCTTGCCCTTGCCGACCGGTTGGGTCATCAGGTCGACGGTCATGTTGCCGGCGATGGCGTAGGCCACGACCAGCGGTGGCGATGCCAGGAAGTTCGAGCGGATGTTCGGGTGAATACGCGCTTCGAAATTGCGGTTACCGGACAGCACGGCCGAGGCGACGATGTCGTTGGTCGAGATGGCGGCGTTCAGTTCCGGGGTCAGGTCGCCGGCGTTGCCGATGCAGGTGGTGCAGCCGTAGGCGGTGACGCCGAAGCCCAGTTGCTCCAGGTATGGCAGCAGGCCGGCGGCGGTCAGGTACTCGGTCACCACGCGCGAGCCAGGGGCCAGCGAGGTCTTGATGTGCGGCGCGACGGTCAGGCCGGCTTCGACGGCTTTCTTCGCCAGCAGGCCGGCGGCCAGCAGCACGCTCGGGTTCGAGGTGTTGGTGCACGAGGTGATCGCGGCGATCAGCACGTCGCCGTTTTTCACGTTCACGCCGTTGGTGGTGGTGTAGGTCTGGTTCAGCTGTTCAGGCTTTTTGTTGAAGCCGTTTTCGGTGGTCGGTTTCGAGAACAGTTCGGTGAAGTTGTTCTTCACGTTGCCGATTTCGATACGGTCCTGTGGACGCTTGGGACCGGCCAGCGAAGGAGTAACACTGGTCAGGTTCAGTTCCACCACGCGGGTGTAGTCGATGTCGCCGGCTTTCGGCACGCCGTACAGGCCCTGCGCCTTGAAGTAGGCGGCGAAGGCGGCGATTTCGTCCTTGGTGCGGCCGGTGCCTTCGAAGTATTCGACGGTGGCGTCGTCGACCGGGAAGAAGCCCATGGTCGCGCCGTATTCAGGCGCCATGTTGGCGATGGTGGCGCGGTCGGTCAGCGACAGCGTCTCGGTGCCTTCGCCGAAGAACTCGACGAACTTGCCGACGACTTTTTCCTTGCGCAGCAGTTCGGTGATGGTCAGCACCAGGTCGGTCGCGGTGCAGCCTTCGCGCAGGATGCCGGTCAGGTTGACGCCGATCACGTCCGGGGTCAGGAAGTAGACCGGCTGGCCCAGCATGCCGGCTTCCGCCTCGATGCCGCCCACGCCCCAGCCGACCACGCCGATGCCGTTGATCATGGTGGTGTGCGAGTCGGTGCCGACCAGGGTGTCCGGGTAGTACACGCCTTCAGCGGTCTTGTGCACGCCGCGCGCCAGGTATTCCAGGTTGACCTGGTGGACGATGCCGAAGCCTGGCGGGACCACGCCGAAGGTGTCGAAGGCTTGCATGCCCCATTTCATGAACTGGTAGCGCTCGTTGTTGCGCGAGAATTCCAGCTTCATGTTCAGGTCCAGCGCGTTCTTTTCGCGGAAGTGGTCGATGGTGACCGAGTGGTCGACCACCAGGTCCACCGGCACCAGCGGTTCGATTTTCTTGGCGTTGATGCCCATTTTGTACGCGACGTTGCGCATCGCGGCCAGGTCGGCCAGCAGCGGCACGCCGGTGAAGTCCTGCAGCACGACGCGGGCCACGACGAAAGGAATCTCGTCGGTGCGCTCGGCGGTCGCGCCCCAGTTGGCCAGTTGCTTGACGTGTTCTTCGGTGACTTTCTTGCCGTCGCAGTTACGCAGGACGGATTCCAGCACAACGCGGATCGATACCGGCAGGCGGGAGATTTTGGCGCCCAGGCTCTTTTCCAGTGCGGGCAGGGAGTAGAACTTACCCTTCTTGCCCGAAATGTTGAAATCCTTAAGCGTGTTCAGAGTGTTGCGGGACATGACCTCTCCTTCAGTGGGTATCGTCTATTGTTGATGTTAAACCGTGTTGCTGGCGCCCGTGCCGGCGCGCCCGTTTTGGAGCTGGAACTGATTGCTGTTACTGGATGCTGATCTTGGTGCTGGTCGGTTCCGCCGCGCTGGTGGTGACCGGCTTGAGCTGTTCGGCGTTGCGGCATTCGTTGGCCAGCTGGCGGTTCTGCTTGGAGTCGAGCAGCATGCTCTTGGCGGGAATGCCGATCCAGATCAGGCCGTACAACTTGTTCTCGAAGCGGTTGGCGCCGGTGGTGGTGCCCACGCGGGTCAGGCGGTGCAGGCGCTTCTTCCAGCGCAGCGCGATATGGGCCTCGTCGCTGGCGTTGCTGTAGATGGTGATCTTGTTGCCCAGTTCGCAGTCGAATTCGATGACGGACGCGTCGCCGATGGCCGGCTCGTCGGCCTCCTCGTCCGGCGCCTTCGCTTCGACCGGCTTGGCGGCGGCCTTGGGCTTGCTGGCCTTCTTGACGGCTTTCTTGGCCGATGCGTTGGCTGGCGCGGGAGTGTCGGCGTGGGCGCCGGCGGCCAGGGTCAGGGAGCCGAGCGCGAAGCTGCAGGCCAGGAATAGTTTGGAGATAGACATCAGTGTGCTTCCTGTATGGGGTCGGTAGGGCTTCCGTTGAGCAGCGCGACGGCCGATTCGGGCAAGCTCAGCCCGGCCAGTCTGGCGCGCTGTAAAACGGTCCAATAGTATCTGTAGCTTGCGCGGTCGTGCAAGCGCCCGTTTTGGGATATTGGCCCCCATTGGACCGCCTCCGCTTCAAGCAGGATGGCGGCCGCCTCGCTGACCTCGGACAGGCGCGGCGTGAAGGTCTTGATAATAGGTTTGATCTGGTTCGGATGGATGCTCCACATGCGCGTGTAGCCGAATTCGGCGGCGGCGCGCTGGGCATCGTTGGCGGCAACCGCCGTGTCCTTGATTTCGGTGGTCACGTTATGCGACGGCACCTTGCCGTGCGCGTGGCAGGCGGCGGCCACTTCCAGCTTGGCGCGCACCACCAGCGGGTGCGTGAACTGGCCCGGCGTGCGCATCGCGCTGCCGGGAATGGCGCCGTAGTGCGACGAGACGAAATCCATGATGCCGAACGACAGGCACTGCACCTGCGGCAGGGCGGCGATGTCGTAGGCCTCGCGCAGCGCGCCGTGGGTTTCGATCAGCACATGCACCGGCAGGTCCTTGCGGCCGGCCTTGGCGGCATGGGTGTTGATCAACTTGATGGCGGCGGCGACTTCCTTGGCGCTGTGCACCTTCGGCAGCACGATGTAGGCCAGGCGCTTGGCGGCGGCGCAGATGATCTCGACGTCCTGCAGGAAAAAGGGGCTGTCGACATCGTGCACGCGGGCGCCGATGCGGTTGAATTTATTGTCGTCGGACAACAGCAGTTCGGCCACCAGGCGCGCGTGCGCCTCCTCGTTGCCGGCGCTGGCGCCGTCTTCGCAATCGAGGGTGATGTCGAACAGGGGGCCAAGTTCTTGTTGCAGGGCGATCGATTTGCGCATCAGCTTTTCGGAGCCGGCGTAGTGGTCGCAAGCCGGCAGCAGCAGCGGCTGGCGATTGCCCTGGAATAAAACCTCGGATGGGTGCATGCGGGAATCTGGAGTAGGCGAGGGAGCGGTAACGGACGCCGCGCTGCTCTCGGCAGCGCGGCGGGTGCGGCGGATCGGTGGTTTAACCGGTTCCACGTGCGGTTGGATCGGAACTTATGCAGGCAGCAGGTGCTTGACGCCTTCGCGCTCTTCGGTCAGTTCCTTCAGCGTCAGGTTGATGCGCTCTTGCGAGAACGCGTCGATTTCCAGGCCCTGGACGATTTTGTATTCGCCGTTTTCGGTGGTGACAGGGAAGCCGAACATGGTGCCTTCCGGGATGCCGTACGAACCGTCCGAAGGAACGCCCATGGTGGTCCACTTGCCGTTGGTGCCCAGCATCCAGTCATGCACGTGGTCGATGGCCGCGTTGGCCGCCGACGCCGCCGACGACAGGCCGCGCGCTTCGATGATGGCCGCGCCGCGCTTGCCGACGGTCGGCAGGAACACGTTGGCGTTCCATTCCTGGTCGTTGATCAGTTCCTTGACAGCCTTGCCGTTGACGGTGGCGAAACGGTAGTCGGCGTACATGGTCGGCGAGTGGTTGCCCCAGACGGTCAGCTTTTCGATGTCCTTGACGGCGGTGCCGGTCTTGGCTGCCACTTGCGACAGCGCGCGGTTGTGGTCCAGGCGCAGCATGGCGGTGAAGTTCTTGGCCGGCAGCGAAGGCGCCGATTTCATGGCGATGTAGGCGTTGGTGTTGGCCGGGTTGCCGACCACCAGCACTTTGACGTTGCGCGAAGCGACGGCGTCCAGCGCCTTGCCTTGCACGGTGAAGATCTGGGCATTGGCTTCCAGCAAGTCTTTACGCTCCATGCCCGGGCCGCGCGGACGGGCGCCAACCAGCACGGCGACGTCGACATCCTTGAACGCGGTCATCGGGTCGGAGTGGGCGGTCATCTCGGTCAGCAGCGGGAACGCGCAGTCGTCGATTTCCATCATGACGCCTTTCAGCGCTTTTTGTGCTTTTTCGTCAGCGATTTCCAGCAGTTGCAGGATAACTGGTTGGTCTTTGCCGAGCATGTCGCCGTTGGCGATGCGGAACAGCAGAGCGTAACCGATTTGACCGGCGGCGCCGGTGACAGCAACACGCATTGGGGTTTTAGCCATGATGAATCTCCAAAGTGGGAATTAAAACGTTCTCTAAGCTGGACCGGTGCCGGTCCGGGGAAACCGTAATCATACTGCAAATCGAGCGCTTATATCTCCGTCAAAGCGGTATGGTAAAGCGCCTCGCCGGGGAGTGTAGGCGCGTGGCGGGTATCTGTCAATCCTATCTTATGTCTTATATAAGACAGATAAGTTATTGCGTGTTTTTGCTGGACGGCAGGGGGCTTTTGTGGTGAAATCTTGGCCTATGAATCCTGCCCCGCCTAATTCGAACAGCAATCCCGCCGCCGTCAACACGGGCGGAGCTGCCGGATCGCCTGCGGCGCCTTCCTCCGTTACGCCTTCCGGCGCGTCGCCGACCTTCTCCCCACTGTACCAGCAAATCAAGGCGCTGATCACGCGCAGCCTGCAGTCGGGCGAGTGGAAACCGGGTGAGCTGATCCCCAGCGAAGTCGAACTGGCCAACCGCTTCAAGGTCAGCCAGGGCACGGTGCGCAAGGCCATCGACGAGCTGGCGGCCGAGAACCTGGTCATGCGCCGGCAGGGCAAGGGCACGTTCGTGTCCACCCACCACGAGGAGCGCGCCCACTTCCGCTTCCTCAAGCTGATGCCCGACGAGGGCGTGCCGCACTACCCCGAAAGCAAATTCATCGAAGTCAAGCGCATGCGCGCGCCCGCCGACGTGGCGCGCCTGCTCGACCTGAAATCCGGCGACGCCGTCATCTTCATCAAGCGGGTGCAGTCGTTCGACGGCATGCCGACCATCGTCGAGGAGCTGTGGCTGCCGGGCATGACGTTCAAGGGCTTGACCGCCGAGCGGCTGGTTGAATACAAGGGGCCGATGTACGGCCTGTTCGAATCCGAGTTCGGCACCCGCATGATACGGGCGACGGAAAAGATCCGCGCCGTCTGCGCGGCGGCCGAAGACGCCGCGCTGCTGCACCTGCCCGCCAACACGCCGCTGCTGGCGTCCGAGCGGGTGTCGTTTACTTATGGCGACAAACCGGTGGAGCTGCGCCGCGGCCTGTATTCCACCGAGCGCCATCACTATCACAATGAGTTGAACTGAGCGGGTTGAATTGAAGGAGACCCTGGGGCGCTAAAAAGCCGCTTCAGGAGCGCAGGGCAGGGCGCCGTCACACGCCGGTAGCATTGTTGCGCTGATAATACGTCGAGCTACAGGAAGTAGCCGCCAGCTAGTGTTGTCAAACACTATTTTAGTTATATGTAACAATAGATATTGGTTATGAGTGCGGAAATCGGCGAAAATCGCAGTCTTACCAAATTTTTGTTTAGCCTGAGGAGGTCTTGTTATGTCAGAAGCCGTAAGGGAAGTCCCTAAAAAAGAACGGCCGGAGTTCCGTAACATCCACGTTACCGAATTGTCCAACTACCGCTTGCCATTGGCCGGTATCGTATCCATCCTGCACCGCATCAGCGGCTTCCTGATGTTTGCGCTGCTGCCTTTCGTGCTCTATTTGCTGGAGCAGAGCCTGCGCTCCGAGATCTCCTTCGCCTACTACCAGGGGATCGTGTCGACCCCGCTGGTCAAGCTGATCATCCTGGCCCTGGTCTGGGGTTATATGCAGCACTTCTGCGCCGGCGTACGCCACCTGTTCATGGACCTGCACTACGGCCTGGACAAGGATTCGGCGCGTAAATCGGCCGCCAGCGTGCTGGTCGTCAGCCTGGCCCTGACCCTGGTCGTCGCCCTCAAACTGTTTGGAGTATTCTGAGATGGCAAATAACAATATCGGCCCCAAGCGCCGCGTGGTCGGTGCCCACTACGGCCTGAAAGACTGGCTGGCGCAGCGCGTCACCGCCGTCATGATGGTGCTGTACACCGCCATCCTGCTGATTTCCTTCCTCACCGGCCAGAACTTCACCTATGAAGGCTGGGCTGGCCTGTTCGCGCAGCAGTGGTTCAAGCTGATCTCCGCGGTCACCCTGTTCGGCCTGTTCTACCACGCCTGGGTCGGCATGCGCGACATCTGGATGGACTACGTTAAAGCCGTCGGCGTTCGCCTGACCCTGCAAATCGCCACCATGCTGTGGTTGATCGCTTGTGCCGTTTGGTCGGTACAGATACTCTGGAGTGTGTAATCGTGGCAGCTATTAAAACTGGAATTCCTACCCGCCGCTTTGACGCGGTAATCGTCGGCGCCGGCGGCTCCGGCATGCGCGCATCCCTGCAGCTGGCTGAAGCCGGTCTGAACGTGGCGGTGCTGTCGAAAGTGTTCCCGACCCGCTCGCACACCGTGGCGGCGCAGGGCGGCATCGGCGCATCGCTGGGCAATATGGCTGAAGACAACTGGTTCTGGCACATGTTCGACACCGTCAAGGGCGGCGACTACCTGGGCGACCAGGACGCGATCGAATTCATGTGCCGCGAAGCACCGAAGGTCGTCTACGAGCTGGAACACTTCGGCATGCCGTTCGACCGCAATCCCGACGGCACCATCTACCAGCGTCCGTTCGGCGGCCACACCGCCAACTTCGGCGAGAAAGCCGTGCAGCGCGCCTGCGCCGCGGCCGACCGTACCGGCCACGCGCTGCTGCACACGCTGTACCAGCGCAACGTCCGCGCCCGCACCCACTTCTTCGTCGAGTGGATGGCGCTCGACATCATCCGCGACGCCGAAGGCGACGTGGTCGGCGTGGTGGCACTGGAAATGGAAACCGGCGAAACGATGATCCTGGAAGCGAAGACCACCATCTTCGCCACCGGTGGCGCAGGCCGCATCTTCGCAGCTTCCACCAACGCCTTCATCAACACCGGCGACGGCATGGGCATGGCGGCGCGCGCCGGCCTGCCGCTGCAGGACATGGAGTTCTGGCAGTTCCACCCGACCGGCGTGGCCGGCGCCGGCGTCCTCATCACCGAGGGTGTGCGCGGCGAGGGCGGTATCCTGATCAACTCCGAGGGCGAGCGCTTCATGGAACGCTATGCGCCGACCTTGAAGGATCTGGCGCCGCGCGACTTCGTGTCGCGCTCGATGGACCAGGAAATCAAGGAAGGCCGCGGCTGCGGCCCGAACAAGGACCACGTGATGCTGGACCTGCGCCACATCGGCGCCGACACCATCCAGAAGCGCCTGCCGTCGATCCTGGAAATCGGCCACAAGTTCGCCAACGTCGACGCCACCAAGGAACCGATCCCTGTCGTGCCGACCATCCACTACCAGATGGGCGGCATTCCGACCAACATCCACGGCCAGGTCGTCACCCCTAACGGCGACGGCACGCAGAAGGTCGTCAACGGCCTGTACGCGATCGGCGAATGCGCCTGCGTGTCGGTGCACGGCGCCAACCGCCTGGGCACCAACTCGCTGCTGGACCTGGTGGTGTTCGGCCGCGCGGCCGGCAACCACGTGGTCGCGTCCAACCTGAAGCAGAAGGAAAACAAGCCGCTGCCGAAGGACGCGTCCGATTTCGCCATGGACCGCCTGAACAAGCTGGAAACCTCGACCGGATCGGAAAAAGTGCAGGGCGTCGCCAACGACATCCGCGCCACGATGCAGAAGTACTGCGGCGTGTTCCGTACCGAGGAGATGATGGCCCAGGGCGCCAAGGAAATCATGGTGCTCGACGAGCGCCGCAAGCATGTGTCGTTCAAGGACAAGTCCAAGGTGTTCAACACCGCGCGCGTCGAAGCGCTGGAGCTGGACAACCTGATCGAAACCGCGAAAGCGACGATCACGTCGGCCGTGGCCCGCAAGGAATCGCGCGGCGCCCACGCCCACAACGATTTCCCGCACCGCGACGACGACAACTGGATGAAGCACACCCTGTGGTATTCGGAAGGCAACCGACTGGAATACAAAGCGGTCGTTACCAAGCCATTGACGGTTGATACCTTCAAACCGAAACCACGTACTTTCTAAGGGCTAGAACATGGCACGCACTCTCAAACTGAAAATTTACCGTTACGACCCGGACCAGGACGCCAAGCCGTACATGCAGGACGTGACGGTCGAGCTGAAGGACACCGACAAGATGCTGCTCGACGCGCTGCAGCGCATCAAGTCCGACGTCGACGATTCGCTGGCCCTGCGCCGCTCGTGCCGCGAAGGCGTGTGCGGTTCGGACGCGATGAACATCAACGGCAAGAACGGCCTGGCCTGCACCACCAACCTGAACGAGCTGACCGAGCCTATCGTGCTGCGTCCGCTGCCAGGCCTGCCGGTGATCCGCGACCTGATCGTCGACATGACCCAGTTCTTCAAGCAGTACGATTCGATCAAGCCTTACCTGATCAACGATTCGATCCGTCCTGAAAAAGAACGCCTGCAAACCCCGACCGAGCGCGAAGAGCTCGACGGCCTGTACGAGTGCATCCTGTGCGCCTGCTGCTCGACGTCGTGCCCGTCGTTCTGGTGGAATCCGGACAAGTTCGTCGGTCCTGCCGGCCTGCTGCAAGCCTACCGCTTCATCGCCGACTCGCGCGACGAAGCGACCGGCGCGCGCCTGGACAACCTGGAAGATCCGTACCGCCTGTTCCGCTGCCACTCGATCATGAACTGCGTCGACGTTTGCCCCAAGGGTTTGAACCCGAACAAGGCCATCGGCAAGATCAAGGAATTGATGGTACGCCGCGCAATTTAAGGCCATTCCACGGGCGGCGGCTCCGCCGCCCGTTTTAGTATAAAGTGGCACAGCCATATGACTGAACAGAACAACTCTGCGCATCAGTCCGACCCAGCCAACAGAGCGCGCCTGCGCTGGCGCTCGCGCCGGGGTCTGCTGGAAAACGACATCATCCTGACCCGTTTTCTCGATGCGCATGAAACCGAATTGACCGACGAAGAAGTGGACGCGTTCACGCGGCTCCTCGATTTGTCGGACAATGCCCTGATGGATCTGGTACTGGCCCGTAAAGAGCCGGAAGGCGAGGTCGATCTGCCGCATGTGCACGCACTGTTGCAGCGACTGCGGCTTGCATAAAGACACACCCAGAATTTTAGTTTTTTTTATTTGTCGCATCTCTCCAAGAAGGAAGAGTCCATGAACACCTCTGATAACAAAGCCACCCTGTCGTTCTCCGATGGCAGCCCATCGGTCGAATTCCCGATCTACAAAGGTACCGTTGGTCCCGACGTGATCGACATCCGCAAGCTGTACGCCGGCACCGGCAAGTTCACCTACGATCCGGGCTTCATGTCGACCGCCGCCTGCAACTCGTCGATCACCTACATCGACGGCGACAAGGGCGAGCTGCTGTACCGCGGCTACCCGATCGAGCAGCTGGCCGTGAACGCCGACTTCATGGAGTCGTGCTACCTGCTGCTGAACGGCGAACTGCCGAACAAGGTTGAAAAAGAGAAGTTCGTCGAAACCGTGACCAAGCACACCATGGTCCACGAGCAGATGCAATTCTTCTTCCGCGGCTTCCGCCGCGACGCGCACCCGATGTCGGTGCTGGTCGGCACCGTCGGCGCGCTGGCGTCGTTCTACCACGATTCGCTCGACATCAACGACGCCAAGCAGCGCGAGATCTCGGCCATCCGCCTGATCGCCAAGATGCCGACGCTGGTGGCGATGGCGTACAAGTACTCGATGGGCCAGCCGTTCATGTATCCGCGCAACGACCTGTCGTACAGCGCCAACTTCATGCGCATGATGTTCGGCAATCCGTGCGAAGAATACAAGGTCAACGACGTGCTGGTGCGCGCGCTGGACCGCATCCTGATCCTGCACGCGGACCACGAGCAGAACGCTTCGACCTCGACCGTGCGTCTGGCCGGTTCGTCGGGCGCCAACCCGTTCGCCTGTATCGCTGCCGGCATCGCCTGCCTGTGGGGCCCTGCCCACGGCGGCGCCAACGAAGCGGCGCTGAACATGCTGAAGGAAATCGGCACCGTCGAGAACATTCCTGCCTTCATCGCGCAAGTGAAAGACAAGAACTCCGGCGTCAAGCTGATGGGCTTCGGTCACCGCGTGTACAAGAACTTCGACCCGCGCGCCAAGCTGATGCGCGAAACCTGCTACGAAGTGCTGGAAGAGCTGGGCCTGCAGGACGACCCGCTGTTCAAGCTGGCGATGGAACTGGAAAAGATCGCGCTGAACGACGAATACTTCGTCTCGCGCAAGCTGTACCCGAACGTCGACTTCTACTCGGGCATCGTGCAATCGGCGCTGGGCATTCCAGTGTCGCTGTTCACCGGTATCTTCGCCATGGCCCGCACCATCGGCTGGATCGCCCAGTGGAACGAAATGATCGCCGATCCGGAGCAGAAGATCGGCCGTCCACGCCAGCTGTTCGTCGGCGCGACCACCCGCGACGTGCCGCCGCTGGACAAGCGTTAATCCGCGGTTTCACGCAGCAAAAAAAAACGGGCTTCGGCCCGTTTTTTTATGGTCGCGGCTTACGGCAGGTAGGTCTGGATCACCGTGTTTTGCACGCGCCCGTACAGCATGGGTTTGGCATAGGCGATGCTGCTGAGTGCCGGCGTGCCCCAGGCCAGCTGCGGCGTGGACAGTGTGCCGTTGGGCGCGATCTTGCGCGTCGGGCCGCTGCCGCTGACATACAGGTTGCCCTGCTCGTCGATGGCCAGGGCGCTGGCAGTGGTCAGGTTCAGGCTGCCGGAGCCGGCCGCGCCGTCGGCCGTGCCGCGCACGCCCGGCGTGCCCGCGAACACGGTGATCGCCCCCTGGGGCACGGCCTTGTAGATGACCGAGTTGCCGCTGTCGGCGATATACAGGATGCTGTCGGTTTCATTACCGTACACCACCGAGGCCGGCGCATAGCTGCTGGCCGCGCCTTGCGTGCCGGCCAGCACGGCCACCAGGTCGGCGCGCGTAATGAGCGTGTTGCCGAGCTTGGGGTTCAAGCGCATGACGCTGGCGCCGCCCTGGTCGACCGCCGCCAGTTCCTCGTAGGCCGAGGCGGCAATCCAGTTGTAGCGCACGCCGGCGAGCGGTGTGGTGTTGATGTTGAAGTTGCCGTCCAGTCCGACGGTGCGGAAGCGGTAGGACCCGTCGGCGGCCTGGTCGATGACGTACAGCAGGCCGGAGCGGCTGATGCCCACCGCGTTCGGCTTGTTGAACGGCGCGCCGGCCGGGCCTCCGGCGTGAATTACCAGGTCGCCCGCCGGCGACAGCCTGCGAATGGCGTTTTGGTCCGTGTCCGCCAGGTAGGCGAAACCCAGGGAGTCGACCGCGAACTGAGGGGGCGAAGTAAAGGTCAGCGTCGCCAGCAGCACCGGTGCGCAGCTGACGGCGATGCCGGTCACGGTCGCGTTGCCAACGGTGCCCGTGCCGCCTTGCAGCCTGCAGGTGGCGCTCGCGCTCTGCGTCTTGATGCTGGCGGCGTAAGCGGTGCCGGACGGGGCGGTGGTGGGAAAGGTGAAATTGCCGCTGGCGGTGACATCGACGCTGTCGCTGCCATTGGCCAGCGTCAGTGTGGCGCCTGCGGGCAGGCCGCTGACACTGCCGCCGATCGAGTATTTGGTGACGGGGGGCGGAGGCGGAGTGCCGCTATCGCCGGAGCCGCCGCAGCCGCCGAGGCTGAAGAGCCCAGCTGCGGCCAGCAGGGAGGTTGTAAATGGCTTGACGTTCATATGGCTTCCTTAAGCGGGTATCAGGCGGGATGTAATGCCTTTATAGCACGCTTATCTGAAAAGCCATTTTCATCAGCCCGGTTCTGATCGGCGCGTACGGCGGTCGGGCCGCAGCACCAGCAGCCACCAGACGACGACGCCGATAGTCACTTGTGGCAGGTTGAACAGGAATTTATCCAGCGTGACGTCGCGCCGCCGCGGCCACGGCAGGTCGGCCGATTCGATGATGATGTTGGTGTGGTAGAAGCACGCCGCCAGCAGGAGCAGCACGGCCGCCACCCAGATGCCGGGCAGCGTGGTGACGCGCCGGCGCAGCAGCGCGGCAAACGGGTAGGCGACGATGCAGCAGCCCAAGTAGGCAAACAGGTTGGCCATCAAGTCCTGCACGCGCGCATGCGGCAGCAGGATGGGGGCGGCGCAGATTGCAATCGCCAGCATGACGGCAATGACCGGGTGTGGGCGTTCGGGCCAGGTGTTAAGGCGGCTGTTCATGAAAGGAGCGCGGTGGGAGTGGGCGCCCATTGTAGCCGGAGTATGGCGGGCGGATCGTCTCGCGGTTTACTTTTCCTGGTCGAGCAGCGCCTGGATTTCCTCGCGTTCCTTCTTGCTGACGTGGCCGCCGCGCAGGGCGGCCAGCACCAGAGCCTTGCCGGAGCCGGAGAAGGCTTTCTGTATCAGTTCCTTCAGCAAATTGGTTTGCAGCGAGTCCTGCTCCTGCGCCGGGGCGTAGACGTGGGCGCGCTGGCTTTCGTCGCGGGTCAGCAGGCCCTTGGTGTGCATCACCTGCAGCAGGCGCAATACCGTGGCGTAGTTCATCTCCGGCCGCGTTTCCAGCGCGGCGGCATGCACCTGCTTGGCCGTCGCCGGGCCCAGCGCGAACAGCAGGCGCAGCATCTCCAGTTCGGAGGCGGTCGGTTTGGGTGGGGTAACAGTGCTCATGGATGTAGAATAAAATATCTAGAACGAATTGTCTAGCCCTTCGCCAGCAGAAGAGCGATGTCGGCGAACAGGGGCCGTGCCGCGCTGTCGGCGTGGACGCAGGCCGCTTGCAGCGGGGCCAGGAAGGGCGGAGCGCCATCGCAGCGCGCCATCAGTTCTTCCAGCAGGAAGCCGAAGGCGCGCACTTCCAGCCGCTGCAGCTGCGCGGCGGCCGGCCCGGCTGGGTCGTAGAAAGAGGCGGCGCCGAAGTCGCCCAGCAAGGTGCGGCCCTGCTCGCAGTGCAGGATGTTGTGGCCGTACAGGTCGCCGTGCATGATGCCGCGCCGATGCAGCTGGGCGGCGGCGGAGGCGATGCCGCCGGCGATGGCCAGCATCGCGTCCGCGCCGAAGCGCTTGCCGTCTTCGTACATGTCGCGGGTACAGCTGTCCAGGCTGGGCGGGCCGGCCAGGTTGCGGAATTCGGGATCGATCAGCGACATCACCAGGCCGTGCGCGCCGTCCGGGTGATGCTCGACCTGGCCCAGCACCGGGATCAGGTTGGGATGCGCGCCGGCGCTGATGCAGGCCGCCATTTCGCACAGCGGCGAGCCGTCGCTGGTCATCGCGCCCTTGAACAGCTTGACGGCCACGTGCTCGCCGCCGTACGCGGCGCGGTGGATCACGCCGGAGGCGCCTTCGCCCAGCTTCTGCTCCAGCCGCAGTGCATCCCATGCGATGCCGGCGGCCGGCGCGCTTTCCATCGCCAGCTCGCGTTCTGCGCAGAAGGGATTGCCGGCATAGGCCAGCCAGGTCAGGCGCGGCAGCGCGGGCAGCCACGCGGGCAATTCGGAAAGCTGGTTGGCGGCGATGCGCAGCAGTTCCAGCCGGTGCAGCTGCGCCATCTCCGCAGGCAGCGCGCGCAGGCGGTTCCCGGCCAGCATCAGCTTTTGCAGCATGGGCCGGCGGCCCAGCTCGGCCGGCAGCTGTTCGATCTCGTTCCCGGTCAGCACCAGCCAGCGCAGCTGCGGCGGCAGCGAGGCGGCCGGCACCGTACGGATGCGGTTGGCCTTGAAGCCGACCATGGTCAGCGCCGCGCAGGCGCCCAGCACCGCGGGCAGCTCGGTGAAGCGGTTGTCCGAGCAGAAGATGATGCGCAGCTTGTGCAGCCGGGGCAGGTCGTCCGGCAGCGACGACAGCGCGTTGCCGGACAGGTCGAGGATTTCCAGGGTGTCGGCCAGCTCGAATATCTCGCGCGGGAATTCGGTCAGGCCGCAGGCCAGCTGCAGGCGCCGGACGCCTTTCAGGGCGCCTGCGCGCAACTGCTCAAGGGTGTGCATGTAAAGGAGGGTGGTCAGTCAATAATAACCGCCGCAGTGTATCACTCCCTTGCCGCCTTGATTACCACTTCATTTCGCCCTTGGCCACTTTGGCGCTGGTGTCCAGCGCGGCGTTCAGGCCGGCGTTGGGATACAGCTGCTTCATGCGGGCGATCAGCGCGGCGGAATCGGCCGCTTTCGCCGTCTCGGCTTCAAAGCTCACCAGGTAGTTGCTGGTGAAGGCGATGCTGTCCGGCGTCAGCGCGGCGCCCGGCGCGAAGTGGCCCGGCACCACCGTGGCCGGCTTCAGCGCCGCGATGCCCTTCAGCGTCGCCAGCCACTGGCGGCGCGATTCCGGCGTCTGCGTATCGGCGGTCCACACGTGCAACTGGTTGAACACCACCACGCCGCCGGCGACCGTCTTGATCGACGGGATCCACACGTAGCTGCGATCCGGCGTCGCGCCTTTCAGGCCTTCGATCTTCAGCGCCTGGCCTTCCAGCTGGATGGTGTCGCCGGCCAGCGGCTGCGGCACGATGATGCTCTGCGGCGCGTTGTCTTTCAGGATGGGCCCCCAGAAGGCGACCTTGGCGTCCTTCTTTTTCTCGATGCCGGCGATGGTTTGCGGCGTGGCGACGATTTTCGCCTCGGGGAAGGCGGCGTGGATCACGTCCAGGCCGAAGTAGAAATCGGGATCGCTGTGGCTGACATACACGGTGGTCAGGCGCTTGCCGCCGGCGCGAATGCGCTCGACCAGCTTGAGCGCCTCGCCGCGCGAGAACTGGGCGTCGATCAGCACCGCGTCCTTGGCGCCGCTGACGATCACCGAGGCCACCGGGAAGATGGCGGCTTCGCCCGGATTGAAGACTTCCAGCTGCAATGGCGCGGCGTGGACGGCGGCGGAAGCGGCGAGGGCGGCGGACACTAGGGTTTGCTTGATCATGATGGTCTTTCACGTGAGGTTGGAGTGACGCCATCTTAAATTGCTTGATTCGATAGAAAAATACGGTAATCTGCACGTGTTAATTGCATAAATCGGACGAATTGGGCCAATCGCATGGATCGCATCACCGCAGCGCAGGTTTTCGTCAACATCGCCGAGCGTGGCAGCATGATCGCCGCCGCCGAGGCGCTGGACATGTCGCGCGCCATGGTCACGCGCTACCTGGCAGAGATGGAGGAGTGGGCCGGCGCCCGCCTGCTGCACCGGAGCACGCGTCGCCTGAGCCTGACCGACGCCGGCGACGTCACGCTGGCGCGCTGCCGCGCCATGCTGGAACTGGCCGGGGCCATGCAGGTGGCGGCCGAAGACGCCGGCACGCCGCATGGCCTGCTGCGCATCACCTGCTCGCAATCGCTGGCGCAGGCCGAGCTGGCCAGCGCGGTGACGGCCTTCCTGAAGCGCTACCCGCGCACGGCGGTCGACCTGCAGATGAGCAACCGCGCGGTCAACCTGGTCGAGCAGCGCATCGACCTGGCGCTGCGCATCACCAATGCGCTGGAGCCGAACCTGATCGCCCGCCAGCTCGGCGTGTGCGACTCGGTGGTCTGCGCCGCGCCGTCCTACCTGGCCGGGCGCCCGGCGCCGCAGCGGGCCGAAGACCTGGCCGCGCACAACTGCCTGACCTACACCTATTTCGGCAAAAGCCTGTGGCAGTTCACGCGCCGGGACGGGGAGGGCGTTACGGTGCCGGTCAGCGGCAACCTGTCCGCCAATGAAGACCTGATCCTGCTGAAGGCGGCGGTGGAGGGCGCCGGCATCGCGCTGCAGCCGCTGTACAGCGCCGCGCCGCTGATCGCCGACGGCCGGCTGGTCGCGCTGCTGCCTGGCTACGCGCCCCAGCAGATGGGCATCTACGGGATTTACACCTCGCGCCAGCACATGCCGCCGGCGCTGCGCGCCATGCTCGACTTCCTGCTCGACTGGTTCGCCCATACCAGCCTGCAGGCGAAGCAGCCGCTGGAAAGCCGTTGAAAATATGCAAACATTACGCAAGAGCCAAGCAATCATGCGGCTTAAGCGAAAATTAATGGCAAAAGATTTACCAGGATTTTGTCGCACAATTGGTTGTTGGGATACAATACCGGTGCTATGCTGAATGACCGATTTTGTAGTACCTGAAGAACTATAGCCCTTCCCCACAACTTGATGTGCAATCCGCTAACCGGTCAGGCCGTGTCGCGGAAGGTTAGATTAACCCGCTAATTCCTCGCGAAGCGCGAAGAAAGGTGAGCAAGATGATGCAACAATATACGTCCAATTCCTACCTGTTTGGTGGGAACGCCCCGTACGTCGAAGAACTGTACGAAGCGTATCTCAACAACCCAGGTTCCGTGCCAGACAACTGGCGCGCCTACTTCGACGCCATGCAGCACGTACCGGCAGTCGATGGCTCCAATAAACCAGACGTCGCTCACGCTTCGGTCATCGCCTCCTTCGCCGAACGCGCGAAAGCCGGCCCGATCCGCACCGTGGTTGCCTCGGCCGACGCCGAAATGGGCCGCAAGCGCGTCGCCGCGACCCAGCTGATCGCCGCCTACCGCTACCTGGGTTCCCGCTGGGCCAACCTGGATCCGCTGCAGCGTCAGGAGCGTCCGTCGATCAACGAGCTGGAGCCGAGCTTCTACGGCTTCACCGACGCGGACATGGACACCGTGTTCAACATCAGCAATACCTACTTCGGCCCGGAAACCGCGACCCTGCGCGACCTGCTGAACTACCTGCGCGACACTTACACCCGTTCGATCGGCGCAGAGTACATGTACATCTCCGACCCGGCTGAAAAGCGCTGGCTGCAAGAGCGCCTGGAGTCGATCCGCTCGACCCCGAATTTCACGCCTGAGAAGAAAAAACACATCCTCGAGCGCCTGACCGCCGCTGAAGGCCTGGAGCGCTACCTGCACACCAAGTACGTCGGCCAGAAACGCTTCTCGCTGGAAGGCGGCGAAACGTTCATCGCCTCGATCGACGAAATCATCCAGCGCGCCGGCGAAAAAGGCGTGCAGGAGATCGTTATCGGCATGGCCCACCGCGGCCGTCTGAACGTGCTGGTCAACACCCTGGGCAAGTCGCCCAAGGAACTGTTCGAAGAATTCGAAGGCAAGCACGGCGACGACCTGCCGGCCGGCGACGTCAAATACCACCAGGGCTTCTCGTCGGACATCTCGACCGCCGGCGGTCCGGTCCACCTGTCGCTGGCGTTCAACCCGTCGCACCTGGAAATCGTCAATCCTGTGGTCGAAGGCTCGGTCAAGGCGCGCATGGACCGCCGCGGCGACACGCTGGGCAAGCAAGTGCTGCCTATCCTGGTGCACGGCGACGCCGCCTTCGCAGGCCAGGGCGTCGTGATGGAAACGCTGAACCTGGCGCAAACCCGCGGCTACGGCACGGGCGGCACGGTGCACATCGTCATCAACAACCAGATCGGCTTCACCACCTCGGACCCGCGCGACGCCCGTTCGACCATCTACTGCTCGGACGTGGTCAAGATGATCGAAGCGCCGGTGCTGCACGTGAACGCCGACGATCCTGAAGCCGTGGTACTGGCTTCGCAGATCGCCATGGACTACCGCCTGCAGTTCCAGAAGGATATCGTTGTCGACATCATCTGCTACCGCAAACTGGGCCACAACGAACAAGATACGCCGGCGCTGACCCAGCCGCTGATGTACAAGAAAATCGGCCAGCACCCAGGCACCCGCAAGCTGTACGCGGACAAGCTGGTGGCGCAGACCGTGATCGCGGCCGACGGCGGCGAACAGATGCAAGCGGCCTTCCGCGACGCCATGGACGCCGGCAAGCACACCGTCGATCCGGTGATCTCGAACTTCAAGAACAAGTACGCCGTCGACTGGCTGCCGTTCCTGAACCGCAAGTGGACCGACTCGGCCGACACCGCCGTGCCGATGACCGAACTGAAACGCCTGGCCGGCCGCATCACCACCGTGCCGGAAGGCTTCAAGGTGCACTCGCTGGTTGAAAAAGTGCTGGGCGACCGCGCCTCGATGGGTCGCGGCGAACTGAACCTGGACTGGGGCATGGGCGAACACCTGGCCTACGCCTCGCTGGTCGCATCCGGCTACGCCGTGCGCCTGACCGGCCAGGACGCCGGCCGCGGCACCTTCGTGCACCGCCACGCCGTGCTGCACGACCAGAACCGCGAACGCTGGGATGCCGGCACCTACGTGCCGCTGGAGAACATCGCCGAAGGCCAGGCACCGTTCACCGTGATCGACTCCGTGCTGTCCGAAGAGGCGGTGCTGGGCTTCGAATACGGCTACTCGACCGCCGAGCCGAACACGCTGACGATCTGGGAAGCCCAGTTCGGCGACTTCGTCAACGGCGCGCAAGTGGTCATCGACCAGTTCATCAGCTCCGGCGAAGTGAAGTGGGGCCGCGCTTCGGGCCTGGTCATGATGCTGCCGCACGGTTACGAAGGCCAGGGTCCTGAGCACTCGTCCGCGCGTCCTGAGCGTTTCCTGCAGCTGTGCGCCGACAACAACATGCAAGTGGTGCAGCCGACCACCGCCGCGCAGATCTTCCACGTGCTGCGTCGCCAGATGGTGCGCCAGTTCCGCAAGCCGCTGGTGATCCTGACGCCGAAATCGCTGCTGCGCAACAAGGACGCTGGTTCGGCACTGAACGAGCTGGCCAAGGGCGCGTTCCAGACCGTGATCGGCGAAGTCGACGAGAAAATCGACGCCAAGAAGGTCAAGCGCGTGATCGCCTGCTCGGGCAAGGTTTACTACGACCTGGTCAACGCACGCAAGACCCGCGGCCAGACCGACACGGCCATCATCCGTATCGAACAGCTGTATCCGTTCCCGCACAAATCGTTCGCCGCCGAGCTGAAGAAGTTCCCAAGCCTGACGGAAGTGGTGTGGGCGCAGGACGAGCCGCAGAATCAGGGCCCATGGTTCCAGATTCAGCACAACATCTTCGAGAGCATGGACGCTGGCCAGCGCCTGGCATACGCCGGCCGCCCAGCATCGGCATCGCCGGCTGTCGGTTACTACGACAAGCACTACGCCCAGCAGAAAGACTTGCTGGAGACGGCGTTCTCGAAGCTCAAGGGCTTCATCCTGACGAAATAATCACAATACTTAATGACGGAGCGCCGTTCTGCTGTGCGGGGCGGCGCCGCAATAACAATTTACGGAGTTTTACATGGCACAAATCGAAGTCAAAGTCCCCCAGCTGTCGGAATCGGTAGCAGAAGCCACGATGCTGACCTGGCATAAAAAAGTCGGCGACGCTGTAGCGCGCGACGAAAACCTGATCGACATCGAGACCGATAAAGTAGTTCTGGAATTGCCTGCACCAGCCGCCGGCGTGCTGGTCAAAATCATCAAGGGCGACGGCAGCACCGTGGTTGCCGACGAACTGATCGCCGTGATCGACACCGACGGCGCCGCCGCCGTCGCAGCTCCTGCAGCCGCTGCCGCCCCGGCACCAGCCGCCGCAGCAGCACCAGCAGCTCCTGCAGCCGCCACCGGTGGCAGCAAAGGCGACGTGGCCATGCCGGCCGCCGCCAAGATCCTGTCCGAAAAAGGCCTGAGCGCCGGCGATGTCGCCGGTTCCGGCAAAGACGGCCGCGTGACCAAGGGCGACGCCCTGGCCGCCGGCGCCAAGGCACCGGCAGTCGCGCCACTGGCCGCGCCAGCCGCCAAGCCTGCGCTGCAGCAGGTTGCCGCCCCTGCGGTCGCCGGCCTGGGCGATCGTCCGGAAGAGCGCGTGCCGATGAGCCGCCTGCGCGCCCGTATCGCCGAGCGCCTGGTGCAATCGCAATCGACCAACGCCATCCTGACCACGTTCAACGAAGTGAACATGGCACCGGTGATGGACCTGCGTAACAAGTACAAGGACAAGTTCGAGAAAGAGCACGGCGTCAAGCTGGGCTTCATGTCCTTCTTCGTCAAGGCAGCCGTTGCCGCGCTGAAGAAATACCCGATCATCAACGCCTCCGTCGACGGCAACGACATCGTCTACCACGGCTACTTCGACATCGGTATCGCTGTCGGTTCGCCGCGCGGCCTGGTGGTGCCTATCCTGCGCAACGCCGACCAGATGTCGATCGCCGACATCGAGAAGAAAATCGGTGAATTCGGCCAGAAAGCCAAGGAAGGCAAGCTGACCCTGGACGACCTGACCGGCGGCACCTTCTCGATCTCGAACGGCGGCACCTTCGGCTCCATGCTGTCGACCCCGATCATCAACCCGCCACAATCGGCCATCCTGGGCGTGCACGCGACCAAGGACCGCGCCGTGGTTGAAAACGGCCAGATCGTTGTGCGTCCGATGAACTACCTGGCGATGTCCTACGACCACCGCATCATCGACGGCCGCGAAGCCGTGCTGGGCCTGGTGGCCATGAAGGAAGCGCTGGAAGATCCTGCGCGCCTGCTGCTGGACCTGTAATTCCTGCCTTGCCCCGGGCTCGTCCGAGCCCGGGAATTTCTCTGGGGATCACGAATGAGCGTCGCAGAAGAAATCAAGCGTTTACACGAGTTGCACCAGGCCGGCGCCTTGTCGGATGAGGAATACGCCGCCGCCAAGGCCAGGCTGCTGAACCAGGACAACTACCGTCCCGGCGAGGATGTCGGCAGCGACATTTCCCGCCTGCGCCGTTCGCAAACGGACCGCTGGCTGGGCGGCGTCTGCGGCGGGCTGGGCAAGGTGACCGGGGTCGAATCGTGGATCTGGCGTTTGCTGTTCGTGCTGTTCGTGTGCACCTTTGGTTTCGGCCTGGCGGTCTACCTGCTGTTGTGGATTTTCGTGCCGGAAGAAGAACTGATTGGAAAATAAAAAATGAGTAAACAATTTGACGTAGTAGTCATCGGCGCCGGTCCTGGCGGTTACATCGCTGCCATCCGCGCCGCTCAACTGGGTTTCTCGGTCGCCTGCGTGGACGCGTGGGAAAATGAAAAAGGCGGCCCTGCGCCGGGCGGCACCTGCACCAACGTCGGTTGCATCCCGTCGAAAGCGCTGCTGCAATCGTCGGAGCACTACGAGCACGCCGGCCATGCGTTCAAGGAGCACGGCATCGATGTCGCCGGCCTGTCGCTGAACCTGCCGCAGATGCTGAAGCGCAAGGACACCGTGGTCAAGCAGAACAACGACGGCATCCTGTTCCTGTTCAAGAAAAACAAGGTCACCTTCTTCCACGGCCGCGCTGCATTCGCCGGCGCCGCCACCGCCGAAGGCTACCCGCTGACCATCACCGGTCCTGGCGCCGACAGCATCACCGGCAAGCACGTCATCGTCGCCACCGGCTCCAACGCGCGCGCGCTGCCTGGCGCACCGTTCGATGAAAAACTGATCCTGTCGAACGCCGGCGCGCTGGCCACCGGCGCGGTGCCGAAAAAGCTGGGCGTGATCGGCGCCGGCGTCATCGGCCTGGAGATGGGTTCCGTATGGCGCCGCCTGGGTTCCGAAGTGACCGTGCTGGAAGGCCTGCCGGTGTTCCTCGGCGCGGTCGACGAGCAGGTTGCCAAGGAAGCGCTGAAGCAGTTCACCAAGCAGGGCCTGTCGATCAACCTGGGCTGCAAGATCGGCAAGATCACCCCGGGCAAGAACGACGTCACCGTGGAATACGAAAACGCCAAGGGCGAAGCCACCACCGCCACTTTCGACCGCCTGATCGTGTCGATCGGCCGCACGCCGAACACCGACGGCCTGGCCGCCGACAAGGCCGGCCTGCAGCTGGACGAGCGCGGCTTCGTCGCGGTCGACGGCGACTGCAAGACCAACCTGCCCAACGTCTGGGCGATCGGCGACGTGGTGCGCGGCCCGATGCTGGCGCACAAGGCTGAAGAAGAAGGCGTGGCGGTTGCCGAGACCATCGCCGGCCAGCATGGCCACACCAACTTCAACACGATTCCGTGGGTGATCTACACCTCGCCGGAAATCGCGTGGGTCGGCCGCACCGAGCAGCAGCTGAAAGCCGACGGCGTCGCCTACAAGGCCGGCAGCTTCCCGTTCCTGGCCAACGGCCGCGCGCGCGCGCTGGGCGACACCACCGGCTTCGTCAAGTTCCTGGCCGACGCGACCACCGACGAAATCCTGGGCGTGCACATCATCGGACCGATGGCTTCCGAGCTGATCTCCGAAGCCGTCGTGGCGATGGAGTTCAAGGCTTCGGCTGAAGACATCGCGCGCATCTGCCACGCACACCCATCCTTGTCGGAAGCGACCAAGGAAGCCGCGCTGGCGATCGACAAGCGTACGCTGAACTTCTAACGAGGTCGCTTAAAAGCGAGCGCGGCTTCGTTGCGGCGACTCGCCGTACAGTTGTACTGTCTTCGTCGCCGCGCCTCGCCGCGCACGCTTTGAAGCAACCTCGGGCGGGCCGTTGGCCCGCCGTTTTTATTTGCGCAGCCGCCATACAGAATCGAACACATGAACGTCGAAGAGTTTTATCAGCATGCGCTGGAAGAGCGCAATTTCAAGGCCGACGCGGCCCAGCGCCGCGCGGTGGACCGCCTGCAGCAGTGCTACGACGAATGGGTGGCCTACAAGGGCCAGCGCTCCAGCACCTTCAAGCGCCTGATCAATCGTCCCGACGTGCCGAAGGGCGTCTACATGTGGGGCGGGGTAGGGCGCGGCAAGTCCTTCCTGATGGACAGCTTCTATTCGGTGGTGCCGCTGGTGCGCAAGACGCGTCTGCACTTCCACGAATTCATGCGCGGCGTGCACCGCCAGCTCGACGAGCTGACCGGCGTCGCCAATCCGCTGGACGAGGTGGCCAAGCGCATCGCCAAGAAATACCGTCTGATCTGCTTCGACGAATTCCATATCTCGGACGTGGCCGACGCCATGATCATGTACAACCTGTTGAGCGCTTTGTTCGACAACGGCGTGTCCTTCATCATGACCTCGAACTACGATCCGAAGCTGCTGTACCCGGACGGTCTGCACCGCGACCGCATCCTGCCGACCATCGCCCTGCTGTACGACAAGCTGGACGTGATGAACATCGACGCCGGCATCGACTACCGCGGCCGCGCGCTGGAGCAGGTCGATTCCTACTACACGCCGCTCAACGCGACGACCGACCAGGCGCTGCGCGACGCCTACTCGCGCATCGCCGAGAGCGCCGACGAGGATCCGGTGGTGCGCATCGAGGCGCGCGAGATCCGCGCGCTGCGGCGCGCCGGCACCATCATCTGGTTCGATTTCAACACGCTGTGCGGCGGCCCCCGTTCGCAGAACGATTACCTGGAAATCGCCAGCCGCTTCCATACCGTGATATTGTCCGGGATTCCGATGATGTCGGCCGCGATGTCGTCGGAGGCGCGGCGCTTCACCTGGCTGATCGACGTGTTCTACGATCAGGGCGTCAAGCTGCTGATGTCGGCCGAGGTGGAACCGGAAGAGCTGTACACCAACGGTACGCTGGCCAATGAATTTCACCGCACGGTGTCGCGCATCGTCGAGATGCAATCGCGCGAGTACATGGACAAGGAGCAGCGCGCCGCGGCCGGTGCGCTGGCTTGAGCTGCAACAGGATAAGAATATGAGACCAAGTTTGAAACCGCTGGGCGAGATGATCGCAGCCGCTGCCTTGGCCGCCCTCGCGGCGCTGGCCGCGCCGGCGCAGGCGCAGGACATCGGCCAGGATCCGGTCGGCGCGCCGCGCGTGCCGCAATCGCATTCGGTGGAGCAGGCCAACGCCACGCTGGAGCAGGTGACCAGGGAGCGCGCCGCCGCCAACGACGAATTCGCCGCCAGCGAGCGCGTTTGCTACAGCAAGTTCTTCGTCAACAATTGCCTGGACAAGGCCAAGGAAAAGCGCCGCGCCACGCTGGCCCGGCTGCGCGCCGTCGAGGTCGAGGCGCAGCACTTCAAGCGCGCGGATTCAGTGGCCCGGCGCGACGCCGACCTGGCCGAGCGCGCCCGCAAGGACGCGGACGAGCAGGCCGCCCGCGCGGCACAACCGCCGAAGCCGCCGAAGGTGGCCGACGAAACCCCGCGTCCGCCGCCCAAGGCCGGCAAGGTGGTCGACCGCGAAGCGGAACATGCGGCCAAGGTCAAGCGCATGGAAGCGCAGGACGCGGCCGACGCCGGCAAGCGCGCCGCCAACGTAGCCGCGTTCGAGCGCAAGAAGGCGGAGTCGGAGCGCCGCCAGGCCGAAGTGGCCAGGAAGAAGGCCGAGAGCGACGCCAAGCGCGCCGCCCAGGCGGAGGCGGAGAAAAAGAAAGCCGCCGCAGCCGCTAAGTAGTCAGACCGCGCGGCGCATCTTCTGCACGATGTAGGTCGGCGCCTCCTGCGGCACCTCGACCAGCTTGATGATCGCCATCGAGCAGTTGTCGCCCTTGCCCTGAGCCCGCTCGCCCGCCTTGCCGACCAGGCGCTCGGCGGCCTGGCGTGGGCTGTTGCGGGCCACCACCGCCGCCAGTTCGCTATCCTTGAACCACTGCCACAGGCCGTCCGAGCACAGCAGGAAGGCGTCGCCCGCCTTCAGGCCTTCGTGCCAGCCGACCGTGACAAACGGAGTCTTGAAGCTGTTGCCCAGCACGTTGCTGAGCAGCTTGGAGTTGCGGTGCTTCCTGGCGGCGTCCAGCGGCAGCTTGTCATGCTCGACCAGGTGTTCGATATAGGCGCCGTCGTTGCTGCGCATCGCGCAGGTCTCGCCGGCAAAGCGGTACACCCGCGCGTCGCCCACATGCGCCCAGACCACCTGGCCGGCCGGCGTCAGTATCAGCAGCGCCACCGCGCTTTGCGGCTCGGTGGTGGCGGCGATGGGATTCATCTTGATGACCTGGTGCGCCTCCAGCGCGATGGCGCGCAGCAGTTCCTGCAGGCGCGGCAGGCTGGGCGTGTCGCCGACGCGGAACTCGTCGAACAAGTGTTTGCCGGTCAGCAGCACCTGGTCCGAGCCGATGGGGCTGTGGTTGCCGTCGGCCAGTACCGCCATCACGTAGCCGGGCGCCTGGGCGGACGTGAACAGGGCCACCCGGTCGTTTTGCTGCGGCCGGTTGCCGATATGCTGGGCCGTACCGGCTTCTATTTTGTATGCGCTCATAACGTGACTGTATCCTGAACCGCGGGTGAGCGATCATTCTGTTGGCGGCAAGCTCGCCGTAGATTAAACTATGCACCGTGTCGCAGTTTGTATGCAACCGTTTTGTTGTTCCAGTGAAACTATTTGGTGAGTAAAGACCGAGAATTATGACTGATGTACAAGATATCCAGCGTCGTCTGATCGAACTCGACGTCGAACACCGCGATTTGGACGCGGTCATCGACATGCTGACGCTGGACGGCCACCACGATCAGCTGCAGTTGCGCCGCCTCAAAAAGCGCAAGCTGCAATTGAAAGACCATATCACTCTGCTGAAAATGCAATTAGTGCCCGATGTGCCGGCCTGAGTCCGGCCCTGCGCCCCAACTAAGTATATTTTGACCGAACACCTTCCCACGCCCGCCGATACCATCCCCGCCGTCATCGGCGCCACGCCAGACCTGCCCCCCGGAAAACACGATGCCGAGGTTGAGCGCCTGTTCGGCGCCGGCGGGCCGCTGGGGCCGGCTGTCGGCGAATATCGTCCGCGCAAGTCGCAGACCGAGATGGCCAAGGCGGTCGCGGCGGCCATCGCCAGCCAGACCACCCTGATCGCCGAGGCCGGTACCGGCACCGGCAAGACCTTCGCCTACCTGGTGCCGGCGCTGCTGTGGGGCGGCAAGACCATCGTTTCCACCGGCACCAAGAACTTGCAGGACCAGCTGTTCCTGCGCGACATTCCGACCGTGCGCGCCGCCCTGCAGGCGCCGGTGTCGGTGGCGCTGCTGAAGGGACGCTCGAACTACCTGTGCCACTACCACCTGGAACGCACGCTGCAGAACGGCCGCATGACCTCGCGCGACGACGTCGGCCACCTGCGCGAAATCTCGCGCTTCCTGAAGATGACCAATTCCGGCGACAAGGCCGAGCTGGCCCGCGTGCCCGAAAACGCGCTGATCTGGAACCTGGTGACCTCGACCCGCGACAATTGCATGGGTTCCGAGTGCCAGTACTACCAGGATTGCTTCGTCATGAAGGCGCGCAAGGAGGCGCAGCAGGCCGACGTGGTGGTGGTCAACCACCACCTGTTCTTTGCCGACGTGGCGCTGAAGGATTCCGGCATCGCCGAGCTGCTGCCGTCCGCCAACACCATCATCTTCGACGAGGCGCACCAGCTGCCCGACACCGCCACCTTGTTCTTCGGCGACACGTTTTCGACCTCGCAAGTGCTGGAATTGTGCCGCGACGTGCTGGCCGAGGGCTTGTCGAACGCCCGCGACGGCGCCGACTGGGGCAAGGTGGTCACGGTGGTGGAGAAGGCCGCGCGCGACCTGCGCCTGACTTTCCCGCAAGACATCGTGCGCCTGTCGCTGCCGCAAATCGCGCCGTCGAGCGACTTTTTCCCTGCATTGCAGACCTTGAAAGACGAACTGGACGGCATGCTGGCGGTGCTGGAAACCCAGGCCGCCCGCGCGGAAACGCTGGAACAATGCCGCCAGCGCGGCTTGGAACTGGCGCAAAAGTTGGTGGATTGGAAATTCGACCCGAAGGCCAAGGTCGAAAAAGGCGCCGAAGCCGTGTTCTGGGTCGAGGCGTATGCGTCGTCGCTGCAGCTGCACAAGACGCCTTTGTCGATCGCCCCCATCTTCAACGGCCAGCGCGAAGGCGTGCCGCGCAGCTGGATTTTCACCTCCGCGACCCTGGCGGTGAAGAACGATTTCAGCCATTTTTCCGAACAGATGGGCCTGGACGGCGAGCCGTCGAAGTCCTGGCCCAGCCCGTTTAACTACGAACAGCAGGGCATTTTGTACGTGCCGCAAGGCTTGCCGGACCCGAATTCCATGGGCTATACGGACGCCGTGCTGGACCATGCGCTGCCGATCATCGAGGCGGCGGGCGGAAAAACCTTCCTTTTATGCACGACTTTGCGCGCCGTGAAGCGCGCAGCCGAGCGTTTGCGCGATGAATTCGAGAAGCGCGCGCTGCCGTTTCCGCTGTTTGTGCAGGGCGATAAAGGCCGCACCGAGCTGCTGGACCAGTTCCGCAAGGCGGGAAATGGCGTGCTGATCGGCTCCCAAAGCTTCTGGGAAGGCGTCGACGTGCGCGGCGATGCGCTGTCTTTGGTGATTATCGACAAGCTTCCGTTCGCCCCACCGGACGATCCGGTGCTGGCCGCGCGCATCGAAGTGATGGAAAAACAGGGCAAGAACGGCTTCATGCACCACACTTTGCCGGAGGCGATTATTAACCTGAAGCAAGGTGCCGGCCGTCTGATCCGCGACGAAAACGACCGCGGCGTGCTGATGTTGTGCGATCCACGGGTGATTTCCAAGCCTTACGGCAAGCGGATCTGGCAGAGTTTGCCGTCCTTCAAGCGCACCCGCGAGCAGGCCGAGGTCATCGAATTCTTCAAAAATAAGAATTCCGAATCGTAACTTCCAGTATCAAAAAATACGCGCCGTCATTCCCGCGAAAGCGGGAATCCATGCTGGCTATGGATTCCCGCTTTCGCGGGAATGACGGGAGTATTTGATATTATGGCAATATCACGACCTTGCCCGTCACCTTCCTGGCCGCCATGTCGTTGAGCGCCTGCGCGGTCTGTTCCAGCGTGTAGCGTCCCGAAATGCGCGGCTTGATCTTGCCCTCCTGCAACCATCCCATCAGCTGCCGCATGCCCGCCAGGTTGGCCTTCGGCTCCCGTTTGACGAACTCGCCCCAGAACACGCCGACCAGCGAAGCACCCTTCAACAGCGTCAGGTTGAGCGGCAGTTTCGGAATCTCGCCGTTGGCGAACCCGACCACCAGATACCGTCCGCGCCAGCCGATCGAGCGGAACGCCGGCTCCGAATATTCGCCGCCGACCGGGTCGTAAATCACGTCCGGACCCTTGCCGCCGGTCGCCGCCTTGATCGCCTCGCGCAAATCTTCCTTGCTGTAGTTGATCAGCACGTCCGCGCCATGCGCTTTGCACACTTCCAGCTTCTCGTCGGTCGAAGCGCAAGCAATAATGCGGGCTCCAAGGGCTTTGCCGATCTCCACCGCAGCCAGCCCCACACCCCCGGCCGCGCCAAGTACTAGCATGGTCTCGCCAGCTTTTAGCGCGGCCCGGTCCACCACCGCATGGTGCGAGGTGCCGTAGGTGAGGGTGATGGCCGCCGCCGTCTCGAAATCCATGCCCGGCGGCATAGGTGCCAGGGCTTGCACAGGCGCTACTAATTGTTGCCCGAAACCACCGGTCGACGTGAACGCGATGACCTTGTCGCCGACCTTGAAAGTTGTCACATCGTCAGCAATCGAGCGGATCACGCCGGCCACTTCGTTGCCTGGAACGAAGGGCAGTTCCGGCTTGAACTGATACTTGCCCTGAACAATCAGCACGTCCGGAAAGTTAACGCCGGCCGCTTTGACATCGATCACGACCTGACCCGGACCGGCTTGCGGATCGGGCAATTCCTGGACGGTGAGGGTGTCGGGCAATCCCCAGGCCTGGCATACGACAGCTTTCATTGTGGTCTCCTTGGTTTGAAAATAGAACGATCGTTAGATTTTTATGATACCTGAAATCGCCACCGGTTTGCGCAAAGATCGGCCTGCCGTCCCTTTGCGTTCGCGCAAAGTGCCTGCTGAGCTGATTGTTAGAGTTGGTTAATCGCTGCACCTTTGGGGTGCAGCAACGGAGGATGTCATGACTATCCGTCACGGCTGTTTTTTCAGTTATGCACACGGCCAACACGCGTATATGAACAAGTTCAAAAACGATTTGGTCGATGCGCTTAAATGTTATCTGGAACCTCACTTCGACAACGAGAACGAACTCTTTGTTGATAGTGAGCAACTCGGTGGCGGGGACGACCTGGATCAGAAGATCGCGCGGGCCTTGTGTGAGAGCGCTTGCATGATTGTTATTTATACACCGAAATACGAGGCCCACGCTTACACTCGTCGTGAGTTTGCAGCAATGCAACTTATCGAAAACGAACGCAAGCTGTGGTACCAGCTGCCCAGCCACCTGATCATCCCCGTCATCATGACCCGCCACCCCGACGGTTTGCCGCCGCAGATTTCCGGGCCGGGCATGTACGTCGACTTTTCCCGCTACACGCTCGCCAGTGGCGACTTGAAGACCAACCCCGAGTTCATTCCGGATATAGAAAAAATAGTCCTTCGTATTGTTTCGCACTATCACTACGTAAAACGATGCACGCCGCCGGGGCATGACTGTGGTCGTTTTGTCATGCCGGATATCCCGCCGGAATGGCGTGCCATTCCTCCTCCACACTTCCCACGCTAAAAGGTATGTCATGGAACCCATTTCCTTGTCCCTGCCGCCGTTGACCGACCACGGCGAAGTTGTCACTTTCTATTCTTACAAGGGTGGGACAGGGCGTACGATGGCTCTGTCCAATATAGCGGTGCTGCTGGCGCGCCAGCAAAACGCCACCGCCCCGGTATTGATGATCGATTGGGACCTGGAAGCGCCCGGCCTGCACCATTATTTCGACCACCACGAGGAGCGGCCGGGGGTGCTGGAACTGTTTGAGGCTTGCCGGGAGCAACTGATGCGCCGCCGCGGCGCCGGGACGCTGGACAAGGAGGCGCTGGCGCAGCAGGTGCTGGCCGACGTCGGTTGGGAACAATACGTCAGCCGGGTGGATCAGGGCAGCCAGCTGTACCTGATGCGGGCCGGCCGCTTCGACGACAGCTACGGCGAGCGCCTCGCGGCCATGCGCTGGGACGAGCTGTTCGACAGTTGCCCGGCGCTGTTCCGCTGCTTTGCCGACAATCTGGCCAGTCATTTCCGCTATGTGCTGGTCGATTCCCGCACCGGCCGCACGGACAGCGCCGGCATCTGCACGACCTTGCTGCCGCGCAAGCTGGTGGTGGTGTTCACGCCGAACAGGCAAAGCCTGGAGGGCGTGCAGGCGCTGGTCACCCGCGCGACCGCCTACCGGCGCAGCCATGAAGACGAACAGCGGCCATTATTGGTCTATCCTCTGCCATCTCGCATCGAAATGAGCGACAGCACGCAGCGCGCGCAATGGCGGCGCGGCGCCCCGTCGCAGCGCATCCTCGGCTACCAGCCCATCTTCGAGCGGCTGCTGGGCGAGTGCTACGGCATGCAGCAATTGTCGCTGGACAGCTATTTCGACGAAGTCCAGTTGCAGCAGACCCGCACCTTTGCCTACGGCGAGCAGCTGGCGGTGCGCCTGGATCAGGGCGGCGACCGGTTTTCGCTGACCCGCACCTTCGAAGCCTTCCTGGACTGGCTGGCCGACGGCTATTTCCCATGGCAATCGCGGCGCGAAATCCAGCTGCAGGCCACCATCGGCGACGCGCGCCATGCGCTGGACGAGGGCGGCGCGCGCGCGCTGGCGCAGCCGCTGGCGCGCGACCTGAACCTGCTGGGCGAACTCTACCGGCGCGAAGGCAAGCTGCGGCAGGCGCTGGACTGTTTCGAGGAAAGCATGTCGCTGCGCCAGCGCGGCCTGGGGGAAGATCATGCCGACACGCTGGCCAGCAAGGCCAACCTGGCGGTGGCGCTGCGCATGCAGGGCCGGCTGGACGAAGCGCAATTCCTCGAAGAATGCGTGGTCGAGGCGCGCCAGCGTCTGCTGGGGCCGGAGCACCTGGATACGCTGGCGGCGCGCGCCAATCTGGCCGCCACGCTGGCGCAACAGGGACGCATCGCCGAGGCGCTGGCGATTCAGGATCTGGTGCTGGAATCCTATCTGCGCCTGCTCGGCCCCGAGCACCTGCTGACCCTGACCTGCCGGGCCGGCCGCGCCGACATGCTGTTCCAGCGCGGCGACACCGAACACGCGCGCATCGCGCAAGAACAGGTGCTGGCCGGCCGCAAGCGTCTGCTGGGCGCCGAGCATAGCGATACGCTGCGCAGCAAGACGGCGCTGGCCTGCACCTTGCTCCGCATGCAGGAGCTGGACGCCGCCCGCAGCCTGTTCGATGCCGTGCTGCAGGCGCAGCTCCACCGCCACGGCCCCGATCATCCGGAAACGCGCAAGGCGCGCGAACAGCTGATCGACGTCCAGATCCAGCTGGGCGGCGAACCGGCGGACAAGCTGGGGGAGCCACTGATGGTGCCGGAGGAGCTGCATCAGGACGCGGCCATGGACGACTACAGCGATGCGCTGGCCCGGCCGCTGCGCGCCCCCGGCGCGGTCTCGCCCGGCGATCTGTGGTCGCGCACCACCGATGAACTGCTGGCGCTGGAAGGCCATATGGCCGCCGCGCGGGCGGCGCCACGCTAGCGCAAATTTATCTGGCCCGGAGCGCCCCGGCGCGCGCAGTCCGGCCATTGCTTCAGGTAAAATCTCCGGTATGAGAATCCTGATCAGTAATGACGACGGCTACCTGGCGCCGGGCATCAACGCGCTGGCCGAGGCCCTGGCGGCCATCGCCGACATCGTGGTGGTGGCGCCGGACAGCAACCGCTCCGGCGCGTCCAACTCCCTGTCGCTGGACCGGCCGCTGTCGGTGCAGCAGGCCGCCAATGGTTTCTATTTTGTCAACGGCACGCCGACCGACTGCGTCCACGTGGCGCTGACCGGCATGCTGGACTACCGGCCCGACCTGGTCGTCTCCGGCATCAACAACGGTCCCAACATGGGCGACGATACGCTGTACTCCGGCACCGTCGCCGCCGCCACCGAGGGCTATCTGTTCGGCATACCGGCCATCGCGTTCTCGCAGGGCGCCCACGGCTGGGAACATATCGAGGACGCCGCCCGTCATGCGCGCGACATCGTCGAGCGCTACTATGCATTGCTGCCGGCGCCGTATCTGCTGAACGTCAACATTCCGAACCGGCCCTACGAGCGGCTGTCGACTCCGGTCGCCACGCGGCTGGGGCGCCGCCACCAGGCCGAACCGGTGATCCGTTCGCAAGACCCGCGCGGCAAGGAAATCTTCTGGATCGGGCCGCCGGGCGCGACCAAGGACGCGGGTGTAGGCACCGATTTTTATGCCTGCGCCCAGGGACAGACCTCGATCACGCCTTTGCAGATCGACCTGACCCATAAAACCCAACTCGATGCATTGGCAAAGGCCCTGGCATGACCGACAAGAACCGTAGCTTTCCCCTCCCGCTATCCTCGGTAGTCGACAAGGGGGCCAAGAAGGCCACGGTGTTCGCGCCGGTGGCCACGCCGCAGACGGCGACCCAGAACGCGGCGCGCCACGTGGCGCCGCAGCACGGTTATTCGAACCCGCGCCCGGTGGCGGCGCCGTCCAAGTCGCACAGCTACGCGATGGAGCGGGCGCAGCCGCTGCCGGCGCCGGCGCCGCGCCAGAATCCGCTGGTGTCCGAGGCGGTGCGCCGCGCCATGGTCCAGCGCGTGGCCAGGCAGGGCGTCAAGGATGCCGTGGTGCTGGGCGCGATGGAAAGCGTGCCGCGCCATATGTTCATGGACGAGGGGCTCGCTTCCCAGGCCTATATCGACGCCTCGCTGCCGATCGGCCATCACCAGACCATCTCGCAGCCCTACATCGTGGCGCGCATGATCGAGGTGATGCGCAACGGCGGCCAACTGAAGAACGTGCTGGAGATCGGCACCGGCTGCGGCTACCAGGCGGCGGTGCTGGCCTGCGTGGCGCAGCAGGTGTATTCGATCGAGCGCATCAAGCCGCTGCACGAGCTGGCCAAGGCCAATCTGCGTCCGCTGCGCGTGCCGAACCTGCGTTTGCACTACGGAGATGGTATGCTTGGCCTGCCGCAAGCGGCGCCGTTCGACGGCATCATCCTGGCCGCGGCCGGGCTGGAAGTGCCGCAGGCGCTGCTGGAGCAGCTGACCATCGGCGGCCGGCTGGTAGCGCCGGTCGGCGCCCGCGCCCAGCATCTGGAACTGATTACCCGCATCGGCAAGGCGGAATGGACCAGCGTTACGCTGGAAGACTGCCATTTCGTGCCGCTGCGGCCGGGCACGGTTTGATTGTGCGGTCGCGTCCGAACCACTAGAACATTAAGATGAGAATGACTAATAAAAGTAACTTGCTCGTTTTGAGCTTTGCGCTCGCCTTGCTGAGCGCCTGTACCACCACCCCGAATCAAGCGCCGGTTGTCGACCGCACCCAGCCGCCGCCGGTCAAGCCGGCCACCCCGAGCGAGTCGGCGCAGGTCACCCGCGACGAGCGCGGCCTGTACACGGTCAAGAAGGGCGACACGCTGATCCGCATCGCGCTTGAATATGGCCAGAATTACCGCGACCTGGTGACCTGGAACAACCTGTCCAACCCGAACGACATCAAGGTCGACCAGGTGCTGCGCGTGCTGCCGCCGGAAAGCACGGCAGCCACCGGCAACGGCGTGCAGACCGGCGCCATCGTCATGCCGCCGCCGGACAAGACGCCGCCGCCGCCGGTGATCAAGAAGACCGAGCCCAAGGGCGAGAAGAAACCTTATTCCGACAGCGCGCTGGCCGAGCTGCAGCGTCCGGAAAACGGCAAGAGCGAAGGCAATGGCACGGCCAAGCCGGCGTCCGTGCCTGCTCCCGCGCCTGCGCCGTCCCCTGCCGTGGTCGCCGCGCCGCCGGTGGTGGCGCCCGGCGCCGCAGCCGACGATGAAAAACTGAGCTGGATGTGGCCGTCCGAGGGCAAGGTCGTCGCCACTTTCGACGAAGGCAAGAACAAGGGCGTCGATATCGCCGGCAAGGCGGGCCAGCAGGTCGTGGCTGCCGGGGCCGGAAAAGTGATGTATGCAGGCAGCGGCATCCGCGGTTATGGTAATCTCGTTATTGTGAAGCACAGTAATAGCTTGTTGTCGGCCTACGCGCACAATCGTACGATTGTGGTCAAGGAAGGCCAGAGCGTGACCAAGGGACAAATGATTGCGGAAATGGGCGATTCCGATGCCGACTCCGTCAAGCTGCACTTTGAAATCAGGCAGCAGGGCAAGCCGGTGGACCCGTCCAAATTCCTGCCTAACCGCTAGCTGAGCCATGACACATACGCCGCACGACCCGATGGATGACGACTCAGCCCCGGAAGATTTCCAGGATGAGGCGAGCGATGATGTCGCCATCGATAGTGCGGACGGCGAGACGGTTCCCGAAGCGGGCGCGGTCCTCGAAAGTGTCGACGAACTGAAAAAGGTGCTGGCGGCCGAGCTGTCGACCGACACCACCCAGCACTACCTGAACCAGATCGGCACCCGGCCGCTGTTGACGGCGCAGCAGGAGGTGCACTACGCCACCTTGGCCAAGGCCGGCGACTTCAGCGCCCGCCAGACCATGATCGAGCACAACCTGCGGCTGGTCGTCTCCATCGCCAAGCACTACATCAACCGCGGCGTGGTGCTGCTCGATATGATCGAAGAGGGCAACATTGGCCTGATGCGCGCGATCGACAAGTTCGAGCCGGAGCGCGGCTTCCGCTTCTCGACCTACGCCACCTGGTGGATACGCCAGTCGATCGAGCGCGCCATCATGAACCAGGCCCGCACGGTGCGCCTGCCGGTGCACATGGTGCGCGAGCTGAACCAGATCCTGCGCGGCAAATATCATCTCGAAGCCCAGCACCACAACGGCAAGGACGCCACCGCCGAGGACATCGCCGAGCTGGTCGGCCGCCCGGTGGAGGAGGTGCAGGACATCCTGGCGCTGTCCGAGCACGCGACCTCGCTGGACGCGCCGCTGGACAACGATCCGCAATCGTCGCTGATGGACATGCTGCCCGGCGACAGCGACGACAGCCCCGACGCCCGCGCCGAGCACCACGAAATGACGGTGCTGGTGCGCGACTGGCTGACCAAGCTGCCGGACAAGCAGCGCATCGTCATCATGCGCCGCTTCGGCCTCGACAACGACGATCCGGCCACGCTGGAAACGCTGGCCGAGGAAATGGGCGTGACCCGCGAGCGGGTGCGCCAGATCCAGCAGGAAGCGCTGGTCAAGCTGAAACGGGCCATGGCCGCGCGCGGCGTGGTGCGCGATTCCCTGCTTTAAGCCCTTCTCATTCTGCTATCATTACGGCCCTGCGCGGCCCGGTGCACGAGCGCCTGCGCCAGCCATTCCCAATTCAACATTGAACGTTATGCAAGAAAATAAACTCTTCATCAAATCGCTCGACATGGACGCCCGCGGCGTCGGCCATATGGAAAATGAAGACGGCTCGCAAGGCAAGGTCGTGTTTGTCGAAGGCGCGTTGCCGGGCGAGACAGTCAGCTTCACCTCGTTCAAGAAGAAGAAAAACTGGGAAATGGCGCGCATGGATGCGCTGCACCACGAATCGCCGATGCGCGTGCAGCCGAAGTGCGTGCATTTCGAGATGTGCGGCGGCTGCTCGATGCAGCATCTGGAGCCGACCGCGCAGGTGGCGATCAAGCAGCGCGTGCTGGAAGATAACCTGCAGCACATCGGCAAGGTCCGTCCGCTGACGGTGATGCGCCCGATGTACGGCCCGACCTGGGGCTACCGCTACCGTGCGCGCCTGTCGGTGCGCCACGTGGCCAAGAAGGACGCGGTGCTGGTCGGTTTCAAGGAAAAGAAATCGATCTTCGTGGCAGACATCCAGAGCTGCCAGATCCTGCCGAAACACGTGTCGGACCTGCTGCTGCCGCTGCGCGCGCTGATCGGTTCGCTGACCCTGTTCAACCAGATCCCGCAGATCGAAGTGGCCATCGGCGAAGGCGTCACCGCGCTGGTGCTGCGCATCATGGCGCCGCTGGCCGGCGACGACGACGTCAAGCTCAAAGCCTTCGCCGACCAGCACAAGATCCAGTTCTGGCTGCAGACCAAGGGTCCGGAAACGGCGGCGCCTTACTATCCGCTGGACCAGGAGCTGCACTACCTGCTGCCGGAATTCGGCATCAAGATGCCGTTCAAGCCGGTCGACTTCACGCAGGTCAACCACTACATCAACCGCGTGCTGGTGGTGAAGGCGCTGCGCCTGCTGGAAGTGCAACCGGAAGACCGCGTGGCCGACCTGTTCTGCGGCCTGGGCAACTTCACGCTGCCGCTGGCGACGCAGGCGCGCGAGGTGGTCGGCATCGAAGGCGCGACCTCGCTGACCGAGCGCGCGCTGGACAACGCCAGGGCCAACGGCCTGTCGGACAAGACCACCTTCTACACCCGCAACCTGTTCGAGGTGACGGCCGAGCACCTGATCGAGCTGGGCAAGTTCGACCGCATGCTGGTCGATCCGCCACGCGACGGCGCCATGGCGCTGAGCGAAGCGCTGGTGGAACTGAGCCAGACCCGTGCCGACCTGCTGCCCAAGCGCATCGTCTACGTGTCGTGCAGCCCGTCGACGCTGGCGCGCGACGCCGGCATCCTGGTCAACGCCGGCTATGTGCTGAACAAGGCCGGCGTGGTCAACATGTTCCCGCACACTTCGCACGTGGAATCGATGGCGGTATTTGATCTGGCCTGATGTTTTTCTTGTAATGTTATTGACTTTGCCGGAGGCGTACGCAACACTGGGCTGATCCCATAATCAGCGTCCGGAGTTGGCATGCGCCTCCTGTTTCGCCTCATCGGCATGGCTGCTTTTTGCAGCATGCCACTGGCCGTCCTGGCCCAGACTTCCGTTATCTCGTTTTCTCCGTCCGGCGTCGTCAAAGGCGTGCGGCAGGCGACCGCGCGCTTCAGCGGCCAGATGGTCCCGCTGGGCGACATGCGCCTCGGCGATCCGTTCAAGGTGGATTGTCCCGAGCAGGGCAAGGGCCGCTGGATAGACGGCAAAAACTGGAGCTACGATTTCGAACGCGACCTGCCGGCCGGCGTGGCCTGCCGCTTCACGCTGAAGGACGATCTCAAGGACCTGGCGGGCACGCCGCTGGAAGGCGAGCGCCGGTTCTCCTTCAACACCGGCGGCCCGGCCATCGTCAGCTCGCTGCCGCGCGAAGGCGCCGGCAATATCGACGAGCAACAGATCTTCATCCTCGGCCTCGACGCGCCGGCCACCGATGAAAGCGTGGCAGCCCACGCCTGGTGCCGCGCCGAAGGCATCAATGAAAAGATCGGCGTGCGCATACTCGGCGGCGCCGAGCGCCAGCGCATACTCGACCAGCGCAAGGAGTTCACCGACCGCTATCTGTCGCTGTACTTCAAGGCGCGCGGCGTGGTGTGGCGGGCCACGGCGACGGTGCGCGACAAGCGCATGGAAAAGCTGCCGCTGGTGGTTTTGCAGTGCAAGCGCAATCTGCCGGCGGAGGCCGAGGTGTCGCTGGTCTGGGGCGCCGGCATCGCCGCCGACAGCGGTATCGTCACCGACAAGGACCAGACCTGGACCTACAAGACGCGGCCGGAGTTCACCGCCCGCTTCAGTTGCGACAGATTGAAGCAGGACGGCGGCTGCATTCCCTTCCTGCCCGCGCGCGTGGACTTCTCGGCGCCGGTGCGCATGGCCGATGCGCTGGCCGTCAAGCTGAGCGGCCCGGGCGGCAAGGTCTTCAAGGCCGCCGTCGACAAGGAAGAGCTCAAGGCGGAATACGTCAGCTGGGTCACCATCAACGGGCCGTTCCCGGAGAAAGCCAAACTGACGCTGTCCGTGCCGGCCGGCCTCAAGGACGACGCCAACCGGCCCTTGTTGAATCAGGCGCGCTTCCCGATGTCGGTGCAGACGGACGTGCAGCCGCCGCTGGTCAAGTTCCCGGCCCGCTTTGGCATCATTGAAGCGAAGGGCGACCGTTTGCTGCCGGTCACGGTGCGCAATGTGGAGGCCAGCCTGGCCGGCCGCACGGCGCGCGTCGATGGCGCTGCGCTGCGCGTCAACGACGCCGCTGCCCTGCCGGAGCAGCAGGACAAGCAGATCTTCGACTGGCTGCAGCGCATGTCCGGCTACGGCTGGGGACCGGTGGAGTTGTTTGGCGACGCGCTGTACAAGCCGCTGCTGGGCGACAGCAAGAAGGCGCCATCCGGCGCCATTGAACGCTTCACCATGCCCAAGCCGGGCGGGCGGCAGGCGTTCGAAGTGGTCGGCATCCCGCTGCGCAAGCCGGGCTTCTACGTGGTCGAACTGGCCAGCCCCAAACTGGGTGCGGCGCTGAACGACAAGCCGTCCACCGCCTACGTCAGCACGGCGGCGCTGGTGACGAACATGGTGGCGCACTTCAAGCAGGGCGGGCAATCGTCGCTGGTGTGGGTCACGTCGCTGGACAAGGGCAAGCCTGTGCCGCAAGCGCAGGTATCGGTGCGCGACTGCCACGGCAAGCAGCTGTGGCAGGGCACCACCAACGCCATCGGCGTGGCCGACATCAAGCAGGAGCTGGCGGAGTCCCGCTGTGACCGCAGCAGCGGCTATTTCATCAGCGCCCGCAGCGGCGCCGACATGACCTTCACGCTGTCTTACTGGACGCGCGGCATCGAAAGCTGGCGCTACAACCTGCCGACCGAAGACAGCAGCGCCGACAACGTCATCGCCGCCACGGTGTTCGACCGCACCTTGCTGCGCGCCGGCGAGACGGTGCACATGAAGCACTTCCTGCGCCGCCATGTGGAGCAGGGCGTCGCGCTGGTCGGCGCCGCCGACGCGCCGCGCAAGGACCAGCGCAACTGGCGCGCCAAACAGTTGACAGCGGAAGAGCGCAAGGCGCAGCCGGGCAGCATCTTCGTCATGCATGAGGGGAGCGAGCAGAAATACGAACTGCCGATCAGCTGGAGCGCGAACGGCAGCGCGGAAAACCAGTGGATCATTCCGGCGGACGCCAGGCAGGGCTGGTACACGGTGATGCTGGGAGGCCGCACGGCGGGCCGCTTCCGTGTCGAGCAGTTTCGCGTGCCGACCATGAAGGCCGTGCTGCAGGGGCCGAAAACGCCGGCCATCCAGACGCCGGCGCTGGACTTGGACGTGCAGCTCAGCTACCTGTCCGGTGGCGGGGCCGGCGGCGCGCCGGTGCAATTGCGCACGATGGTGCAGGACAAGGCGGTCAGCTTCGAGGACTACGCGGACTTCAGCTTCAGCACCGGCGACGTCAAGGTCGGTGTTGAGCGCAGCAACGGCGCCTTCGATGAAGACGAGGGGATGTTCGAGGGAGGAGAAGCGGATGGCGGCGCGGCAAGCGGTCCGGCCGCCGTCAAGACCCGCAATCTCACGCTGGACAAGGCCGGCGGCGCGCGCGTCACGCTGGACCAGCTGCCGGCCGTGCAAACACCGCATGATTTGACGGCCGAGATGTCCTACCAGGATGCCAACGGCGAGACGCTGTCCGTCTCCACCCGCATTCCGCTGTGGCCGTCGAGCTATGTGATCGGCATCCAGCCGGACGGCTGGGTGCTGAGCAAGGACGCGCTCAAGTTCCAGGTCGTGGTGCTGGACCTGCAAGGCAAGCCGGTGGCCGACGCGCCGGTGTCGGTCGACTTCTTCCAGCGGCAGTCTTACTCGCACCGGCGCCGTCTGATCGGCGGCTTTTACGCCTACGAAAACAACAGCGAAGTCAAGGCGCTGGGTGCGGCCTGCGAAGGCAAGACAGACAACAAGGGCCTGCTGATCTGCCAGGTCAAGGCGCCGGCGTCGGGCAACCTGATCCTGCGCGCGAAAACGCAGGATGAACAGCAGCGTGTGACGATGACCAATCGCGAGACCTGGGTGGCCGACGGCGCCGACTGGTGGTTCAGCGCCACCGACAACGACCGTATCGACCTGCTGCCGGAGAAAAAACGCTACGAGCCTGGCGAGACCGCCAGCTTCCAGGTGCGCATGCCGTTCCGCGAGGCGACCGCGCTGATCACCGTGGAGCGCGAAGGCATCATCGACACCTACGTGCGGCCGCTGTCGGGCAGCGCGCCGGTGTTCACGATTCCGGTCAAGGGCGGTTACGCGCCCAATGTGTATGTGTCGGCGCTGGTGGTGCGCGGCCGCGTGGCCAGCGTGAAGCCGACGGCGCTGGTCGATCTGGGCAAGCCTGCGTACAAGCTGGGTATCGCGGCGCTGCGCGTGGGCTGGTCGGCCAATGAATTGAAGGTGCAGGTCAAGGCGGACAAACCGGTCTACAACGTGCGCGACAAGGCCACCGTGGCGGTCAAGGTCACGCGCGCGGACGGCTCTGCGCCACCCGCCGGCGCCGAGGTGGCGCTGGCCGCGGTCGATGTCGGTCTGCTGGAGCTGATGCCGAACGACAGCTGGAACCTGCTCGAAGCGATGATGCAGCAGCGCAGCCTGCAGGTGCAGACGTCGACCGCGCAGATGCAGGTGGTCGGCAAGCGCCACTTCGGCCGCAAGGCTGTGCCGCACGGCGGTGGCGGGGGCAAGGGTGGAGGACGGGAGCTGTTCGATACTTTGCTGTTCTGGAAGGCGCGCGTGACGCTGGACGCCAACGGCGAGGCGACGGTGCAGGTGCCCATCAACGACTCGCTGACGGCGTTCCGCATCGTCGCTATCGCCAGTGCGGAGGCGGATTTGTTCGGCACCGGCCGCGCGGAGGTGCGCAGCTCGCAGGACCTGATGCTGCTCTCCGGCCTGCCGTCGTTGGTGCGCGAGGGCGACCGCTTCCGCGCCGGCTTCACGCTGCGGAATACGACCGCAGGCGCCGTCAAGGTGGCGCTGACCGCTACCGTCGGCGGCAAGACATTGGCTCCACAGCAGGTCGCGCTGGAGGCGGGGCAGGCGCAGGATATCGGCTGGGACTATCAGGTGCCGGTCGGTGCGGCCACGCTGGCGTGGGACGTCGGCGCGGCGATCGTCGGCGATGGCGCGGCGGCCGGGCCGGCGTCGCGCGACCGTTTGAAGGTCAAGCAGAAAGTGGTGGCCGCCGTGCCGGTGCGCACCACGCAGGCGACGCTGCTGCAGCTGGACCGCAAGCAGACCATGCAGGTCCGCCTGCCGGACGACGCGTTGCCGGGACGCGGCGGTGTGCAGGTGCAGTTCAGCCCCAAACTCGGCAGCGATCTGCCCGGTGTGCGCGACTACATGAGCGCCTATCCGTACCGCTGCTTCGAACAGGTCAGCTCGCGCGCCATCGCGCTGCACGACCCGGCGTTGTGGCAGTCTGCGGTGGACAGCCTGCCGGCGCATCTGGACGCCGATGGCCTGGTCAAATACTTCGCCACCATGCAGCAGGGCGACGACACTCTGACGGCTTATGTGCTGTCCGCCTCACAGGAGGCCGGCTACAGCATACCGGCTGAACTGAAGGGGCGTATGGAATCCGGACTGCTGGCTTTCGTGCAGGGCAAGGTCACGCGCTACTCGTCACTGCCGACCGCGGACCTGGCCATCCGCAAGATCGCCGCGCTGGAGGCGCTGTCGCGCACCCACGGCATCCAGCCGGAAGAGCTGCAATCGTTCAGCGTCGAACCCAATCTGTGGCCGACGTCGGCCGTCATCGACTGGTACCTGATCCTTAAGCGCTCGCCGAAGCTGTCGATGCACACGCAGCGCATGGCGCAGGCGGAGCAGATCCTGCGTTCGCGCCTGAATCTGCAAGGAACGACGCTGGGCTTTTCGACCGAGCGTACCGACGACTGGTGGTGGCTGATGGCATCCGCCGACAGCAACGCCAACAAGCTGCTGCTGGCGATGCTGGACAATCCGGCGTGGCAGGAAGACATGGGCCGGCTGGCGCGCGGCGCCTTGGGACGCCAGCGCAAGGGCCGCTGGGGCACCACGGTCGCCAATGTCTGGGGCACGCTGGCCATCGATAAATTCTCGCGCAAATTCGAAAACGAGAAGGTCACCGGCACCGGCAGCGCGACCTTGGCGAATGCCAGCAAGAGCGTCGCGTTCGGCGGCGACACCAACGGCGGCAGCGTCATGCTGCCCTGGCCGCACGGCGGCGCCGGGCTGGAACTCGATCACGCCGGCACCGGCAAGCCGTGGGTGACGGTGCAGACGCAGGCCGCGCTGCCGCTGAAGGCGCCCATATCGAGCGGCTACAAGATCGTCAGGACCGTCACGCCGGTGGAGCAGAAGGTGGCGGGCGTATGGTCGCGTGGCGACGTCTATCGCGTGCGCCTGGACCTGGAAGCGCAAGCCGACATGACCTGGGTGGTGGTCGACGATCCGATCCCGGCCAGCGCCACGGTGCTGGGTTCCGGCCTGGGACGCGACTCGCAGCTGCTCAGCAGCGGAGAAAAGCGTAGCGGCTGGGCGTGGCCGGTGTTCGAAGAGCGTACGTTTGAGGGCTTCCATGCGTTCTACCAGTTCGTCCCGAAAGGGAAATGGAGCGTGGAATACACTGTGCGGTTGAACAACGCCGGACAGTTCAATTTGCCCGCCACGCGCGTCGAAGCGATGTATAGTCCGGAGATGTTCGGCGAATCCCCGAACGCACCGTTCAACGTCAAATGAAACCGATCCTGGCAACCCTGCTGGCGCTGGCCGGCGCCGTGCATGCAGCCGGCGCCGCCAACGCCGCCACAATCGTCGTGCCGACAGCCGAGCAGGTGCGCGCCGCCTGGCGCTCGTCGGAGGCGGAGCTGCTGGACCGTCATGGAGAGCCGATCCAGTCGCTGCGCATCGACATGAAGGTGCGCCGCCTGCCGTGGGTGGCGCTGGCCGACATCTCGCCCAGCCTGCCGGCCGCCGTGCTGCAGGCCGAGGACCAGCGCTTCTACCAGCATGACGGCGTGGACTGGAGCGCCGCTGGCAAGGCTGCCTGGGATAACTTGTTCCGCAGCCGTCCGCGCGGCGCCTCGACCATCACCATGCAGCTGGCCGCTCAGCTCGATCCGCGCTTGCAGCCGTCGGCCAAGGGCCGCAGCTGGGGACAGAAGTGGGACCAGATCCAGGCCGCGCGCCAGCTCGATGCGACATGGACCAAGCCGCAGATCATGGAAGCGTATCTGAACCTGGTGTCGTTCCGCGGCGAGCTGCAAGGCGTCGGCGCGGCGGCGCGCGGCTTGTTCGGCAAGGCGCCGTCCGGATTGAACCTGAGCGAATCGATGATCCTGGCCAGCCTGCTGCGCGGGCCGGGCGCCGCGCCCAAGGTGGTGTCGCAGCGGGCGTGCGCGCTGGCCAGGGAGTTGCGGGCGCCTTCCACCTGCAGCGATATCGAACTGCGGACCATCATCGCGATGGGGCGCCCGCTGCTGGCGGCCGAGACGCCGCCTGCGCCGCAAGTGGCGCAGCAGCTGCTGACCAGCGCCGGCAAGGCGGTGCGCAGCACGCTCGACGGCGATCTGCAGCGCTTTACGCAGACCGCCTTGCGCCAGCAGCTGATGTCGCTGCGGGCGCGCAATGTCAACGACGGCGCGGTGGTGGTGCTGGATAACGCCAGCGGCGAGATCCTGGCCTATGTCGGCAACGCCGGCGGCGGCGAGGTAGACGGTGTGGCCGCGCTGCGCCAGGCCGGGTCGACGCTCAAGCCCTTCCTCTACGAGCTGGCGCTGGAGCGCAAGCTGATCACGGCGGCATCGGTGATGGACGACACTGCGATCGACATTTCCACGCCGTCCGGCCTGTACATCCCGCAGAACTACGACAAGGACTTCAAGGGCCACGTCAGCGTGCGCACCAGCCTGGCCAGTTCGCTCAACGTGCCGGCGGTGCGCACGCTGGTGATGACGGGCATGGACCGCTTCTACGAGCGGCTGCACGACGTGGGCTTGAGCAGCCTGACGGAATCGGCCGACTACTACGGCTACTCGCTGGCCCTGGGTTCGGCGGAAGTGTCGCTGCTGGAGTTGAGCAACGCCTACCGGACCCTGGCCAACGGCGGCATGTACGGCCCGGTGAGCCTGGCGCCGCAGGCTGCCGTGGCGCCGCGCCACGTGCTCGACGCCAGGGCCAGTTTCATCGTCGGCGACATCCTGTCCGACCGCGCCGCGCGCAGCCTGACGTTTGGCCTGAAAAACGAACTGGCCACGACGTTCTGGAGCGCCGTCAAGACCGGCACCAGCAAGGACATGCGCGACAACTGGTGCCTCGGCTATTCGGAGCGCTACACGGTTGGCGTCTGGGTCGGCAATTTCGACGGCCAGTCGATGTGGGACGTTTCCGGCGTCAGCGGCGCCGCGCCGGTGTGGCGCGACGTGATGGACTATCTGCACCGCCAGCAGCCCAGCCGCGCGCCGAAAGCGCCGGCCGGCGTGGTGCGCCAGCAGATCGTGTACCAGCCGATGCTGGAGGCGGCGCGCAGCGAGTGGTTCATCGCCGGCACCGAAAGCCCGGTCATCGCCGTGGTGCAGGACACGCAGCGCGCGCCGAAGATACTGTATCCAGGAGACGCCAGCATCATCGCCATCGATCCCGACATCCCGGACGCCATCCAGCGCGTCTTCTTCCAGGCGCAGGCGGGCAGGGGGCTCCACTGGCGCCTGGATGGCACCGATCTCGGCCAGGCCGGCGCCGACTACGCCTGGCGCCCGGTCGCGGGCCAGCACCAACTGGCCCTGATCGACGCCAACGCCCAAGTCGTCGCCACCACCCGTTTCCACGTCCGCTAGATCCGGGGTCAGATCCGACAATTGGACACGAGCTCTGCCGTAGCGACCGCTACGGCAGAGCTCGTGTCCAATTGTCGGATCTGACCCCGGGTTGAAATAAAAAAAGCCGGCGCTGGGCCGGCTTCGAGGGGGGGGCTGTTTTCGCTTAGTCGCGGTTGCCGCCGAAGATGCCCAGCAGCGACAGCAGGTTGACGAAGATGTTGTACACGTCCAGGTAGATGTTCAGCGTGGCGCGGATGTAGTTGGTCTCGCCGCCGTTGATGATCTGCTGCACGTCATACAGGATGTAGGCCGAGAAGATCGCGATCGCCACCACCGAGATCACGATCGCCAGCGCCGGGATGCCCAGGAAGATGTTGGCGATCGACGCCAGCAGGATCACCACCACGCCCGCGAACAGCCAGTTGGCCATGCCGGAGAAGTCGCGCTTGGACACCGTGGCGATCGTCGCCAGCACCGCGAACACCGACGCCGTGCCGCCAAACGCGGTCATGATCAGGAATCCGCCGTTGGAATAGCCGAGAATGCGCGACAGCATAGGCGTCAGCATCAGGCCCATGAAGAAGGTGAAGCCCAGCAGCAGGGCCACGCCCAGGCCGGAATCCTTGTTCTTTTCGATGCCCCAGATGAAGCCGAAGGCGATGCCCAGGAACAGCAGCGCCATCAGCCCGCCGCCCAGCGGCAGGTGCAGCGACACGCCCAGCACCGCGCCGAATACGGTCGGCACCATGGACAGGGCCAGCAGCCAGTAGGTATTGCGCAGCACGTTGTGCTGGACCGACCGGCGGCTTCCCGCCAGGTCGTAGGTATTTTGCATGTTGTTCATATGGAACCTCCTTCATAGTGATTCGAATACCGCTTGCCAAAAGCATAGCACGGCGGGGTAAAAATGCGCAAAAATGCCCCGAAAATGCACTTAATACTGGCTTAAAACCGTCCCGGGCCATATTTTCGCCCGAAAAAGGGGCAAATATGGCCGCTCTTGCAAGCTTATCTACTCCCGTTTCTCGGTATATGGGGTGTTCTATGGTAAAATCAAAGGTTGATTGAGTTATCAATTTTGTTTTAAACCTTTCTTTTTATTGGAGTTTTTTAAATGGCAATCGAACGCACCCTGTCGATCATCAAACCAGACGCAGTTGCAAAAAACGTTATCGGCCAAATCTACAGCCGCTTCGAAGGCGCTGGCCTGAAGATCGTTGCTGCTCAAATGAAGCAGCTGTCGCGTGAAGAGGCTGAAGGTTTCTACGCTGCGCACAAAGAGCGCGGTTTCTTCAAGGACCTGGTGGACTTCATGGTCTCCGGCCCAGTCATGATCCAGGCTCTGGAAGGCGAAAACGCAGTTCTGAAAAACCGCGAACTGATGGGCGCCACCGATCCTAAGAAGGCTGAAAAAGGCACCATCCGTGCTGACTTCGCCGATTCGATCGACGCCAACGCTGTCCACGGTTCCGACGCTGTCGAAGCCGCCGCAGTTGAAATCGCTTACTTCTTCGGTAAGTAATTTTTAGTAAGATCCGTTTCCGCGCCGCGGTGCGGAAACGGAAAAATGATTAGTACTGTTTTGAATACCACTATGAACGCACCTCTGACCAACTTGCTGGACTTCGATCCCGCGCAACTTATCGCTTACTGCGCCGAGTTGGGAGAGAAGCCGTTCCGCGCCAAGCAACTGCAACGCTGGATCCACCAATTCGGTGCGTCGGACTTCGACAGCATGACCGATCTGGCCAAGTCGCTGCGCGACAAACTGAAAACCCGCGCCCACGTCACGGCGCCGGCCATCATCAGCGATCACACGTCCACCGACGGCACGCGCAAATGGCTGGTCGACGTCGGCAACGGCAACGCGGTCGAAACCGTGTTCATCCCGGAAGAGAACCGCGGCACGCTGTGCATCTCTACGCAGGCCGGCTGCGCCGTCAACTGCCGCTTCTGCTCGACCGGCAAGCAAGGCTTCTCGCGCAACCTGACCGTCGGCGAGATCATCGGCCAGCTGTGGATGGCGGAGTTCGAACTGCGCCGCACCAAGGGCATCGAGCCGGGCCCGAAGGGCGAGCGCCAGATCACCAACGTGGTCATGATGGGCATGGGCGAGCCGCTGCTGAACTTCGAGCCGACCGCCACCGCCCTCAAGCTGATGCTCGACGATAACGCCTACGGCCTGTCGCGCCGCCGCGTCACCTTGTCGACTTCCGGCGTGGTGCCGATGATGGACAAGCTGTCGCAGGAAGTGCCGGTGGCGCTGGCCGTCTCGCTGCACGCGTCGAACGACAAGCTGCGCGACAGCCTGATCCCGCTGAACAAGAAGTATCCGCTCAAGGAGCTGATGGCCGCCTGCAAGCGCTACCTGGAATTTGCGCCGCGCGACTTCATCACCTTCGAGTACTGCATGCTCGACGGCGTCAACGATTCCGACGAGAACGCCCGCGAACTGCTGGCCCTGGTGCAGGACCGCGAGTTCGGCGTCAACTGCAAGTTCAACCTGATTCCGTTCAACCCGTTCCCGGAGTCGGGCTTGCTGCGCTCCAAGAATCCCCGCATCAAGGCCTTCGCCCAGATCCTGGTCGACGGCGGCCTGGTCACCACCATCCGCAAGACGCGCGGCGACGATATCGACGCCGCCTGCGGCCAGCTGGCCGGCGAAGTGCAGGACCGCACCAAGGTGGCCAAGCGGATGGAGAAAATGGCCGAGTACCAGCAGAAGTTCGGCGCCAATTTCGGCAAGATCGTGGAGATCCGTTCCTGATGACCCTCCTGGCGCAGCGTAGCCGGCTCACTCTCGCCACGATCCTGACGATCGCGGCCGGGACGCTGGCCGGCTGCGCCTCGTCGGGCCCGGAGCGCGGCAAGAGTGGCCAGGCCGAGCTGACCACGGTGTCGGACCAGACCAGCGCCCAGCGCAAGGTCGAGATCCGCATGCAGCTGGCGATCGGCTACTTCGAGCAGCGCCAGTATGCGTTCGCGCTGGACGAGGTCAAGCTGGCGCTGGCGGCCGATCCGAACTACGCCGACGCCTACGGCATGCGCGGCCTGATTTACCAGCAGATGGGCGAGAACGGGCTGGCCGAGGACAACTTCGTGCGCGCCCGCAAGCTGGTGCCGGGGAATCCCGACCTGGCCAACAATTACGGCTCGTTCCTGTGCCAGCTCGGCCGGGTGGCCGAGGCGCTGCCGCTGTTTGATGCGGCCCTGAGCAACCGCAGCTATCGTTCGCCGGCCAGCGCCGCGAACAACGCCGGTTCCTGCGCATTGAAGATCAAGGATTACGCCAGCGCGGAGCGTTATCTGCTGCAAGCCTTGCAGTTGACGCCCGACCTGCCGGCCACCAACGCCAATCTGGCGCGGGTCTATTTTGAAAAGCGCGATTATGTGCGCGCCAATTTCTTCGTGACCCGCCTGAACAAGGTGGCAAAGATGGAGAGCCTGACGGCCGACGTGCTGTGGCTCGCGATTAAGGTGCAGCATAAGCTTGGCGACACGAGCGCGGAAGCTGGTTGGGCGACGCAGTTGCGCCGCCACCACCCCGGCTCGGCCGAGTATGCTGCTTATCAACGTGGGGCGTTTGATGAGTGAAACAGGGATACCAATGAATTCAGAGTGGGCAGATTCGCCAAAAGACCAGGGCAGCAGCAGCCTGGCCACGCCCGGAGCACAACTGGCGGCCCAGCGCGAAGCGATGGGTTGGACGGTGGAACAGATTGCCGATCAACTGAAACTGGCGCCGCGCCAGGTCAAGGCACTGGAAGCGGGCGACTACGCCGCGCTGCCGAATATGGCCGTGGTGCGCGGCTTCGTGCGCGCCTACGCCAAGGTCGTCAAGATAGACGCCACCCCGCTGGTGGCGATGATCGAAGTGGTGTCGCCGACCAGCCATGAGGCCGCGCCGCCGCGCAAGGAAATCGCCGCGACGTTCTCCGAATCGCGCTTCCCGTCGATGACGCAGCGTTCGTCCGGTCCGGCCGGCTGGCTGATCGGTGTGGCCGTGGTGGTGGCCGTGGCCGCCGCCGGCGTGTATGCCTACCAGAGCGGCATGATCCCGGCGACGCTGTTCCAGCGCTCGGAAGCGCCGGCCAGCGCCACGACCGAGGCGGTCAAGCCTGCCGAGCCGGCGATCGCGCCGATCGAAACGACCACCGCCGCGCCGGGCGCGGCAACCGCGCCGCTGCAATCGCCTAGCGTGCCGCTGATTTCGGTGCCGCCGCCAGGCGGCAACGCGCCGGCCGATGCGGCGGCGGCGGGCGCCGCTGCAACGCCGGCCGCCACGACGCCTGCAACCGCGGCGCCGGTCGCGCAAGTGGCGCCACCGGCGGCAGCGCCGGCCGCCGCAGGCAGCCAGCTGGTGCTGGAAGTAACGGAAGATTCGTGGGTGGAGATCCGCCGCCCGGGCACGACGCCGCTGATTTCGCGGCTGGTGAAAGCCGGCAACACCGAGACCTTCGACATCAAGGATCCGGCGCTGCTGATCGTCGGCAAGCCTGGCGGCGTAAAAGCCACGCTGGGCGGCGCGCCGCTGGCGTTGCCACCGGTCGCCGGCGGTACGATTTCGCGCGTGAACATTAAATAAGTTAAGCACAAGCCGAGTAAAAGATCATGTCTTCACAAACAGCTATTCCTTCGGGACCGTCGAATCGCCGCGCCAGCCGCAGCGTGCTGGTTTCGCACGGCCAGCGCAAGATCTGGGTCGGCGGCGACGCGCCCGTGGTGGTGCAGTCGATGACCAATACCGACACCGCCAACGTGATCGAAACCGCGATCCAGATCAAGGAGCTGGCGCGCGCCGGTTCGGAGCTGGTGCGCCTGACGGTGGACCGTCCGGAAGCGGCTGAAGCGGTGCCCTACATCCGCGAGCAGCTGGACAAGATGGACATCGACGTGCCGCTGGTCGGCGATTTTCACTACAACGGCCATACGCTGCTCAACGATTATCCGGAGTGCGCGAAGGCGCTGTCGAAGTACCGCATCAACCCGGGCAACGTCGGCAAGGGCGCCAAGCGCGACACGCAGTTTGCGCAGATGATCGAAGTGGCCGCGCGCTACGACAAGCCGGTGCGCATCGGCGTCAACTGGGGCAGCCTGGACCAGGCGCTGCTGGCGCGCATCATGGACGAAAACGCCGGCCGCGCCGAGCCGTGGTCGGCGCAGGCGGTGATGTACGAGGCGCTGATCACCTCGGCCATCGAGAACGCCGTGCGCGCCGAGGAACTGGGCCTGGGCCGCGACAAGATCATTCTGTCGTGCAAGGTCTCGGGCGTGCAGGATTTGATCGCCGTGTACCGCGAACTGGCCAAGCGCTGCGACTATCCGCTGCACCTGGGCCTGACCGAGGCGGGCATGGGCAGCAAGGGCATCGTCGCCTCGACGGCCGCGCTGTCGGTGCTGCTGCAAGAGGGCATCGGCGACACCATCCGCATCTCGCTGACGCCGGAGCCGGGCGGCGACCGCACCAAGGAAGTCGTGGTCGGCCAGGAGATCCTGCAGACCATGGGCCTGCGCAAATTCACCCCGATGGTGATCGCGTGCCCTGGCTGCGGCCGCACCACCTCGACCACCTTCCAGGAACTGGCCGACAACATCCAGACCTATCTGCGCGACCAGATGCCGGAGTGGAAAAAGACCTATCCGGGCGTGGAGGCGATGAACGTGGCCGTGATGGGCTGCATCGTCAACGGCCCGGGCGAATCGAAGCACGCCAACATCGGCATCAGCCTGCCGGGCACCGGCGAATCGCCGGCCGCGCCGGTGTTCGTCGATGGCGCCAAGTTCGCCACCTTGCGCGGTGAGCGCATCGTTGAAGAGTTCCAGGAAATCGTACTGAATTACGTGAAGAAGAATTACAGCCAAGAATATGTCCAAAACTGAAAAAATCACCGCCGTCAAAGGCATGAACGACATCCTGCCGCAGGATGCGCACCTGTGGGAACTGTTCCAGAACACCGCGCAATCGGTGGTGCAGAGCTACGGCTTCCAGCATATCCGCACGCCCATCGTAGAAAACACCGCGCTGTTCGCGCGCGCCATCGGCGCCGTCACCGACATCGTGGAAAAGGAGATGTACTCGTTCACCGATTCGATGAACGGCGACCAGCTGACCTTGCGCCCTGAAGGCACGGCCGGCGTGGTGCGCGCGGTGATCGAGCATAACCTGGTCTACGAAGGTCCGAAGCGCCTGTGGTACACGGGCCCGATGTTCCGTCACGAGCGTCCGCAGCGCGGCCGCTATCGCCAGTTCTTCCAGTTCGGTTGCGAGGCCGTCGGCTTCAACGGCCCGGACGTGGACGCGGAAATGATCATGATGTGCCGCCGCCTGTGGGATGACCTGGGCCTGGAAAACATCCGCCTTGAGCTGAACTCGATCGGCGACGCCGAAGAGCGCGCGCGCCACCGCGTCGACCTGATCGCCTACCTGGAAAAGCACGAGGAGCTGCTGGACGCCGAAGCCAAGCGCCGCCTGCACAGCAATCCGCTGCGCATCCTGGACACCAAGAACCCTGCCATGCAGGAGATGGTCAACAACGCGCCCAAGCTGCTGGACTACCTGGGCGAGGAATCGCTGGCCCACTTCAACGGCGTGCGCAAGATCCTCGACCACAACAACATCCCGTACACCATCAACACCCGCCTGGTGCGCGGCCTGGACTACTACAACCGCACCGTGTTCGAGTGGGTCACCGACCTGCTGGGCGCCCAGGGCACCGTGTGCGCCGGCGGCCGCTACGATCCGCTGATCCAGACCTTCGGCGGCAAGCCGACGCCGGCCGTCGGTTTCGCCATGGGCATCGAGCGTCTGATCGAATTGATGAAGGAAGCCGGCGAGCCCGAGCAGCCGGGCCAGTGCGACGTCTACCTGGTGCACCAGGGCGAGGCGGCGCAGCTGCAGGCCTTCGTGCTGGGCGAGCGCATCCGCGACGCCGGCCTGGACGTCATCATGCACGCCTCCACCGCCAACGGTCCGGGCAGTTTCAAGACGCAGATGAAGAAGGCCGACGGCAGCGGCGCCGCCTTCGCCGTCATCATCGGCGACGACGAGGTGGCCAACCACACCGCCAGCGTCAAGGCGATGCGCGCGGAAGAGGGCGAGCAGCAGCAATCGACGGTGCCGTTCGACGACGTGGTCGACTTCCTGGTCGACCAGATCACCAGCGGCGACGATCACCACTACCACGTGCACGACGAGCACTGCAATCACTAAGCTAAGTCACCAAACTAAGCCGTACTTTTTTAAACCTATAACTAGCAGACGAACATGGCATACGATCTCGAAGAACAAGAACAAATTGCGTCCCTCAAAGCGTGGTGGGACAAGTACGGCAATCTGACCTCGTGGGTGCTGATCGCCGGCCTCGCGGCGTATTCCGGCTTCACCGGCTGGAACTACTACCAGCGCACCCAGGCCGCGCAAGCGTCCGCGCTGTACGACGAAGTGCAGAACGCGGCCGAGGCCAAGGACAACGTCAAGGTGCTGCGCGCCGCCGGCGACATGGAATCCAAATTCGGCAGCACCGCCTACGCCTCGATGAGCGCGCTGGTGGCGGCCAAGACCAGCTTCGACGCCAACGACATCAAGTCCGCCAAGGCGCAGCTGCAGTGGGCCATCGAGCATGGCGGCGACGAGTTCAAGGCCGTCGCCAAGGTGCGCCTGGCCGGCCTGCTGCTGGACGAGAAAGCCTACGACGAAGCGCTGAAAGTGCTGTCGGGCGACGTGGCACCGCAGTTTGCCGGCGCCGTGGCCGACCGCAAGGGCGACGTGCTGGTCGCTCAGAACAAGCTGGCCGAAGCCCGCACCGCCTACCAGGCCGCGCTGGAGGCCACCGACAAGAAGAACCCTGGCCGTCAGCTGATCCAGCTGAAACTTGAAGCCATCGGCGGCACCGTGCCGGCCGACAAGGACGCAGCGTAATTTTTCCGGCGCCGGCAATCACCGGCGCCTCCCCAGATCAAGGTTAAAAAATGCGTATTACCGAAAAAGTTATTGCTGCAAGCCTGTTTGCGATGTTGGCCGGTTGTTCCTTGTTCTCGTCCAAAGATACCAAGACCCAGCCGGCGGCGCTGGTTGAGCTGAAGGGCGGCATGACGCCCAAGACCGTCTGGAAGTATTCGATGGGTAAAGCCGGCGTGGCCGTCTTCACCCCGGCGCTGGCCGGCGACAGCATCTACGTGGCCGACGCCGACGGCGCCCTGGCGCGCCTGAACGCGGCCACCGGCAAGGAGCAATGGCGCGTCAAGACCGGCACCGACCTGACCGCGGGCGTGGGCAGCGACGGCGAGGTGGTCGTGGTCGGCGGCGCCAAGGGCGTGATCTTCGCCTACGACGCCAACGGCAAGCAGCTGTGGAAAGGCCAGGCGACCAGCGAAGTGCTGTCGTCGCCGGTGGTCGGCGGCGGCATCGTCGTGGTGCGCAGCGTCGACAACCTGATCACCGCGTATGACGCCAAGACCGGCGCCAAGCGCTGGAACGTCACCCGCACCACGCCGGCCCTGACCCTGCGCAACGCGCCGGGCATGGTCATCAACGGCCCCAACGTGTACGTGGCCCAGCCGGGCGGCAAGCTGCTGGCGCTGGTGCTGGCCACCGGCCTGCCGCGCTTTGAAGTGGTGGTCGGCGAGCCGCGCGGCGCCACGGAGCTGGAGCGCGTGACCGACATCGCCGGCACCCCGGTGATCTTCGAGAAAGATGTCTGCGCCGTGTCGTACCAGGGCCGCGTGGCCTGCTTCGACGCCATCACCGGCGCGCCGCACTGGAGCAAGCCGACCTCGTCCGACGTCGGCGTGGCGGTGGACCAGCGTTTTGTATTCGTCTCCGACGACAAAGGCGAAGTTGCAGCCTACAGCCGTGAAAACGGCAGCAACGCCTGGAAGAACGACAAGCTGGCCTACCGCCGCCTGTCGACTCCGGTTTCCTACGGCCGCGTCGTGGCCGTCGGCGACTTCCAGGGATATGTCCACCTCCTGTCACGGGAAGATGGCGCATTTATAGGTCGCGCCGCGACCGACGGCAGCCCGATCCAATCGGACCCCGTCATCGCCGGCACGAATTTGATTTTCCAAACCCAATCAGGGACAGTGACCGCTCTCGCGGTCGAGTAATAAAATGAAGCCGGTAATCGCACTAGTGGGTCGACCCAATGTAGGGAAATCGACCTTGTTCAATCGTCTGACCCGCTCGCGCGATGCGCTGGTGGCGGACTTGCCTGGGTTGACGCGAGATCGTCACTATGGCGAGGGCCGTGTCGGCGAACGTCCCTTCCTCGTCATCGACACGGGCGGCTTCGAGCCGGTCGCCAAGGAAGGCATCATGCACCAGATGGCGCTGCAGACCAAGCAGGCCGTGGCCGAGGCTGACATCGTCATCTTCCTGGTCGACGGCCGCCAGGGCCTGACGCCGCATGATAAAACCATTACCGACTTCCTGCGTAAAAGCGGCCGTCCGGTCATGCTGGTCGTCAACAAGTCGGAAGGCATGCGCTACACCGCCGTCGTCGCCGACTTCTACGAACTGGGACTGGGCGAGCCTTACTCGATCTCGTCGGCGCACGGCGACGGCGTCGCCGACCTAGTGGAGGAGGCGCTGGACCTGGCCTTCGCCCAGCGTCCGGAAGATCCGGAAGAGCTGGAAAAGACCGAACACGGCATCAAGATCGCGCTGGTCGGCCGTCCCAACGTCGGCAAGTCCACGCTGATCAACACCCTGGTGGGCGAAGAGCGCGTGATCGCCTTCGACATGCCGGGCACCACCCGCGACTCGATCGAGATTCCGTTCGAGCGCGAGGGCAAGCAATACACGCTGATCGACACGGCCGGCATCCGCCGCCGCGGCAAGGTGTTCGAGGCGATCGAGAAGTTCTCGGTGGTGAAAACCCTGCAGTCGATCTCGGAAGCCAACGTCGTCGTGCTGATGCTCGACGCGCAGCAAGACATCTCCGAGCAGGACGCCCACATCGCCGGCTTCGTGCTGGAGACTGGCCGCGCGCTGGTGATCGCCGTCAACAAGTGGGACGGCCTGCGCACCGACGAGCGCGACGAGATCAAGATCGACATCGACCGCAAGCTCGATTTCCTGTCCTTCGCCAAGATGCACTTCATCTCGGCGCTGAAGGCGCAGGGCATCGGTCCACTGATGAAGTCGCTTGACGCGGCCTACGCCGCCGCCATGTGCAACCTGTCGACGCCCAAGCTGACGCGCGCGCTGATCGAGGCGGTGGAGAAGCAGGAGCCACGGCGCAAGGGGTCGATCCGTCCGAAGCTGCGCTACGCGCACCAGGGCGGCATGAATCCGCCGGTGATCGTGATTCACGGCAATGCGTTGGACGCCGTCGGCGAACCGTACAAACGCTACCTGGAAAAGCATTTCCGCGACACGTTCCAGCTGGTCGGCACGCCGTTGCGCATCGAACTGCGCACCGGTAAGAATCCGTTCGCAAAAACTCAGTCGAAATAAGCGGTTTTTTTGCTGGTGCGCCCTGCAAAAAAAGCAAAAACAGGTTACAGTGGCTTAGAAGCACCATTCCCGGCGTGGCGAACGGTGTTTCAGCGAAAATCATTTGACTTTCGCTGGGCCACGTACTTGAAATCAAGCGTTTCGCCTCCAATTCCAACACAACAACATAAAATGGAGCTGTTATGAGCAACAAAGGGCAACTGTTACAAGACCCATTCCTCAATGCCTTGCGCAAAGAGCATGTTCCTGTCTCGATCTATCTGGTCAACGGCATCAAGCTGCAGGGCCATATCGAATCGTTCGATCAATACGTCGTATTGCTGCGTAACACAGTGACCCAGATGGTGTACAAGCACGCCATCTCCACCGTGGTGCCGGCACGCGCCGTCAACCTCAACATTGAATCCGAAGCGGAATAAGCGCTTGCACCATCGCTTCTTTTTCTCAAATCGCCTGACCGTCGTATGCGCGCAGCTCTAGTCGGTATCGATTTCGGTCAGGGCGACTTTGCCGCCAGCGTCGAGGAACTGCAACTGCTGGCCCGTTCAGCAGGTGCGGAACCGATCACGACAATTACGGCCAAGCGCTCGTCCCCGGACGCGGCATATTTCGTCGGCAGCGGCAAGGCCGACGAGATCGGCCTTGCCGTGCTCGATCACAAAATCGAAATCGTCATCTTCAACCACGCGCTGTCGCCGGCCCAGCAGCGCAACCTGGAAAAGCGCCTGCAGATCCGGGTGCTGGACCGCACCAGCCTGATCCTCGACATTTTCGCCCAGCGCGCCGCCTCTCACGAGGGCAAGCTGCAGGTGGAACTGGCTCAGCTGCAGCATCTGGCCACGCGCCTGATACGCGGCTGGACCCACCTGGAACGGCAAAAGGGTGGTATCGGCCTGCGCGGCCCCGGCGAGACGCAGCTCGAGACCGACCGCCGATTGATCGGCGAGCGGGTCAAGGCCCTGCGCGCGCGTCTGGACAAGCTGCGCAAGCAGCACGAGACGCAGCGCCGTTCGCGCGGCCGCAGCCAGACCTTCTCGGTGTCGCTGGTCGGCTATACCAATGCCGGCAAGTCGACCTTGTTCAACGCCGTCACCAAGGCCGGCGTGTATGTCGCAGATCAATTGTTCGCCACCCTGGACACCACCTCGCGCCGTGTCTACATGGGGCAGGAAGTGGGCAACGTGGTGATCTCGGACACGGTCGGTTTCGTGCGCGAACTGCCGCACCAGCTGGTGGCGGCCTTCCGCGCCACGCTGGAGGAGACCATCCACGCCGATCTGCTGCTGCACGTGGTCGACGCCTCGTCGCCGGTGCGCATGGAGCAGATCGAGCAGGTCAACCTGGTGCTCAAGGAAATCGGCGCCGATCACATTCCGCAGATACTGGTGTGGAACAAGATCGATGCCGCGGAGCTGGAGCCGTCGGTCGAGCGGGATGAATATGATAAGATTTCCCGCGTTTTCCTCAGCGCGCGCACCGGTCAAGGACTGGACCTGTTGCGCGGCGCCATGATCGAATGGGCCAAGAACGCGCCGGGTGCCCGGCTCAACCAGGCTTATCATGTCGACGACGAAGTAGCAGAACCGGATAGCAGTCCCACCCTTACTCATGTCGGATCACACTAATGCGTGTCTCGTCACTTATGAAACGTCTCGGCTTGAAGCTGTCGCTGAACGATCCCCGCTGGGGCTCGGACAAGAAAGATAGCAAGCCGCAAGCCAATGAAGGCAAGAAGCCCGGCGAAGGCCCTCCCGACATGGAGCAGCTGTGGCGCGATTTCAACCAGCGCCTGAACAGCTTCTTCGGCCAGAAGAACCGTCCCGATAACAACGGCGGCGGCAATGGCGGCGGCGGTGGCCGTTCCGACCTGTCCGGCGTGCGCGCCACGGCCGGCGCGGTCGGCGCCGTCATCGCGCTGATCTGGCTTGCCAGCGGTTCCTTCATCGTGCAGGAAGGCCAGACCGGCGTGGTCTACACCTTCGGCAAAGTCAGCCACACCACCGGCTCCGGTTTCAACTGGCGCTGGCCGTACCCGTTCCAGAGCGACGAGACGGTCAAGGTGTCGCAGATGCGCATGGTCGAAATCGGCTATCGCGGCAACGTCAAGAACAAGCAGCTGCGCGAGGCGCTGATGCTGACCGACGATGAAAACATCATCGACATGCAGTTCGCCGTCCAGTTCAAGCTGAAGGATCCCGTGGCCTGGCTGATGAACAACCGCGACGAGGAGGAAACCGTACGCCAGGTGGCCGAGACCTCGATCCGCGAAGTGGTCGGCAAGAACAAGATGGACTTCGTGCTGTACGAGGGCCGCGACAAGGTCGGCTTTGAAACCCAGCAGCTGATGCAGCAGATCCTCGACCGCTATGCGTCGGGCGTGCTGATCTCGGCCGTCACGCTGCAGAACGTGCAGCCGCCGGAGCAGGTGCAGGGCGCCTTCGACGACGCGGTCAAGGCAGGACAGGACCGCGAGCGCCAGAAGAACGAAGGCCAGGCCTACGCCAACGACGTGATCCCCAAGGCCCACGGCTACGCCTCGCGCCTGATGCAGGAGGCCGAAGCCTACCGCTCGATGGTGACCGAGAACGCCACCGGCAACGCCTCGCGCTTCAAGCAGGTGCTGACCGAGTACCAGAAGGCCCCGGGCGTCACGCGCGACCGCATGTACCTGGAAACCATGCAGCAGATCTTCTCCAGCGCCAGCAAGGTCATGGTCGACGCCAAGACCGGCAGCAACCTGCTGTACCTGCCATTGGACAAGCTGATCGCACAAGCGGCGGCCACCGATGCGCAGGCCGCGGCCGCCAAGGCTGCCGCGCAAGCGGCCGCATCGCCGCCGCCGGTGGCCACGCTGCCGTCGGATGTGATGCCGACGGTGGAAGTGAGTCGCCAGCGTGATCCGCGTTCGCGCGAAGCCTTACGTGACCGGGAGAGCCGTTAATGAACCGCATAGCCAGTACCCTTATCGCGGCGTTCGTCGCGCTGCTCGTGTTGTCGTCGATGGTGTTCGTGGTCGACCAGCGCAAGTACGCGATCGTGTTCGCGCTGGGCCAGATCAAGGAAGTGATACGCGAGCCGGGCCTGCATTTCAAGCTGCCGCCGCCGTTCCAGAACGTGGTCTATCTCGACAACCGCATCCTCACCATTGAAACGCCGGACGCCGAGCGCTTCATCACGGCCGAGAAGATGAACATCCTGATCGACAGCTTCGTCAAGTGGCGCATCGGCCGCAACGAAGGCCAGGCCAAGCTGTACTACGTCACCTTCGGCGGCGACGAGAGCCGCGCGCGCGACCGCATGTCGGTCATCGTCAAGGCGGCGCTGAACGAGGAAATCACCAAGCACACGGTGAGCGAAGTGATTTCCGGCCAGCGCGGCCAGGTGATGGAGGCGATCCGCACCAAAGTCGTGCAGGAAGCGGCGCAGATCGGCGTCGAGATCATCGACGTGCGCCTCAAGCGCGTGGAATACGTCGAGCAGATCAACAACTCGGTGTACGACCGCATGAAGGCCGAGCGCCTGCGCGTGGCCAACGAGCTGCGCTCGACCGGTTCGGCCGAGTCGGAGAAGATCCGCGCCGACGCCGACCGCCAGCGCGCCGTGATCCTGGCCGAGGCCTATCGCGACGCCGAGCAGATCCGCGGCGAGGGCGACGCCAAGGCCTCGGGCATCTACGCCGAAGCGTTCGGCAAGAACCCCGAGTTCTACAAGTTCTACCGCAGCCTGGAAGCCTACCGCGCCACCTTCAAGAATCACGGCGACGTGATGGTGATGGATTCGAGCTCGGACTTCTTCAAGTACTTCAAAGGCTCCGGCGCCGCCGGTTCGGCCGCACCGGCTCCCGCCAAGAAGTAAAGTCAGACCCGCGCCGGGGTGCCGTATGGCTCCCCGGCGTATCTTTTTCTCCTCTCGCAACGTATTTTCGCGTAAAATATCAGGTTCGGCTTTCTGCTTGATGGCTGCGGCGCGTGCGTCACATTGTTCATTTTTCAATTACCTTTGTCACCAGTTTCCCATGCCGAATTGGCTTTTGCCCGAAAATATCGCCGACGTCCTGCCGTCGGAAGCCCGCAAGATTGAAGAACTGCGTCGTCTGATGCTGGATAATTTCCGTCTGTACGGATATGAACTGGTCATGCCGCCGCTGCTCGAGTACCTGGAGTCGCTGCTGACCGGCGCCGGCGAGGATACCGATCTGCGCACCTTCAAGCTGGTCGACCAGATCTCCGGCCGCATGCTGGGCCTGCGCGCCGACATGACGATCCAGGTGGCCCGCATCGACGCCCACCTGTTGAACCGCGCCTCGGTCACCCGCCTGTGCTACGCCGGCAGCGTGCTGCATACCCGTCCGTCGGGCCTGCACGCCACCCGCGAGCCGCTGCAGATCGGCGCCGAGATCTACGGCCATGCCGGCCTCGAAGCGGACGCCGAGATCCAGGAGCTGGCGCTGGCTTCGCTGGCGCTGGCCGGCTTCACCGAAGTGCGGCTGGACCTGACGCATGTCGGCGTGCTGCGCGCCATCCTCGAAGGCGACGCCGCGGCGGCCAGGGATGAAGCCCAGCTGTACCTGCTGCTGCGCGCCAAGGATGTGCCCGGCCTGCAGGAGCTGACGAAACATTACTCGCCGGTGGTGCGCGACGCCTTGCTGGCGCTGCCCAACCTGTACGGCAGCGTCGAAGTGCTCAAGCGCGCGCGCGACGTGCTGCCGGACCTGCCGGGCATCGCCAAGGCGCTGTCCGAGCTGGCGGCGCTGGCCGCGTCGGCCATCGACCGCGCGGAAGTGGCGATCGACCTGGCCGACCTGCGCGGCTATCAGTACGAAAGCGGCGCGATGTTCGCGCTGTATGTGCCGGGCCTGCCGAACGCGGTGGCGCGCGGCGGCCGTTACGATCACGTAGGCGAGGCTTTCGGCCGGGCGCGTCCCGCCACCGGCTTCTCGCTCGACCTGCGCGAACTGGCGCGCCTGCTGCCGACCGCGGAGCGCAAGCATTCGATCCGCGCGCCGTGGGGCAATGCGCCGGAATTGAAGGAAAAAATCGCCGAGCTGCGCAAGTCCGGCGAAGTCGTGATCCAAAGTTTGCCGGGTCACAGCAACGAGCTGGACGAGTTCGAGTGCGATCGCGCGCTGGTCCTCGACGATAATGGTAGCAACTGGATTCTTAAAAACTTAGGTTAGTGTGATGTCAAAGAAAAACGCAAAAAACGTCGTCGTCATCGGTACCCAATGGGGCGATGAAGGCAAGGGCAAGATCGTCGACTGGTTGACCGATCATGCACAAGGTGTGGTTCGCTTCCAGGGCGGCCACAATGCCGGCCATACGCTGGTCATCGGCGGCGTCAAGACCGCGCTGCAGCTGATCCCGTCGGGCATCATGCGTCCAGGCGTGGCCTGCTACATCGGGAACGGTGTGGTGGTGTCGGTGCCGGACGTGCTGCGCGAAATCGACAAGCTGGAAAAAGTCGGCGTCGAAGTCGCGTCGCGCCTGAAGGTGTCGGACGCCGCCCCGGTGATCCTGCCTTACCACTCGGCGCTGGACCTGGCCCGTGAAGCCGCCCGCGGCGAAGCCAAGATCGGCACCACCGGCAAGGGCATCGGCCCGGCCTATGAAGACAAGGTGGCGCGCCGCGCGATCCGTGTCGCCGACCTGCTCAACGAGAAGCGCTTCGCCGAGAAGCTGGCCGAGAACCTCGACTACCACAACTTCGTGCTGGAGCACTACCTGAAGGCGCCGCGCATCGAATACCAGAAGACCCTGGACGACGCGCTGGCCTACGTGCCGCGCCTGCGCCCGATGGTCACCGACGTCTCGAGCGCGCTGTACGCCGCGCACAAGGCCGGCGCCAACCTGCTGTTCGAAGGCGCGCAGGGCTCGCTGCTGGACGTCGACCACGGCACCTATCCGTTCGTCACCTCGTCGAACTGCGTGGCCGGCAATGCCGCCGCCGGCGCCGGCGTCGGTCCGAACATGCTGCACTACATCATGGGCATCACCAAGGCCTACACCACTCGCGTCGGCTCCGGCCCGTTCCCTTCGGAACTGCCTACCGATGCCGGCGTGGGCCACCACTTGGCGCAGGTCGGCCACGAGTTCGGCACCGTGACGGGCCGCGCCCGCCGCTGCGGCTGGTTCGACGCCGCGCTGCTGCGCCGCTCGGTCCAGATCAACGGCGTGACCGGTATGTGCCTGACCAAGCTCGACGTGCTGGACGGCCTGGAAACGCTGAAGCTGTGCACCGGCTACACCATCGACGGCGTGGCCGTGGACATCTTCCCGTCCGGCGCCGAAGAGGCCGCCCGCTGCGTGCCGGTGTACGAGGAAATGCCGGGCTGGACCGAAAGCACCGTCGGCGCCAAGTCGCTGGCCGCGCTGCCGGCCACCGCCCGCGCCTACATCAAGCGCATCGAAGAGCTGGTCGGCGTGCCGATCGACATGGTATCGACCGGTCCGGATCGCGAAGAGACGATCGTGCTGCGCCACCCATTCGAGTAATAAGGAATTAAGCAATGACGACCCCACAATCGAACGAAAAACACCTCTGGGTCTCCTGGGACGAATACCACCGCCTGATCGAGCGCCTGGCGCTCAAGGTGCATGAATCGGGCTGGAAATTCGACCAGGTGCTGTGCCTGGCGCGCGGCGGCGTGCGTCCGGGCGACGTGTTCTCGCGCATTTTCGACGTGCCGCTGGCGATCCTGTCGACCAGCTCCTACCGCGCCGACAAGGGCACCGTGCAGGGCGACTTGGACATCGCCAAATACATGACGATGACCAAGGGCCCGCTGGCCGGCCGCATCCTGCTGGTCGACGATCTGGCCGACTCGGGCGTCACGCTGATGAAGGTGATCGATCACCTGAAGTCCAACTTCGACGGCGTGACGGAAGTGAAGACCGCGGTGATCTGGACCAAGGGCAGCTCGGCGTTCAAGCCGGATTACCAGATGGAAGAATTGCCGCACAACCCATGGATCCACCAGCCGTTCGAAGACTACGACGGCCTCCGTCCGCACCAGCTGGCGGCCTGGATCAAGAAGGGCGAGACCGGCGGCTGATGCGCTGTAAGTGGCTCCCTTACTGGGTTCCCGCAGTTTGTAGCAAAAAAACGACCTTCGGGTCGTTTTTTTATTGGCAATTACATTCAGGAAACTATAGTTGCATTAATTATCTGCGAAGTGTCGAAAAAGAAATATAATTTCCATATTGTATGTTATGATTGCTCCAAGTAAGGAAATGGCAGCAAAGCAGACATCCTGCGGCTTGCCTTTTAGGGCCGTAGTTGGTTAAAACATTTAATAAGGAAATATTAATGAAACTGAAAAACTTTGCTGCTGCGACTATTTGCGTTGCCGCCGGCGTCTTCGCGGCTCCTGCGATGGCAGGCACCGTCACTTATGACATCACCGCGTTCACCAGCACCCCAACCAATATCGCATCGCTGCTGGATATCAAGCAATTCGACAGCACGCTGGGCGCGCTGTCCAGCATCGAGATCGAGTACAGCTCGGTGGTGTACGGTCAACTGCTGGCCAGTAACGCCAACACCCGCCTCGACAAAACCGTCAACGGCACACTGGGCGCAACGATGACCCTGACCGGCCCTGGCAGCTTGCTTCTGGGGTCCACCAGCGGCACGGTGTTTTCCGGCACCGGCACCGCGCACAAGGCCACCCTGCTGACCTCGATCCTGGACGGTGAAAAGAACCTGTCGACCGACGTGCAACTGGACAGCGGCTCGTTCGAGCTGTTTACCGGCACCGGCAACGTGCAGGCGAATTTCTCGCTGATCGCCGACGGCACCAAGTCGGGCGGTACGGGCGTGCTCACCAAGTTCTCCACCACGGCTTCGGGTATCGGGCATGTCACCTATACCTACACCGTCGCGGCGCCGGTACCTGAACCGGAAACCTACGGCATGATGCTGCTGGGCTTGGGCGTAATTGCCTTTGTAGCCAAGCGTAAATCGCGCGCAGCCTGAGCCACGTCACCATCACGATTGCGGATAACCTATGAAAAACCTGACCACCACTATCTTCGCCACCGCGGCCCTGACCTTCGCGCTGGGCGCCAGCGCAGCCACCGTACAACTGCCGACGATCACCACCGCGACTGCGTATGACGTCGAATACAACGCCGGCGACCTGAGCTTCGGCAAGTTCAATCCAGCGCTGGGCAATCTGACCTCGGTACAGTTCGAACTGTTCAATACGGTCAACGGTTCGATCTATGTTTCCAACGATGCCTTGTCCGGCGCGCCAGCGACCTTCACGGTCACCACCGGCGGTCAACTGGACAGCGTAGTGGGCGGCGGTACGCTGAGTACCCCGGCGACCACCACCAAGGTGTTCACCCTGGCGGCAGGCACCGATTCGACGCTGACGCTGGATCCTTGGACCACCACCAATTCCGTGACCATCAACTCGGCTGGACAACTGGGTGCCTTCACCGGCCCAGGCACCTACCATGCGCTGCTCAGTGGTTGGTCGTCGGACAGCCTGTCGGGGACCGGCAATGCCAGCTACTTCACCAACATCACGATGGACGGCTACGCAAAGGTCACCTACACCTACACCACGCTGCCGGTACCGGAGCCGGAAACCTACGCCATGCTGCTGGCCGGCCTGGGCCTGGTGGGCGCCATCGCCCGCCGCCGCAAATCGGCATAAGCTGAATCCGGTGGTACACTGCAAACGGGAGCTTCGGCTCCCGTTTTTCTTTTGACCCGATACTTTCCATGACCCAGAACTTCTTCCAGACCTTCATCCTGCTGCTGCTGGTGACCGACCCCTTCGGTAACGTGCCGCTGTTCGCCAGCGTGCTCAATCCGGTGCCGGTGGCGCGCCGCTCCCGCATCGTCATCCGCGAGTGCGCCATCGCCTTCGTGCTGCTGCTGGTGTTCATGTTCTTCGGCCGCCACTTCCTGACCGCGTTGCAGCTGTCGGAAGTGTCGCTGCGCATTGGCGGCAGCGTGATCCTGCTGCTGATCTCGATCCGCATGATCTTCCCGCACCCTGACGGCGTGTTGGGCCGCACCGAAGGCGGCGAGCCGTTCATCGTGCCGCTGGCGATTCCGGCGCTGGCCGGTCCGTCGGCGCTGGCCACGGTGCTGCTGTTCTCGCGCGAGAGCACCGGCGAGGTGCTGGTGCACGTGGCCGCGCTGGCGGCGGTCGGCGTGGTGTGGCTGGCGGTGTTCCTCAGCGCCGAGAAGCTGCAGAAGGTGCTCGGCCCGCAGGTGATGACCGCCTTCGAACGGCTGATGGGCCTGATCCTGACCGCGATGTCGGTCGAGATGCTGCTTGGCGGCATACGCGAGTTCGTCAAGACCCTTTAAGGTTTTGCCGCAGCGGCGGCGGCAGGGCGGGCGCGTAAGTCGGCCGCCACGGCGTCGAGCAGGCGGTAGGCGCGGGCGCGGTCGTTCTCGCCTTCGGCCGGCAGCACCGGCAAGTCCGGCTTGACGCCGGCCACTTCGTTGCCGTCGTCGGCCCGCAGCCGCACGCAGTTCGGCACGCGGTAGCGCAGGCGGGAGCGGGGCAGTTCCACCGGCGGCACGTCCGCCATGAAGCCGCAGCCGTCGCCCGCCGTCGCCCGGCCCACAGTGCGGGCGCCGACCGCATCGTGCATCAGCGCGGCGAACATCTCGGCCGACGATGCCGTGCCGCTGTCGGTCAGCACATATGCCGGCCCGTTCCAGGCGCCGCGCAAGCCATCGACGCCGGCGGCCCAGTAGATGCTGGAGGCGATAGTCTGGTTGCCGAACGACTTGGGCGGCAGGTAGGCCGCCTGGCCGCTGGCGTAGCCGGCGTCGATCAACCGGCTGCAGCCCTGCGGCTGCCAGGGCCGCTGCTCGGTCCACACCCACGACAGGTCGCAGTGCCGCGCGGCGATGCCGGCCTTGCGCGCTTCAAACGCGGCGATCGATTGTTCCAGCATGGCCCGCGCTTCCGGCGTGGCGTCCTTTTCCTTTTGCGCCGCGCGCAACTGCGCCAGTTGCTCGTCAAAATACTGCGCGGCCAGCGGCGCGGCGCTCATCATCAGCCGGGCGGAATGGACGTCGTTCGCGGTGAACAGGCGGGCGGCCCAGTCGCCGGTGTCGTTGCCGCCCGAGTTGCCGCCGACGTCGACAATCACGGCCGCCACCTTTTGCTCGCGGAAGTGGCGCAGCTGCGCCGCCAGCGTTTGCATCCAGGCCGCGCTGGCGGCGCTGCGCACCGGCGCCACGTCGGCCTCGCTCATGGCGCCATCCGCCTGACGTTCGCCCCAGGCTTCTATGCAGGAGTTGGGCGACGAATCCTGCTCGCGGAAGCGCGCGATGCGCACGATGCCGAGGCGCGTGCCGTCCGGCGCCGTGACGACGCCGGCGCGGAAGGCGCGCGCCAGGCCGTCGGCTTCCAGCACGGTGCCGGGCAGGCTCTCAAACGGCAGCGAGAAGGCCACGCTGCGGAACGGCGCGTAGCCGAGCGCCGCGCAGGCCTGCATCGCGCCCAGCTTCGAGTAATCGACCGCCGGCAGCGTCAGCGGCCGGGCGATCTTCGGCTGCAACGCGCCGCCGGCGGGGGAGAAGTGGCCGTCATGAAAACCACCGACGAAAGCGGTCAGCGCCGCCTTGGCCATGTCGTCGTCCTCGGCGGTTTCCAGCAGGCGGCGGGTGCGCTTGTCGATCGCCGGCAGATTCAGTCCGCCCTGCGGCGACGCGAACCAGGCCAGGTTGGCGTAGCGCTGCTCCAGTGCCGTTTTCAAAAACGCATAGTCGTCCAGCCAGGACTGGCGGTCGAAGGCGCTGGCGGCGCCCGTTGCAAGCAGCAGGGCGGCGGCGATCAGTGGTTTCATCTGGACAGAAAGGTACTGTTGAGAAAAAGACTTTACAACACAACAGTAAGGCGCGTAGACTTTATTTTTATGGCATGTAACCGGTTACATTTCGCTTGAATCGTCACCGGTTTTATTTTCGATAGCAATGTAACCGGTTACATTTTTCTGAAAGCAACAAATGGCGATCACGATCAAGGATGTGGCACAGGAAGCGGGGGTCTCGGTGGCCTCGGTGTCGCGCGCGCTCAACGGCCATGCCAGCATCACCGACGACACCCGCAAGCACATCCTGGCGGTGGTCAAGCGCATGCGCTACATGCCGCACGTCGGCGCGCGCAGCCTGACCACCAGCTTCACCAACACCATCGGCGTGCTGCTGCCCGACCTGTACGGCGAATTCTTCTCGGAGATGATACGCGGCATAGACGGCGCCGCTCGCCGCCGCGGCCTGCACCTGATGGTCTCCAGCCTGCACGGCGACGCCGACGAGGCGGCGCTGGCGATCCGGGCCATGCGCGGCCGCGTCGACGGCCTGCTGGTGATGTCGCCGCACGTCGATGCGGCCTTCCTGTCCGATAACCTGCCGGAAGACCTGCCCATCGTGCTGATGAACACCGTCGCCGGCGGCACCCAGTATCCGTCGATCTCGGTCGACAACTACAGCGCCGCCTACGCCATGGTGGCCCACCTGGCGGCGCGCGGCTACCGCGAGATCGCCTTCCTGGCCGGCCCGTCCGGCAACTTCGAGGCGCAGGAGCGTTTGCGCGGCTACCGCGTTGCACTGGCCGAGCTGGCGCCGGGCGCCACGGCGCAAGTGTACGAGGGCGACTTCTCCGAGCAGTCCGGCCAGGCCGTAGGCCAGGCACTGCTGGCGATGGAGGCGGCGCGCCGTCCGCACGCGCTGTTCGCCGCCAACGACATGATGGCCATCGGCGCGCTGCTGGCGCTCAAGCAGGGCGGCCTGCAGCTGCCTCAGGACATGGCGCTGGCCGGCTTCGATGATATTCCGATCGCGCGCTACGTCAGCCCGGCGCTGACCACCGTGCGCGTGCCGATCGCCGACCTGGGCGTGCAGGCGCTGGAAAACCTGGTGGCCCGTATCGGCCAACCGGGCAGCCTGCCGTCGGCCACCGTGCAGACACTGGGCGCCGAACTGGTGGCGCGCGCTTCGACGGGAGAATCCACACCCTCATAACTTGCAGTTCCGCTTTTGCTTCATGCCCTAGATGTACACAACAAAAATCAGGAGACAAACATGAAAACACCACCACGGCAATTGCCGGCATTACGCTTGTCCGTCATGGCAGCCTCGCTGGCCGCCGCCTTGCTGACGGCGCCATACGCCGGCGCGCAACTGAGCAGCGCCACCATCCAGGGCCAGGTCACGGCCAGCAACGCGGCACCGTCGGCCGGTACGCCGGTCAGCGCCACCAACCAGTTGAACGGTTATGTCTATCGCACCACCACCCGCGCGGACGGCAGCTATGTGCTGAGCGGCGTGGCCCCCGGCACCTACCAGATCAACGTTGGCGAGCAGAAGGCGGAGCTGGTCACCGTCAGCGTCGGCCAGACCAGCCAGGTCAACCTGGCGCTGCAAGGCGGCGTGCAGCAGGTGGTCATCACCGGTTCGGCCACGCGGCGCGACGTCGCCGGCTCCGAGGTCGGCACCTCGGTCTCGCGCGAGCAGATCGAGAAGCTGCCGCAGGTGACGCGCAACTTCCTGTCCTTCGCCGACCTGGCGCCCGGCGTGCGCTTCAACGTCGACGGCAGCGGCAACGTCAAGGTGCAGAGCGGCGCGCAGAACCAGGACAACGTCAACGTCTTCATCGACGGCGTCAGCCAGAAGAACAACATCCTGCGCGGCGGCGTGTCGGGCATCGATTCCAGCCGCGGCAATCCGTTCCCGCAATCGGCGGTGGCCGAGTACAAGGTGATCGCGCAGAACTACAAGGCGGAATTCGACCAGGTGTCGAGCGCCGCGATCACGGCCGTCACCAAGTCCGGCGGCAACCAGCTGCATGGCGACGTGTTCTGGGATCACACCGGCACCAACCTGACCGCGCTCGATCCGTTCCAGAAGGAAGCGCAGCGCCAGGGCATCGGCCGGCCGGCGTCGTCGCAGGACCAGTACGGCGTGACGCTGGGCGGTCCGATCAAGCAGGACGTGGCGCACTTCTTCTTCGCGTATGAAGGCAAGAAGATCGACAGCCCGCGCCAGGTGCTGGCACAGCGCACCGACCTGCTGCCCAACGCCGGCATCGTGCCGTCGCTGCTGGCGCAGCAGGGTTCGTCGGTGTCGTCGTTCAAGGAAAACCTGTTCCTGCTGAAGGTGGACGCGCAGGTCGACCGCGACCAGCGCATCGAGGCGACCGCGCGCATCCGCCGCGAGACGGACCTGATCCCGGAGGATGCGAAGCTGAGCGTGGCGGAGAATGTCCTCAACCGCAGCAACGACGAGGACCGCTTCGACTTCAAACATGAATGGAGCAACGACCGCTGGCTCAACGAGGCGCGGCTGGGCTACGAAAAATACAGCTGGAATCCGCACTCGAACGCCAACAAGCCGTACATCCGCTACCAGGTCTCGCCGAGCAACACCGACAACAACGTGGTCGACGTGCTGATCACCGGCGGTTCGCCGAACAACCAGTTCCGCGAACAAAGCGGCACGCTGCTGCAGGACGACCTGACCTACACCGGCAAGGCCGGCCACACGATGAAGGGTGGCGTCAAGGTCAAGCACATCAGCTACGACTTGTCGGGCACCGCGCGCACGGTCGACCAGATCTACGAGCGCATCGACACCGTGACCGGCCTGCCGAGCATCATCCGCACCGATCCGGCGATTCCCGCCAGCGGCGTCAACTTCGCCAACAACCAGTATGGCGTCTACTTCCAGGACGACTGGCAGGCCAGCGACAAGCTGCTGCTGAATCTCGGCCTGCGCTACGACTACGAAGACAATATGCTGAACGACAGCTATGCCACGCCGGCCGACCGCGTCGCCATCTTCGACAAGCAGGATCCGCGCGACGGTGCGCCGGCGGGGCAGACCTATGCGCAGTCGCTGGCCAAGGGCGGCATCAACATCAAGGACTACATCAGCACCGGCAGCAACCGCAAGCCGTTCAAGAACGCGTGGGCGCCGCGGCTGGGGCTGTCCTACGACATCAAGGGCGATCTCTCCTCGGTACTGTTCGCGGGCTGGGGCCGTGCCTACGACCGCACCATCGCCAACCACGCGCTGGACGAATCGCAGAAGAACGCGCAGCCCGGCGGCGAGATCTGGATGATCAAGAGCGACCACAAGATGGCGTACACCGACCAGTTCAGCTTCGGCCTGCGCCAGGCGCTGGGCATCTGGAACGGCGAGGCGGGCTACACCAACTCGCGCAGCCATAATCAGTTCAACTGGTTCGGCGGCAACCGCGATCCCAAGGGTGGCTGGGGCAACGCCAGCCCGATCGATCCGCTGTGGGGTTCCGTTCCCGGTTTCAGCACGCTGATCCTGGGCGACTTCATCACCGAAGCGAAGACCGATTCGGCCTACCTGAAGATGGACAAGCCATACTCCAAGGCTTCCACATGGAGCCTGGGCGCGACCTATACCTACAGCCGCGGCGAGACCACCAACAAGGAATGGACCAACGATATCTTCAACTGGACCTACGGCCGCTTCGCCGGCGCCTGGAATCCGTCGACCGACGTCGAGCGCCATCGCCTGGTGGTGGCCGGCGTGAGCGATGGCTGGCTGCCATGGGGCTTGATGTTGTCCGGGAAGCTGACCCTGGGTTCCGGCCTGCCGTACCGTATCACCGACTGCTCGAAAGGCTTCGACCATTGCGTGTCCGCCAAGGGCAACGGCGACGCCTTCCATCAGATCGATGTCGGCTTGTCGAAGGAAGTCGGTTTCCGCTTCGGCAAGGTATCGCTGCGGGCGGACGTGCTCAATCTGTTCAACAGCATCAACTACGGCGGCTACGACGGCTGGGGTGGTGGCCCGGGCAATCCGCAGAACCGCCTCGGCGGCGACAACAAGAACCTGGGTACGCCGAATTCGGTCGGCGGCCCGATGCGCACTGTGAAGTTCAGTGCCCGCTATGCGTTCTGAGGTAACGATCTTGACGATGCCACGTACCTCGCGCGCCGTTGCCAGCCTTGCCTTCGCGGTAGCGGCGCTGTGCAACGGCGCCGCCGTCGCTCGCGACACGGCGCTGCCGCCGCTGTTCGACCAGCTCGAACAGCGGACCTTCAACTTCTTCTGGGAGACCGCCAATCCCGCAAACGGGTTGGTGCCGGACCGCTATCCCACGCCATCGTTTTCCAGCGTGGCGGCGGTCGGCTTCGGCCTGACCGCCTACCCGGTCGGCGTGGAACGCGGCTACATCACGCGCCAGCAGGCGCGCGACCGCGTGCTGACGACGCTGCGCTTCTTCCGCAACGCGCCGCAAGGCGGCGCGAAGGGAACGGGCACCAGCGGCCACAAGGGTTTCTTCTATCACTTCCTCGACATGAAGACGGGGCTGCGCTACAACGACAAGGTTGAGTTGTCGACCGTGGACACGGCGCTGTTCCTGGCCGGCGCCTTGTTCTGCCAGTCCTACTTCGACGGCGACGACGCCTCTGAAAAGGAAATCCGCAAGCTGGCCGCGGAAATCTACGAGCGCGTCGACTGGACCTGGGCGCAGGCGCGCAAGCCGTCCATCGCGCTGGGATGGCATCCCGAGTCCGGCTTCATCGGCTACGACTGGAAGGGTTACAACGAGGCGATGCTGATCTACGTGCTGGCGCTTGGCTCGCCGTCGCACCCGGTACAGCCGGACGCCTGGAAGGCATGGACCAGCAACTACGCCAAAAGCCTGGAAGGCAAGGGCGACAAGGAACACCTGGGCTTCCCGTCGATGTTCATCCACCAGTACAGCCATGTATGGATAGACTTCCGCAATATCCGCGACGCCTACATGCGCGAGCGCGGCTACGACTATTTTGAAAACAGCCGCCGCGCCACCTATGCGCAGCAGTCGTACGCCATCGCCAATCCGCTGGCCTGCAAGGGCTATGGCGCCAATGTCTGGGGCATCACCGCCAGCGACGGCCCGGTCGACCAGGTGCTGGACTACGGCGGCTCGAAACTGCCGTTCCGTACCTACGCCGCGCGCGGCATCGGCGGCCTGACGACCTACGACGACTGCACGCTGGCGCCGACCGCGGTCGCCGCGTCGCTGCCGTTCGCGCCGGAGATCGTCATTCCCGCCGTGCTGGAGATGAAGCAGCGCTACGGCGATTTCATCTACGGCCAGTACGGCTTCCTCGATGCATTCAACCCCAGCTTCACCTACGACATCCAGGTGTCGCAGGGGCGCGTGGTGGCGGGCAAGGGCTGGGTCGACAGCGACTATCTCGGCATCGACCAGGGACCGATCATCGCCATGACGGAAAACTATCGCAGCGATTTGATCTGGCGCGTTATGCGCGGCAATCCGGCGATCCGGCGCGGCCTTGAGCGCGCAGGCTTCACCGGCGGCTGGCTGGCCAAATGACGCGACGCGCCTTCTCCGCCTTGGCTCTGCTGGTGCTGGCCGGCGCCACGCTGCTGTCTTCCTGCGCGCCGCGCCAGGAGCAGGGCGTGGTGCTGAAATTCTGGGCCATGGGGCGCGAAGGCGAGGTGGTCACCGCGCTGATGTCGGAGTTCGAACGCACGCATCCCGGCGTGCGCGTCGAGGTGCAGCAGCTGCCGTGGACCGCCGCCCACGAAAAGCTGCTGACGGCTTTCGCCGGCGACGTCATGCCGGATATTTTCCAGCTCGGGAATACCTGGGTGCCGGAGTTCAAGGCGATCGGCGCGCTGCAGTCGCTGGACGCACCCGTCGCGGCCTCGCAACTGGTAACGCCGTCCGATTACTTCCCCGGCATCTGGGACACCAACATGGTGGACGGCAAGCTGTGGGGCGTGCCGTGGTATGTCGATACGCGGGTGATGTTCTACCGCCGCGACATGCTGGCACGCGCCGGCTACGCCAAGCCGCCGCAGACGTGGGCCGAGTGGATGAAAGCGATGAGCGCGATCAAGCGCATCGTCGGTCCGGACAACTACGCCATCCTGCTGCCCAGCGACGAATTCGAGCCGCTGCTGGCGTTGGCCTTGCAGCAGGACGAACCGTTGTTGCGCGACGGCGGTCGTTACGGCAATTTCCGCAGCGCCGGATTCCAGCGCAGCCTGCAGCTTTATGCCGACATGTATGCGCAGAAGCTGGCGCCTTTGAACCGCATCACCAATGTTTATCATGAATTCGGCATGGGCTATGTCTCCTTTTACATCTCCGGTCCGTGGAATATGGGCGAGTTCAAACGCCGCCTGCCTGCGGAGCAGCAGGACAGCTGGATGACGGCCATCCTGCCCGGCCCTTCCGGCCCCGCCGCGTCGATTGCCGGCGGTTCCAGCCTGGTGCTGGCGGCGGCGTCGAAGCACCAGCGCGAAGCCTGGCAGCTGATCGAATACCTGTCGCGCACCGAAACCATGGCGCGCTTCCACGAATTGACCGGCGATCTGCCGCCGCGCCGCAGCAACTGGACCTTGCCCCGCCTGGCGAACGACGCTTATGCCAATGCCTTCGGCCAGCAGCTCGAACGCGTCAAGCCCGCGCCCAAGGTACCGGAGTGGGAGCAGATCGCCACCGAAATGCGGCTGGTCGCCGAACGTGTGACGCATAACGAACTGACGGTCGCGCAAGCCGCCGCCGAGCTGGACGCCAAGGCCGATCACATCCTCGAAAAGCGCCGCTGGATGCTGGCGCGGAAGGAGGGGCGATGAATTCCCAACGCGCCGCATGGTGCTTCGCCGGGCCGGCGCTGCTGGTCATCAGCGTGTTCTTCTTCCTGCCGGTGCTGGCCGCACTGGCCATGAGCCTGACCGACTTCGATATCTACGCGCTGGCCAACCTGGACAACCTGCGCTTCGTGGGGCTGCGCAATTACGTCCAGCTGCTGCAAACGCCGCTGTTCTGGCAGGCACTGGGCAACACGTTGTATTTCGTCGTGGCCGGCGTACCGCTGTCGATTGCGGCTTCATTGGGCGCTGCGTTGCTGCTGCATTCGCGGCTGACGCGCTTCAAGGGCTTGTTCCGCACGGCGTTCTTCGCGCCGGTAGTGACCTCGCTGGTGGCGGTGGCGGTGATCTGGCGCTACCTGCTGCACACGCGCTACGGCATGATCAACTACGGGCTGGGCGAACTGGGTATCTCGCCGGTAGACTGGCTCAACGATCCGCACTGGGCGATGCCGGCGATTATCCTGTTCGCGCTGTGGAAGAACTTCGGCTACAACATGATCATTTTCCTCGCCGGGCTGCAAAGCATACCGGACGACCTGTACGAGGCGGCTGGTCTCGATGGTGCCGGCGTGTGGTCGCAGTTCCGCTATATCACCTGGCCGATGCTGGGGCCTACGCTGCTGATGGTCAGCATCTTAAGCATGTCCGGCTACTTCCAGCTGTTCGCGGAGCCGTATGTGATGACGCAGGGCGGGCCGGTGCAAAGCACGGTCAGCGTGTTGTACTTCATGTATGAGCAGGGATTCAAGTGGTGGAACCTGGGTGCCGCGTCGGCGGTGGCTTTCGTGCTGTTCGCGATCATGTTCTGCGTCACGCTGCTGCAGCTGCGCTTTGCCAGGGGAGGCGAGGTATGAGCCTCTTGCACAACAAGCCGCGCGCGTTGCTGCTCAATGGCCTGATGCTGGGCGCCGGCATACTGACCTTGTTCCCGCTGCTGTGGATGCTGTCGGTGTCGCTGATGGCGCCGGGCGAATCAAGTTCGTTCCCGCTGCCGCTGGTGCCGCGTTCGGCCACGCTGCACAATTACCGCGAGTTGTTCAGCCATGCCGGCATCGGCCAGTACTTGCTCAACAGTGTGCTGCTGTCGTGCGCGGCCACGCTGCTGTCGCTGCTGTTCAATGTCAGCGCCGGCTATGCGTTCGCCAAGCTGCGCTTCCAGGGCCGCGACCGCATCTTCAAGGTGATGCTGGGCGCGCTGGTGATTCCAAGCCAGGTGGCGATGCTGCCGCTGTTCCTGCTTTTGAAGTACATGGGACTGGTGAACAGCTACGGCGCCGTGCTGGTGCCGGCGATGGCGGGTATCTTCGGCATCTTCCTGGTGCGCCAGTATGCGCTGACGATACCGGACGCCTTGCTGGAGGCGGCGCGCATGGATGGCGCCAGCGAGTTCCAGATATTCCGCATCATCGTGCTGCCGCTGTTGACGCCTATCCTCGTCACGCTGGGCATCTTCACCTTCCTCGGCACCTGGAACGATTTCATGTGGCCGCTGATCGTGTTGACCGACAAGGACTTGTACACGCTGCCGGTGGCGCTTGCATCGCTCTCGCGAGAGCATGTGCAGGACAACGAGTTGATGATGGCCGGATCGGTGTTGACCATCCTGCCGGTGCTGCTGTTGTTCCTCGGCCTGCAGCGCTACTACATCCAGGGCTTGCTGGTGGGGAGCGTCAAGGGATGAAGGCGATACGCACATTGCTTGCATTGCTTGCCGTCGTCGCACTGGCTGCGGGCGCACAGGAAAACGTCCGCACGCTGGACGATTTTTCCAACGTCGACCTGTGGCAGGCGCAAGCCTCCGACGGCGTGCAGTCGCACGCCAGTGCCGCCGATGGCGGACTGCGCCTGGGCTTCGACTTTGCCGGCAAGGGAGGCTACGCCTTCGTGCGCCGCAGCCTGCCGCTGGACCTGCCGGACAATTACGAGATCTCGTTCTACGTGCGTGCCGATGCGCCGGCCAATCACTTCGAGTTCAAGTTGACCGATGCCAGCGGCGACAACGTCTGGTGGTTCCAGCAGCAGAACTATGTCTTTCCCAAGCAGTGGCAGCTGGTGCGCATCAAGAAGCGTCAGATACTGTTCGCCTGGGGACCAGCCAAGGACCACAACCTGAGACACGCCGACAAGATCGAGTTCGTCGTCAGCGCCGGCAGCGGCGGTGGCAGCGGCGCGATCTACGTCCGCGACCTGGCGATACGCGCGTTGCCGCCGGCGCCGGCTGTCTGGCCTGCGGCCAAGGCAAGCGCCTCCAGCGCCGTGCCATCGCATGGCGCCGGTTGGGCCCTGGACGGCGACGCGTCTACCGCGTGGATTAGCAAGCCCGCTGCCGGCAAGCCTCAACAACTGGTGATCGATCTCGGTGTCGAGCGCGAGTTCGGCGGACTGATACTGCATTGGCAAGGCCGCCGCCATGCGCAAACCTATGATGTCGAGTTGTCCGCCGATGGCCGGCAATGGCAGATAGTCCGCCGCGTCAGCGTGGGCAACGGCGGCGACGATCCGCTGCGGTTACCCGAATCGGAAGCGCGCTATATTCGTCTGATGTTGCGAGATGGTCCCGGCGCCGCCGCCGGCTACGCCTTGGCCGAGGTGGAATTGAAAGACCTGGCTTTCGGCGCCACGTCGAATCAGTTTATCGCGGCGGTGGCGCAGACGGCGCCGCGCGGCCTGTACCCGCGAGGCTTCTCCGGCCAGCAGACATATTGGACGCTGGTCGGCGTCGATGGCGGCGGCGACCACAGTGCCTTGATCTCCGAGGATGGCGCGCTGGAGGCGAAGCAGGGGGGCTTTTCGCTGGAGCCTTTTGTGCAGGATGGCGGCAAGCTGCTTGGTTGGGCCGATGTTCAAGTCAGCCAAAGCCTACGCGATGGCTACCTGCCGGTACCGACGGTGCTGTGGTGCCATCCATCGTGGACACTGAGCGTGACGGCTGCGGCGGCGGGCACACCGGCATCGTCGCAACTGCTGGCGCGCTATGAGTTGACGAACCTCACCGCAGCAAGCAAGAAGTTGAAGTTGGTGCTGGCTGTGCGGCCCTTCCAGGTCAACGCGCCGCGCCAGTTCCTCAACACGCCCGGCGGCTTTAGCGCGATCAATGACCTGCGGTGGGATGGCAAAGCGCTTGTCGTCAACAACGATGCCAAGGTTTATCCGCTGCAGCCGCCGGCAAGCGTAGCGATCGCCGCATTCGACGCGGGCCTGCTGCCACAGCCGGCGCACCGCGCCGCTCATCCGCCGGCGATACACGACGATACCGGCATGGCCTCCGGCGCGCTGACCTACGAGATCACCTTGCCGCCGCGCGGCAGCGTGGTGCTGGGCGCCATCCTGCCGATGGCCGGTACCGCCTTGCCGAGCGTTCCACGCACCGCCGCATGGAGCACCAGCGAGCAGGACAAGGTCGCCGCCGAATGGCGCGAGAAACTGAATCAAGTCACGCTGAACGTACCGCCGCAGGGGCAGCACATGGCCGACACGCTGCGATCTTCCCTGGCTCACATCCTGATGACGCGCGAAGGCGCGGCGCTGCAGCCGGGAACACGCTCCTACCGCCGCTCATGGATACGCGATGGCGCCATGATGTCGGAAGCGTTGCTGCGCCTGGGCCAGCCGTCCATCTCCGCCGATTACCTGCACTGGTATGCGCCGTACCAGTTCGATAACGGTAAAGTTCCATGCTGCGTCGACCGGCGCGGCGCCGATCCGGTACCGGAGAACGATAGCCACGGAGAGTTGATCTTCCTGGCCGCCGAACTCTATCGTTACACGCGGGACAAGGACGCGCTGGCCGCCGCCTGGCCGCGCATCGACGCCGCTGCCCGTTACATGGAGACGCTGCGCCAGTCCGAGCGCCGCACCGCGAGCCCGGTGTTGTTCGGCCTGATGCCCGCATCGATCAGCCATGAAGGCTACTCCGAAAAACCGATGCACTCCTATTGGGACGATTTCTGGGCTCTGCGCGGCTACAAGGATGCGGCCGACATGGCAGCCGTGCTGGGCGACACCATCGCCGCTCAACGTCTTGCAACCCAGCGCGACGAGTTCCGCCACGACCTGTATGCATCGCTGGATGCCAGCACCAGGGCGCATGGCATCAGCTACCTGCCCGGCGCGGCGGAGTTGGGCGACTTCGACCCGACCTCGTCGACCATCGCGCTGACGCCCGGCGGCGAACAGCAGCACATCCCGTCAGCGCTGCTGCAATCGACCTACGAAAAATACTGGGACTTCTTCCGCGCCCGCCGCGACGGCAGCAAGGCCTGGGACGACTACACGCCCTATGAGCTGCGCAACGTCAGCGCCTTCATCCGGCTGGGTTGGCGCGAGCGTGCGGCGGAGCTGCTGGACTATTTTTACGCCGACCAGCGTCCGCGCGCCTGGAACCAATGGGCTGAAGTGGTCGGCCGCGATGCCCGCCAGCCGCGCTTCCTCGGCGACATGCCGCATGGCTGGATCTCGTCGGACTACATCCGCGCGGCACTCGACTCGTTCGCTTATGAGCGCGAAGCCGATCACGCTCTGCTGCTGGGTGAGGGCGTGCCGACGGCCTGGTTGCCGGGCGCCGGCATCGGCCTGCATGGCCTGCGTACGCCATATGGACCGCTCAGCTACTCGCTGGCGGCGCAGGGCACGAAGCTGACGCTGCGCGTAGACGCCATGCCGCGCATGCCGCCCGGCGGCGTTATTTACACCTGGCCGTGGTCCGGCGTGCCGGGCGTCGCGCGTCTCAACGGCCAAGCAGTGAACTGGCAGGGCCGCCATATCACGATTACCAGTCTTCCAGCGGTCTTGCAGATCGATGGCGCACCGTTTTAACTTCCGCATTCAAAGGGATTTTTACATGAGTAAAGCAATTCAATTTCCGGCCAACTTCCTGTGGGGGAGCGCTACTTCCGCCTACCAGATCGAAGGTTCGCCGCTGGCCGATGGTGCGGGCCCCAGCATCTGGCAGCGCTTCTGCGCGGTGCCCGGCAATGTGCGCGACGGCGACCATGGCGATATCGCCTGCGACCACTACAACCGCTACAAGGAAGACGTGGCGCTGATGGTCAAGCTGGGATTGAAGGCTTACCGCTTCAGCGTATCCTGGAGCCGAATCCTGCCGCAGGGGCGGGGCGCCATCAATCAGGCCGGCCTGGACTTCTACAGCCGTCTGATCGACGAGCTGCTGGACAATGGCATCGAGCCGATGGTGACGCTGTATCACTGGGACTTGCCGGCGGCGCTGGACGATCGTGGCGGCTGGCTCAATCCGGATATCGCCGACTGGTTCACCGACTATGCACGCATCATGTTCCGCGCCTTCGACGGCCGCGTCAAATCCTGGGCCACGCTCAACGAACCGTGGGTGGTGACCGATGGCGGCTATCTGCACGGCACCTTGGCGCCCGGTCATCGCAGCTTGCACGAAGCGGCGCTGGCCAGCCACAACCTGATGCGCGCGCACGGCAGCGCCGTCAAGGCCTACCGCGAAGAGGGAAAACACGAGATCGGTATCGTCGTCAATATCGAGCCGAAGTATCCGGCCAGCCAGTCGCAGGCCGACATTGACGCCACGCGCCGTGCGGACGCCTACATGAACCGCCAGTATCTTGATCCGATTTTCCTCGGCAGTTATCCGCAGGAGCTTAAGGAGGTCTTCGGCGATGCCTGGCCGGACTGGCCGGCGGAGGACTTCGAACTGATAGGACAGAAGCTGGACTTCGTCGGCATCAACTACTACACCCGCAGCGTGGTGCGCAACGAGCCGGCGAACTGGCCGCTGCAGGTGGCGCCAGTGCGCCAGTCGCAATCCACCTATACGGAGACGGGCTGGGAAGTGTTCCCGCAGGGGCTGACCGATACGCTGGTCAACTTCAAGCAGCGCTACGGCGATACGCCGCTGTACGTGATGGAGAACGGTTCCGCCTTCTACGATCCGCCGAACGCGGAGAGTGGCCGCGTGCACGATCCGCTGCGCATCGATTGCCTGCGCAAGAACATGGGAGCGCTGCACGCCGCGATGGAACTGGGCGTGGACCTTCGCGGCTACATGGTGTGGTCGCTGCTGGATAACCTGGAATGGTCGCTGGGCTTCTCCAAGCGTTTCGGCATCATTCACGTCAATTTTGAAACCCAGCAGCGCACCTTGAAAGACAGCGCGTTGCTGTATGCGGATATCGTCGCCAGCAACGGCGTCTGTCTGAATCAACCGGTATAAGCCCATGACCAACACTTCCGCAAATAATACGGCGCGTCATGCGCAACTGCTGTCGAACGGCAGTTTCACCACTCTCATCACCGGGGCCGGGACGGGCTTCAGCCGCGTCGGCGACTGTATGCTGTCGCGCTGGAACGGCGATCGCATCGAGGATGGCGAGGGCTATTTCTTCTACTTGCGCGACGTCGATAGCGGCCAACATTGGTCGCTGGGCGCACAACCCGGCGGCGGAGATGTGCTGCGCTCCGCAGGCGGCGATGCCGGCAGTTGCTGGATGAGCGCGACCGTCCATGACATCGAGGCACGCATGGACGTGGCCGTCGATCCGCAGCGCGATGTAGAACTGCGGAGTATTTTGCTCAGCAATCTGTCCGCTCATACGCGCCGCATCGAATTGACCAGCTATCTGGAGGTGGTGTTGAATCGCCAGGCTGACGAGGCGTCGCACCCGGCGTTTTCCAAGTTGTTTGTACAGACCGAATACGACGCCGCCAGCGGTGCATTGCTGGCGCGCCGTCGTCCGCGAGGCGAGGGCGAGGCTGGCCTGTGGATGGTGCATGCCGCATCCGGCGGCAGCGCATCGGGCTACGAAACCGACCGCACGCGCTTTGTCGGCCGGGGCCGCGACCTGCGCGCGCCGCAGGGCATGGAGGGGGAATTGTCCGGCACCGCAGGCAACGTGCTGGACCCCGCGTTCAGCCTGCGCCGCAGCGTAACGATGGCGCCTGGCGCGCAGGTGCGCCTTTCCTTCGTCCTGGGAGCTGCAGCTGGCCGCGACCAGGCCCTGGCGCTCGCGTCGGCGCTGGCGCAGGATGGCCAGCCATTGTTCGCGGCGGCGCGTGCTGCGGGGCTGGCTGCGCAACAGCACACTGGCCTTGATGCGGCACAGGTTGAATATTGCCAGCGCCTTGCCGGCGCCATGCTGTATGGGCAGTCGGCGGTTCGCGTTTCGGCTTCCACCGCCGCCATCGCCAGCGCGGTGATTGAAGCCGGCGCTTCGCAATCCAGCGGTGCTCCGGCCTCGCCCGTGTTACCTTCCGGCCCGCTGGTGCTGCTGTGGAGCCTTGGCGCCGCCGACGCCAGCGTCGAACTGATGCTCCGCGCCCGCCGCTATTGGGCCGCGTTCGGCCTGCCGTTGCAAGTGCTGCTGCTCGATGCCGACGGTGTATGGCCGTCGCAAGAGGGCGTCCATATCGTCAAGCCGGACGATATTGCGCCGGCCGATCTGGCTCGCGTCGAATTGAATGCCTTGCTGATTGTGCGTGGCGGCCTGCCATCGTTGGATGACGTGGACGGTGCTGGCGCCAAGCTGCCGCATGTGGAGGCCGCGATCCAACCCGACGGGCCCTCGACTTTGCCGGGGCGTCCGGTGCTGCGCTTCTTTAACGGCAATGGCGGCTTTTCCGGCGCCGGCGACGAATACGTGATTCGCATGGACTGGGATGGCCAGAGTGGCTTGCGCCGGCCGCCGCTGGCCTGGACCAACGCCATCTCCAACGAAGGCTTCGGCTTCCTGGTCAGCGAGAGCGGGGCCGGCTACACGTGGAGCCGCAACAGCCGAGTGCATCGCCTGACACCCTGGTACAACGACCCGATACGCGATCCGCACGGCGAAGCGCTCTACCTGCGCGACGAGGACAGCGGAAAATACTGGTCGCCGCTGCCGGGCCCGGCACCTGCGGCAGCCGGCTACGAAGCCGCGCATGGTTTTGGCTATACGCGCTTCAATCACATCAGCCATGGACTTGAGCAGGAAACGGTGATGTTCGTGCCGCGCCACGATCCGGTAAAGATCGTGCAGGTGCGGGTGACCAACCGTGGCGACGCCGTGCGCCGCCTGTCGCTGTTCTCCTATCAGCGCCTGGTGCTGGGCGGCACGCCGGCCGACAGCAGCCGTTTCGTCATTACCGAGCATGATGTATCCGGTGTCCTGCTGGCGCAGAATCCGCTGGCAGGCCAGTTTGCCGACGGCGTGACCTTTGCCGCCGCGCTGGCCGGCGACGGCGCCATGGTGCATCACAGCGCCGACCGCGCCGCATTTATCGGCCGCCATGGCAGTCCGGCCGCTCCTGCCGCGCTGGCGGCGCCTCGCCTTGACGGCGTCACCGGCGCCGGTCTCGATCCGTGCGCGGCGTTCCAGGCGGTTCACGAGCTCGCGCCGGGCGCCACGCTGGAATGCGTCTTCCTGCTCGGCGAAACCGTGGAGCGCCAGGCTGCGCTGGATCTGGTGCAGCGCTATCGCGCTCCCGGCGCCGTGCAGCAGTCGTTCGACGAGATCACAGCCTTCTGGCGCCACACGGTCAGCGCGGTGCAGGTGACCACGCCGGTGCCGGCGGTGGACCTGATGCAGAACGGCTGGCTGGCGTATCAAAACCTGAGCTGCCGCATCTGGGGCCGTTCGGCGTTCTACCAGTCCGGCGGCGCGCTGGGCTATCGCGACCAGCTGCAGGATTCCAGCGCCATGATCTATGCCCGGCCGGACCTGACGCGCCAGCAGATTCGCATCCATGCCGCGCACCAGTTTGTCGAAGGCGATGTGCTGCACTGGTGGCATACGGCTCCGATGGAGCAGGGCCTGCGCACGCGCTTCTCCGACGACCTGCTATGGCTGCCATATGTGGCGGCGTTCTACATCAAGACCACCGGCGACTGGAGCGTGCTCGATGAGGTCGAGCCGTTCCTGACCGCGCCGCTGCTGGAGGACGGCGAGGACGAGGTTTACCTGAAGCCCGAGTTGTCCGGCACCAGCGGCGACGTCTATGAACACTGCTGCCGAGCGCTGGACCGCTCACTGACGCAGGGGGCTCACGGCTTGCCGCTGATGGGCACCGGCGACTGGAACGACGGCATGAACCGCGTCGGCCGCGAAGGCCGCGGCGAGAGCGTGTGGATGGGCTTCTTCCTGTCCCGCATCATCAAGGACTTCCTGCCTATCTGTGAAAGACGCGGCGATACCACGCGGGTGTTGTGCTACAGCGCCTACCACGACCATCTGGACCACGCGCTCAACGCCGAGGGCTGGGATGGCGAATGGTACCGCCGCGCGTTCTACGACAACGGCGCCGTGATCGGCTCGAAGGACAGCGACGAATGCCAGATCGACGCGCTGGCGCAAGCCTGGGCCATCATCTCGGAAGCGGCGCCGCCGCAACGCGCGGCGCAGGCACTGGACGCGCTGGAGCAGCGGCTGGTGTCGGAACAGGATAAATTGATATGCCTGCTGACGCCTGCCTTCGTCAACACGCCCAACGACCCCGGCTACATCAAAGGCTACGTGGCGGGTGTGCGTGAGAACGGCGGCCAGTACACGCACGCGGCCTGCTGGGTGGTGCGCGCGATGGCGGAGGCGGGCCGCCGCGACCGCGCCGCCCACCTGCTGGAAATGCTGAGCCCTGTCAGCCACGCGCTCGATCCGGCGGCGGTGGCGGTCTATCAGGTCGAGCCGTACGTGATCGCCGCCGATATCTATGGCGAAGCGCCGCACGTCGGCCGCGGTGGCTGGACCTGGTACACCGGCTCGTCGGGCTGGATGTATCGCGTGGGACTGGAGTCGGTGCTGGGATTCGGCATCGAGAACGGCGACACCATCGTGCTGGCGCCACGTATTCCCGACGACTGGCCGGAATTCAGCATCCGCTATCGCTTGCCCGATGGCGGCGGTAGTTACGAGATTGTGGTGCGCAATCCGCAAGGCAGCGCAGGCGCCGTTCATGACGCCTCGCTGGACGGCGTAGCGCTGGCGGTTGAAAACGGCGTGGCGCGGATACCGGTGCGGCGCGACGGCGGCGAGCATCGCGTCGAACTGGTGCTGGGCTAACAGGGGGAATGGCATGGCTGGACTGGAAATACAAGGCATCCGCAAGGGGTTTGGCCAGCATCAGATTTTGCGCGGCATCGACCTGAGCATCGCAGACGGCGAGTTCGTGGTGTTTGTCGGACCGTCGGGATGCGGCAAGTCGACGCTGCTGCGCACCATCTGCGGACTGGAAAACAGCGACGAAGGCGCGGTGCTGATCGGCGGCCGCGACATGACCGAGGTGGCGCCGGCCGCGCGCGGCATCGCGATGGTGTTCCAGAGTTACGCGCTGTATCCGCACATGACGGTGTACGACAACATGGCGTTCGCGCTGAAGCTGGCCGGTCTGCCGCCGGATGAGATACGCGCCAAGGTCACGCAAGCCGCGGCGGTCCTGCGGATCGAACCGCTGTTGCTGCGCAAGCCCAAGGAACTGTCCGGCGGCCAGCGGCAGCGGGTGGCGATAGGCCGCGCGATCGTGCGGCAGCCGCAGGTGTTCTTGTTCGACGAGCCCTTGTCCAACCTGGATGCGGCCTTGCGCGTGCAGATGCGCATCGAGCTTAAAAACCTGCACCGCACTTTGCGCAGCACGATGATCTACGTGACTCACGACCAGGTGGAGGCGATGACGCTGGCCGATCGCATCGTGGTCCTGCGCGGTGGACTGGTGGAGCAGGTGGGGGCGCCGCTGGAGTTGTATCAGCGTCCGGCCAACCTGTTCGTCGCGGGTTTTCTCGGTTCGCCGGCGATGAACTTCATCACCGGCACGGTGGAGCGGCTGGCGCCGCAGGGGATGGCGGTCCGGCTTGCCGGCGGTGCGCTGGTGCAGATGGCTGAGCGGGACGGCCTGGCTGTCGGCAGCCGCGTCACGCTGGGCGTGCGCGCCGAGCACATGGCGCTGGAAAAATCCGGCGACGGCATCCCCGTCACCGTGCTGGCGGCCGAACTGCTGGGCGATACCAGCTATGTCTACCTGACGCCGGACGGCGGCACGACGCAGTTCATCGCCCGCATCGATCCGGAGGTGCGCTGGCAGAACGGCCAGACGGCGGCGGTGTGCGTCGAGCCGTCGCGCTGGCACGTGTTCGACGAACAGGGCCTGGCACTGACGTAACAGGGCGGCGGCAGCGGAAATCGCTTGACCGCCGTTTTTTGCAGGTCTATAGTTAGATGACTGTCTAATTAGATGTTTGCCTTAATATGAACGCATCCAACAACGCCTTCAAGGCCATTGCCGATCCGGCGCGGCGCGAGATCCTGCGCCTGCTGCGGCCCGGCGAGATGACCGCCGGCGACCTGGCTGCACATTTCGACATGAGCAAACCGACCATGTCGCATCACTTCGCCGTACTGGCCGATGCCGACCTGATTACCCGCCGCCGCGAAGGGCAAACCATCTGGTATGGCTTGAACACGACGGTGCTGCAGGACGTGCTGTCCTGGGTGATGGACCTGACCGATGCCAAAGGGAGCAAAAAATGAAACGCTATCTGTTGCTGTGCCTTGTGCTGGTCGCCGCCGCTTGCGCTGCCACGGTGTACGCCTGGCCGATGCTGCCGGAGCGGGTTCCGGTGCATTGGGATATCGACGGTGTTGTGAATGGCTATGGGCCACGCGCAGCCTTGTGGCTGCTGGGCCCCGGCCTGATATCGCTGATGGCCTTGTGCGGCGCGCTGCTGCCGCGTATCTCGCCGCGCCGCTTCGACATGAGCGGTTTCGAGCCGACTTACTATTACCTGTGCGGCGTGGTGGTGAGCATGCTGGCCTATGTGTATGCGCTGGTGCTTGCCGCCGTGCTGCATGGCGCGGTGCCGATGCAGAAGGCGGTGCCGGCCGGCGTGTTCATCCTGCTGATCCTGATCGGCAACCCGATGGGCAAGGTGCGCCGCAACTTCTTCATGGGCATCCGCACGCCGTGGACGCTGGCCAGCGAGCGCGTATGGTACGCCACGCACCGGCTGGCGGCGAAGCTGATGGTGGCCAGCGGCCTGCTTGGACTACTCGCGCTGTGGCTGGGCGTTCCGCACTGGGCCTTGCTGGCGTTGATGCTGGCGTGGGCACTGCTGTCCGCCGGCTACTCGCTGCTGCTGTATAAACGATTGACTCACTGACACTGGAGATTACGTATGCGTTTGGGATTCTTGTTATCGTTGTTGATGCTGGCGTTGCCTGTAGGCGCCGCTGAACGGCAGGTCTCGCTGCAGGTGGACGGCGGCACGCTGTATGGAACCGAATGGCTACCGGACGGTAGCGGCAAGGTGCCGGTGGTGCTGCTGCATTCAGGCTCCGGTCCCACGGACCGCGACGGCAACAGCAGTATGCTGTCCGGACCCAACGACTCCTTGCGTATGGTGGCGGAGGCGCTGGCCAAGCGCGGCATCGCCTCCGTGCGCTACGACAAGCGCGGAATCGCATCGAGTGCGTGGAAGGGCTGGAAGGAAGAGGATGTGCGCCTCGATGACTATATCGGCGACGCCGTGGCGTGGGTGCGCCAGCTGCGCGCCGACCCGCGCTTCTCCCGTGTGGTGATGGCAGGGCATAGCGAGGGTGCGCTGATCGCGTCCGTGGCCTGCCGCCAGGCGCCCACCGACGCCTGCGTGCTGATCTCCGGCGCCGGGCGCCCGGTGGATGAAGTGCTGCGCGAGCAGCTCAAGCCCAAGCTGCCACCGCCGCTGTTCGACCAGAGCGAGCGCGTGCTGGCCGCGCTCAAGGACGGCAAGACGGTCGATGACGTGCCGCCGCCGTTGATGTTCCTGTACCGTCCATCGGTACAGCCATATCTGGTGTCGCTGCTCAAGTACGATCCGGCAGCGGCTGTGGCGGCGCTGAAGATGCCGGTGCTGATCCTGCAGGGGACGACGGACATCCAGGTCCAGGTGTCGGACGCCAAGGCATTGGCCGCCGCCGCGCCGCGCGCGAAGCTGGTCATCGTCGACGGCATGAACCACGTGCTGAAAATGGTCGGCGACGACCCGGCCGCGCAAATGAAATCCTACAGCCGGCCCGACCTGCCGGTGGCGCCGCAACTGATCGACGCGTTGAGCGGTTTCGTCAACGCGCCGAAATAAACGCCTAGGCGATATTGTCCGAGCCCGGTGCGCCGAACAGCTGCTGCTTCAACTGATGCAGCTGGTCGCGCACCTGCGCGGCCTTTTCGAACTCCAGGTTCTTGGCGTGATCGAGCATGGTTTTTTCCAGGCGCTTGATCTCCTTGCTGATCTGCTTCTCGCTCATGGATTCGTACTTGGCCGTCTCCTGCGCCACCTGCAGCACTTCCCGCGCATCCTGCGGGCTGTAGACGCCGTCGATCATGTCCTTGATGATCTTCTGCACGCCGCGCGGCACGATGCCGTTGGCCGCGTTGAAGGCGATCTGCTTGGCGCGGCGGCGTTCCGTCTCGCCGATGGCGCGCTCCATCGAATCGGTCATGCGGTCGGCGTACAGCAGCGCCACGCCGTTCAGGTTACGCGCGGCGCGGCCGATGGTCTGGATCAGCGAGCGTTCCGAACGCAGGAAGCCTTCCTTGTCCGCGTCGAGAATCGCCACCAGCGACACCTCCGGCAAGTCCAGGCCCTCGCGCAGCAGGTTGATCCCGACCAGCACGTCGAAGGTGCCGATGCGCAGGTCGCGCAGCAGCTCCACGCGCTCGACGGTTTCGATATCGCTGTGCAGGTAGCGCACCTTGATGCCATGGTCGCTCAGGTATTCGGTCAGCTGCTCGGACATGCGCTTGGTCAGCGTGGTCACCAGCACGCGCTCGTTCTTGGCCACGCGCAGCGTGATCTCGGACATCAGGTCGTCCACCTGCGAGCTGGCCGGACGCACGATGATCAGCGGGTCGACCAGGCCGGTCGGCCGCACTACCTGCTCGACCACCTGGTCGGCGTGCGTGCGCTCGTATTCGGCCGGCGTGGCGGAGACGAACACCGTCTGCCGCATCTTCTGCTCGAACTCCTCGAACTTCAGCGGGCGGTTGTCCAGCGCCGACGGCAGGCGGAAGCCGTAGTCCACCAGGTTGGTCTTGCGCGAGCGGTCGCCGTTGTACATGGCGCTCAGCTGGCCGATCAGCACGTGCGACTCGTCGAGGAACATCAGCGCGTCCTTCGGCAGGTAGTCGACCAGGGTCGGCGGCGGTTCGCCGGCCTGGGCGCCGCTCAGGTGGCGCGAGTAGTTCTCGATGCCCTTGGTGAAGCCGATCTCGGTCATCATCTCCAGGTCGAAGCGGGTGCGCTGCTCCAGGCGCTGCTCTTCGATCAGCTTGTTCTCCTTGCGGAAGAACTCCAGCCGCTCGCGCAGTTCCAGCTTGATGGTCTCGATCGCCCGCAGCACGGTCGAACGCGGCGTGACGTAGTGCGAACCCGGATACACGGTGAAGCGCGGGATCTTCTGCTTGACGCGGCCGGTCAGCGGATCGAACAGCTGGATCGATTCCAGTTCGTCGTCGAACAGGTCCAGGCGCACGGCCAGCTCCGCATTCTCGGCCGGGAAGATGTCGAGCGTGTCGCCGCGCACGCGGAAGGTGCCGCGGCCGAAGTCCACTTCGTTGCGGGTGTACTGCATCTGGATCAGGCGGGCGATGATGTCGCGCTGCGAGACGCGGTCCTTGGCGCGCAGCGTCAGGATCATCTGGTGGTATTCGGTCGGGTTACCGATACCGTAGATCGCCGACACGGTGGCGACGATGATGACGTCGCGCCGCTCCATCAGCGACTTGGTGCACGACAGGCGCATCTGCTCGATATGCTCATTGATGGACGAATCCTTTTCAATGAACAGGTCGCGCTGCGGCACGTAGGCTTCCGGCTGGTAGTAATCGTAGTAGGAGACGAAGTATTCGACCGCGTTCTCGGGGAAGAATTCGCGGAATTCCGAATACAGCTGGGCCGCCAGCGTCTTGTTGGGCGCGAAGACGATGGCGGGACGACCCTTGCGGGCGATCACGTTGGCCATCGTGTAGGTCTTGCCCGAACCGGTCACGCCGAGCAGGGTCTGGAAGAACAGGCCGTCGTCGATGCCCTCGCACAGCTGGTCGATCGCGGTGGGCTGGTCGCCGGCCGGCGGGAAGGGCTGGTGCAGCTTGAACGGCGAATCCGGGAAGGTGACCACGGTTGCCACGGTGTTATCGAGTACGGGTAATTCAGCCATCTTGTCAGACCTTTGTTAAAATAATGGCCTGCCAGCGGCCTGAAGCACTTTTTATAGGGGCGCTGTCTACATTCATCCGCTGCGAACCGCTTCCAATCGAATCCAATCTTATCATGACGAATCCTAGCTTGTTCAGCGCCATCGACATGGCACCACGCGACCCTATCCTGGGTATTACCGAAGCATTTAACGCCGACCAGAACCCGGCCAAAATCAACCTGGGCGTGGGCGTCTATTATGACGACAACGGCAAAGTGCCGCTGCTATCGTGCGTGCAGAAAGCGGAAGAGATCCTGATCGCCACGCCGGCACCGCGCACCTACCTGCCGATCGAAGGCCTGGCTGCCTACGACAAGGCGGTGCAAGAGCTGGTATTTGGTGCCGACAGCGCCGTAATTCAAGAGAAGCGCGCAGTCACCGTGCAAGCCATCGGCGGCACCGGCGCACTGAAGATCGGCGCCGACTTCCTGAAGCGCTTCGCGCCGGATTCGCAGGTCTACATCAGCGACCCTAGCTGGGAAAACCACCGCGCGCTGTTCGAAAGCGCCGGTTTCACCGTCAACAACTACGCCTACTACGACGCAGCCACCCACGGCGTGAACTTCGCCGGCATGCTGGCCGACCTGAAGGCCATGCCGCGCGGCGCCATCGTGCTGCTGCACGCCTGCTGCCACAACCCGACCGGCGCCGACCTGACCTCGGCCCAGTGGGATGAAGTCATCGCCGCCGTTACCTCGGGCGGCCTGGTGCCGTTCCTGGACATGGCTTACCAGGGCTTCGGCGCCGGCATCGCCGAAGACGGCGCCGTGGTGCGCCGCTTCGCTGCCGCCGGCGGTCCGCTGCTGGTGTCGAATTCGTTCTCGAAGTCGTTCTCGCTGTACGGCGAGCGCGTGGGCGCGCTGAGCGTGGTCGCCGCGAGCGGCGAAGAGGCGAGCCGTCTGATGTCGCAATTGAAACGTGTCGTGCGCACCAACTACTCGAACCCGCCGGTCCACGGCGGCAAGGTGGTGGCCACCGTGCTGACCACGCCGGAACTGCGCCAGCTGTGGGAAGACGAACTGGCCGGCATGCGCGTGCGCATCAAGGAAATGCGCGAAGCCTTCGTGGCCAAGCTCAAAGCCAAGGCGCCGGCACACGATTTCGCCTTCGTGCGCGACCAGGTCGGCATGTTCTCGTACTCGGGCCTGACCAAGGCGCAGGTCGAGAAACTGCGCGAGCAGTCGATCTACGCGGTCGACACCGGCCGCATCTGCGTGGCAGCGTTGAATTCGCGCAATATCGATATCGTGATTGACGCTATCGCGAAAGTGCTCTAAAATCTTGCTTCTTCGGGTTGAGCGGCTAAGCTTAACCTGAGCGGCAACAGGAAATACCGGGAAAGTTGCTCTGTCAGAAACCTTGATAGAGTGGGTGAAACAGTATAAAATGTTGCCTCTATTCCCTGATAGCTCAGTCGGTAGAGCGACGGACTGTTAATCCGCAGGTCCCTGGTTCGAGTCCAGGTCGGGGAGCCAGAATACAGAAAAGCCTTGTGAGAAATCACAAGGCTTTTTTTCATTGGCGGGGTCAGTGGCCATAGCTGGCCACGCGCGCCAGTTTCCATCCCTCCGCGCTGCGCTTCCAGATGTGCAGGAACTTGAAGGTACCGCAATCGTTCTTGCCGTTTTCAACATGGCAGAAGGTGTGTTCGCCGGTCTGGATGGCCCCGTAATTCTTCACCGGATAGACCTGCATGCTGCCGGGCACCAGTTCACGGTGCAGCGACATGTTCTGGGCAAACAGATTGCGCATGGCTTGCAGGTTTTGTTCATAGTTGCTCAGGCCGCCCATGTCGTGGAAGAACTCCAGATCCTGGGAAAACACGGTCTTCACCGTTTCAAAATCCTGGCGGTTGAATGCATCGAACAGGGTCTTGTCCATGGCCGCGATCTCCTGATACAGCGGCTTTTGCTCTTGCGCATGCAGCGGTGTAATAAGGCTGGTGAGCAAGACGACGGAGAGCAGTAGTTTTTTCATCGGTGTCCTTGGTTGGGATGGCGTGGACCAGATTCTCCCAGCGACATCCCCGTAGCGCCAGTTGGCTGCGATGACTGGTCGGTTGGGATGGATGAGTTGTTCAAGCCGCCGATGAATGGCGCCGCCTGCGGCGGTCTGCGCCGTATCAATGTCGATGGCAGTGACGGTCTTATGCTCGATCGGTAATCCCATAAAGGAGACCCGACATGAGACATCAGCCCTTTGTTGCCACCCTGACCGCCCAGCCTGTGTACGCGCTGGGCGATCCCATCGTCATCACCTGTGAAATCGAGAACACCAGCGCCGAGGCCTATCAACTGCTGACCTGGGCCACGCCGCTGGAAGCCACCCTCAGCGGCGACTGCTTCGTCGTCGAGCGCGAGGGCCAGCGCATCCCCTACGACGGCCGCTTCGTCAAGCGCGGCGATCCGCCGGCGAGCGCTTACACGCTGATCGGCCCGGGAGAGCGCCAGAGTTTCAGCGTCGATATTTCCGAGGTGTATGCGATCGACCAGGCCGGGCAATACAACGTGGCCCTGAATGCCGTGTTTTTAGACGCCTTCATGGTCACGGGCAACGTCAAGGCCGGCGCGCGCAAGCGTCAGGCGCATGAGGCGCACATGGCGCCGCCGGCCGACGTGCAGTTCGAGGTGGTGGCGGGCGCGGAGCCGAAATCGACCTCCGGCCAACTGGCGCGCAAGGCCGAGTCGCAGCTGGCGAAGAACAACGCCAAGGCGCCCAATTTCAACGGCGGCACGGCGACCCAGCAGGCCGACACCATCATCGCCCACGGCAACGCGCAGTATTTCGCCGCCTTGTCGGCTGCCCAGCTTGCCGCCGGGCCGGCCAGCACCAACGCCTTGTACCAGACCTGGTATGGCGCTTTCAACCAGGGCCGCTACGACAAGGTCACCAAGGACTACAACGACATCTCCGGCACCCTGGCCAACGAACAGGTGACCTACGATTTCACCGGCCAGGGCCACGGCAGCGACACCTGCCAGCCGGGCTACTTCGCCTTTACCTACAAGGGCTCGCGCACGGTCTGGCTGTGCAGCAGCTACCTGAGCGCGGCGCAGATCGGCACCGATTGCAAATTCGGCACGCTGGTGCACGAGTGGAGCCACGCGGTCAGCAATACCGACGACATCCAATACGGCGAAACGGCCTGCCTGGCGCTGGCCACCAGCGATCCCGGCAAGGCGGTCAACAACGCCGACAGCCATGAATATTTCGCCGAACACCTGGCGCAGTCGGACTTCGGCAAGAGCTTCACCTTCATCACCGACCGCAGCACCTTCGGCAAGGACGAGATCGACACGATGCCGTCGCCGGCCGTGATCGACAAGGCGTTCTACGTGCTGGCCGACGGCTTCTGGCCAGACAAGCTGGGCATCACGCCCGGCACGCTGGGCAATTCGCCGACGGTGAAGCCGACCATCACCTTCAATCCGGCGGTGCCGGGCATGTCGGTCACGGTGACGTCGCTGGAGGCGGAGGACGCCAGTCTGCCGATCGCGCCGCAGCGCTTCACCTGGGTCTGCCGGATCACCTTCGCCAACAGCAGCGGCTTCCCCGCCAACGCCGGCGAGACGCTGACCGTCAACATGACGGCGACGCTGGGCGGCCTGAGCGCCAACGCGCAGATCCTGCTGATACGCGACCCCAATCCGTGGGAGGTGGACGGCCCGACGTCCTGGCTCAGCACCGACTTGCGCGTGTTCAAGATCCGTGACGGCGATGCACGCTTCGGCGCCACCGTCAGCGGCAACGCCAATGCCTATATCAAGCAGGTGCTGGCCAACCTGAACGCCGGCACGGCGGGCGAGACCTTCGACAACCTGTCCACCGACGAAACGCTGGAGCTGTCGCAGAAGGTCAACGGCACGGCGATGTTCAACTTCGCCATCGCCCGCGTGCATTATCGCGGTTCGACCAACATCAGCAACGTGCGCACCTTCTTCCGGCTGTTCCCGGCCAGCACCACGTCGACCGAGTTCGACGCCGGCACCACGTATCGCCGCGCCACCAGCGGCACCGACGCGATCCCCTTGCTGGGGCTAAGCGGCGGCGGCGATTTGCTGACCATTCCCTGCTTCGCCGAGGAGCGCGTCAATTCGGCCAACACCGGGTTGACGGCGCAGCAGGATCCGGCCAATGTGCGTACCCTGAACGGCACCGGCGGCGAGGTGTTTGCCTACTTCGGCTGCTGGCTCGATATCAACCAGACGCAGGCGCAGTTCCCGACCCATCCGTCGCCCGCCAACGGACCGTGGGGCTCGGGCCGCAAGTCCGTCCAGCAACTGGTGCGCAACGCTCACCAATGCCTGGTGGCGGAAATCGCCTTCGACCCCGATCCGATTCCCACAGGAATATCGCCGGCGGCCTCGGACAAGCTGGCGCAGCGCAACCTGTCGATCATCGAATCGCCGAATCCGGGCTACGCCTCGTCGCGCCGGATACTCGGCACCTTCGAGCTGCGTCCCGCCAAGGGCGCCGAGCAGCTGCCGGACCGCCAGCCCGACGAGCTGCTGATCGAATGGGGCAACCTGCCGAAGGACAGCATCGCCAGCATCTACATACCGGAGGTGGCCGCCAGCCAGATCGTCGCGCTGGCGGGCACGCGCTACGTCAACCACGGCCTCACCCTGCTGGACGAGCAGACGATACGGCTGACGGTCGGCGGCATCTCTTATGTGCCGCTGCCGCCGGGCGCCTCGTTCGGCCTGACCGGGCTGCTGTCGGTGCAACTGCCGGACACCATCCACAAGGGCGAGCTGTACACGGTGATCGTGCGCCAAGTCAGCGACACCTTTGCCTTGCCGCCGGTGGTGATCGGCATCCGCGGAGAAGGGCGCCGTGAAGCCCCGCGCGAAAATGCGGTGGATGTGATCCGCTGGCGGCGGGTGGTCGGCAGCTACCAGCTGACGATACCGGTGCGCACCAAGGAGGTGATCGTCGGCGCCGAGTCGCGGCTGTTGTCGGTGCTGCGCTGGATCCTCGAGGCGGTGCCGGCCGGCGACCGCTGGTATCCGGTGTTCAGCCGCTACGTGTCGCTGATCGGCGACCGTGTCGGCGGACTGGGCGGCAATCCGGACGACATCAAGCCGTCGCCGGACGGTGCTGGCGGCGAGGGCGGCGGCCATCACGGGCACCCGCCCGGACATGGCCATGGACATGCGCACGCGCACCGCTACGAAGGCAAGGTCAGCGGGCTGATTTACGATTGCTTTGGCGATTTCGCCGGCTTCCTGCTCGACACTTGCGGCAAGGAGCGGGAATTCTGCACGCGCGAGCACCAGATCGAGGCGCTGGCGCGGACCGCCTGGCGCGAGCGGACGGCGATCACGGTGGTGGCGCACGCGTCCCATCCGCACCGGCCGGTGACCATCATCCTGCAGCGGGCGCCGCAGCCGTTCCAGGCTTGAGGTTTTTGTTAAATTGACATTATTTTGCGGGCGGGAAAATAGTTTCGGTGTGGGGCTGGGCAAATCGGCGGGCAGGGGATATAATTCGGGCCTCTTTTCCCTGATAGCTCAGTTGGTAGAGCGACGGACTGTTAATCCGCAGGTCCCTGGTTCGAGTCCAGGTCGGGGAGCCAGAATTCAGCAAGATCAAAAAGCCCAGCCTTTACCGGTTGGGCTTTTTGCGTTTCAGACTTCCGTTTATTTGTGTGTTTCGCAAAGCTAAAAATGTTACTCTGACCATATGTATGTCAGGCCATAAGACGAACAAGGACACCAGATCATGAGCTTGTCATTTCATATCGATTTCAACGGTCAGTGTGAGGAGGCTTTTAGATTCTACGCTGAGAATCTTGGCGGGCGAATCGGAACGATGCTACGGGTTAAGGACTCTCCAGTCCCGCGGGTGTCAGCGTCGCACGGAGAAAAAATTGTCCATGCAAATATCTGTATAGACGGCGTTGAGCTGGCAGGTGCCGATGTAGACTCGAGCAGATATGAGAAGCCCAAAGGCTTTTATGTACTGATTGGCGTTGACTCCGAGGAGAAGGTGAAGCTGTTCTTCAATGCGCTGCAAACGGAAGGGCAGGTTGTCCTCGCACCTCAGAGAACATTCTGGTCGCCATGCTATGCGATTGTGATTGACCGCTTCGGAGTTCCGTGGAAGATCAACTGCGGCGCCTGACAATTCCTTTAGTCCAAGCCTGTGGCAGATTGCCTTGGTGAAGGCATGGCTGGCGATTTTTTGCATTTTGGCACGCAAATCTCACACAAATGCGCGATTCCGGTGGACGAGAATCTTGCACCTCGGTATTCTGAATCTGATGGTCGGCAAGTCATGTTGGCTGTCGTCTATAGAAAAATAACCAGAGGTAGGTAGATCATGATCGAGGAAAACAAGGACGTTGTGTACGGTACCGAAGACTTGTTGATGAGTCTGTGTAATTCGGTGACCCGGGTGTTGAACGTCGCGACCCAAAGCAAGGTCAATTACTCGGGGATGGTGCAGCGGATTACCAAGATCGGCCTGAAGCCGGACATCGGCTGCTTCGTGCTGTTCGACGGCGGCTTCACCGGCCTGGTGGTGCTGAACTTTGCCGCCGACACGGCCATGGAAATTTACGAACGCTACATGTTGCACATGGGCATGCCGAAGTCCGAGCTGGCCGGCTCGCACACGTCGGACGAGGTGTCCAACATCATGGGCGAGCTGATGAACCAGATCGTCGGCGACTTCACCGGCAAGATCCGGCGCGAACTGCAGACCAACATCACGCAGAACCAGCCGAAGATGCTGGTGCTTAACAAGCAGGTGATGTTGAGCGTGGACACGCCGCTGGACCGTCCGGAAATGCGCCGCGTGACCTTCTACACCGAGAAGAGCAACATCTTCTATCTGGAACTGGCGATCGACCGCACCGAATTCATCCGCCTGCACGACTTCGACTCGAGCGAGGTGGCCGATCCGGATGCGCTGATGGACCAGGAGCGCGACAATCATGCCTCGGCGCAATCGCAGCCGCACTTCTCCGGGGGCGACGACGACTCCGACGAACTGCTCAAATCGCTGGGCATGTAGGCCGGCGGTGTGGAAAATTTGATACAACTGAACAAAAGCTAACGTTGTTTTTTGTCACCACAACCGGCCTGCGGGCCGGTCCCGCCGCCTTCTAATATTCAGTCGCGCCGCCCGGCGCGCCGAATTTCTATCAGTTAATTGCACTTTGCTTATATTGCTCTTGCAATATCCGGTATCAATGAATGAAAATACCGCCTCTTCGCAAGACGGTGGCATTCTAGACATTCCGCTTGCGTTGCCACGGTCGCGCCAGACGACCGGGCAATATCAAAAAGAGAGAACAGGAGACACTGTTTATAACTCTTGGATTTACCTCAACTCGGGAAATTGAATGATCAAACTGTCGAAGATGCACAAGCGCCTGCTGGCGCTGAGCGCCGTCATGCCTATCGGTTCCGCCATGGCGCAAACCGCCGCCGCCGAGCCGCAGCTGGAAACCGTCACCGTGACCGCCCAGCGCCGCACCGAAAACATCAAGGACGTGCCGGTATCGGTCTCCTTGCTCAAGGATGAAAAGCTGGACGTGCTGCTGTCCGGCGGCCAGGACATCCGCCTGCTGGCCGGCAAAGTGCCGTCGCTGAACGTTGAATCGTCGAACGGCCGTACCTTCCCGCGCTTCTACATCCGCGGCTACGGCAACACCGACTTCAGCACCTTCGCCTCGCAGCCGGTCTCGCTGGTGTATGACGACGTGGTGCAGGAAAACGGCATCCTGAAAGGTTTCCCGATCTTCGACGTGGCCGGCGTGGAAGTGCTGCGCGGCCCGCAGGGTACGCTGTTCGGCCGCAACACCCCGGCCGGCGTGGTCAAGTTCGAATCCGAAAAGCCTAACTTCAAGAAGGTCGACGGTTATTACAACGTGTCGTGGGCCACCCACAACACCGTCAACGCCGAAGCCGCCGTCAACGTGCCGCTGTCGAGCGAGTGGGCGATGCGCGTTTCGACGCTGCGCCAGCACCGCGACAACTTCGTCGACAACACCTACACCAAGCAGAACGATGTACTGGAGGGCTACAACGAACACGCCGAGCGCGTGCAGTTCCTGTACAAGCCAAGCACCACGTTTGACGCCCTGTTCAATGTGCACTCGCGCATGACCACCGGCAGCGCGCGCCTGTTCCGCGCCAACATCATCAAGAAGGGCACCAACGACTTCGCCGACGGTTACGACTTCACCAAGATCAACACCAACGGCCTGAACATGCAGAGCCTGGACACCAACGGTGCCAACGCCCGCCTGACCTGGGACCTGGGTTCGGTCAAGCTGTTCTCGATCACCGGCTACGAAGGCGTGGACAACTACTACAGCCGCGGCGACATCGACGGCGGCACGCCGACCGGCCCGGGCTTCATTCCATTCCAGGTACAGACCGGTGGCGGGCTGACCGGCCTGCACCAGTACAGCCAGGAATTCCGCGTCGAATCGAAGAACGCGGGTCCGCTGAACTGGCAGACCGGCGTCTACTACTTCAAGGAAAGCGCCGACGGCTACAGCAACAACTTCGACAGCAACACCCAGGCGCAGACCTCGCACCTGGCCAGCCACCAGAACAACACCGCCTCGGCAGTGTTCGGCTCGCTGACCTATGACCTGTCGGAAAAAGTCGTGCTGCGCGGCGGCCTGCGCTACACCGACGACAAGAAGGATTTCCGCACGGTTGAAGCGGTCAACGTGACGCAGATCGGTCCCAAGTCGGTGGAAGAGAGCAAGAGCAAGACCAACTGGGACATGAGCGCGACCTACAAGGTCAACAAGGACGTCAACGCCTACGCCCGCGTGGCGACCGGCTTCCGCGCACCGAGTATCGCGGCCGCCTCGGCATCGGTGCCGATCACCGTGGCCGACGCTGAAACCATCACCTCGTACGAAGCCGGCATCAAGGCCGATTTGTTCAACCGCCGCGCCCGCGCATCGGTCAGCATCTACGACTACGACGTGAAGAACCAGCAGCTGACCGTGGTCGGCGGCAACTCCAACGTCACCAAGCTGATCAACGCTGCCAAGACCGCCGGTCGCGGCTTGGAAGCGGACTTCGAAGCCTTCGTGACGCCGGACTTCAAGGTCACCGCCGGCGGTTCGTATAACTTCACCGAGATCAAGGACCCGTCGCTGTCCGTGGCCAAGTGCGGTTCGTGCACCGTGACCGATCCGATCAACGCGGCCGGCCGTGTGGTCATCGACGGCAACCCGCTGCCGCAGGCGCCGAAGTACATCCTGAACGCCACCGCGCGCTACAACTGGGCGCTGGCCGACGGCAACCTGTTCGTGCTGACCGACTGGTCGTATCGCAGCAAGATCAACTTCTTCCTGTACGAAGCCAAGGAATTCACCGGCAAGTCCATGGTGGAAGGCGGCCTGCGCATGGGTTACAACTGGTCCGGCGGCAAGTATGAAGTGGCGGCCTTCGCTCGCAACATCACCAACACCGAGCGTATCATCGGCGCGATCGACTTCAACAACCTGACCGGCTTCGTCAACGAGCCGCGCCAGTTCGGCGTGCAGTTCAAGGGCGGCTTCTGATTTTTGCCCGCTAGCCTAGACAGCTAGAAATTGGCCGTATATAATGCGGCCTCTTTTCCCTGATAGCTCAGTCGGTAGAGCGACGGACTGTTAATCCGCAGGTCCCTGGTTCGAGTCCAGGTCGGGGAGCCAGAATACGAAAGGGCCCGTGAGCAATCACGGGCCCTTTTCCGTTTGTGGACGGCTATATTCTTTCACTAATTCTCCAAAACTTGTACCAGTGTATAAAGGCGCGCCCCGCTTTTTCCTACACTAGCGCGTTACGCCATTCCGGCGATCCGCGCAGCTGTGCATGTGAAAGAGGGTAAGTAGATGAAAGACCAAGGAGTGGGGACATGAAGGGCTTGTCTTTGGGGGCCTTCGTTTTATCGGGCATGGGTGCTACGGCCGCCTGCGCCGCCGATACGGTCCTGGAATTGCATATCGTCCACCGCCCGCCTTACCTGGTGGTGGGGCCGAATCTGCAGGTCAGCGGCTCGTCGGTCGAGCCCACCGTGAGGGCGTTTGAAAAAGCTCATATCCCGGTCAAATGGCGGGAGATCCCGGCCTTGCGCCAGCTCGCGCTGCTGCGTAAAAACAGCGGCAAGTTTTGTTCGGTCGGCTGGTACAAGACGCCTGAACGCGAAAAATTCGCCAAGTATTCCAATCCGGTGTCGCAGGACGGGCCGTGGGTGGCCGTGGTCTCTTCCCGTTTCCCTCGGATCGCCGCGACCGTCGACGGCATCCTGTCCGACGCAAAACTGACGGTGCTGATGAAGGATGGCTTTGTCTACGGCACCTATCTGGACAAGAAATTCAGCACCATGAAGGCGGCGCGCATGGCCAGTGCGGGCGATATGCCGCAACTGTTCAACATGATCGCGGCCGGCCGCGCCGACGTTCTTTTCGCGCCGAAGGAAGAAGCGGAATACTATCTGGCGCTGGGCATCTTCCGCACCGAGCAGCTGCGCGTCGTCACCTTCAAGGAAATGCCGCAGGGCTATTACCGCCACCTGATGTGCTCCCAGCAAGTGGAGGACAGCGAGATCGCCAGGTTCAACGCGGCGCTGGCGCGCCACCCCTGATCGCGCGGCGCTAGAACAGGTCGATGCTGCCTGACGCGACTTCTTCCAGCACGCCGCGGTCGATCAGGTCATCGTAGTGGAAGATGCGGTTGCGGCCGGCGCTCTTGGCTTCGTACAGCGCCCGGTCGGCCTGGTTGATGACGGTTTGCGGCAGCACGCTGGGGTTGGCGACGCAATAGCCGCCGCTGACCGTGACCCGGCCGACCTGGGGGAAATTGAATTCCTCCACGCAGCGGCGCACGCGTTCGAACACCTGCGCGGCGGCGTGGCTGTCGTCGGCGGCGATGACGACGACAAATTCCTCGCCGCCGTAGCGGTACAGCAGGTCATGGCGGCGGAACGCCCTTTCCAGCAGGCGCGCCACCAGCAGCAGGATCTCGTCGCCGATGATATGGCCATGGCCGTCGTTGATGCGCTTGAAGTGGTCGATGTCGAGCACGCCCAGCCAATAGGTTTGCAGCTCGGCCACCCGCCGGTCCGGCGTGCGCGCGTCGGCGGCGCCATGCCAGCGCCCGGACATGCGGTCCCACAGTCGCCCCAGGTTGAGCTCCAGCGCGTAACGGTTGAGCAGGCCGGTCAGGCGGTCGCGCTTGCTGGTGTCGAGCAGGGCGTAGTAGTTGCAAAACACTTCCAGCACGCCGTCGACGAGGGCGTCTTCGTGGGGCGTGACATCGTGTTCGCGCTCAAACAGAAAGTACCCGCGCAGCGTGTCGCCGTTGTACAGGGGATAGCCGACGATATAGCCGTCGCGGTGCTGGCGGCTGCAGTGGCGTCCCAGCATGCGCATGCCGTCGAACAGTTCGCGCACATGATCCGGCAGGACGATACCGGTATGAATCTCCTCGATCCGCTCGATGGTGCGCTGGAGTTCGCCGTGTTGCGCATCCACGGCGTGGGCGTGGTGCAGCGCGCGCACCACTTCACGGTGGCGGTCTACACGGTACAGCGTGGTGGAGCGCGCCCCGAGCACAGGACCCAGCATGCGTAACAGACTTTGCTCCAGCAAGGGCATTTCCCGCAGCGCCGTCATGGCGCCCAGTTTCTTGAGCAGGCTGGTGGTGGGCGCGTTCGGTGGTTTATTGCTCATTGGTCGATTCGGTAGGGGGCATCGCGGCGTTTCCGGCCGGGAGGCAACGGTGCAGTGTAGGCAAGGCCGGCCTTAGTCGCTATGCACTAGAGCATATTCGCAAAAAGAAAAATCATTGCGCAACAAAATGTTTGCGCTAACATTTTTAGCGATTACAATGTGATTTATAAACATAAGTTAATAAAATGCAACAATATTTTTTTAAACAACGAGAGAAGTTTCGGCGGGAAATTGTGCGGCGTTATGGCGTCAGCGACGACGAATACACCGAGATGACGCTTGCCATCGCGCCTATTGCCCACCCGTTCACGGCCGCCAAGGGCGAGTATCTGCAGCGGCAGGGCGGCGTGGCGCAATCGATCTACTGGATTACCGAAGGCGTGACGCGCAATGGCTTCATCGTGGTGTCCGGCGCCGACGTCACCATACGCTTCGCCACGGAGGGCTGGAACGCCAACGCGCACGAGGATTTGCTGTCGATCTCGGACGGCGTGCCCGCGATGCAGTTCATCATGGCGGAAACGGCGGTGCGCGGCTTCCGTTGGGACTGGGCCGACATCTGCCGGCTGCGTGACGAAAGCCAGTTTTTCAGCAACTATTATCTGAAGGTGCTCGAGCATATGATCAAGCTCAGCGCCCGCCGCACTTACGCCTTCGCGGCCAGTACGGCGCTGGAACGGCTGGAGGCCTTCCGCTCCGACTATCCGGGCCTGGAGTGCCGGATCTCGCAACGCATCCTGGCGTCCTACCTGGGGGTGACGCAACCCTATCTGTCGCGCATCCTGGCGGCCCATCCGGCGGGCGGAGAAGGAAGTTAAAAAAGACATGTCTTTTATGCTATATTTTGCCGTTTCTATAACGACGGGATGCGGCGATGCTGGAGAGATTCTTGATGGGGGCGGGACTGGCGTTGAGCATGGCTACGGGCGCGTGTGCCGAGGCGCCGTTGCCGGCGCAGGTGCGCGTGACGCATACGGCGCCCGATACCTGGCGCGTGGAGTACCAGTTCTCGCAGCCGGTGACGGCGCTGTCGTTCCGGCCGGTCGGCGACTATCGTAAAACTTCCTGGAAAGTGCTGACGCCGGGCGTGACGCTGACCACCGGCGCGGACGAGGATGCGCTGGCCGCGTCCGACGGCAAGCCGCTGCGGCAGGTCAGCCTGGAGATCGCCACTTTCGATGCGTTGGTGGAGAAGCAGTACGTGGCCATGGACCGTTTTTCCGACGGTGGCCGCGCCGTGTACCTGGGCTTCCTGCAGGGCGATGCCCGGCAGGGGGCGGTGCAGCGCGATGTTGCCGCCAACTTCACGCTGGAGGGGCTCGGCAATGAATATGTGCTGACGCCGGCCTCGCCGGCGGATCCATCGCGCGGCGCGACGCCGTATGCCTATTTCGGCCCGCAAGCGCCGGTAGCGGCCGGCGACGCCAACATCATTCTCGATCCGAAACTGCCGGCCTGGGCGGTCGAGGCCATGCTCGACGCGACCGCTAAAATCTCCAGCTATTACACCGGCGCCTATCGGCAGAAATTGAAACAGCCCTTATTGCTGCTGGTCGCCGCCGGCGACACCGAAGCGCCGGGGCTGTCGATCAAGGGCGGCGCGATCGGTGGGCAGATCGCCTACCGCTTCGGCGGCGCCGGCTTGCAGACGGACCATCCCAAGAAGCGGCAATTGATCGCCCGGCTGGTGGCGCACGAAATGGCCCATCTGTGGCAGAACAATGTCAGCCGGGGCGGCCTCAGCGAGCAGTCTCCGCCCTGGGTGCATGAGGGCGGCGCCGATGCGATGGCGCTCGACGGTCTGTTGCGCAGCGGCGTCTGGAGCGCGGAACAGGGCCAGGCTTATGTCGAGGCGACGCTGAAGGAGTGCGAACAGCTGGAGCACAGCCTGGCCACCTATCGCGGCATCTACGCCTGCGGCTTCGAGCGCTACCACAAGCTGAACGTCGGCATCGTGCCGCTGTGGCGGGCGATGATCGCGGCGGCCGAGGAGCGCGGCGAGTTTTATTCCGAAGCGATGATCAGCTCGTATGCGGCGCAGGGAGGCAAGGCCGCGCCTTGATGTGCGTCAAACGCGTAACCGGGCCGCTTCTTATCATGGTAGTCCTAACGTTTAAGGAGACCGCCATGGCCAACAATCTAATGCGTATGGACCCGTTCCGCGATATCGCGCGCTTCGATCCCTTCCGCGATATCGATGAAATGTTTCGCGATTTTTCTCCGTCCCTGTGGCGCAATTCCGAGGTGATGCCGCGCCTGCGGATGGATGTCAGCGAGACCGAAAAAGAGTATCTCGTCAAGGCCGAAATTCCCGGCGTGCAGAAAGATGACATCAAGGTCGCCATCAACGGCAACCAGGTGTCGCTGTCGGCGGAAGTCAAGGATGAGCAGCCGGCAACAACCGGCAAGAGCGGCGCCTTGCGTACCGAGCGTTACTACGGACACATACAACGCAGCTTCACGCTGCCGCAGGACGTCGACGACGACCAGGCGCAGGCGCGCTATGAAAACGGCGTGCTGCATCTGACGCTGCCGAAGAAGGTCGGCACCGGCGCCAAGCAGTTGTCGATACAGTAGTTCGACGCGGCGGCGCGCGCAAGGCGGGCGCGTCAGCGCGATCTGGTCAGTTCATGGATAATTGGGGATACCTTCTTATCTTGAACAAAGGATATCCATGTCTGACCTGTCCGCTGAGCTATCCGCGTTTCCCATCACCCAGAAATGGCCGGCCTCGCATCCGGAACGCGTGCAGCTGTATTCGCTGCCGACGCCGAATGGCGTCAAGGTGTCCATCATGCTGGAAGAGACCGGCCTGGCCTACGAGCCGCACCTGGTCAGCTTCGACCGCAACGACCAGATGTCGCCGGAGTTTCTGTCGCTGAACCCGAATAACAAGATTCCCGCCATCATCGATCCGAACGGCCCGGGCGGCAAGCCGCTGGCGCTGTTTGAATCGGGCGCCATCCTGATGTATCTGGCCGAGAAGACCGGCAAGTTCCTGCCAGCGGATGCGGCCCTGCGTTACGAAACCATGCAGTGGGTGATGTTCCAGATGGGCGGCATCGGGCCGATGTTCGGCCAGGTGGGATTCTTCCATAAATTCGCCGGCAAGGAGTATGAGGACAAGCGTCCGCTCGAGCGCTATGTGGCTGAGTCGAAGCGCCTGCTGGGCGTGCTGGAGCAACGCCTGCAAGGCCGCGAATGGATCATGGGCGAGCAGTACACGATCGCCGACATCGCCACCTTCCCGTGGGTGCGCAATCTGGTCGGTTTCTATGGTGCCGGCGAGCTGGTCGGCTTCGATCAATTCCCTCATGTCCAGCGTGTGCTGGCGGCGTTTGTTGCCCGTCCCGCTGTCGCAACTGGACTGGACGTGCCCAAGCGCGGCTGACGCCGTTCAGTGAGACGGCGCGCGGCAGGCCGGGTCCGCATCCCAGCGGCCCGAGCAGATGCGCGATCGGCACAGCATGCCTTCGATCAGGCCCAGCTGCTTGCAGCGGGCCAGCAACTGGGCCGTGCTGTCCCCTTCCTGACGTTCGACCACGTCGCGGCTGCGTTCGGGCGCCACCACGCTTGGCTTGCCCGCGTGGGCGACCAGCGCCGCCAGCAGGGCGACGTCGGTGTCGCCGGCGGCGGCCGGCGTTGGCGTGGTGCGGGCCTGTACCTTGACAGGAGCTGGACGTGGCGAAGCGGTGCTTGCCAAGGTGGCGGGGGCGGCTGGGCGTGTTTTCTGCACCGCCGGTCCGGCTGAACGTTCAGCGGACACGCCGGCTGCCGGATCGTTGATAATTGACGCCGCCTGATTGCTGCTGCGCTCGGCCGGCGGCGCTTCATGATGCTCCACCGCCGCTGGCATGGCCGGCACGCTCGAACCGACACGTCCAGGCTTGAAGGAGTCCGGCGTGATGGTCTTCTTGTGCATCATCCACGCCATGCCGGCCATCGTCAGCAGCAGTACGCATAAACCGATGGTCCAGCCGTCGATGGTCCAGCCGGCGGTGCGCGCCGGCTTGGCCGCCGGACTGCGGCCGTGTTCCAGGTGCGCGAGGATGCGTTTGCCGCCGTCCGCCGGACCGCGTACCGTACTCATCAAGTCGGGTTTTTGTTTCGACGTATCCACAGTATTTTCTCCGAGTTTGATCTGGTCTTTCACGCCGCGCGGTAAAGCGCCTACGATGGTGCGTTCCAGTCCCAGCCAGTGTCCGGTCTGCGGGGCGATCTTGCTTTGACGGAGCGCACCATGTTTCTCTTTTCAGTGCTGATGTTTTTCCTGTTTGCTTGTGTTGCCGCCTGGCTGGCACTGTTCCCGTCCGGCAGGGAGGTGGTGGTGCTGTCGATGGCGGCGGCAGTCCGCCGCATCGGGCAGCAAATGCGCGACCGCTGTCTTGCCGGAGGCCGGCAGGCCGCGACGGCCGGGCGCGGCGCCGGCGCCGGACTGATGCAGGTGCTGCGCTTCCTGCAGCGGCGGTACCTGTTGATCCTGTCAGCCGCTGTGCTGCTGACGGTGCCGACGATGCTGGCGCTGGTGCTCAGCGGCCGCAGCATGCTGGGCGGCTACGACAGCGACAGCCGCGCCATCAACGAGCAGGTCACCGAGCTGCTGAAAGGCGAACAGCTGGCGCTGCCGGCGCCGCTGCCGCCGCCGGCGTTCACCACGGCCGAGGTCACGCTGGTGCGGCCGATGCTGGACGGCGCCAACCGCAACTGGCAGTTGCTCGATCCCGAGTTTGCCCAGCGCCTGCTGTTGGTGTTCAAGATCATGAAGGAGGCGCACGGCTACGACATGGCCATCCTGGAGGGCTACCGCAGTCCCGAGCGGCAGAACGCGCTGGCCGCGGCCGGCCCCGGCGTGACCAACGCCAAGGCTTTCCAGAGCTATCACCAGTTCGGCCTGGCGGCGGATTGCGCTTTCCTGCGCAACGGCAGGCTGGTGATCTCGGAAAAGGATCCGTGGACGATGCGCGGCTATCGCCTGTATGGCGAGGCGGCCGAGGCGGCGGGCCTGCGCTGGGGCGGACGCTGGACCATGATGGACTTCGGCCACACGGAGTTGCGCGTAGCGGGCATGGCCAGAAAATAGAGCGGCGCGGCAATTATTGTTTTCTGTCAAAAAATTCTTCCATGGTTGGTGGCAACATTGACCGGTCCGCTTGCTACTCAGGCGCTTTATTCCCGCCGGCCACGTCCTCATGATGCGAAGAATCTGGTACTTCCTCACCGATACCCGCCGCCTGACCATCATCGGCCTGACAGCCATGGCGGCCTTCTTTTACCTGGGCGCGCAAGTGCTCGAGCTGGCGCTGATCTGGGCGCTGGCGGCCGCCGCGCTGATGCTGCTGCTGGCCGCGTCGATCTGGCTGTGGCGGCGGTTGCGGGCGCGGCGCGAATCGGACAAGCTGGGCGAGGCCATCGGCACCCAGTCCGGCGCCGAGGTCAAGGCCATCCGCGACAGCATGATGAAAGCGATCGAGACCATCAAGGGCTCGAAGATGGGCATCGTGTCCGGCAAGCGGGCCTTGTATGAGCTGCCTTGGTACATGATCATCGGGAATCCGGCCGCCGGAAAAAGCACGGCCATCGCCAACTCCGGCCTGCAGTTCCCCTTCGCCGACGGCAAGATCGTGCAGGGCGTGGGCGGCACCCGCAATTGCGACTGGTTCTTCACCACCGACGGCATCCTGCTCGACACCGCCGGCCGTTATTCGGTGCTCGACGAGCATCGTGCCGAGTGGTTCGGCTTCCTCGACCTGCTGAAGAAGTACCGCCGCCGCGCGCCGATCAACGGCATCCTGATCGCGGTCAGCATCGCCGAGCTGCGCGGCGACGATCCCGAGGTGGGCATCAAGCTGGCGCGCAGCCTGCGCAAACGCGTGCAGGATCTGATCGAACGGTTGGAAGTGTTCGCGCCGGTGTACGTGGTGTTCACCAAGGCCGACCTGATCGCCGGCTTCAGCGAGTTCTTCGCCCGTGCCGAGCGGGCCGAACGCGAGCGCGTGTGGGGCGCGACCATGCCCTATAAACGCCAGGCCAGCAGCCAGCAGATGCTCGCTTTTTTTGACTACAGCTTCGACGAATTGTGCGACGGCCTCAAGCAACTGAGCCTGGCCAACATGGGCCAGCAGCGGCGCGACCGCATGGAACCCGGCGTGTTCACCTTCCCGCTGGAGTTCGCGACGATACGCACGCCGCTGCGCGCCTTCCTGGCCACGCTGTTCGAGGAAAACCCATTCCAGTTCAAGCCGGTGTTTCGGGGCTATTACTTCACCAGCGCGCTGCAGGAGGGGATGCCGGTCAGCGAACAATCGCAGCGCCTGGCCCGGCGTTTTGCGCTGACGGTATCCGATGCGCCCGCGATTACCGGCGCAGGGCAGTCCGGCTTCTTCCTGCTGAACTTATTCCGCAAGGTGATCTTCGCGGACAAGGACCTGGTGTCGCAGTACGCCAGCAAGAGCAAGGTCAAGCTGACGTATGCGGCGTTTTTCGCGGCGGTGTTGGCGCTGGGCGGGGCGCTGGGCGGATGGAGCTGGTCTTACCTGGGCAACCGTCAACTGGTCAGCAATGTGCAGGCGGACCTGGACAAGGTCGTCAAGCTGCAGGAAAAGCGGCTCGATCTGCAGTCGCGCTTCGAGGCGCTGGAGGTCATCCAGGACAGGATAGCGCAGCTGGAGAAGTATCGCGCGGACCGGCCATGGTCGCTGCGTATGGGGCTGTATCAGGGCGAACTGCTGGAGCGCAAGCTGCGCGAGGAATATTTCTCGGGCGTGCGCGAAGTGATGCTCAAGCCTGTGGTGGCCAATCTGGAGACTCTGCTGTCGGAGATGAACGCGCATGCCGACCAGTTGCAGATGTCGGGCGGCGCGCCGGCACCATCCACGCCCGGCCGCCAGTTCCAGGAAGCCTCCGCCATCAATGTGGAAGACGCCTACAACGCGCTGAAAAGCTATCTGATGCTGGCCGACAGCGAGCATGCCGAGCCGGGGCACCTGAACGACCAGCTCACGCGTTACTGGCGCGGCTGGCTTGAGAACAACCGCGGCGCCATGCCGCGCGAGCAGATGATCCACAGCGCCGAGCGGCTGATGACTTTCTACCTGGCCCAGATCTCCGATCCATCGTGGCCGCGCATCGAGCAGAAGCTGGCGCTGGTCGACCAGGCGCGCGAGAACCTGCGCCGCGTGGTGCGTGGCATGCCGGCGCGGGAACGCGTCTACGCCGACATCCGCGCCCGCGCCAACACCCGCTTCCCGGCGATGACGGTGGCGCGCGTGGTGGGGGAGCAGGACCAGGCGCTGGTCACCGGCAGCTACGCCATTCCCGGCGCCTACACCCGCGAGGCGTGGGAGAAGTTCGTGCAGAGCGCCTTCCGCGAAGCGGCCACGCACGAACTGCAAAGCGCCGACTGGGTGTTGAAAACCGCCGCCCGCGACGACCTCACGTTGGAGGGCAGTCCCGAACAAATCGAGAAGGGCCTGACCGATCTGTACAAGGCGGACTACGCGCGCGAGTGGCAGAAGTTCGTACAAGGTGTCACCATCGCCAACCTGAATGGTTTCGATGCGGCCGTCATCGCGATGAACCGGCTCGGCGATCCGCAATCGTCGCCGCTCATCAAGCTGCTGAACACGATCCACCAGCAAACCTCGTGGGACAACCCGTCCGTCATGAGCGCCGAGCTGAAAGAGGCGCAGTCGGGCTTCGTCAACTGGATCAAGAATAGCGTGCTGCGGCGCGGGTCGTCGCAAATCAACGTTAACGTCCAGCTGGACCAGGCCCGCGTCGAGAAGCCGGAGGGACCTATCGGACGTGAATTTTCCGGCGTCGGCAAACTGGTGGCGCTCAAGGACAAGGACGCATCGCTGATGCGCTCTTATATGGACGCGTTGTCCAAGCTGCGCAGCCGGCTCAATCAGCTGAAGAATCAGGGCGATCCCGGTCCCGGCGCGCGCCAGTTCATGCAGCAGACGCTTGAGGGCAGCGGCTCCGAGCTGGCCGACGCGCTGCGCTACGTCGACGAACAAATGCTGACCGGGATGAGCGATTCGCAAAAGCTGTCGATTCGTCCCATCCTGGTGCGGCCGCTGATGCAGACCTTTGCCGTCCTGGTCGGCCCGGCCGAGGCGGAACTCAACAAGACCTGGCTGGCGCAGGTGTATGAACCGTTCCAGCAATCGCTGGCGAACAAATATCCGTTCTCGCCGAACGCCCGCATCGAGGCCGGCAGCGCCGAAATCGCCCAGTTCTTCGGTCCCGATGGCCTGATCGCCAAATTCGCCACCACCGCCATGGGCCCGCTGGTGCTGCGTCGCGGCGACGTGCTGGCGGCGCGCACCTGGGCCGACATGGGCATCATGCTGTCGCCGCAAACGGTGGCGCGCTTCCCCGGCTGGATCGCGCCCATCGGCGCGGGCGGTGTGGCTGCCGTGTCGGCCGCCGCGCAAACCATCTTTCAGATCCAGCCCATGCCGGCGCCGGGCACGCTGGAATATACCGTCGATATCGATGGCCAGCAGCTTCGCTATCGCAACACGCCCGCGCAATGGGCCAACATGGTTCACCCAAGTCCGCAGGGTGTGCCAGGCGCCCGCATCACCGCCGTGGCGTTCGACGGCCGCAGCGTCGAAGTGTTCAACGAAGCCGGCCAGTTCGGACTGCGGCGCATGATCGACGCCGCCGCCAAGCAAAAGCGCGACGGTGGCGTGTTCGAGCTGCGCTGGACCGCCGGCGCCATCACGGTGACGATGGGCCTGAAAATCGTCAGCAGCCCGGAGAGCGCGGGTACCGCGCCGCAGGAGCAGGGGTTCCGTGGCATGAAGCTGCCGGAGACCATCGTCGGTGCGCCGTCCGCCGCATCGGCCGGAGCCGCTCCATGAAGCGGGGGGCGCAGACCGCGCGCATCGGCTACTTCGGCAAGCTGCCGGCGCGCGGCGACTTTATCAAGGCGGCCGATAACCTGGCGCTGGCCAACCTGTTGGACGGCTGGCTGGCCGAAGTCATGAACCTGCTCAGCATCGATCCGCGCTGGAAGCTGAACTACGACGCCTTGCGGCCGCTGGACTTCGCCTTCGTCGGCACGCGCAGCAGGCGCGCCATCGCCGGCCATCTGCGGACCAGCGGCGACCTGTCGCAGCGGCGCTATCCCTTCCTCGGCATGAGCGCCATCGAGATCGACGAGCCGAGCAAGTTTGTCGCCCGCAGCCCGCTGGTGCTGGCGCCGTTGTGGCACGCCGTGGCTCCGCTGATCGGCGGCGTGATGGACGCGGATGATCCCGATCCCGCTTTGCAGGCGCTGGCCGCGACCACCGTCTATATCGATCCCGGCGAGGCGATGCACGAACAATTGTTCACCGACTTCCTCGATCGCCACAACATCGCGGGGTTGGAGACGATGCTCGCGCGCAGCTCTGTGCGCCGAACCATATTGGCGATCGGTCTGCTGCTGCAGCCGGTGCGCCGCAGCGGGGCTGAGCGATTGGACAAAAGCCTGGTACTGCCGTTGCCGGCATCGGAGCGCCAGCGCAACCTGGTGGCCGCCTTCTGGCTGGACCTGATCACGCCGTTTTTGCATCAGGCGGACTTTGAACTGAGCCTGTTCTTTGCCGAACTGCGTGAGCAGCCGGTGCTGGTGATCGGTTTCAGCGGAGCCGCTCCGGAAACCCTGCAGGCCATCATCGATCCACGCTGCGCCCTCGAACAGCAGATCACCTTTGAATACGCGGGCTGGGTCGATGAACTGATCGCCGGCGACGCCAATGTGCAGAAACTGTCGGCGTACCTGGAGCAGGGGCAGTTGTCGCTGCGCTCGGCCCACGCGCTGTTCCACGAAACCTTTTCCTGATGAGGAGTCCTGCGATGCGCCAGCGGACCATCTGGCCGGCGGTGACGCCGGTATTGCTGTCAACGTCGCTCTACTGCGCCGCGCAGATGCCGTTGCCCGTGTCGCCCAAGCCGGGGCAGATACTGGTCAGTGGCGCCGTGCCGGATGAAGCCAGCAAGGCCGCCATGCTGCAGCGCGTGCGTGAGTTGTATGGCGCCGATCGGGTGGTCGACCAGGTCGCGATTTCACCGGTGTCGCTGCCGCCCAACTGGAACGGCTATGTGCGGAAGCTGATCCAGCCGAACCTGAAGCTGATCAGCAAGGGCGAACTCAAGATCGACGGCACCAATGTGACCGTGCGCGGCGAGGTGGCCAACGAGGCGCAGCGGCAGCAGATCGCCAGCGATATCGCCACCAGCCTCAATCCCGGCTACACCGTCAACAACGGCTTGCGTGTCAGCGCGGCCGAGCAGAACCTGCTGGATGAGACGCTCGCCAGGCGCATCATTGAATTCGAAAGCGGCAAGGCGGCGCTGACGGCCTCCGGCAAAGGCATCCTGGACGAAATGGCCGCCGCGCTGCAAAAGGTCAAGGGCAAGAAGGTGGAAGTGATCGGCCATACCGACAACGTCGGTCTGCGCGAGAGCAACCTGACGCTGAGCCTCGCGCGCGCCGAAGCGGTGCGGACTTACCTCGCCGGCAAGGCGATACCGTCGGAGATGGTGACGGTGTCCGGCCAGGGACCGGACCGGCCGGTTGCGGAGAACAGCAACGCGGAAGGCCGCGCGCGCAACCGTCGCATCGAGTTCCGCGTCGCGCAATAAAAATCTACGGCAGCGTGATCGTCACATAGGCCGGACGCGGGGCCAGCTTCACCAGATCGTTGTAGCCGGCCAGCGTATTCTGTGTCGAATGCGATAGCGACGACGCCAGTCCGATGTAGGCACCCAGGGCGATCACCGCGAACACCGCGCACATGGCCCACAGCGGCGTATTGCTGCGCAGTTTGTGGACGATCTGGTCCGGCCGTTCGGCCTGAGGGGCGAAGCCCTTGCTCTTGCCCTGGATATGGGCGATCTCATCGCCGACGCGCGCCGTCAGGTAGGCCAGCTTGTCGCCGGCGTCCAGCGCATACTTGCCGCGAAAGCCGATCAGCAGGCACATATGGAACACCTGCAGCGCCGCCAGCCGCGCGCCACCGCTGCTGCGCAATGCCTCCAGCCGGTCGAAGAAGTGCTCGCCCGCCAGCTGGTCGCCGAAGATCACAAGCTGCAGCGGACGCCGTTCCCAAGCGAAGCGCATCGGAAACTGCGACGACAGGATGATCTCGTCGAGCGCGGCGCAGAATGCGTACTTGGCCGCATCGATGTCTTCGCCTTGCGCGCGCAGCTTGCGCGCCTCGCTGTCGAATTCCGCCAGGTAGGCGGTGACGGTGTCGAGGAAGGGCGCCTCACCCGGCGGCACGCTGCCGTTTTTCAGCATGAACAGCAGGTAGAAGCCTTCCTGCAGCAGGTCCACCAGCGTTTGCACGTGGCCATAGCCAGGCTGCTGCTGGCGGCGTTGTCCACCCATCAGTGTCGGGATGGCGCGGCGTTCGACCGGCGAGGTCATGCCGCCACCGCGATGAGGTTGAGCCGCAGGTCGCGTATCCCTGCCGGTACGTAGATGGAGATCGATTGCGCCTTCAGCATTTGTTCGTACAGCATGCCTTTTCCCTCCAGGGCGAAGTAGTAGGTGTCCGGCTGGACCGGGATGGCCGCCGGCACTTGCGGAGCGTGGGTAAGCTTCACGCCGGGCATGGCGGAGAGTACGCATTTCTCCACGTCGTCCGGGGCGCCGACCTTGACGCGCAGCGGCACGATCTCCACCAGTTCCAATGCCGGCAACGCGGCGCTGACCGCAAGATAAAGCGTAGTGCGTTGGTCGATCTTGCCGGAATCGAGCTTGCCCAGGTGGTAGCTGGGCTTCTCCTCCGACAGCGCGATCGAAAAATACCGGGTGGAGATGACGGTGTCCAGCAGATCGCGGATGATGCGGTCCAGGCCGGAGAAGCATTGCGCCAGGTCGTCATGCCGGTAGCTGGGCAGATGGATCAATGAGTACTGCTTGGAGTAGGTCATCATGGAGCCGGCCAGCGCGAGCAGCGCTTCGAACAAGCGCTCCGGATGCAGCTCGGGATTGCGCACATAGTGCATCAGCGCCGCGGCCGACGTGCTGACGGTGTGCAGCAGCCAGAAGGACGAGACATCGCCGGAGCGGAACTCGATCACGTTGCGGCTGGGTTCACGCATGTGTCCCTGCAGCGACTGCACCTTGGCCTGCAGCGCATCCATCAGGCGGTCCAGCAGCGCCTTCAGCACCGGTGCGCTGGCAATCGACAGTCCGGGAGGGATGAAGTGCGGATCCGGCTCGAAGCCGCCCGTCACCAAGCGCCGCAGCTGTATCACGGGAATGCAGTCGAAGGCGCCCAGCGGCTCCTGATCCGACATCAGTCGCACGATCTTTTTCAGGTAGCTGACGTCCGTACTGACGGCCTGCGTGTACAGGTCCGCCGTCTCGCGCGAGGTCTGGCGGAAACGCGCGGCGCCTTGTTGTTCGGCCGTCGTGGCGTTGCCGCCGCCGGGGGACAGTGAGGGTAGGGCAGCGTAGAACGTCAGCTCCTGCAGATTCGGCGGCAAGGTGCCGAGGTCGATGGCGGTCGGCAGTGGGTCGCTGGACGGCGCATCGACGATTTCTCCGTCATGGAATATCGCGGAGAGCGATTGCAGGCGCAGGCGGTTGGTCTTCAGCGCGTCCAGATCCCATTCGATGGCGCGCACGCCCCACAGGTACGGATGCAGCACATGCGCCATCTGCTGCAGGCGCGCTTCGTGATACTGGTCCTGCTGCTGGAAGTGCTGCGGCCGCAGGAACAATCCTTCTCCCCAAAGAACCTTGGACGGAATACTCATGCTGTCTCCCTCTTTCTGGCAGCTGCGCCGCCGACGCTCCATTAGAGCGAAAGCGCCATTGGCGGAATTTGCGGCTGCGCAAGCAATGTAGAAGCGAAGCATCGTTTGAGTAAGCGCAATGGTGGGGATATGGCGTTCATGAATAATGGGTCCCTTCCTGTCCGCATAAGCAAAGGAGAAGTGATGATCACTCCACGAACCTGGTTGCCTTGCATCGCCAGCGTGTTACTGCTGTCGGCCTGCGCGACAGATGGTGATACCGTCCGTATCGCCAAACCTCAGGCGTCGACGCTGGAGAGCGCGCTGGCGGAAGCCGGCACCGCGTTGGCCTCCGGACAAAGCGACAAGGCGCAAGTCATCCTGAAAGGCGCCGCCGCAAACTACCCCGCCGACAAGACTCCCTGGCTGCATATGGCCCAGATCAAGTTTGACCGCGCCAGCTACGGCGAGGCGATCATGAATGCGCTGGAAGCGCTGCAACGCGACCCCAGCGACAAACTCGGTAACAGCATCGTCGCCGTCAGCGGGCTGCGTCTGTCGACCAAGGCGCTGGCGGACCTGAGCCAGCAAAATAATCTGAACGGTTCCTTGCGCTCCGAGGCGCAGGATCTCGCCAAACTGCTGCGCACCAGCCTGGGCGAGGACGTGCTGGTGCCGACCCCGAACAGCGCCGCCCGCAAACCGGCGCCGGTTGCCGCAGCCGGAAGGAAAACGGCGCCGGCAAAAAGCAGCAATCAGACCAACAGCAATGATCCTTTCGGTGGATTGAAATAACCTGCCGTCCCGCAGTTTCCCTTTCGATGGAGTTTGTATGGCTAATGGTGACAGTGTCCAAAAGCGCCTGACCAAGGTGCGTCCGCCGCGCGTCCAGATGACTTACGACGTGGAGATCGGCGATGCGATGGAAAACAAGGAGCTGCCTTTCGTGGTCGGTGTGGTCGGTGATTTCGGAGGCAATTCGGATTCAGAGAAAAAGCGCCTGAAGGACCGCAAGTTCGTCAGCATCGACAGCGACAATTTCGATGAGGTGCTGGGCGGGGTGGAGCCGGTGGCGCGCTTTGAAGTGCCGAATCAGCTCAGCGACGACAACACCAGCTTCAATGTGGAGCTGCGCTTCAAGTCGATGTCGGACTTTCGTCCGGAGTCGGTGGTGCGGCAGGTCGAGCCGCTCGGCAAGCTGCTGGACACGCGCAGCAAGCTGGCCGACCTGCGCAACAAGCTGGCTGGCAACGACAAGCTGGAAGACATCCTCAGCGATGTACTGAATAACACCGACAAGCTGGCCAGCTTGAAATCCACCAAGGGAGGCTGACAATGTCCGCACATGCAAATCAAGTGCAGGCGACAGCAGCAGCCGAAACGGTCTTGGATGGCGCCAGCCTGCTGGACCAGATCGTCGAGCAAAGCAAGGTCGCCAAGTCCGACGTGGAGCACGAGCGCGCCAAGGACATCATTTCGGAGCTGGTCAGCCAGGTGCTGGAAGGGACGGTGGTGATGTCGAACAATCTGTCCGCCACGCTCGACGCGCGCGTGGCGGAACTGGATCGCCTGATTTCCCGTCAGTTAAGCGCCATCATGCACGCTCCGGCCTTCCAGAGGTTGGAGCAGAGCTGGACCGGCCTGCATTACCTGGTCAAGAATTCCGCTACCGGCCAGGGGCTGAAAATCCGCATGCTGAACGCCACCAAGCGCGAACTGGTGAAGGACTTCCAATCCGCGCTGGAATTCGACCAGAGCTCGATGTTCAAGAAGGTCTACGAAGAGGAATTCGGCACCTTCGGCGGCGCGCCGTACGCCGCGCTGCTGGGCGACTTTGAAATCTCGCGCCAACCGGAGGACATGTACTTCATCGAGCAGATGTCGCACGTGGCTGCGGCCTCGCATGCGCCGTTCATCGCCTCCGCGTCGCCGGAACTGTTTGGACTGGAGAGCTACGGTGACCTGGGCAAGCCGCGCGACCTGTCGAAAGTGTTTGACACCGTCGAATATGCCAAGTGGAAGGCGTTCCGCGAATCCGAGGATTCGCGCTACGTCGGCCTGGCGTTGCCGCGTTTCCTGGGCCGCCTTCCGTTCAATCCGGTCGACGGCACCACGGTCGAAGGATTCAACTTCGTCGAGGAAGTAGACGGCACCGACCACCAGAAGTACTTGTGGTGCAACGCCGCCTACGCTTTCGGCGCCAAGCTGACCAAGGCCTTCGACGATTTCGGCTGGTGCGCGGCGATACGCGGCGTCGAGGGCGGCGGGCTGGTGGACGATCTGCCCACCCACACCTTCAAGACCGACGAAGGCGAAGTCGCGCTCAAATGCCCGACCGAAGTGGCGATCACGGACCGTCGCGAGAAGGAGTTGAGCGATCTTGGTTTCATCTCGCTGGTCCACTGCAAGAACACCGCCTACGCGGCCTTCTTCGGTGCCCAGTCCGCGCAAAAGGCCAGGAAATACAACTCGGAAGCCGCCAACGCCAACGCGGTGCTGTCTTCGCAACTGCAGTACATCTTCGCCGTCTCGCGCATCGCGCACTACATGAAGGCCATGATGCGCGACAAGATCGGCAGCTTCGCGGCCGCCTCCGGCGTCGAGGATTTCCTCAACCGCTGGCTGATGAAGTACGTGCTGCTGGACGATAACGCCAGCCAGGAACAAAAGGCCCAGTTCCCCCTGCGGGAGGCCTCGGTGCAGGTGCACGAGGTGGCGGGGCGGCCGGGCGTTTATCGCGCGGTGTCGTTCCTGCGGCCGCACTTCCAGCTCGACGAACTATCCGTTTCCCTCCGTCTGGTCGCGGAGCTGCCGCAGTCGACCAACTACTGATTTTCACTTAACCTGAGACAGGAGCATGCAATGGCAATCGACGTCTATCTGTACATTGATGGCATCAAGGGCGAATCCAACGACGACCGGCACAAGGACTGGATCGAGTGCAAATCGGTCAGCTTCGGCGTGGAGCAGCCGAAATCGGCCACCGCTTCGACTGGCGGCGGCCACACGGCGGAGCGCTGCGAGCATCGCGACATCGTGCTCTCCAAGCTGGCCGACCTGGCGTCGCCCATCCTGCTGCAAACCTGCTCGGCCGGGCGCACCATCCCCAAGGCCAAGTTCGAGTTCATGCGCGCGGACGCGCAGGGTGAACGCGTCAAATATTTCGAGATCGAGATCGAAAACGTCCTGATCGGCGCGGTCTCTCCGGCCGTGGAGGAGGGCGACATCCTGACCGAGGACGTCGCGCTGAAATTCTCCAGGGTCAAATGGAAGTACACCCAGCAGAAAATAAGCGGCGGCGCGGGCGGCAACACGTCCGGCGGCTGGGACTTGTCCAGCAATCGCGTCGTCTGACGATCCCCCCAGCGCCCGCTGCGGATTGTGCGGCGATTCGCCGCGGCGCGCTTTTCTGGCCAGGCCGGTCCGGCCTGGCCATTTTTTGAGAGTACGCGATGAAAGGTTTTACTCCCGGCCTGTTCGACCGTTTGCTGGATTCGCGCGACGGCGCCAGCCTCTCGCTGGAGCAATGGAAGGACGCGCTGGCACGCGATCTCGAGGACTTGCTTAACACGCGCTGCGCGCTGTCCGAAGAGCTGCTGCGCGCTTATCCCGAATGCGCCCGCTCCATCATCAACTACGGGCTGGTCGACTTTGCCGGCATGTGCCTGAGCAGCAACGAGGACAGGGCGCGCGTCTGCGCCTGCCTGAAGACCGCCATCGAGCGCCACGAGCCGCGCCTGCGCAACGTGCAGGCCCGCCTGGAGCGCGAAACGGGCTCGATCAACCGCGTCAGCTTTGCCATCAGCGCGACGCTGACCGGTTTGCCGATGCGCGAAGCGGTCAGCTTCGACGCCGTGCTGCAGCCATCGTCGCTGCACTATTCAATCAACCGTAGCAACCGGGGAGTGTAGGCATGAACCTCAACCTCAAGACCTTGATCGGGAAATTGAACGACACCACCCGGCTGGCCGCAACCCGCGCCGCCAGCATCTGCGTGGCGCTGGGACAGTACGAGGTGGAGGTGGAACATCTGTTCCTGGCCCTGCTGGAGCAGGAGCGCTGCGACGTGGTGCTGATCGCGCGCCAGTCCGGTGTCGCCGTCGATGCGCTGGAGGCGGACCTGCATCATGAGATCAGCCAGTTCAAGACCGGCGGCACCCGCACGCCGGTGTTCTCGCGCCACTTGCCGCTGCTGCTGGAGCATGCATGGCTGATCGCCTCGCTGGCGACGCCGCAGCCGGACCGCATCCGCAGCGCGCACCTGCTGGTTGCGCTGCTGACGGAACCGGACCTGGCGCAATTGGCGCTGCGCGCTTCGCCGCTGTTTGCGCGGATTCCCATCGATGAGGTCAAGCACAAGCTGGAGAAATATACCCATGGCTCGCAGGAAGAAACGGCCGCAACCGACGCAACCCCCGCCGCCACGCTTGCCGGCATGGCGCCGCAGAGCGGTCCACGCACGCCGGCGCTCGACCAGTACACAACCAGCCTGACGACGCTGGCCCACGACGGCAAGCTCGATCCGGTGATCGGCCGCGAGACGGAAATCCGCCAGGCCATCGACATCCTGATGCGCCGCCGCCAGAACAATCCTATCCTGACCGGCGAGGCCGGCGTCGGCAAGACCGCTGTGGTGGAGGGCCTGGCGCTGCGCATCGCCGCCGGCGACGTGCCGGATGTGCTACGTGGCGTCGAGATCCGCACGCTGGACATGGGGCTGCTGCAGGCCGGCGCCAGCGTCAAGGGCGAGTTCGAGAACCGCCTGAAGAACGTTATCGACGAGGTCAAGCAAAGCCCGCACGCCATCATCCTGTTCATCGACGAGGCCCACACGATGATAGGCGCGGGCGGCCAGGCCGGCCAGAACGACGCCGCCAACCTGCTCAAGCCTGCGCTGGCGCGCGGCGAACTGCGTACCATCGCGGCGACGACGTGGAGCGAATACAAGAAGTACTTCGAAAAGGATGCCGCGCTGGCGCGCCGCTTCCAGGTGGTCAAGGTCGATGAACCGGGCGAAGAAATCGCCAGCGCCATGCTGCGGGCGATGACGCCGCTGATGGAACGTCACTTCGGCATCCGCATCCGCGACGAAGCGGTGACCGAGGCGGTGCGGCTGTCACATCGTTATATCAGCGGCCGGCAATTGCCGGACAAGGCCGTCAGCGTGCTGGATACGGCCTGCGCCCGCGTCGCGTTGGCGCAAAGCGGCGCGCCGGCCCTGCTGGAGAACGCCGCCAAGGCGATGGAACGCCTGCGCGTGGAAACCATCGCCTTGGAACGGGAAGAGGGTGGACGCCAGCACGCGCAGCGGCTGCGGAAGCTGAAGGAAATGCATGCGGAGCTTGAAACCGAACACGCACAACTCAGCGAACGCTGGCAACGCGAGCAGGCACTGGTGGCGGCGATCGCCCGCCAGCGCACCGCCGGCGACGGTGAGGCGGAAGTCCGCGCGCTGCGCGAGGAACTGGCGGCGCTGCAGGGCGAGACGCCGCTGGTGCCGGTGGAGGTGGATGCCGCGGCCGTCGCCGCCATAGTCTCCGGCTGGACCGGCATCCCGCTCGGGAAAATGGTCAAGGACGAAATCCGCACCGTGCTCAAACTGCAGGACGCGCTGCAGGCGCGCATCCTCGGCCAGCCGTACGCGATTGCTAGCGTGGCCCAGCGCGTGCGCACCGCGCGCGCCAATCTCGACGACCCGAACAAGCCGAAGGGCGTATTCCTGTTCGTCGGCCCGTCCGGCGTCGGCAAGACCGAGACGGCGCTGGCGCTGGCCGACCTGCTCTACGGCGGCGAGCGCAAACTGCTGACCATCAACATGAGCGAATACCAGGAAGCGCACAGCGTCTCCGGCCTGAAAGGTTCGCCGCCCGGCTACGTCGGCTACGGCGAGGGCGGCGTGCTGACCGAGGCGGTGCGCCGCAATCCCTACAGCGTGGTGTTGCTGGACGAAGTGGAGAAGGCCCACCCGGATGTGCTGGAGCTGTTCTTCCAGGTGTTCGACAAGGGTGTGCTGGACGATGCCGAAGGCCGCGAGATCGACTTCCGCAACACCATCATCATCGCCACCTCGAACGCCGGCTCGGCCGCCATCATGCAGGCCTGCCTGAACAAGGAGACGCCGCCTGCCGCCGACGAGCTGGAGGCGCTGCTTCGCCCGCAACTGGTCAAGCACTTCAAGCCGGCCTTCCTCGGGCGGCTGAAGGTCGTGCCGTACTACCCGATACCGGATGCGGTGCTGGCGCAGATCATCGCGCTCAAACTGGACCGCATCGGCCGGCGCATCCAGGACCAGCATCATGCGGAGTTCAGCTACGACCAGGCGCTGGTCGACGCGGTGCTGGCGCGCTGCACGGAAGTCGATTCCGGCGCCCGCAATGTCGATCACATCCTCAACGGCAGCCTGCTGCCGGAGATCGCCGAAGCGGTGCTGCAAAGGATGTCGGAGGGCGAGGCGATCGCCGGGATCAAGGTGGGCGCCAGCAAACAAGGACAGTTCAGGTACACCATCAGATAACACGGAGGTCGCCGATGTTAAGTATCGATCAACTGCTGTTGCCAATCAGCGACACCCAACCCTGCGGCGAAGACACCTGCTTCAGCGTGGAAGTGGACCGCATCGCGCAGGCGCGCATGCACGACGATCCCACGCTGGACCAGGGCGAATGGATCGCTGCGTTGAAGGAGGCCGATTGGGACTTCGTCGCCGCGCACTGTGCGCGGATGATCGCCGCGAAGAGCAAGGACCTGCGGCTGGCCGTCTGGCTGGCCGAGGCCAACGCCAAAACACGGGGATTGCGCGGACTGGGCGATGGCTACGCGGTGCTGGCCGGCCTGTGCGACCGGTTCTGGGATGGCATGTACCCCGCAGGCGACGACGGCGACTACGACCAGCGCATCGGCAATCTGTTCTGGCTGTTGAGCCGCACGCCGGCGCTGGTCAGCGACGCGGCGTCACCCGCGCCGGCGGATGCGGAGTACTGCCTGGCCATGCTGATGGCGCTGGAGCGCGTCGTTGACCTGCGCCTGGGCGCCGACGGTCCCGGCTTCAGCGCGGCCAGGGACGCCCTGCAATCGGCACTACGCGCCGTTGCGCCGGTCGGCAGCGCGGCTGCGCTGCCCACAACGGATGCCGCAACCGGCGCCGCCGCCGTCAACGCAGGCGGCTTATTGCAGAGTCGCCAGCAGGCGCTGGCCCAATTGCGGCTGGTGGCCGATTTCTTCCGTAGCACGGAGCCGCATAGCCCGGTGGCCTACCTGGCCGACAAGGCCGCCAGTTGGGGTGAGATGCCATTGCATGTGTGGCTGCGCACGGTCATCAAGGATCCCGCCGCGATTGCCGGCATTGAAGAGCTGCTGGATGCTCCCGCCTCCGGCAATTGAATGCTGCACTGCAGCGAGTAATCTTTCCTTTAGTACTATAGCTTCCGATTAAATAGTGCTAGCATGAATCAGAAGTCCGTGTTCGTCCGCTAGGGGAAAGCCATGAACAATCTGAAAATAGGAACGCGCCTGGCGTTTGGTTTTTCGCTCATTTTGCTGTTGCTGACGGCGATGACCATCATCGGCATCCTGCGCCTCAGCAGTGCCAGCGCGCTGACCGACCGCATGATCAACGAGAAGGTCCGCGAAGAACGCCTGATCGCCGAATGGGGCAAGATCATCGAAGTCAACGCCGCCCGCACCACCGGCGCCTGGATGGTGGCCGATCCCGCCGATCAGAAAAAACTCGAGGACATGATGGCCGCATCGTCCGGCCGCGCGACGCAAATCCAGGACCAGATCGGCGCCGGCATCGACGACGAGGAACTCAAGCCGCTGTTCAAGCAGGTGCTGGAGACGCGCAAAGCCTACACCGATATCCGCAAGGCCGTCTTCGCCGCCAAGAACGCCGGCGATATGGAGCGGGGCAAGAAGCTGTACGAGACCGACATGAACCAGGCGCGTACCCGCTATCTGGACGCGCTGAAGAAATTCTCCGATGAGCAGGCGGCGCTGCTCGATGCGGCAGCCCTGGAAATCCAGCATCAGTACACCAGCGGCCGCACGCTGCTGGTGATGCTGGGGCTGGCCGCGATTGTGCTGGGGATGGTGGCCGCATGGTGGATCACGCGCACCATCACGCAGCCGATCAACGAAGCGGTGAAGGTCGCGGAATCCGTCTCCTCGGGCGATTTGACCAGCGATATCCAGGTCAACAGCAGCGATGAAACCGGGCAGTTGATGAGCGCCCTCAAGAACATGAACTCCAACCTGGTCAATATTGTCGCCCAGGTGCGCAACGGCACCGACCTGATGGCGACGGCGTCATGCGAGATCGCCGCCGGCAACCAGGACCTGTCTTCGCGCACCGAGGAGCAGGCCAGTTCGCTGGAGGAGACCGCGTCGTCGATGGAGCAGTTGACGTCGACCGTGCGCTTCAACGCGGAGAATGCGCGCGAAGCCAACCAGCTGGCCGCCACGGCGTCGGAGATCGCTAGCCGCGGCGGCTCGGTGGTCGGAGAAGTGGTGACCACCATGGGATCGATCAACGATTCGTCGCGCAAGATCGTCGATATCATTTCCGTCATCGACGGCATCGCGTTCCAGACCAACATTCTCGCGCTGAACGCCGCGGTGGAAGCGGCGCGCGCCGGCGAGCAGGGACGCGGCTTCGCGGTGGTGGCTTCGGAAGTACGCGTGTTGGCGCAACGCTCTGCGGCGGCGGCCAAGGACATCAAGGCCCTGATCGACGACTCGGTGCAGAAGGTGGCGCTGGGTTCGGACCTGGTCGACAAGGCCGGCCGCACCATGGGCGAAATCGTGCAGAGCATCAGCCGCGTCACGCAGATCATGAGCCAGATCAGCCACGCCAGCGAAGAGCAGAGCATCGGCATCGCCCAGGTGAACGACGCGATCACGCAAATGGACCAGGTAACGCAGCAGAACGCGGCATTGGTGGAGCAGGCGGCGGCAGCGGCCGAATCGATGCAGGAACAGTCGGCAAGACTGGCCGAAGCGGTCAGCGTATTCAAGCTCGATGCCGCGCAGTCTGCGCCGGCGCCCCGTCGCCTGGCAAAGGCGCCGTCGCGCGTAGCCCTGCCACGGCCTACCGCATCGACGGTACAATGATGGTCTATGACTCCAGCACTTTCCACCCGCGCGCATTGCGCAAGCTGCCTGCGGCCGCAGCGTACCTGCATTTGCCGCTGGGTGGCGCCGCTGCGGAACCAGGTGGAAGTGCTGATCCTGCAGCATCCGCTGGAAGTCGATAACGCCAAGGGCAGCGCGCGGCTGCTGCATCTGAGCCTTGCCAACAGCCGGCTGGAAGTCGGCGAAGAATTCGCGCCGGAGCGCATGCAGGTCATGCTGTCGCCGGAGCGGCGCAGCGTGCTGCTGTATCCCGATACTGTGGAGGACAAGGCCTTGGGCCTGGCTGCGGCGCAGCCGTTCGATCCGGCGTGGCTGGCGGCGCCGGCCGCGCTACGGCTGGTGGTGCTGGACGGGACATGGCGCAAAAGCCGCAAGATGCTGTATCTGAATCCGGCGCTGCAAAGCCTGCCGCGGCTGCCGCTGCGCGACACGCCGCCGTCGCATTACCTGATCCGCAAGGCGCATCTGCCGGATCAGTTGTCGACGCTGGAGGCCACTGCGTACGCGCTGGCACAGCTGGAAAACGACGCGCACAAATACAATCCGCTGATCGATGCTTTCGATGGCTTCGTCGCGCAGCAGGCAAGCTACACGCCGCAGCGAGCTTTAAACGGTCAGCTTTAAGCGATCAGCTTTAAGCCCGGCGGCAGCGCATCGCCCAGCATGCGTTTCTCATCCGCTTGATCCAGCTGAACCACTTCACGCACCATCGCGCGCCAGTTGGCCGGGGCCCCGGCGGCTGCAAGGCGGCGCAGGATTTCCTCCCGCAGCGTTGCATCGATGTCGCGCGAGCGGTCGCCGGTCATGCGCGCCAGGTGGGCGGCGGCATAGCCTGCCGGCTCCACTTTTTTCCAGTCCAGCGCAAGGATGGCGGCCAGCCATTGTTCGACGACTTCCTTAGCCACCACGTCGTGCGCGCTGCCGTGGAAAGGCTGGCGCGCACCGACCCGGCTCAGGCCCCACAGGAAGCGCGCCTGCGCCGCCTTGTCGGCCGATTCCAGCCGGCCCAGCATCCACGCGCCGATTTCGGCCTTGTAGTTGCCGGGGATGCGTTCCAGCGAGGCGCCGAGGCGCAGCATGTCTTCGTCGCTGCCGTTGACCAGCGTGTGCGGACGGCGTCCGCGTTCCTGCGCGTCGGCCTGCACGTTGAAGGCGAAATCGTCCAGCACGCGCAGCTGTGCTTCGACACTCAATCCACCCGCCACGCGGCGCCACAGGGTCCACCACTCGGCGCAGACCTGGCTGTCCTTGTGATGCTGGACGCCGGTTTCATACAGTGCCCACAGCTGCTCGATACGCCACTCGTCCAGCGTGTAGCCGAAGCCTGGACGCAGGCAGTAGCCGCTCAGGTTGAGCCACGCGCGTTCATGTTCGGACGAGCGGCGGCGTCCCTTGGCGCGCTGCATCAGCGCGTCGAACAGGCGGCGCAGCAGCGGCGTAGGCCAGCTTTCGCGGCTGCCGAGCAGGTGTTCGAGCTGCGTGCGCAACTGCTTCACTTCCTTGACCTCGACCTGCTGCGCGCGGCTGCCGAAGATGCGGTCTATCTTGTCGATGGCGGCGTCGAAGCCGGCGGGCATCGGCGCCTCTTGCGGTGGAGCCGTGTCGGCATCGTCGTCGGCGTGGGCCGCATCGCCGCGCAGCTGGAATTCCAGCCGCCAGCGCTGCGCGCCTTCGATGGCGACGCAATGCACCTCCAGCGTACCCACTTCGCTCAGCGTGGCGGCCAGTTGCACCGGCACTTCCTTGCGGGCGTCGGCGGCGCCGCTGTCGCGCAGCACGGTGGCGATGGGCGGCAGCTGGATGTAGTCGTCCGCCTCCAGTTCGACCAATTCTCCTGCTTGCGGTGTGCCGGCTTCGGAAATCGACGAGGCCAGGTGGAAGCGCACCGGCCGGCCGAGGCGGAGCGCGAAAGTGCGCTCGGCCAGCAGGATTTCGCGATTCTCGACGCTGCCGCGCGGCAGGATGCAGATGGCGCGGCGCGGCTGGTCGGATCGCTGTGCGTCATCCAGCAGCAGGAAGTAGCTGCGCGGCGAGCCGCCGCCGATCAACGGCGCTTGTCCAGCCTGGCCGAGCGCGTAGGCCACTCCGCCTCGTGCGACGGCGACGTCGGGATTGTCGTTGTGCAGAACGCGCAGAGGCTGGCCGCGCCAGTTCGCCAGCGTGGCCTCGAGGCGGCGGGCCAGCGCGTCGGCGCGGAACACGCCGCCGTTCAACAGCAGCGTGTCGGGGATGGGGATGGTGCTGTTGTCCGCAGGCAGGCCAAGGGCTGCGCGCGCGGCGGCGGCATGCTGGCGCAGGAAGCCGGCCAGATGGCGCGTGACCGCGGCGTCGCTGGCGTAAGGCAGGCCGAATTCGACGATCGCCGCGCGGCCGCGACGTGCGGGTTCCTGTGTTTCGTTCAGCGGGAAGAAGCCGTCGACGACCAGTGACGCCACTTCGTCGCGGGTCAGGTCGGCGGAGCGCGAACCGCCGATAAGGCGCGAGCCGGAGCCGAGCAGGGTGACGGTGGTGCGTTCGGGGGCATCGGCCGCCAGCAGCAATTCCTTCGCCGCCCGACAGCGTTCCGCCAGTTGCGACAGGCGGCTGGCGGACAGGCGTGCCGGTGCTGCGGCATCGCCGGTCGCGCCCGACGACGACGCCATGCGCGCCTCGACCAGATGGGCCAAGGCCAAGTCCATGTTGTCGCCACCCAGTATCAGGTGGTTGCCTACGCCGATGCGGCTGATCTGCGGCAGGCCATCGACCGTCTCCACTTTGATCAGACTGAAGTCGGTGGTGCCGCCGCCGACGTCGCACACCAGCACCAGGCGCGTGTCGGCGAGGTCTGTGGCAAGCGTGGCACGTTGGCGGAACAGCCAGTCGTAGAAGGCCGCCTGGGGTTCTTCCAGCAAGCGCAGGTCCGGCAGCCCGGCCATGCGCGCCGCCTCCAGCGTCAGCGCCCGTGCGCCTTCGTCGAACGACGCGGGTATCGTCAGCACCAGCTGCTGGCGCTCCAGCGGGTGTGCCGGAAAGCGCGTATTCCACGCGGCCCGCAAATGGGCCAGATACGAAGCACTGGCCGCCACCGGCGACACCCGGGCCACATCCGCCTCCGCCCCCCACGGCAATATCGGCGCCGTGCGGTCCACGTGAGGATGCGACAGCCAGCTCTTGGCGCTGGAAACCAATCGCCCCGGCACCTGCGCGCCCAGCGTGCGAGCCAGCCTTCCGACCACCACCTGCGACAGCCCGGCCACATCGGCGACGGGCCACGGCAACTGCAAATCGCCATCGGCCAGCTCGCCGGAAGCCGGGTGGTAGCGCACGGAGGGCAGCAACGCACCGGCGCCGACTTCGCCCGGCGCCACCAGCTGCTCGATATCGAACAAGCGTATCTGCGCGCTGCCCGGCTCGGAATAAGCCAGCACCGTGTTGGTGGTGCCCAGGTCGATGCTGACGACGTATTGACTCATGCTTAGCTGGCTGCACCCGCGCGCACGTCGAACTCCACCTTCCAGCGTTCGCCGCCATCGGACACCGCTTGCAGTTCCAGCGTGCCCGACTCGGTCGCCATCGCATGCAGGCGCACCTGCACCACGTCGCCGGCCTGGCGGCCTTCCGGCGACAGCGTCGCCTGGATCTCGTTCAACTCGATCAGCTCATCGGCGCCCCAGAAGTCCAGCAGATCGCCGATGCGGTCCTGGCGGCGTACCGACGAACCGAAGAAGCGGAACTGCACCGGCTCGCCGACCACCAGGCCGAATTCCTGGTTCGGCAATTCGATCTCGCTGCCTTCCTCCATGCCGAACGGCGCCACGCACAACGCCTGGATCGGCGGTTCCATGCCCGGGATGGCCGGCATCGACGACTCGATCGCCACATAGTAGGCGCGTGCCGTGCCGCCGCGTATGCGCACGCCGCTGCCACGGCGCACGTAGCTGTAGTAAGCCGCGCCGCGCGCCACCGCCAGATCGAGATCGGCGCCGGCCAGCATGCGCGCAGGTTCCGCGCCTTCCAGGTACAGCCATTCGTTGATGCTGTCCATGATACGCTGCGCCAGCAGGTCCGACTTGAACACGCCGCCGTTGAACAGCACCGCCGTAGGATGGAGGAAGGTCGCCTCGGCGGACTGCTTGCCGGCGTAGCCTTCCAGTTCGCTGGTGGCGCCGGCCTGGCGCGCCAGGAAGGCTGCCAGGTGGCGCGTGATGCCGGCGTCCTGCGCATACGGCAGGCCAAGCTGCGTCAGGCCCGCGCGCGTGCGCACGGCCGGACGCGCCGACGCTTCCACTTTCGGGAAGAAGCCGTCGAGGATGAAGGTCGTCACTTCGTCGCGCGTCAGTTCGGTGCGGATGGAACCGCCGATCAGTTTCGAGCCGCGGCTCGGCACCACGATAGGCCAGGTCTCGACTGTCGCATCGGCCAGCAGTTTTTCCTTGGCGCTGCGGCAGCCGTAGGTTAGTGCGCGCATCTGCCAGGCGTCGAGCTGGGTGCCGTTGGCGGCCAGCTTGCGCGCCACCAGGTGCGCCAGCGCCAGGTCCATATTGTCGCCGCCGAGCAGGATATGGTCGCCGACGGCGATGCGGTGCGGTTCCAGCACGCCGTCGCGTTCCAGCACGGCGATCAGCGAAAAGTCGCTGGTGCCGCCGCCCACGTCCACCACCAGGATGATGTCGCCCGGCTTGACGTCCTTGCGCCAGCGGCCTTCGCTGCCCTGGATCCAGCTGTACAAGGCCGCCTGCGGCTCTTCCAGCAAAGTCAGGTTGGTGTAGCCGGCGGCGCGCGCCGCAACGGCCGTCAGCTCGCGCGCGCCCGGATCGAACGATGCGGGAATCGTGACGGTGACCGCCTGCTCGCCGAACGGCGCGTCAGGGTAGGCCTGCTCCCACGCCTGGCGCAGATGCGACAGATAGCGGGTCGAGGCTTCCAGCGGCGATACGCGTGCGACTTCTTCCGGCGCGTCATTCGGCAGCAGCGCACTGCGGCGGTCCACGCCAGGGTGGCTAAGCCAGCTCTTGGCGCTGGAGACCAGGCGGATCGGCGTGGTGGCGCCACGGCTGCGCGCCATCTCGCCGGCCACGCCGGTCAGTTCTTCAGCGGACTGCTGCCACGGCAGGCTCAAATCGCCCGGCGCCAGTTCGTCCGCGTGCGGCAGGTACAGGAAGGACGGCAGCAGCGGCAGTTCTTCGACGGTGCCCGGCGCGGTCAGCTGCGGAATGGCCAGCACGCCGTGGCGGGTCTTCTCGCCGTCGCTCGCTTGCAGGTCCACATAGGACAGCGCGCTGTGCGTGGTGCCCAGGTCGATGCCGATGGCGAAACGCGGGTCGCTCATAATTCCACCTCCGCCGGCGCGAGGATGGCGGCGTCGTGCGCTTCGGCCAGTTTCGGCAGGCGCACGTTGGCCGCGCGCCAGCCGCGATGGCTCAGCGCACCGCGGAACGGCGCGCTGCCGACAACGTTGCCGGTCAGGCGCACGGCGCTGGCGTCGAAGCCGTCTTCCAGCACGATGCGGCTGCCTTCGGCTTCGCTGCGCACCGGTTCGATGGTGAAGTGCTCGCGCAGCACTTTGCTGCAGCCTTCATGCACCACGCGCGCGGCGGCGCCGATGTCGGCGTCGGAATAGGCGCTCAGGTTTTCCTGGGTGAAGTCGATCAGGCGGGCTTCGCGCTGGAACAGGCTGAGCAGCTGCAGAGCGGCGTCCGGCGTGGCGACGCGCAGCGGTGTTGGCGCCGGCATCGGCGCGGCCGCCGGTTGCGGCGCATCATCGATGCGCGTCAGGCGCGCAGCGTATTCGGCGTCGGACAGGGCACGAAAGAATGCGCCGATCGCGATCGAAATCCGGCTGAAAAAAGACGGCAATGGTTGGGTCGAGTTATTCATGTTTTTGCTCGTATCGGGATGAGTGGGCTGGGGGCGCGCGCAGGCGCAGGGAAGATCCATCCCCCGGAAGCCCTGCATGATACCAGCTTGCCCCCGCGCTACCCAAGGCGCCCGGCTCGCACTATTGATATTTCGCTTGATATGGCGGTTTCGAGCGCATAGAATACTGGATATATATACAGTATTTTGAGTTATGCCGGCCTTGCCATGAATAAGCACGATGAAAACAATCAGGAGCAGGTGATGTTGCCGCCGCCTTCGCTGAAGGCGCAGAAGGGGCGTGGCGCGGTGTCGAACCTGCAGGGCCGCTTCGAAGTCAACGCGCGCGAAGCCTACGACGACGGCTGGGAACGCGAGGAAGAGGAGGCCAAACCGTGGAAAACCCTGGTCACCGACGAATACTGCAAATCCATCCTCAGCCGCAACGCCTCGCCGGACTTGCCGTTCGGCGTCTCGCTCAATCCCTATCGCGGCTGCGAGCATGGCTGCATCTATTGCTTTGCGCGGCCCACGCACAGCTATCTCGGCCTGTCGCCCGGCATGGATTTCGAGACCAAGATTTTCGCCAAGGTCAACGCGCCGGAAGTGCTGCGGCGCGAGCTGGCCAAGCCCGGCTACGAACCGCAATCGATCGCGCTCGGCGTCAACACGGACGCCTACCAGCCTTGCGAGCGCGAGCGCAAACTCACGCGCCGCGTGCTGGAGGTGCTGCAGGAATGCCAGCATCCGGTGGGCCTGATTACCAAGTCTGCGCTGATCGAGCGCGACATCGACATCCTGGCCGCGATGGCGGCACGGCAGCAGGCCGGCGTCGCCATCACGCTGACCACGCTTGATCCGGCGATCTCGCGCACGCTGGAGCCGCGCGCCGCCGCACCGGCGCGTCGGCTGCGCACGATACGCACGCTGACCGAGGCCGGCATTCCGGTCGCCGTCAGCATCGCGCCCATCATTCCGTTCGTGACCGAGCCGGACATCGAACGGATACTGGAGGCGGTCAAGGAAGCGGGCGCGGTCAGCGCGCACTACACGGTGCTGCGCTTGCCGTGGGAAGTGGCGCCGCTGTTCCATCAGTGGCTGCAGGCGCACTTCCCTGAGCGGGCACAGCGGGTGATGAACCGCGTGCGTGAAATGCGGGGCGGCAAGGATTACGACAGCACCTTCGGCGCGCGCATGAAGGGCGAGGGCGTGTGGGCGGAGTTGATACGACAGCGTTTCAAGATCGCCACCGAACGCCTGGGCCTGACCGGCCGGGGCAGCCGCTTCCACAACATGGACGCGTCGCAGTTCACGCGGCCGCTGGTGGTACCGCCACTGGGCGCGCGCGCCAAGGCAGCCGATGCGGGGCAGCTGGATTTATTCTGAAGGAGCTTGCCGCAGTTCCGCCAGATGCCGCTCGATCTCAAACACGTGCTGGTCATGTTGCCCCAGTTCGCGTAGCGCGGTGGCCAGGTGATTGAGATAGTCGCTGTTCGGCCCGCTGGGTCCGGCGGAGCGGGCAATATGCCGCGCGATTTCCTGCTCGGAGGCCGCGCCCAGGAAGGCGGTGTTGTCCGGCGTGGCGATGTAGACCAGGCCGGTCACGCTATCGCCGACTTCGAATATGATCGGGATGGCCAGGCGTAGGTAGCCGTTCTTTTCGCGATGGTCGAGATGGGCAAACACTTCGGGCGTGATCAGGTACGCCATGCCGTGGCAGATGGCGCCGGCCTCTTCGATGATGGTGACCACGCGGCCCGGCGCTTCAGGCGTGCCGCGATGGTCGTGCGAGCCTTGCCAGAAACGCCGCGTCCAGTTGGCGATGCTGGCCGGGCGGCGTTGCAGGTAAGGGAAGTCGGCCTTGTAAATCAGGGAGCCGTAGCCGAACAGCCAGACGCTGTGGTGGCCGTCGAACTGATCCATCATTTGATTGATGGCGATGGTGTCTGCTGTCATGATGAGTGCTGCCGTTGCCCGATACAGCCAACATTATAATCACGCGGCCGCTTTAAGTTCCCGCGCGACCTGCAAATCCGCCTCCTGGCGCACAAATTCCAGCTGCGTCAAGCCCAGCGACTTGAACATGGCCCGCAGCTGCGCCTCATGGTTGCCCACTAATTCGGCCAGCGCCGGATCGGTTGCGGCGCTGCAACCGGCCACCACCAGCACCACCCGTATCCGCGCGGCGCGTTGGCGCCCCTGATCCGTTTGCAGATGGATCAGCCGATCCAGCCATGCCTTCAGCGTCGACGGAATCGTATAGTTGAACATCGGCGCTGCGATCACCGCCGCGTCCGCCTGCAGGAATTCCTCTAACAGCAGGGCGGCCAACGTGCTCTCCGCGCGCAGGTCGGCATTCATCGGAATGGCGCAGTTCCACTGGTTGCGTATCACTTGCAGCAGCGGGCCGCTGATATGCGACAGCGGCGAGGCGGCCACGTCCCGATAACTGATGGCCGGATTGGCATCGCCGCCGGCAAGCTGCGCCATGACTGCGGCGGTGTATTGGCGGGACGGGCTGTTGTCGCCCAGCGGGCAGGAGTCGATGTGCAGGATGTTCATAAATGAAGCATACACATGCGGCAATCATTGCGGAAGAGGCTAAAACGTATTTTATCTTTGAGCGAGGTCCAGACCCTGCATCGCATGTATCTAATTGCCAATGTTGCAGAGCATGGCTGATCAGCCCTGCGGCACGTTCCATTCATGCGCCGCCACGTGTTCCTGCAGGAAGGAGACAAAGCTCTCGGCCGCCGGCGACAGCGCCCGCGCGTTGCGCGTGTAGACAAAGAAGCGCCGCGTCAGCGCCGGCGATTCCAGCGGCCGCATCCGCAAACCATACAGCTGCACCATCTTCTCCGCATACGGCAGGCACACGGTGATGCCCAGCCGCGCATGCACCATGGCCAGCGCGGTGGTCATGAAGGTCACTTCGTTAAACGGACTGAGCGACAGCTCGCGGAATGACGCGTGCATGTCGCGCAGCAGGCGCTCGGTGAACTGGCCCTGCAGCGAGATGAACGGAAACTCGTCGACGTCAGCCCAGGTGATGCTGGCGCGCTGCTCCAGCGCATGCCCCGGCGGAAAAACCACCACGAACGGCATCTCGAACAGCGGCTGCGACTCGATTTCCGCCGTGGTGTCGCGCTCGGGGCCGATGCCGAAATCGACCTCGCCGCTGAACACCCGCGCCGGGACCTGCTCGACCGGGCTGTCGGCCAGCCGCACCTGCACGTCCGGATAGCGGGCGCGGTAGGCGGCGATCACCTCCGGCAGCAGGGTGCAGGACAGCATCTGCGGCGCCGCCACGCGCACCGAACCCTGCTTCAGCGCCTTGCGGCTGGCGATGTCGGCCATGGCGCGGTCCAGGTCCTGCAGCATCTTTTCAAACAGCGGATACAGTTCGCGTCCCAGCTCCGACAGCTGCGCCTTGCGCGTGGTACGCTCGACAACACGCACCCCCAGCATCTGCTCCAGCTCCTTGATCTGGCCGCTCAGCGCCGATTGGGTCACGCTGAGATGGTCGGCCGCCAGCGTAAAACTGCCGGTCTTGGCCAGCGCCACCAGGGCGCGCATTTGCCGCAAGCTAGGATTCATGGGGAAATCTGATAAATCGAAAGAAAAATACTGTTTGTATGATATCTGAAACTGTCATCTAATGCAGGAATCGAGTTGGAGACAAACATGAAAATCAAGCAAATTCACCATGTGGCCTACCGCTGCAGGGATGCCAAGGAAACCGTCGAGTGGTACGTCAAGCACCTGAACATGGACTTCGTGCTGGCCATCGCCGAAGACGAAGTGCCGTCGACCAAGGCGCCGGACCCGTACATGCACGTGTTCCTGGACGCCGGCCACGGCAACGTGCTGGCCTTCTTCGAGCTGCCGACGCAGGCGCCGATGGACCGCGACCACAACACGCCGGCCTGGGTGCAGCACCTGGCGATGGAAGTCGACACCATGGACGAGCTGCTGGCCGCGAAAGAGCGCCTGGTCGCCGCCGGCATCAACGTGATCGGCCCGATCAATCACACCATCTTCAAGTCGATCTACTTCTTCGACCCGAACGGCCACCGTCTCGAGCTGGCGGTCAATACCGGCACGCCGGAGATGATGCAGAAGCTGGACGCCGTCAAGTGGGACATGCTCGAAGAGTGGTCGCAGACCCGCAAGGCGCCCAAGCACGCGGCCTGGATGCACGCGCCGGCGGTGGAGGTGAAGGCATGAAGCTCGCAACCCTGAAGGACGGCAGCCGCGACGGCCGCCTGGTGGTGGTCAGCCGCGACCTGTCGCGCTACCAGCACGTACCGAAGATTTCGGCCACGCTGCAGCACGCGCTCGACAACTGGGAGCTGGTGTCGCCGCGCCTTGAGCAGATCTACGCAGGCCTCAATTCCGGCGAGGCGATCGACACCCATCCGTTCGACCAGCAGTACTGCCATTCGCCGCTGCCGCGCGCCTACCAGTGGGCCGATGGCTCGGCCTACATCAACCACGTGGAGCTGGTGCGCAAGGCGCGCAATGCCGACGTGCCGGCCTCGTTCTACACCGATCCGCTGATGTACCAGGGCGGCTCGGACAGCTTCATCGGCCCGCGCGATCCGATCTACGCGCTGTCGGAGGAGTGGGGCATCGACCTCGAGGCGGAAGTGGCCGTCGTCACCGGCGACGTGCGCATGGGTGCCAGCGCCGACGACTGCGCCAAGGCGATTCGCCTGGTTATGCTGGTCAACGACGTCTCGCTGCGCAACCTGATTCCGAACGAGCTGGCCAAGGGCTTCGGCTTCTTCCAGTCCAAGGCCGCCAGCGCGTTCTCCCCGGTCGCCGTCACGCCCGACGAACTGGGCGCGCACTGGGCCGACACCAAGCTGCACCTGCCGCTGCTGGTGGACTTGAACCAGCGGCCATTCGGCAAGCCGAACGCCGGCGAAGACATGACCTTCAACTTCGCGCAACTGGTGGCGCATGCCGCCGCCACGCGCGAGCTGGCGGCCGGCACCATCATCGGCTCCGGCACCGTGTCGAACAAGCAGGGCAGCCTGCACGGATCGAGCATCGCCAACGGTGGCGTGGGCTACTGCTGCCTGGCCGAGGTGCGCATGTACGAAACCATCGAAAGCGGCAAGCCGCAAACCGGCTTCCTCAAATTCGGCGACAGCGTGCGCATCGAGATGAAGGACGAGCAGGGCGCCAGCATCTTCGGCGCCATCGAGCAGACCGTCGCCCACTACAAAGAGCGCGGCTGATGAAGCTCTATACCTATTTCCGCAGCTCCGCCGCCTACCGCGTGCGCATCGCGCTGAACCTGAAGGGCCTGGATTACGAGGCGCTGCCGGTGCATCTGCTGCGCAACGGCGGCGAGCAGCTGACCGACGCCTACCGCGCCATCAACCCGTCGGCGCTGCTGCCGACGCTGGACGACGACGGCGCCGTCATCGGCCAGTCGCTGGCGATCATCGAGTACCTGGAAGAGACGCGCCCGCAAGTGCCGCTGCTGCCGGTTGATCCGGCCGACCGCGCCCGGGTGCGCGCGCTGGCGTTGACGGTGGCAGCCGACACGCACCCGCTGGGCAACCTGCGGGTGCTGAAGTATCTGAAGCACGATCTCAACGTGTCGGAAGAGGTCAAGCTGGAGTGGCAGCGGCACTGGCTGCGCATCGGCATGGCGACGCTGGAGACGATGTTGTCCGGCGATGCGCGCACCGGTCTTTACTGCCACGGCGATACGCCGACGCTGGCCGACTGCTGCCTGGTGCCGCAGGTGTTCGGCGCGCAGCGCTTCGGCGTCGACCTGGCGCCGTATCCGACGGTGACGCGCATCCACGACGCCTGCGCCGGGCTGCCCGCCTTCCATCAGGCCCACCCGTCGCAGCAGCCGGACACCGAGTAGTCCGGGGCGCGGATCAGAACCGGCTGGTCAGCGTCACGCTCGCGTTGCGCGAGGCGCCCGGCTGGATCTGCACGTTGTTGATCGCCGATTCAAAGAAGCGCGCGTTGCCCACGTTGTTGACTTTGAACCGCAGGTCGTATCCCTTGCCGCGATAGCCGATCGCCGCATCCACGCGGCCGTAGCCGGGCAGCCGCACGGCGTTGTCGGACAGCGCGAACTGGTCGCTGTTGAGCAGCACGCCCAATCCCGCGCTCCAAGCCTTGCCGATCTCCTGGTCCAACCACAGCGATGCGCGATGGCGGGGCGTCATCTCCGCGCGGTTCCCGCTCGGGATGTCATTCGACGCGACGATGCGCGCGTCGTTGTAGGTATAGGCCGCGCTCACGCGCCCGCCTTGCCATAGCGCCCCTTGCAGCTCCAGCTCCACGCCCTGGTTGCGCTGCTTGCCGACCTGTAGCTGGCGCAGGCCGGCCGGATCTGCGGGATCCAGCGTCAACTGGTTGCGCTGTTCGATGCGGAACAGCGCCGCGGTTGTGAAGAAGCGGCCGCCCAGCCACTCCTGCTTGTAACCCATCTCCTGCAAATCCGTCTGCAGCGGCCGAACCTGCGACAGCGGCGTGCTGCCGGTGTAGAGCAGGTCGCCGCCTCCCGGCTGCGATGAACGACTCAGGTTCAGGTACCACGACTGGCCATCCAATGGCTGATACACCAGGCCCGCGCGCGGCGATGTCACGTTGTCGGTGCGTTCGGCATACCCCTTGGTCAGCCGGTTGGTTTGCTGCTGTTGGAATCGGTCGAAGCGCACACCGGCCAAAGCCTTCCACTGCGGCGCGATGCTGATCTGGTCCTGCAGGTACAGCGCCTGCGTCTTCGCCGTGAACGCGTTGCTCAGCGCAACCGGCAGGGCGCTCAGATTGGGTGCCGGCAGCACGTGCTGCGGCGCGTAGAGATTCACCGGATAGGCGATGCCGGTCTGCGCGGTGACGACGTCGCGCTGCTGGTCCGACAGCTCCAGCCCCGTCAGCAGCGTATGCCCGGCCAGCGTGTAGGTCAGCTCCGTTTGATTGGTCAGGTTGCGCTGCGTCTGCGGGAAGTAGGTGATCTGGCGCGATACGGTGCCATCGGCATTGACGCGGCGATTGCGGGTGTTGACGCCTTCAAGTTCGGTGCGGCTGTATTGCAGCGTGTTTTCCAGCTTCAGATGGTCGTTGAAGCGATGTTCGAGCCTGGCCTTCGCCATATCGCTGTCGGTGCTGGTGTAGTCGTAGGTCTCGCCATACAAGGTTGACGGCGCCACCGCCACCGGCCGGCCCGCCAGCGACGGCACGCCGCGATCGGGCGTGCGGTCCTCGCGCTGGACCTCGGTCTGCAACAGCAGCGACGTGGCCGGCGACAGCGCCACCTTCAGCGAAGGCGCCAGCAGCTTGCGCGTATGCTCGACCACGTCGCGGTAGCTGTCGCCGGCATCGTAGACGGCGATCAGGCGGCCGTTGACGCCGTCGCCCAGGGCGCCGCCGGCGTCAACGCTGACGCGCCGCTCCCTGTTCGATCCCAGCGTGGCCGACACTTCGGTTTCCTGTTTGGCGCGCGGCTGCTTGCTGACGCGGTTGATCAAGCCGCCGGCAGAGCCGCGTCCATACAGCGCGGCAGCCGCGCCCTTGATGACTTCGATCTGCTCTACCGTCGCCAGGTCGCGCGAATACAGCGTGTCGTCGCGCACGCCATCGAGGCTGGTGTCGCGCAGCGAGTAGAAGCCACGGATATAGAATTCGTCGCGGCGGCCTTCGCCCTGGCCGGCCACCACGCTGCTGACGTAGTCCAGCGCATCCTTGCTGGTGAGGGCGGCGCGATCGCGCAGGTTTTCCTGCGTGACGACGCTGACCGATTGCGGCACATCGAGCAGGCTACCCTGGGTCTTGGTGCCGGCGGCGCCCGCGGACAGGCCGTCGGCGATGCCGCTCACGGTGATCTGCTGCATGGTCTGCACCTCTTGTGCGTGCGCGGCGAAGACGAGGCCTGCCAGCAGCAGGGGAATTGGTTTAAGAACTGTTTTCATTGAGTTGGATGGTAGTTAAAAAGATGCCGCCGTGCCGTTGACGACGCCGAGCGGGTGATACAGGGGCAGATAGCTGGCCTGGCGGTCCGCCTGGCGCAGGAAGCGCGTCAGCAGGTTGCCTTTGGCCGGCAGAGGTTCGCCCGCCAGCAAGCCCTGGATGCGGCGGTTGGCGGACGGACGGGGGAATTGCGCGAGATAGTCCTGCAGCGTGTTGCGCAACACCCCCCACAGGCCCAGGTACAGGCTGTGGTTGCCGTTGGCGATGCTGGCGATCACCTCGCACAGGTTGTTGACGAACAGGCAGTAGCCGATGCGTATCCAGGCCCGTTCGTCGCTGCAGCACAGCGCCGCCAGCGTCTCCGGTTCCAGCCGCATGGCGCGCGCCAGCGGCTGCGCCTGCGGCGCGAGCCGCGCCAACTCCAGGTCGCGGACGATGAAATGGCTGGGCGCACCGTCGCCATCCAGTCCGACGACGGTATTCTGCATGTGCGGCTCGAACGCCACGCCGTGCTCGAACAGCAGATACAGTATCGGATGCACCGCCACCTCGGCATAGCGCGCAAACCAATGGTGCGCGGCGCGTTCCAGCGTGTAGCCGCGATGGAGCGCATAGCGTTCGATCAGCGCGAACACGCGCTTGCGGCCATGTTCGCCATTGCCGAACAGCGCGGCGCACATCACCGGCTGTACGTCCTGGCGCAGCAGGCCGGCCACGCCTTCGCGCAGCAGCACCCCGAAGCCGTTCGCCAACTGCGGGTCGGCGCCGGGCAGGTCGACGGTGACGTAGGCCTGTTCCTCCAGCACGCGGAAACCGGGGAAGCGGCTTTGCATGTCGGCCTGCATGCCTCGGTAAAGGCGGGTCCCGGTCAGCGCGCTTTGCAGTTCGTGGCGGGCGTTGTTGCGGATGCAGTTGGTGATGCGCATGTTCAGCGACAGCTTGATGAACGACGCCGCATCCTCGGCCAGCAGCGTGCGCACCGAAGCGGTGGGATGGAAGGGACGGCCGTGTGCGCCGAGGTCGCGCACTTCGCCGCTGCGCAAGGCTTCGGCGATGCGCGGCTGGCGACGCATCCAGCCGGCCTGCCACGGATGCAGCGGTACGATTGCGTTGCCAGCGTCGGGCTGCAGGCCGTGCGCGGCCAGTCCCGGCAGCGCATCGCCGTCGACGCTGTCGCTGAGCAGCCACTGCTGAGGAATCTGGAAGTAATGCAGGCGCATACTGGCCTTGTGCTCGGGCGAATAGTCTCGCTGTTCGGCGGGCGACCAGTCGGAGCGGCTTTTGGGCGCCGGGTGGAATGGATGGCCGGTCAGCAGGCCTTGTTCGCTTTCGATGTAGATTTGCAGCGGCGTGGTTGTCGCCGCCACGGGCGGCAGCGAAGGTGCCGGCTGGCGGTCCATCACGTCCTGCATGGTGGCGATGCTGTCGCCGATCTGCTGCAGCAGTTCGTTGTTGAACGGTGTGTCGGCGCGGCGCGACAGGTCTTCGATGATGAGGCGGGCGATTTCCTGCCAGCTGGCGTCGCGCCAGGCGTCCTGGCCCCGGCGCAGGCAGACCCCGGTGGTGTAGTCGAAATTGGCGGTGGCCGATACGTGCAGAACGCCCACGCACAAATGGCTGCCGACACGCGGCAGGGCGATCTCCAGCACCTGTCCGCGATAGTCGTCCGGCATGGCCGGATGCGCGCTGCGGCTGGCCGGCAGCACCGCCAGCGTGTGCTCCTGCATCGCCACTTCGCGCGCATAGCAGTTGATCAGCAGGCGGCTGTGCTGGCGTTCGGCGAAGCGCTCGTTGTCGGATCGGGCGGGCTGCAGGTGTCTGGGTAACAGTGGAGAGTTCATATCAGCTTCCATTTCAGTGTGATAAACAGAGTGGCGACCAGCGCGGCGCCCAGCCACAACGGGGCGGCGTAACCCAGCGATGGCGCCAGCAGGCTGGCCAGCAGGCCGGCGCCGACGGCGCCCCATTTGTTGGCGCCTTCCAGGCTGCCGAAGTGGCGGCCGGCCTGGGCGGCGGTGGAGGTGGCGGCGGCCAGGGTGTTGATGGCGAGGTAGGCGCCGGTCATGCCTATGCCCATCAGCACGCGGCCCGCCAGCAGCGCCGGAAGCGCGCCGGCCAGCGCCTGCAGCAGCATGCCGGCGCTGGTCAGCGCGGCGTACCAGCCTAGGGCGGCGCGGGCGTTGGCGAATCCGAGCTGACGTCCCAGCGGCCAGGCCAGCAGCAGGAACAGGGCGTGCGGCAAACCGAATAGCAGGCCGGCGGTGGCGGCGCCGATCTGCAAGCGCTGCGCGAGATCGCTGACGAAATACGGGTAGGACAGCACGGTGCCGATGGCGAACAGCGCCTGCAGGCGATAAAGGCCGGCGGCACTGAGGCCGCAGCGGCCGGCGGCATCGGCGGTCGGTGAAGCTATAGCGGCAGCGGCGGACGGCTGGACCACGGCGCGCCTCGGCGCACGGACGCCGGCATCCGGCAGCAGGTACAGCACCACGCAGGCAGCGCCGGGGAACAGCGCCAGGTACAGGAACAGCTGCAGCAGGTCGGCCCGTCCGCTCATCATGCCGATCAGCGCCGGGCCGATGAACAAGGCGGTTCGCGCCGAGGCCTGCATCACGCCGAGCAGCGCCGCCAGCCGCGCCGGCGCCAATTGTTCCGCCAGATAGGCGTTGGAGGCCGAGAAGGTCCCGCCCAGCAGCCCTTGCAGCATCAGGCCGAGCGCGAATTCCAGCGGCGTGCGCGCCAGGCCGGTGACGATGAAGCTGATGCACAAGCCGCCGTGCGCCCGCATCAGCGACGCGCGGCGGCCGATGCGGTCGGCCAGCCGTCCCCACGCCGGATTGGCGACGGCGGCGGCCAGCGTCGGCAGCGTGAAGTACCACCCGGCCAGCGCGGCCGAAGATCCCTGCGCCGCAAAGCTGGACTGCAGGATCTGCGCATAAAACGGCGGCATGCACAGCGCCGCGAATGCCGCGCCGAAGTGGCCCGCCACGGTGATCGTCACGGCGCGCGTCAGCCCGGCCGGGCGCGCCGCAATCTGCGCGATGCTCATGCCTGGCTGCCGGCGGCTAGCGCCGCCGCCAATGGATTGCCAACCGTGCGCAGGCGCGGCGTGCTCCATTCCAGCAGGCGGCGCGCCGCCAGGCATTCGATGCGCAGCTTCTGGCCCAGCAGGTCGAACTCGCGGTGGCGCGCGGCGCTTGCCGGAAAGCGCGACTGATAGGCCAGCACGGTGCGTGCAGCCTGGCTCCAGAACAGGTCTTCCGCATAGCCGTGATGACGCTGCAGCCGCCATGCCAGCTCGCCCAGGTTAATGAAGAACAGCACCTCCAGCAGATAGTCGCGCGCCTCCGTCGGCGAGTCGAACATGAATCCGTTGCTGGCGTTGAGCGCGTTGCGGTATGCCGGCGCGGCGCGCAGGCCCGCCAGTTCGGCTTCGCCGGTGGCGCCCTGCAGGTAGTGCAGGCCGCCCGGCAGATCGCGGATGGCGATGCGGCGCGGCAGGCCGTCGCGCAGGATCAGCAGCGTGTTTTGCGCGTGGCACTCGAGCAGCACGCCGTGCGCCATCATCAGATGCAGCAACGGCGGCACGCTGGCCTCCAGCAGCGCTTCCGCCCAGCGATCGACGCCGTGCCGCGCCAGCCAGGGAGCGATGGTCAGCTGTCCGCTCGCCAGCGTGGTCAGCGCCGTCATCGGGAACACCTGTTCGCCCTCGGCCAGCACCGATTCCGGCGCGCTGCGCCAGATCGCGCCGAGCATGCCGTAGGCGCCTTCGCGCCTATGCTCCTTTGCGACAGTGATGCCGGCCGGTTCGGCCAGTATCGCCAGGCGCTGGCCGTCGGCGAGGAAGGCGTCGTTGCGGCATATTCCGTCCAGCCAGCGCGAAATCAGCGGCGCGTTGTGCACGTGGTGGTCGGACAGGATGCGGTCGGCCGAGCTGTTGGCGATGGCCAGCGGCAGCTTCAGGTTGCAGCGGCCGTCGGCGCCAAGACGGCTCAGCGAGCGTATCGATTGCTGCGCCAGCCATTCGGCGCGGCCGGCACCCAGGTGCAGCAACGTGCCGTCGGCGAGCCAGTCGGCAAAGTGCAGCGCGATGCCGTGCTCCCACTGCCACGGGTGCACCGGCAGCAGGCGGTAGTGCGACGGCGCGCAACCCAGTGCTTCGATCTGGCCCAGCAGGCGGCGGTATTCCTCCATTCCCAGCTGCGAGCGCACGAAGGTGTCGTAATCCAGCTCCGGCAGCAGATGCACCTCGCTGGCGTCGCGGGCGATGGCCAGCCAGGTCAGGGTGACAGTCGCGGCAAACTCCGGGCCATAGCGCCGGTGATCGTCGATGCTGAAGCCGATGCGTGAACGGAAGCAGGGGTGGTAGGGATGTCCGTCGCCCAGCTGCGCCTCCTGCAAGGCATACGGCGATTGCAGCGTGGCGTCGGGTGTCGCCGTCGCCGACCATGCCTGCTTGAGCGCCGTGTGCTGCAGCTCCGTCACGAAGCGGCGCAGCGCCGCGGCATCGGGCTGCAGATGGCGCACCAGCGCCGGCACCACGGTGGCGATGCCGGGCTGCCCCGGGCCGGCGCCGCGCAGCTCTCCGTCCAGGCGCAGGCGGCCGAAGGCGCTGTCGCCGGCGACGTCGATGTAATAGGTCAGCGCCTGTCCCTGTTCATCCATCCCGTCAAGCCGCAGCCGGCGCTGCGCCGGTTCGGCGGCGCCGCTCAGGCAGCCCTCGTTCCAGAAGGCTTCGATGAATTGGCGCAGGGTGCGGGCATGGGCGGCGGCGTAGTGGGGCAGGAATGGGAGCGTGTGGGGCATGGCGGTGTTTTAAAAAATCAAATCTTGTCGTAAATACTATGACGACACATTAGCTTTTTAAAAATTGAATGTCAATACAAATGATAATAATTCGTATTTACATTTTGATTCGGACGGTAGCCGCGGCGCGCCGGATATCAGGCGCACACCACCCGGTCGCGGCCCGCATGCTTGGCCTGGTACAGCGCCTTGTCCGCCCGCGACAGCAACGACGAGGGGCTGTCCAGCGCGCCGCCGGGATCGGACGCCGCGACGCCGATGCTGATGGTGAGCGCGATCTGCTCGCCATTGTCGCCGTGGATACGCAGCGCGGCGACGCACGCGCGTAGGCGTTCGGCGGCGTGGCCGGCGACATCCAGGTCGGTCTCGGGCATCAGCAGCACGAATTCCTCGCCACCGAAGCGCGAGGCCATGTCGATGCTGCGCATGCCGCCGGCCAGCGCCTTCGACACCGCCACGATCGCGCGGTCGCCCGCCTCGTGGCCGTAGACGTCGTTGACGTTCTTGAAGTGATCGATGTCGACCATCAGCAGCGACAGCGGATGCAGGAAACGGCGGCTGCGTTCCAGCTCCTTGGCGATCTGCTCCGTCATGCGGCGGCGGTTGCCGATGCCGGTCAGCGGATCGGTGGTGGCCAGTTGTTCCAGCTTGGTGTTGGCCACCATCAGCTCCAGCGTGCGCTGCAGCACGCGCGCCTCCAGCTGGTTGCGTTCATCGTGCAGCGCCCGCAGCGACTGGCGCCGTCCGCGTAGCGCGACGACCAACGCTGAAATCAGTATTCCCTCCACCACGATCAGCGTGACGCCGCCCAGGATCTGCCACAGATACTGCTGCAACATGCTCTGCGGCCGGTTCAGCCACAGCGCGTCCGAAGGCACGTTCTGCAAATGGAAGCGCTGCACGGCGGCGTAGTCGAACAGGTAGCCGGTGATGCCGGCGATGTCCGGCGTTTGCTGTATCAGCAGCTTGCCGATTGCATGGCCTATCCGTTCGGCGCTGATCACATAGCCGCCGACCACGCCCGGAATGACGATCGCCTCCCAGTTGGTGAAGATCGGCACCTGGGTGGCCGCCACCAGCTTGCGCACGGTCTCCACCGGCCGGCGCCGTTCGCCGGTGCTGTCATGGTAGAAGGCCAGCAGGAAGATGGCGCTGCCCGGCTGCAGCTGTGCGGCCTTGCGGTCGATCTGTTCGTAGCTGAGCTTATCCCAGTACTCGAAGCTCAAGCGGTTGTTGTAGCCGGCGGCCGCCTTGCGCACGGCGTTCACCGACTCCTGGATATTGTCCGTGCTGTCGCCGATGATCACCACGTGCCGCACGTCGGGCGCCATGCGCGCAATGGTGCCGATGGCGCGGTCGAAATCCGCCTGCACGTCGTAGGCGATGCCGTCGTCCGGCTTCCAGTTGGGCCGGCCGTGGTTCAGGTAGTGGCGCGGCACGCCGCGGAACAGGTCCGGGTGTTCGCTGAGGAAGCGTGCCGCCACGTAGTTTTCAGTGATGATGTCGTCGAAGCGGATGTTGGCGTATTTGGTGCGCAGGTACTGCTCCATGCCGGCTTGCGACTGCTCGTCGCCGACGCGGACGGCGTCGAAGCGTTCTTCAAAAATGCCCAGCGCGGAGGTCAGGTTTTGCTGCGCCAGCTCGGCGCTCAAGCCCTTGTGGATCAGGCTTTGCCATGCCGACGCCGAATCGGCGCCCAGCGAATACAGCACCAGCACCTTGCGTTCCTTGGCCGCTGCCGCCAGCGCCCACGCCGGCAGCATCGCCAGCGCGCCGCACAGCAGCATCCAGCGCCAATACTGGCGCAGCGTCTGGTATGGCACGGCAGGCGGAGGATCCCTGGGCGGCATGGCGGCGGTTGGACTGCAAAAGCGATTGCGGCGAAATTTACACCAAGGCAAGTCTAGCACGCTTCTCCCCGCTATTTGTTGCCCGGCGGGTACGGCGCTTCAGGCCGCGCGCAGGGCGTCGACGATTTGCATGCGCGCCGCACGCAGCGCCGGCAGGAAGCCGCCGACCACGCCCATCGCCAGCGAAAACATGAGCGTCTTGACCACGATCCCCGGCGTCAGCCGGAAGCCGAACGCCAGTTCGGAGAAGGACTGGAAATTGGTGGTGGAGAAGGACAGGAACTGCATCAGCGACGCGCAGGCCAGCCCCAGCGCGCCGCCCACCACCGCCAGCAGCATGGACTCGGCCAGGAAGGCCGCCAGGATGCTGCGGCGCTGGAAGCCCAACGCGCGCAGGGTGCCGATCTCGCCGACGCGGTTGGCGACCGAGGCGTACATGGTGATGGTGGCGCCTATCATCGCGCCGATGGAAAAGATCACCGACAGGATCAGCCCCAGCACGCTGATGAAGGTCGACAGCGCCTTCGACTGGTCGGAGTAGAAGGTCTGTTCGCGCTTGGCGTCCAGCGTCAGGCGCGGATCGGCTTCGATGTCCTTCTTGAAGCCGTCGAACAACGCGGTGTCGGCCAGCCGAAGTATCACAGACGAGTAGGCGACTCGGCGGAAGGCCGGCATCAGCTGGTCGGCATCGCCCCAGATCTCCGAATCGAAGCCGCTGTTGCCGGCGTCGAACAGGCCGACCACGGTCCATTCGCGCTGGCCGAAGCGCAGCGTTTCGCCGATGCCGGCGCCTTCGAAGCGGCGCGCGATGCTGGCGCCGGCGATGATCTCGGAGGCGCCGGGGCGGAACATGCGGCCGGCCGTCAGTTTGACCTGCGGCCGCAGCGTCATGCCGCGCGGCGAGATGCCGCGGATGATGACATTGGACGGCTTGGCCGAACCGCGTTTGTTGAGCGAAATGAGCACCACGGTTTCCTTCGACAGCATCGGCTGGCCGTCGGCGCCGAGCGCGATGGCGGGATGGCTGGAGGCGACGCTGGCCTGGGGCCGGTCGACGCCGCTCTGCACCTCGGTCTCGGCGGAGCGGCGCACCAGCACCACATTGTCGTATTCGCCGGTGGTGACCATGGTGTTGCGCAGACCCTCGTCCAGCATCAGCACCGTGGCGAACACGAACACCACCAGCGCCAGGCCGGCGCCGGTCAGCGCGGTGGTCAGGCGGCGCGCCCACAGGTTGCGGGCCACGTAGGACAAGGGGATCTTCATGATGGAAGCGTCATCCTATGCTCCTCAGTCCCTCGACGATGTTGATGCGCACCGCGCGCACGGTCGGCGCGATGGCGGCGACGGCGCCGATGGCCAGCGCCGCCAGCATCTGCTGGATCACCGTCAGCTGCGACACTTCAAACACGGGGAACATGGTGCCCATCACCTTGCCGAGGAAGGCGGCGAACGGGAACAGCATGACGATGCCGATCGCCGCGCCGAACAGCGACAGCAACAGCGATTCGCCGAGGATCATCAAGGTCAGGAAGCCGGGGCCGAAACCGAGCGCCTTCAGCGTGGCGTATTCGCCCAGCCGCTCGCGCGCGCTCATGGCCATGGTGTTGGCCATCACCGCCGCGATAATGACGATGACCACGAACGACACCACCCGTATCGCCACCACGATCGCTTCGGACATCGACACGAAACCCAGCTGGAAGGCCTTCTCGGTCTCGGTCAGCGTTTCGGCCAGCGAGTTGGCGAACTCCTTGTCGACGGCGGCGGAGATGGACGCTGCATTTTCCGGCTGATTGATCTGCACCACGTAGACGCCGATCTGGTTGGCGCGGCGCGGCGCCAGCTTCTTTATGGTCTCGTTGACGTAGTCCCAGTGGAAGAACAGCGTCGCCGTGTTGGTGGTGCTCTGCTTGCCGTCGTAGATGCCGCGCACCACCAGCTCCCAGTTGCCGGGATAGATGGTGCCCTTGAGCGGGATGATGTCGCCGACCTTGAAGCCGTACTGGTCGGCCAGCTTGCGGCCGACGATGCAGCCCTTGCGGTCGCGCAGGAAGTCGGCGCGTTCGTCGGGCGTCAGCAGATAGTCGGGATAGATGTCCAGGTAGCTCTCGCCGGAGATGGCGAACTGCGCGAAGAAGTTCTTCGGATCCTTGTACGTGCCCTGGAACCAGTTGGCGAAGCCGACGCCGGACACGCCCGGCACCGCGCGGATGCGGGCCTGGTACGACAGCGGCAGCGGAAACACCAGCGAGGTCTTGTTGCGCGTGACTAGCGTGGTGTTGGAGGCGCCCTCGGCGCCGGCGTACCAGGCGTCCACCACCGTCTGCAGCAGGCCGAAGGAAAAGATCGCCACCACCAGGCCGAGTATCGTCAGCGAGGTGCGCAGCTTGTGGCGCATGGTGTTCTTGACGATCAGCCGGAACGTGTACATGGCGCGGGGTCAGGCGGGGGAGGCGGCTGGCTCGCCGGCGATCAATTCGCCTTTTTCCAGATGGATCATGGTGCGCGCCTGCGCCGCCGCGTTGGCGTCGTGCGTGACCATGATGATGGTCTTGCCCAGCTGCTGGTTGAGCTGCTGCAGCAGCGCCAGGATCTCGGCGGCGGAGTTGCGATCGAGGTCGCCGGTCGGCTCGTCGGCGACGATCAGGGTCGGATCGGTGACGATGGCGCGGGCGATGGCCACGCGCTGCTGCTGGCCGCCGGACAGTTCGTTCGGCGTGTGGTCCATGCGGTCGGAAAGGTTGACCATCTCCAGGGTCAGCTCGACACGCTCGCGCCGTTCGCGGCGCGACAAGGGCGTCAGCAGCAGCGGCAACTCGACGTTTTCAAACGCCGACAGCACCGGCATCAGGTTATAGAACTGGAAGATGAAGCCGACGTTGGCGGCACGCCAGTGCGCCAGGTCGGTCTCGCCCATGCCGGCGATATCGAGGCCGGCGATGCGCAGCACGCCGCGATCGGGCTTGTCGATGCCGGCGATGAGATTGAGCAGCGTGCTCTTGCCGGAGCCGGAAGGGCCCATCAGCGCGGTGAAGTCGCCGGCCGGTATCGCCAGGCTGATATCGCGCAGCACCTCCACCACCTGGTCGCCGCGGCGATAGGACTTGACCAGGTGCTCGATCAGTACCAGTGGCTCGGCCATGGTCATTTCTTCGCCAGGCTGACGGCGGCGCCGTCATGCAGCTTGGCGTCCGGCGCCATCACCACCTTGTCGCCGGGCTTGACGCCCTTGACCTCGGTCAGCTCGCCGATCTTGCGGCCCTGCGTGACGGCGACCTGTTTGACCTTGTCGCCGTCGAGCACGAACACCACGGCCTTGCCGTCGCGCTGGACGATGGCGGCCGGCTGCACGGCGGTCACCGCCTGCTTGTCTTCAGGCGGCACGGCCTTGGACAGGAAGGCCACCTTGGCGCTCATGTCCGGCAGCACGCGCGGATCGCGGTCGATGAAGCGCACCTTGACCAGCAAGGTCGCCTTGCTGCGGTCCATGGTCGGCACCATGCGCGAGACGGTGCCGGCCAGGCGCAGCTCGGGGAAGGCGTCGAGCAGGATTTCGGTCGGCTGGTCGACGCGGATCTTGCTCAGGTTCGATTCGGAGACGTCGGCCTCCACCTCCAGCGTATCCATGTCGGCGATGGTGACGACGGCGCCCTTGCTGTCGGCGGCGGAAGAGAAGGGCGTGATGTTGTCGCCGACGTTGGCGTTCTTGGTCAGGATCACGCCGTCGAACGGCGCCCGTATCACGGTCTGGTCCAGCGCCACCTGCGCCGCCTGCGCGTTGGCGCGCGCGGCGGCGATGGCGGCGTTGTAGCCGGCGATGTTGGCCTTGGCCTTGTTCAGCCGCGCCTGCGCGGTGTCGTAGGCCGAAGCGGTGATGAATTTCTGGTTCAGCAGTTCGGCGGTGCGCTTGAAGTTGGCCTGCGCGTCCTGCAGTTCGGCCTGGCCCTGTTCCAGGTTGGCCTGCGCGACCTTGACGTTGGCCTGCGCCTGGCCCAGCGAGGCGCCGACGTCGCGGTTTTCCAGCCGCGCCACCACTTCGTCTTTTTTGACCTTGCTGCCTTCAAGCACGCCCAGCCACTCCAGCCGGCCGGTGGCCTTGGACGACAGGGCCGCCTTGCGCTGCGCCACCACGTAGCCGGTGGCGTTGAGCAGCGTGTAGCTTTGCGACGGGTAGCTCTGGGCCACGGTGACCGTCTCCACGCTGGGCTTGCCGGCGAACTGGCCCATCGCCACCCGGCCGCCGATGCCGACCGCCGCCACGATGAGCGCCACCCGGATCCAGCGGCGGCGCTTGCTGCGCTGGCCGGGGACCTGCGCCTGGGCGCCGCGCTCGATTTTCAGCTTGGAGATGTCGGGAGTTGCCACATTACCCTCGTTGTCAATTTTGTCATTAGATAGTGCGGCAAAAGTCCCTCCACCGCAAGTACCGGGACGCGATCTGTGCGTTATAGAACATACCGGCCTCTGCCGGTATGACAGGATGTGGTTTTTTGCCTAGCGCAGGACCGACCATGACTACCTTGCCGCCCGCGACCCTGGACACCGCATCGCTGGCCCTGCTGATGGATATGCAGAAGAATTCCTTCGGCTATTTTGTCAACGAAACCAATCCGCACAACGGCCTGGTGCGCGACAAGACCGCCCCCGACTGGCCGGCCAGCATCGCCGCCGTCGGCATGGCCTTGACGGCGTATGTGATCGGCGTGCGGCGCGGCTGCATGCCGCGCGGCGACGCGGTGGCGCGCACGCTGACCACGATGCGCTTCTTTGCCAACAGCGAGCAGGGCAGGTCGCCCTCCGCCACCGGCTACAAGGGCTTCTACTACCATTTCCTGGACATAAAAACCGGCACGCGGGTGTGGAATTGCGAGCTGTCCAGCATCGATACCGCGCTGCTGATCGCCGGCATGCTGACGGCCGCCGGATTCTTCACGGCCGACACGCCGGAAGAGTGCGAGATCCGCGAACTGGCCGACATGCTGTACCGCCGCGTGGACTGGCAATGGATGCGCGGCAAGAAGGGCTTGCTGCGCCACGGCTGGAAGCCCAAGACCGGCTTCCTGCGCTACCACTGGGAAGGCTACGACGAGGCGCTGATCCTGTACATCCTGGCGCTGGGTTCGCCGACCTTTCCCATCGGGCGCGACAGCTACGACGCCTGGGCCAGCAGCTACGAATGGAAGTCCCTGCACGGCATCGACTACCTGTACGCGGGGCCGCTGTTCATACACCAGATGTCGCACATCTGGCTGGACCTGCGCGGCATCCGCGACGACTTCATGCGCGTGCACGACCTCGACTATTTCGAGAACAGCCGCCGCGCCACCTACGCGCAGCAGCGCTATGCGATCGAGAATCCGCTGGGCTTCCCCGAGTACGGCGAACTATGCTGGGGCATCACCGCCAGCGACGGGCCGGGGCCGTCGACCAAACGGGTCGACGGCGTGCAGCGCAAGTTTTACGACTATGTCAGCCGTGGTGCGCCTTACGGTCCGGACGACGGCACGCTGGCGCCGTGGGCGGTGGCCGCCTCGCTGCCGTTCGCGCCGGAGATCGTGCTGCCCAGCATCCAGCATTATCAGAGCCTGCAATTGTGCGAGGCCAATCCCTACGGCTTCAAGGCATCGTTTTCCACCATCTTCCACCTGGACGACCAAGGCTGCCGGCGCTGGGTGTCGCCTTATCACTTCGGCATCAACGAAGGCCCGACGGTCATCATGATAGAAAATCACCTGCATGATTTTCCCTGGAGCCTGATGCGCAACAACACCTATCTGCGCGACGGCCTGTCGCGCGCAGGCTTCACCGGCGGCTGGCTGGCAGACTGACGAAGGGATTCTTGACGCAGATCCATTGCAGCGGCACCGCCCGCGTATGCACTGCGCTTGGTGTCCGTCTGGTAGTTCAACCGGCAACTCTGTTAGTTCAACCGGCAATTTAGGCAGATTGGACAGCTGTTGTAAAAAGGCCGGCAAATATTGTCTGTTAAATTATTTCCCCTCAATTGTTACATATTTTTTGTCGCACTAACGCCGATTGAATGCGTTAATTGTCGTGCGGCAACATCGACGAAAAAGATCGTCGTGTGATCCCTCCAACCCCTGGCCCTGCGCTGCTGCACGTCGGGCCGACTTTTTTATCGAGGACGTCATGCTGGAATCGATCTCTCAACGTCAACTGTGGATTATCTTTTTCGTGCTGGGCGGCCTGGTGGCCTGGGTGATGGTGCAAGTCGAACTGCCGATGCTGCTGGGCTGGAACCCGGCCTGGGACCAGAAGATCAGCGACTACCGGCTGTTGCTGCACGTGCACGCGACCGCCGGCAGCGTGGCGCTGTTTGCCGCGCCGCTGCAACTGCTGCCTTTCCGGCGCATCCGCCGCCTGCATCGCCCGATCGGCTACGCCTACCTGCTGGCGATCTGCATCGGCGCGCCGACGGCGATCTGGATCGCGCTCGACCACCTGTCCGGCAGCGAGCGCTGGATGACTTGCGCGCAAGCCGTCTGCTGGCTGTACGCGACCCTGGTGGCGGTGGCGGCCATCATGCAGCGCAAGGTCGACCTGCACCGGCTGTGGATCATGCGCAGCTATGCGCTGACCTACACCTTCATCCTGAGCCGGCTGGCGGTGGACGTGCTGCACTACCATCCCAGCCCGGCGGTGGGCGGCAATTCCGGCTTTATCCTGATGTCCTCGCTGGCCGTGCTGGTGCTGGCCGATCTCGTGAGCATGAAGAAGCGGGGCTGGAGCCTGGCCTGAGATCTTGGGCGGGAGGCGATTCGGCGATACAATCTCGCCTTTGCCTGGAAGCTTTCCGCCCATGACGATCCCGACCTCCATCCTCGATGCGCTGCCGCGCGCCGACGCCTCCTGGCGCCCATTGCTGATCAAGGGACTGGAGGCCATGATGACGGCCTATCCCGACTACCTGCCGCAACTGGCGCAGGACCAATACCTGCCGACGGAGCAGCGCCTGTTCGCCGCCTTTGCCCTGCCGCTGCAGGATGTGCGCTATGTATTAGTGGGCGAGGGGCCGTATCCGCGCGAGGAAAGCGCCACCGGCGTCTGCTTCATGGATGGCGCGGTCGGCAGCCTGTGGTCGAGCGAGGAGGGCGGCGGCCTGTCCAAGCCGGTCAACAAGGCCACCTCACTGCGTAATTTCATGAAGATGCTGCTGGTGGCCGACGGCCAGCTGGCGCTGGACAACACCGCCGGTGAGGCGATGGCGGCGGTGTCCGCCCAGGCCCGCAGCGGCGCAGGCAGCCACATCCAGACGCTGGCCGACATGCAGCGGAAACTGACCGGGCAAGGCTTCCTGCTGCTGAACGCCTCGCTGGTATTCCGCAGCCATGTGGCCCCGGCCAAGGATGCCAAGGCCTGGCTGCCGTTCTTCGAGACGGTGATGACCGGCCTGGCTGCCCAGGCGCGCGTCACGCCGACGATGATTCTGTGGGGGAAGATTGCTGAATTGCTGAGCAAGTTGCCGGTAATGAAGGATTTCCCGCAGATCGCCGCGGAACACCCATACAACCTCAGTTTCATCGGCAACCAGGCCATGCACGCGCTGTTCAAGCCGATGCAATTGCTGAAGGGACGGTAGGCCAAGCCTTAGCCTACCCGTTCTTCGACTTAAAATGCAAAGGTGGTAATGACGCTGCCGGACGGCGCGCTCACCATCACCGCGTTGCTGGTGGTGGTGGTTCCCAACTGGCTTGCCGTGCTGATGACATAGACGTTGTTGTCCAGCGCGACGTACAGGCGGTCGTTGTTCGGATCGAAAGCCGCCGCGCCGTTGCCCACCGCGCTCTTTACAGGCAAGCTGGCGAGCTTTACGTTGTTCGGACCGGCGGTGTTTGTCAGGATGGTACTGGCATCGGTGATGATGGCCACGCCCACGGACGGTGCGCTGACATACAGGCGGTCACGTGAGGCATCCACCGTAAGGCCGCCGAGGTAACCTGCTGCGGCGGTCAACTTCAGGGATGCTGCGCCCTGCAGGAAGCCGTTCAGCTTGTCCACGTTTGGATAGGCATAAATGATCGGCGCGTTGCCCAGTGAGAATGTCGTGGTGTACAGCACCGAACGCTTGGTGTCGATGGCAAATTCGCCGTGCAAACCGAAAATGGTACGGCTCGGTGTAACGCTGCCTTGCGCCGAGCTGACGTTGTCGAACACCGCCAGCGAGTATTGCGGTCCATCACCATAGCCGACATACATGCGGTCATGATCTTTGTCCAGGAACATGCCGTACATGCCGCCCCCGGAGGCACCGCTAAATACAGGTGTGAAGTAGCGGCTGCGCGTGATGTTGCCGTTCAGCGCGCTAGCATTGTCGAATACGGAAATCTCCTTGCCGGTGGAGCCGTAAAGACGGTCACGCCCTGTGTCGTAGGCCATGCCCTTCCAAAAGCTTTGCCCATTGTTTCCTAAGACGTTGGCGGCGAAGGCGCCGGCAGGAGGAGTAAGAGTGGTCGATGCAGCCAGGAAAGCAGCCGGGCCGCTGTCGGAAACAAACAGCACGTTCTTGGCTTGGGCGGGCGGTGGCTGAGTGGTGTTGATCGGTGTAGTGCCGGAGCCGGAACTGCCGCCGCCGCCACAGGCGGCCAGGATCAATGAGATCAGGAGCGTGCTGATACGTTGGGACAGGGTCATGGGGGAGTAATAATATTTTAAAAACACATTATTGCATATTTCTCAACTCCCCCTTCAGCTAAAAGGGCCTTCCGGCAAACTTTGTTAAAGTTTGGTATACTTGACTAAATCGATCAACTAATCAGCCTTATTCAGGTGCCGGTTAGCGAGGAAAGGTCGATATTTTAACCCAGTTGAACCGAGGTAGTGATGCGTCTGACCACCAAAGGCCGTTTTGCTGTGACTGCGATGATCGATCTGGCTTTGCGCCAAGGCAAAGGCCCGGTCACGCTCTCCGGCATCAGCCAGCGCCAGGCCATCTCGCTGTCCTACCTGGAGCAGTTGTTCGGCAAGCTGCGCCGCCATGAGATCGTCGAGTCGATCCGTGGTCCGGGCGGCGGCTACAGTCTGGCGCGCCGCGCCGACAAGGTCACCGTGGCCGACATCATTATCGCCGTCGACGAGCCGCTGGATGCGACCCAGTGCGGCGGCAAGGAAAATTGTCATGGCGCCGACGCCACCAGCGGCGCGCGCTGCATGACCCACGAACTGTGGGCCACGCTGAATGAAAAGATGGTCGACTACCTGGATTCGGTGTCGCTGCAGGATCTGGTCGATCAACAGAAGCAAAAGAATGCTGAACAAAACGTGGTCGTGATGCACCGTAACCACGCCGCGCTTGGTTAAGAGAATAAGTTAAATCGGAGTAACCCAGATGAACGCCCCTGAAAAAAACATCGCGCCAGTGAAGTTCCAGACCGCCCCGCATTTCCCGATCTACATGGACTACTCGGCCACCACGCCGATCGATCCACGCGTCGCCGACATGATGATTCCCTACCTGCGCGAGCAGTTCGGCAATCCCGCGTCGCGCAGCCACATGTACGGCTGGACGGCGGAAAAAGCGGTGGAAGAGGCGCGCGCCCACGTCGCCGCCCTGGTCAATGCCGACCCGCGCGAAATCATCTGGACCTCTGGCGCCACCGAGTCGAACAACCTGGCCATCAAGGGCGCGGCGCAGTTCTACAAGACCAAGGGCAAGCACATCATCACCGTCAAGACCGAGCACAAGGCGGTGCTGGACACGGTGCGCGAGCTGGAACGCGTCGGCTTCGAGGCGACCTACCTGGAACCGCAGGACAACGGCCTGATCACCATCGAGCAGCTGACCGCCGCCATCCGTCCGGACACCATCCTGGTCTCCGTCATGCTGGTCAATAACGAGATCGGCGTGATCCAGCCGATCGACGAGATCGGCGCGCTGTGCCGCTCGAAAGGCATCATCTTCCACTGCGACGCCGCCCAGGCGACCGGCAAGGTGGTGATCGACCTGCAAAAGACCAAGGTCGACCTGATGACCTTTACCGCGCACAAGACCTACGGCCCGAAAGGCATCGGCGCGTTGTACGTCTGCCGCAAGCCGCGCGTGCGCATCGAAGCGCAAATGCACGGCGGCGGCCACGAGCGCGGCCTGCGCTCCGGCACCCTGCCTACCCACCAGATCGTCGGCATGGGCGAAGCCTTCCGCCTGGCGAAGGTGGAAATGGACAGCGAGATCACCCGCATCAAGGGCCTGCGCGACCGCCTGGCCAAGGGCCTGCAGGAGATCGAGGAAACCTATATCAACGGCGACATGGAACACCGCGTGCCGCACAACCTGAACGTCAGCTTCAACTACGTCGAAGGCGAGTCGCTGATCATGGCCGTGAAAGACCTGGCCGTGTCGTCCGGCTCCGCTTGTACTTCGGCCTCGCTGGAACCATCTTATGTGTTGCGCGCGCTGGGCCGCAGCGACGAGCTGGCGCACAGCTCGATCCGTTTCACCATCGGCCGTTTCACGACGGAAGAGGATATCGACTTCGCCATCGACCTGATGAAGTCCAAGGTACACAAACTGCGTGAACTGTCGCCGCTGTGGGACATGTTCAAAGAAGGCATCGACATCAGCTCGATCCAATGGGCAGCCCACTAATTTTAAAGTTACAGGAGCACTAAAATGGCTTACTCGGAAAAAGTACTGGACCACTACGAAAACCCACGCAACGTTGGCGCTTTCGAAAAGGGCGATGAAACCGTCGGCACCGGCATGGTCGGCGCGCCGGCCTGCGGCGACGTCATGAAACTGCAGATCAAGGTCGGCGCCGATGGCCTGATCGAGGACGCGAAGTTCAAGACCTACGGCTGCGGTTCGGCCATCGCCTCCAGCTCGCTGGTGACCGAATGGGTCAAGGGCAAGACGCTGGATCAGGCGCTGGCCATCAAGAACACCCAGATCGCCGAAGAACTGGCGCTGCCGCCGGTGAAGATCCACTGCTCGATCCTGGCGGAAGACGCCATCAAGGCGGCAGTGCTGGACTACCAGACCAAGCACGCAGTCGCGGCCTAAGTCTGTTTTACACCGGCGACGATCGTCGTCGCCGGCACGGAGAATCAAATGGCAATCACCCTGACCGAAAAAGCAGCCAAGCATATCAACCGCTACATCGAACGCCGCGGCAAGGGCGTCGGTTTGCGTTTCGGCGTGCGCACCACCGGCTGCTCGGGCCTGGCCTACAAGCTGGAATACGTGGACGAAGTGGCGGCCGAGGACAGCGTCTTCGAGTCGCACGGCGTCAAGGTGTTCGTCGATCCGAAAAGCCTGCCGTACATCGACGGCACCGAGCTCGATTTCGCGCGCGAGGGCTTGAACGAAGGCTTCAAGTTCCATAACCCGAACGAGAAAGACGCTTGCGGTTGCGGCGAAAGCTTCCGCATCTGATAAGCCATGCAAAATCACTTTGAGCTGTTCAATCTGCCGCAGCAGTTTGCCGTGGACGCGGGAGCGCTGGACAGCGCCTACCGCGACGTGCAGGGCCGCGTCCATCCCGACAAGTTCGTCAATGCCACCGACGCCGAAAAGCGCGTCGCCATGCAGTGGGCCACCCGCGCCAACGAAGCCTATCAGACCCTGAAAAATCCGCAGAAGCGCGCGCAGTACATGTGCGAGCTCAATGGCGTCGACTTGCAGACCGAGTCGAACACCGCGATGCCGATGGCCTTCCTGATGCAGCAGATGGAGTGGCGCGAAGAGCTGGGCGACGCCCGCGCGAGCAAGGACGGCGAAGCGCTGGAGGCACTGGACAAGCAGCTGCGCAACGAACGCAAGGCGCGCCTGGCCGAGATCGGGCAGCAGATCGACGCCGGCGACTTCCACGCGGCGGCCCAGGGCGTGCGCGCGCTGATGTTCCTCGAAAAATTCGGCGAAGAAGTCCGCTTCGCATTTGAAGCAATCGAAGCCTGACCGCACGCGCCGGCCGCGCGTGCTTGGGCAATACAAAAAATACAGGTCTCATCCATGGCACTTCTGCAAATTTCCGAACCCGGCATGTCCACCGCACCGCACCAGCACCGCCTGGCGGTCGGTATCGACCTGGGCACCACCAATTCGCTGGTCGCCACCGTGCGCAACAGCATTCCAGAAGTGCTGAGCGATGAGGATGGCCGTCCGCTGCTGCCGTCCGTGGTGCGCTACCTGCCGAACGGCCATGCCAACATCGGCTACAAGGCGCAGGCCGCGCAGACCACCGATCCGAAGAACACCATCGTCTCCGTCAAGCGTTTCATGGGCCGCGGCCTGGCCGATATCGCCTACGCGGAAAACATGCCCTACGATTTCCAGGACACGCCCGGCATGGTGCAGCTGAAGACCATCGCCGGCATCAAGAGCCCGGTCGAGGTCTCGGCGCAGATCCTGGCCACGCTGCGCCAGCGCGCGGAAGATTCGCTGGGCGACGACCTGGTCGGCGCCGTCATCACCGTGCCGGCTTACTTCGACGACGCCCAGCGCCAGGCCACCAAGGACGCCGCGCAGCTGGCCGGCATCAACGTGCTGCGCCTGCTGAGCGAGCCTACCGCCGCCGCCATCGCCTACGGCCTGGATAACGGCTCGGAAGGCATCTACGCCGTCTATGACCTGGGCGGCGGCACCTTCGACATCTCCATCCTCAAGCTGAGCAAGGGCGTGTTCGAAGTGCTGTCCACCGGCGGCGATTCCGCGCTGGGCGGCGACGACTTCGACCATCGCCTGTTCTGCTACATCCACCAGCAGGAAAAGCTGGCGCCGCTGTCGGACGAAGACACCGCCGTGCTGATGGTCAAGGCGCGCGAAGCGAAGGAACTGCTGTCGACCAAGGCCGAAGTGACCGTGGACGCCATCCTCGGCTCGGGCGAGGAGGTGCACCTGAAGGTCACCGCCGCGACCTTCCAGGAGATCACCAAGCACCTGATCGAGAAGACCATGAAGGCGATCAAGAAGGCGCTGCGCGACGCGAACGTCGATGCGGACGACGTCGACGGCGTGGTCATGGTCGGCGGCGCGACGCGCATGCCGCATGTGCAGCGCGCGGTCAGCGAATACTTCCACACCATCCCGCACGCGAACATCGATCCGGACAAGGTCGTGGCGCTGGGCGCGGCGATCCAGGCCAATCTGCTGGCCGGTAACCGCGCGCCCGGCGACGACTGGCTGCTGCTGGACGTGATCCCGCTGTCGCTGGGCATCGAGACCATGGGCGGTCTGGTCGAGAAGATCATTCCGCGCAACTCGACGATTCCTTGCGCCCGCGCGCAGGAGTTCACCACCTTCAAGGATGGCCAGACCGCGCTGGCGGTGCATGTGCTGCAGGGCGAGCGCGAACTGGTGTCCGACTGCCGTTCGCTGGCGCGCTTCGAGCTGCGCGGCATTCCGCCGATGGTGGCCGGCGCGGCACGCATCCGCATCACCTACCAGGTCGACGCGGATGGCCTGCTGTCGGTTTCCGCGCGCGAGCTGCGCTCCGGCGTGGAAGCGTCGATCACCGTCAAGCCGGCCTACGGCCTGGGCGACGACGACGTCGCGCGCATGCTGCAGGATTCGTACAAGTCGGCCGACGTCGACATGGTCGCGCGCGCATTGCGCGAAGAGCAGGTCGAGGCCGAGCGCATCCTGCTGGCGACGCAGTCCGCGCTGGACGAAGACGCCGAGCTGCTGAGCGGCGAGGAACGCGCATCGGTCGATGTGTTGATGAACAAGGTGCGCGACGTGATCGCCCAGTCGCAGACCGGCGCGGCCGATCATGCGGCGGTGAAGTCCGCCGTCGAAGCGCTGGCCAACGGCACCGAAGAATTCGCATCGCGCCGCATGGATCGCAGCGTGCGCAGTGCGCTGGCCGGCAAGACGCTGGACCAGGTCGTATAAAAATCAAAACCTAGAGGTATCAAGTGCCACAAATCGTATTCCTGCCCCACGCAAAACTGTGCCCGGACGGCGCCGTTGTCGAAGCTCCCGCCGGCAAGACGCTGTGCGACGTCATGCTTGAAAATGACATCCACATCGAGCACGCCTGCGAAAAATCCTGCGCCTGCACCACCTGCCACGTGCTGGTGCGCGAAGGCTTCAATTCGCTGAGCGAAGCCAGCGAAACCGAGGAAGACCTGCTGGACAAGGCCTGGGGCCTGGAAGCCGTGTCGCGCCTGTCGTGCCAGGCGGTTGTGGCCGACGAAGACCTCGTCGTTGAAATTCCGAAGTACACCATCAATCACGCAAGCGAAGGCGGGCACTGATATGAAGTGGACCGACATCACCGCGATTGCGGAAGCGCTTTACGATAAACACCCGGACGTCGATCCGCTGACTATCCGCTTCACCGATCTGCACAACTGGATCGTCGACCTCGAAGAGTTCGACGACGACCACACGCGCGGCGGTGAGAAGGTCCTCGAAGCGATTCAGCAGGCGTGGATCGATGAAGCCCAATAAGCAAGCGAACAAGATCGGCGCCACCGTCACCGGCGCCGACAACATGCCGGAAATCCGCGAAGGCCAGACCGTCGCGCTGCTGCAGGAGCTGCACATCCTGACCCGCGACGGCAAGATGAACCAGGACAGCCGCCGCAAGCTGAAGCAGGTCTATCACCTGTACCAGTTCATCGAGCCGCTGTTGAAGGACGTGCTGGCCGGGAAGGACAGCGTGTCGCTGGTCGACCACGGCGCCGGCAAGTCCTATCTCGGCTTCATCATCTACGACCTGTTCTTCAAGGCCCTGGGCGATACTTCCCACATCTACGGCATCGAAACCCGCGAAGAGCTGGTGGCGCGTTCGCAGGAGCTGGCCAGGCAGTTCAACTTCCCCGGCATGTCCTTCCTGCCGCTGTCGGTGGCCGAGTCCACCGAATCGAAACTGCTGCCGGAGCAGATCGACATCGTCACCGCGCTCCACGCCTGCAACACGGCGACCGACGACGCCATTCACTTCGCGCTGAAGAAGAAGGCCAGGTACATGGTGCTGGTGCCTTGCTGCCAGGCGGAAGTCGCGTCGGTGCTGAAGAAGAACAAGGGCAAGTCGCTGGCCAAGTCCGCGCTGACCGAAATCTGGCGCCACCCTATCCACACGCGCGAATTCGGCAGCCAGATCACCAACGTGCTGCGCTGCCTGCAGCTGGAGGCGCATGGGTACCAGGTCAACGTGACCGAACTGGTTGGCTGGGAGCACTCGATGAAGAATGAGCTGATCATCGCCACGTATAAAAACCTGCCGCGCCAGCGTCCATCGGAGCGGCTGCAGGAAGTGCTGGAAACATTGGGGCTGGAGGAGATGGGCAACCGCTTCTTCACTGAACAGGTAGCGAAACAATAAACTGAAAGGGCGACGGAACGATGAGTGAGCTGAACGAAAAATGGTTGGATCTGCGCAGCGACACCGTCACCCGCCCAAGTGCGGCGATGCGCGCGGCGATGAATGCGGCGGACGTCGGCGACGACGTCTACGGCGATGATCCGACCGTCAATCGGCTGCAGGAATACACCGCCGATTTGTTCGGCTACGAGGACGCGCTGTTCGCGCCGTCCGGCACACAGAGCAATCTGCTGGCGCTGCTGGCCCACTGCGGCCGCGGCGACGAATACCTGGTCGGGCAGGAAGCCCATACCTACCGCTATGAGGGCGGCGGTGCGGCGGTGCTGGGCAGTATCCAGCCGCAGCCCATCATCAACCAGCCCGACGGCAGCATCGCGCTGGCCGACATCGAATCCTATATCAAGCCGGACGATTTCCACTTTGCGCGCACCAAATTGCTGGCGCTGGAAAACACCATCGGCGGCCGCGTGCTGGGCCTCGACTATCTGAAGCAGGCGACCACGCTGGCGCACGGGCGCGGCCTGGCCACGCACCTTGACGGCGCCCGCGTCTGCAACGCCGCCGTCAAGCTCGGCGTGAGCGCGCGCGCGGCGGTGGCGGGCTTCGATTCGGTCTCCGTCTGTTTGTCCAAGGGGCTGGGCGCGCCGATCGGCTCCGTCCTGTGCGGCAGCAAGCCGCTGATCGCCGAGGCCAAGCGCTGGCGCAAGATGCTGGGCGGCGGCATGCGCCAGGCCGGCATGATCGCCGCCGGCGGCCTGTACGCGCTGCAGCACAACTTCGCGCGGCTGGCGGAAGACCACGACAACGCCACCTACTTCGCCGGCGAGCTGGCCAAGCTCAAAGGCGTCAAGGTCAGCACGCCGCAGACCAATATCTTTTACGTCGATATCCCGGCCGATGCCTGCCGCGGCTTGAACGACGTGTTGCAACTGACCCGCATACGCGTGTCGATGTCGCCGCACCTGCGCATCGTCACGCACATGGATGCGTCGCGCGAGGACATCGACCGCGCCATTACCGTTTTTGGAGATTTCTTCGGATGACCGACACCACCACTGATAACACCGTCCGCCTGGCCAAGCGCCTGTCGGAGATGCGCCCATGCTCGCGCCGCGAAGCCGAACTCTATATCGAGGGCGGTTACGTCAGCGTCGACGGCGTCGTGGTGGAGGAGGCGGGGGCGCGCGTGACGATGGAGCAGCAGATCGACGTGGCCGCCGACGCCACGCTGCTGGAGATCGTGCCGGTGACGATCCTGCTGCATAAGCCGGTGGGCGCCAACGGCGGCATCGGCAAGGATGGCGCGCCGGCGCTGCATCTGCTGAACGCGGCCACGCTGACGCGCTCCGCGCCGGGCCAGCGCTTCCTCAAGCGCCACCTGGCCGGCCTGACCCTGACCACGCCGCTGGAGACCAAGGCCAGCGGCCTGCTGATCTTCACGCAGGATTTCCGCGTCAGCCGCAAGCTGGTCGACGACGCCGCCAAGATCGAGCACGAAATCATCGTCGAGGTAACGGGCGACATCATGGAAAATGGTCTGGCGCTGCTGAACCACGGCCTGCCGTTCAACGGCAAGCCGCTGCCGCCGAACAAGGTGAGCTGGCAGAACGAGAACCGCCTGCGCTTCGCGGTGAAGAATCCGAAGCCGGGCCAGATCGAGCATGTCTGCAAGCTGGTCGGCCTGAGCGTGGTGTCGATGAAGCGCATCCGCATTGGACGCCTCGCGATGGCCAGCCTGCCGCTGGGCGAGTGGCGCTACCTGCAGAACCACGAGAAGTTTTAAGCGGCGGGAGCGGCCTTCTTTTTCTTTTCCGGCGGCGGCAACTGGACCAGGCGGGTGCCGGTCAGTTTGTCGTGCAGGAACTGGCGGTCCTTGTCGAAGAAGGCCGTCAGCGACCACAGCAAAATGCCAACGCCGACAGCGCCCAGCGCCTGCCACTTGTGCAGGCCGAACACCAGCGACACCAGCAGCGCCGGCAGCACCCACATCCAGCTCAGCAGGTAGCGCACGGCGGCCGTCTGCAGCGACAGGTGCTGATGGCCGGGGCGCACCAGCTTCAGGCGCCAGGTCTTCATCGCCAGCGTCTGGCCGTCGCGGCTCCACTGGTGGATGAAATAGGCGCCCAGCACCAGGAAGGCCAGCGCCTGGCGCATGTGCTCCACCGTCGGCGTATGGCTGGCGTGGGTGGCGACTTCAAAGATCAGGAAGGGCAGGAACAACACCGCGAAACCCAGCAGGGTTTCATACACCATTGAAATCAGGCGGCGTTTGACGGTGGGGTTGGTAACAGGCGGATTATTTGACATTGCTGCTGGCGGGTGGGGCGGGCTGGACGGTGCCCGGCGCGGCCGGTGCGGCGGGCGCCACGGCCGGCGCTATATTCGATGCATTGGGAATCGGCGCGCCGGTGGCCGGATCGATGCCCGGCGCTACCGGGGTAACCGCCGCCGCGGTTGGCGCGGCGGCCGGCGCCACGGCAGGGCCGCCGGTGGTCGGCACGGCCGGCTTGATCGGCGCCACCGTCTTGATCTTGCTTTGCGTCGGCGTCGGCAGGTTGGCGACCTGCTTCTTGATCGCAGCCTTGGCGGCCAGTTCCTTCTTCTGTTCTTCCGGCAACTGCTGGTAGGACTCCCACTGCGTGGTCTTTTGCGACGGATCGATTTTCTGCGCGCGGGCGAAGTTCTGGCGCACCTGGCGGCGCTCTTCCGGCGTCATCTTGACCCATTCGCGCATGCGTTCCTGCACGCGGGCCTGTTCATCCGGCTTCATCGACGCATAGCGTTTGACGATGCCCAGCCATTTTTGCTTGCGGATGGGCTCCATCTGGTCCCACTCGGCGGACAGCGGCTCCAGCGCCTGCTGTTGCACAGGCGTCAAGTCCTTCCACATGGTTTTTTCGGGCGCCTTGGCCGACGCGGTCTTGCCGGTCTTGGCGCCGGGCAGCAGGGCGGATGCCGCCGAGGTGGCGGCGGCCATGGGCGCGGAAACGATGGCCGGCGCATCCGGCCGGCTGGCAACATAGGCCGTGCCCGCCGCTGCTACCGCTAACACAGCTACCGCTCCAGCGCCCCATTTTGCGCGACCGCTCAATGCCATGCTTATTGCTCGCTCTGGGTCAGATAGGCGTTAAAACCGTGGTCCAGGTAGGCGGACAGCGGCAATTCGTCGGACAGCACGGCGGCGTCCAGCTCGGCCAGATCGGCCACGCGCTGTTCCTGCTCATAGCGGTAGATGCCGGCCAGGCCGCCGACCAGTACCAGCAGCGGCAGCGCCACGCTCATGCGGGTCATCCACGAGAACGAGAAGAAGCCGCCAGCCGAGGCCAACTCGGTCTTGCTGACGCGCACCTGCATCGGCGCATCGGCTTTCTTGCGGGCGAGCGCCATCTTGCGCGCCTGTGCCAGGCGGTCTGTGGTCGATGCGGGCAGATCGTCCAGCTTCTCATTGAGCGCGTGGCGCACTTTGTAAGCGAAATTCAGATCGTCGGTATTCATAGTTTTATTCCCAAGGCTTTTAGCGACTCCGCAAGTGTATGTGTTGCACGAGAGCAATGCGTTTTCACGCTTCCCTCGGAACACCCCATCGCTTCGGCTGTTTCAGCCACGTCCATATCCTGCCAATAACGCAGTAGGAAGGCTTCTCGTTGACGTGCCGGAAGCTTTTGTACTTCGGCATCGATGAGTTCGAGCATTTGCTGGCGCTCGACCTTGTCCGCGCTGGACTCGGAGGCCTCGGTGCCTTCCTCGGCGGCGTAGGATTCGAGTATATCAAAGTCCTCATGCTCGTCGCCCGAGGGCCCCATGCCCGAAAACAGGCTGACCCAGGTGTTGCGCACCTTTTCCCTGCGGAAATAATCGAGGATGGTGGTCTGCAGGATGCGCTGGAACAGCATCGGCAGCTCGGCGGCCGGCTTGTCGCCGTATTTTTCGGCGAGCTTGATCATCGCGTCCTGCACGATGTCCAGGGCGGATTCGTCCTTGCGCACTGCGTAGACGGCTTGTTTAAAGGCACGCCGCTCGACGTTTTCGAGGAAGTCGGATAATTCTTTGTCTGTGGCCATGCGTCGGGTGAGGGTACTGCCGGAAAAGCCGGCGCTGGGATGCCTGGCGGCGACCCGTGAACTGAGCGCATGCTAGCAAAAATTAGCCATTTCTGCATGGTTTTTGACGCACAATCGATCGAAAATGCACCGGCAAGGGGATATTTTCGATATTTCACTTGCCCAAACAGGGTGCCACGGTGTACCGTATGGGACGCTTTGAACACCCCGAAGCTCTATGGTCTCGCCGCAGCAGGCACACAACGCCGCAATCGACGGGACGCGCTTTCATATGTCAGCAGTTTGCTCTAACCCGTGCCACAAGCGCGAGAGGTACGCACAACCGCTACAGACAGATCCGGCTGAACGAGAGTTTGCGTTGAGCGCCGCTTTGCACGTCACTACGGTTGACGGAAGAGGCTGGCGTAACCGCAGAAAAAAAGGGACGCAGGGCAAAGCTGTAGAGGCAGGCCTACTTCGCTAGGAAAGAGCATCCGATCAATCTCCTATGGACCTTGAAAGGAATGTTTCATGAATACCGAAGCATCAACACAAATCACTGGCGCGGAAATACTGGTGCGCTGCCTGGCGGAAGAGGGCGTGGAACACGTCTTTGGCTATCCCGGCGGAGCCGTGCTGTATATCTACGACGCCATCTTCAAGCAAGACAAATTCCAACACGTCCTCGTGCGTCACGAACAGGCCGCAGTGCATGCCGCCGATGCGTACTCGCGCAGCTCGAACAAGGTTGGGGTCGCGCTGGTCACGTCCGGTCCGGGTGTCACCAATGCGGTCACAGGTCTTTCCACCGCTTACATGGATTCCATCCCCATGGTCGTGATCTCGGGCCAGGTGCCTAGCCACGCCATCGGCCAGGATGCCTTCCAGGAATGCGACACGGTCGGCATTACCCGTCCCGTGGTCAAGCACAATTTCCTCGTCAAAGACGTCAAGGATTTGGCGGAAACCGTCAAGAAAGCCTTCTTCATCGCCCGCACCGGCCGTCCAGGCCCCGTGCTGGTCGATATTCCGAAGGATATCTCGATGCACAAGACGACGTACTCGTATCCGAAAGAGATCGAGATGCGTTCGTACAAACCGGTCGACAAGGGCCACTCCGGCCAGATCCGCAAGGCGGTCCAGCTGCTGCTGCAGGCCGAGCGTCCGATGATCTACACCGGCGGCGGCGTGATCCTGGCCAATGCGGCGCCCGAGCTGAACAAGCTGGTCGACAAGCTGGGCTTCCCGGTCACCAACACGCTGATGGGCCTGGGCGCCTACCGCGCCAGCGACGAGAAATTCGTCGGCATGCCCGGCATGCACGGCACCTACGAAGCGAACATGGCGATGCAGAATTGCGACGTGCTGATCGCCATCGGCGCCCGCTTCGACGACCGCGTGATCGGCAACCCGAAACACTTCGCCTCCAACCCGCGCAAGATCATCCACGTGGACATCGATCCATCGTCGATCTCCAAGCGCGTGAAAGTGGACATCCCCATCGTCGGCAACGTCAAGGACGTGCTGATCGAATTCCTGGCCCAGCTCGACGCTGCGGACGCCAAGCCGAACGCGCCCGCGCTCAAGGACTGGTGGAAGCAGATCGCCGAATGGCGCGGCAAGGATTGCCTGAAGTATCCGACCTCGGACCTGGTGATCAAGCCGCAAGCCGTGGTGCAGAAGCTGTGGGAAGTGACCAAGGGCGACGCCTTCATCACCTCCGACGTCGGCCAGCACCAGATGTGGGCCGCGCAGTACTACCCGTTCGACAAGCCCAAGCGCTGGGTCAACTCGGGCGGCCTGGGCACGATGGGCGTGGGCCTGCCGTACGCCATGGGCGTGCAGATGGCCAACCCGGACGCGACCGTCGCCTGCATCACCGGCGAAGGCTCGATCCAGATGTGCATCCAGGAGCTGGCGACCTGCAAGCAATATCATCTGACGCCGAAGATCATCATGTTGAACAACCGCTTCCTGGGCATGGTGCGCCAGTGGCAGCAGATCGATTACGGTTCGCGCTATTCCGAGTCCTACATGGATTCGCTGCCGAACTTCGAGAAGCTGGCGGAAGCCTACGGCCACGTCGGCATGCGCATCGAGAAACCGGGCGACGTCGACGGCGCGCTGCGCGATGCCTTCGGCATGAAAGACAAGCTGGTCTTCATGAACTTCATTACCGATCAATCGGAAAACGTCTGGCCGATGGTGAAAGCGGGCAAAGGGCTCTCTGAAATGCTGTTGGGTTCGGAGGACTTATAAGATGCGACACATTATCTCTGTCTTGCTGGAAAACGAAGCCGGCGCGTTGTCCCGCGTGGTGGGCCTGTTCTCGGCCCGCGGCTACAACATTGAAACGCTGACGGTCGCACCGACCGAAGATCCGACCCTGTCGCGCATGACCATCGTCACCAGCGGCTCGGACGACATCATCGAACAGATCACCAAGCACCTGAACCGCCTGATCGAGGTGGTCAAGGTGGTCGATCTGACCGAAGGCCAGCACATCGAGCGCGAACTGATGTTGATCAAGGTGCGCGCGGTGGGCAAGGAGCGTGAAGAGATGAAGCGCACCGCGGACATCTTCCGCGGCCGCATCATCGACGTCACCGAGAAGAGCTACACGATCGAACTGACCGGCGCCAAGAGCAAGCTCGACGCGTTCATCGATTCGATCGACCGCGCTTCCATCCTGGAGACGGTACGTACCGGCGGTTCCGGCATCGGACGCGGCGAACGCATCCTCAAAGTTTAAGCAAATTCAAAAATACTACTAAGGAAATACCATGAAAGTTTTCTACGACAAAGACGCTGACCTCTCCCTGATCAAGGGCAAAAACGTCGCCATCATCGGTTACGGTTCGCAGGGCCACGCCCACGCGCAAAACCTGAGCGACTCCGGCGTCAACGTGACCGTCGGCCTGCGCAAAGGTGGTTCTTCGTGGAACAAGGTTGAGAAAGCCGGCCTGAAAGTGGCGGAAGTGAACGATGCGGTCAAGGCTGCCGACGTCATCATGATCCTGCTGCCGGACGAAAACATCGCCCAGGTCTACAACGAAAACGTCGCGCCGCACGCCAAGCAAGGCGCCGTGCTGGCCTTCGCCCACGGCTTCAACGTGCACTACGGCCAAGTCGTGCCGCGCGCCGACCTGGACGTGATCATGGTCGCACCGAAGGCCCCGGGCCACACCGTGCGCGCCACCTACACCCAGGGTGGCGGCGTGCCGCACCTGATCGCCGTGTACCAGGACAAGTCCGGCATCGCCCGTGACATCGCGCTGTCGTACGCCTCGGCCAACGGCGGCGGCCGTGCCGGCATCATCGAAACCAACTTCCGCGAAGAGACCGAAACCGATCTGTTCGGCGAGCAGGCAGTCCTGTGCGGCGGCGCGGTCGAGCTGATCAAGGCCGGCTTCGAAACCCTGACCGAAGCGGGCTATGCTCCGGAAATGGCCTACTTCGAATGCCTGCACGAGCTGAAGCTGATCGTCGACCTGATCTATGAAGGCGGCATCGCCAACATGAACTACTCGATCTCGAACAACGCCGAATATGGCGAGTACGTGACCGGTCCTAAGGTCGTGACCGAAGCCACCAAGGATGCGATGCGCCAGTGCCTGAAGGACATCCAGACCGGCGAATATGCCAAGTCCTTCATCCTGGAAAACAAGGCCGGCGCTCCGACCCTGATCTCGCGCCGTCGCCTGACCGCCGAGCACCAGATCGAAGAAGTCGGCGCGAAACTGCGCGCGATGATGCCTTGGATCGCCAAGAACAAGATGGTCGACCAGTCGAAGAACTAAGCTGTATCTTCTTCAGCAAAAAGCCGGCTCACGCCGGCTTTTTTTCGTCCCTACCGGCAGTCGATCCGAACAACGTTCTTCTAGTTGCCTCAGGACTGTACTTGGGGGCCGGATTCTGGTTTTGAGGAAGCTTCAGTAAGCTGTCGGCTCATTGGTTTGATACGCCTGGATTCATAGCGCCGATATGCTACATTGCGTTTTCAAAGGAGTCTTTTATGTCAAGGACGACGCTACGCTTGCGGGAAGAGTCGAGGGCGCACATCGGCTTTGCTAAAGCCAAGATGGAAGAGCGGTATGCCGACTTTGTTGCTGAAGCTGACGCCCGGTTTGCCAAGATAGTTGGGACTGGGAAAACCATACGGTGGGCCGACATGCGCCGCTATGTCACGGAGCGGGCCAATGGCCAGCCTTCTGCGCACCCCAGCGCAGGCGCTGGTAGTTTGAAACTGGGCAGGTAGCCGTCGCTTCGGACTAGCGTGTAAGAAGATTCGAGCACGATGCCGCCGAAAACGCTTGGTTCGGGAATGGAGAATGTTACAAACACTCACCATGTCTTACAGGTACGCACGGTAATTTCGGGTACAGTTCCTCTTGCCGTAAATTTAACCTTGGAGCCCGCAATGACCGTCATGAAACATATCGCCGCAGCCGCTGCTGTCTCCTTCGCGCTGGCCGCGCATGCCGCGCCGGAATCGCTGCCGACCACCGGCACGCTGGTCGTGGTGCCGGCCTTTGGCGAAGTCACCCACGTCAACGACCAGGCCGTCGCCACCCTCGCCGTCGAAGAGCAGGATAAGGACAAGGCCGCCGCCGCCTCGCGCGTCAACCAGAAAATGAAGCAGGGCATGGAGATCGTCAAGAAGGAGGACCCCCAGGCCAGCCAGAAAACCCAAGGCTATTACACCTATCCGGTCTATCCGGAAGAGCGCCCGCTGCTGAATGGCCAGCAGCCGAAACCGCGCGTGCCGACCGCCTGGCGCGTCGGCCAATATCTGCAGGTCACCACCACCAATCTGGCCAACCTGCCGAAAACCGTGGCCGCCGCGCAAAAAGTCCTGGCCTTGAACGGCCTGCAATTCGGCCTGACGCCGGCGACCACCAAACAGCTGGACGATCAGCGCATCGCCGCGACTTATAAAAACCTGAACGAGCGCATCAACTCGATCGCCAGCGCGATGGGCCGCAAAGTCAGCGACGCCACGCTGGACACGGTCGACTTCGAAGGCTCAGGCAATTACGCCCAGCGCGAGTTCGCCGCCGCCCCGGCGCCGATGGCGATGCGCATGGCCAAGTCCATGGACAGCGCCGAAGTGGCCGAGCCCAGCTTCGAGCCGGGCGAAACCACGCTGCAGATGCAACTGGTCGGGAAGGTCCGCTTCAAATAAGCGTGCTGCAAGGCGGCCATTGTTCGGGTACAGTTGATTGCTGTTATATCAACTCTGGAGACCGCAATGACTGTCATGAAACAACTCGCCGCCGCCGCGATCGCTTCCTTCGTGCTATCCACGCAGTCGGCGCCGCTGGAATCCCTGCCCACCGCCGGCACGCTGGTGGTGGTGCCCGCTTTCGGCGAAGTCAAACACGTCAACGACCAGGCAGTCATCACGCTGGCCGTCGAGGAAGTGGACAAGGACAAGGCGGCCGCCGCCTCCCGCGTCAACCAGAAAATGAAGCAGGGTCTGGACATCGTCAAGAAGGAAGACCCGCAGGCCAGCCTGAAAACCCAGGGCTACTATACCTATCCGGTCTACCCGGACGAGGTGGCGCCGCCGCCGGGCCAGCCGCGCAAGCCACGCGTGCCGACCTCCTGGCGCGTGGGCCAGTCGCTGCAGGTCACCACCACCAACATCGCGGGCCTGCCGAAAACCGTCGCCGCCGCGCAGCGCATCATGACGCTGAACAACCTGCACTTCGGCCTGACGCCGGAAACCACCCGGCAGCTGGACGACCAGCGCATCGCCGCGACCTACAAGAACCTGAACGAGCGCATCAACTCGATCGCCAACGCCATGGGCCGGAAAGTCGGCGACGCGGTGCTCGACACGGTCGATTTCGAAGGCTCGGGCAACTATACCGACCGTGTCAACGTGACCGGGGCGCGGGCGTCCTCGCCGATGTTGATGAGAGCGGCCGACACCGCCGTCGAGGAGCCCAGCTTCGAACCGGGCGAAACCACGCTGCAAATGCGCCTAGTCGGCAAAGTGCGCTTCAAATAGGCGGATTTGGGTTCGGCTCCTCTATAATGATGGCGCAGCAAGACCAGATAACCATAAACGGAACCCCATGGCCAAATTCCCCCGCCGCCGAGCAAAAAATGGCGTAGCCCAAGCCAAACTGCCGAAGACCTCGCGCTTCAGCCGCTTCGCCCGCCGCGCCAGGGGCGAGGATCTCGACCGGCCGCGCCATCGCGGCATCTACCTGCTGCCCAACGCCTTCACCACCGCCGCGCTGTTCTGCGGTTTCTACGCCATCGTCATGGCGATGAACCAGAAGTTCGAGCACTCGGCCTGGGCCATCTTCATCGCCATGGTGTTGGACGGCCTGGACGGCCGCGTCGCCCGCCTGACCAATACCCAGAGCGAGTTCGGCGCCCAGTACGATTCGCTGTCGGACATGGTGTCCTTCGGCGCCGCGCCGGCGCTGGTGATGTACGAGTGGTCGCTGCGCGGCCTGGGCAAGCTCGGTTGGATCGCCGCCTTTGTCTATTGCGCCGGCGCCGCCTTGCGCCTGGCCCGTTTCAACACGAATATCGAAGTGGTCGACAAGCGCTTCTTCCAGGGCTTGCCGTCGCCGTCGGCCGCCGCGCTGGTGGCCGGCTTCATCCTGCTGATGGTCGACCAGGAAGTCTCCGGCATCGAGCTGCGCTGGGTATCGTGGGGCATCGCCGTATTCGCCGGCCTGACGATGGTGACCAATGTGCCGTTCTACAGTTTCAAGGACGTGAACTTCCGCAAGTCGGTGCCGTTCATCGCGGTGTTCCTGATCGCGCTGGTGTTCGCGCTGGTATCCATCGATCCGCCCAAGGTGCTGTTCCCGATCTTCATCGCCTACGGCCTGTCGGGCTACGCGGTGTCGGCGTGGCGGCTGGCCAAGGGCAAGAAGGTCAGCCTGATCCAGACCGACCAGGAATCGGACGATCCGAGCGAGCGTCTTTAAGCAACGAAGCATCAGTCACGGAGCCATCATGAGCAACTCATCCAACCGCCTCATCATTTTCGACACCACGCTGCGCGACGGCGAGCAATCTCCCGGCGCGTCGATGACCAAGGACGAGAAAGTCCGCATCGCCAAGCAACTCGAACGCCTGCGCGTGGACGTCATCGAAGCCGGCTTCGCCGCCGCCTCGCAGGGCGACTTTGAATCGATCAAGGCCATCGCCTCGGTGGTGCGCGAGTCGACCATCTGTTCGCTGTCGCGCGCCAATGACCGCGACATCTCCCGCGCGGCCGAGGCGCTGGCGCCGGCCGAACGCAAACGCATCCACACCTTCATCGCCACCTCCAAGCTGCACATGGAGATGAAGCTGCGCATGCTGCCGGACCAGGTGCTGCTGCAGGCGAAGAACGCGGTGCGCTTCGCCCGCCAGTTCACCGACGATATCGAATTCAGCCCGGAAGACGGCAGCCGCTCGGACGAGGATTTCCTCTGCCGCGTGCTGGAAGGCGTGATCGCCGAGGGCGCCACCACGATCAATTTCCCCGATACGGTGGGCTACGCGGTGCCGGAGATTTTCGGCGAGACCATCCGCCGCCTGCGCGAGCGCATTCCCAATTCCGACAAGGCCATCTGGTCGGTGCACTGCCATAACGACCTGGGACTGGCGGTGGCGAACTCGCTGGCCGGCGTGATGATAGGCGGCGCGCGGCAGATCGAATGCACCATCAACGGCCTCGGCGAACGGGCCGGCAACACGGCGCTGGAAGAAGTGGTGATGGCGCTGCGCACGCGCGGCGGCTACTACAACCTGGAGTGCGGCGTCGACACCACGCAGATCGTCGCGGCCTCGAAGATGGTGTCGCAGATCACCGGCTTCGCGGTGCAGCCGAACAAGGCTGTGGTCGGCGCGAACGCGTTCGCGCACGCTTCCGGCATCCACCAGGACGGCATGCTGAAATCGCGCGAGACCTACGAGATCATGCGCGCCGAGGACGTGGGCTGGACCGCCACCAAGATCGTGCTGGGCAAGCTGTCCGGCCGCAACGCCTTCAAGCAGCGCCTGCTGGAGCTGGGCATCGACCTGGAATCGGAAGCGGAAATCAACGCCGCCTTCGTCCGCTTCAAGGAGCTGGCCGACCGCAAATCCGATATCTTCGACGAGGATATCCTGGCGCTGGTGTCGGACGAGCAGCAGTCGCAGGATAGCGAATACTACCGCTTCACGTCGCTGGCGCAGCGCTCCAATACCGGCGAGACGCCGAGCGCGAAGATCGTGTTCTCCATCGGCGGCGAAGAGCATGTATCGGAAGGCAAGGGCGATGGTCCGGTCGACGCCACCGTCAACGCCATTGAATCCGAAGTGGGCAGCGGCGCTGAACTGGTGCTGTTCTCGGTCAACGCGATCAGCACCGGCACGCAATCGCAGGGCGAGGTGACCATGCGCCTGTCGAAGGAAGGCCGCATCGTCAACGGCGTCGGCGCCGATCCGGACATCATCGTCGCTTCGGCCAAGGCCTATCTGTCGGCGCTGAACAAGCTGCACTCGAAGATCGAGCGCGTCAATCCGCAGCCCTGAGCGGCGCCTGGCGCATGCTTCGGTCCACGCCGAAGCATGCGCCGATTCAAACAGCTATCTTGTCGATTCGATGACAGGAGGCTTCAATGATCAATTTAATGGAACAGCCCATGCTGGCGCTGCAAGTCCGCCGCGCCGCCGCCGATCTGGGCGACGTGATCTACGTCCACGGCTCGACGTTCGGCGCCGATCTTTCCATATTCTTCCAACTGGATGGCCGCAGGTGGGCCGATGAGCTGAACACGGCCGGCTTCAACGTGTGGGGCTTCGACTTCGCCGGCTATGGCGCGTCGGAGCGATACCCGCGGCATGACGGCACGCCCGCTGGCGGCCTGGAAGACGTGCAAGCGCAACTGCGCCGCGTGGTCTGCGCCGTCCGCGAGCGCAACGGCGGTCGTCCCGTCATGTTGCTGGCCCATTCGTGGGGCGGCACGGTGGCGGCGCGCTACGCGGGCGACCATCCGGACGGCCTCGCGGCGCTGGTGCTGTTCGCGCCGATCACAGCGCGCGGCAGCGGCTCCGAACCCGGCAATTACGTGCCCGCCGCCGCAGGCTCGGCATCGCATTACCCGCTGACCGCGTGGGCGCAATATCGCCGCTTCATCGACGATGTCCCGCGCGGCGGCGAGCAGGTCTTCGCGGAAGCGCATTTCCAGGCCTGGAGCGAGGCTTTCCTGGCCACCGATCCCGACGCCGCCGGCCGCATGCCGCCGGCCGTGATGACGCCCGCCGGCCCGCAAGCCGATGTGCGCGCGTTGCGGGCCGGGCAGGCGCTCTACAATGCTGCGAGCATCACCGTGCCCACTCTGCTGGTGCGCGGCGCATGGGACGGCGCATGCAGCGGGGCCGATGCCGACCACCTGATGGCGGCCCTGGGCAGCGTGCACAAGGAGCTCGCCACCATCGAAGGCGCCACGCACCTGATGCATCTGGAATCCGCGCGCGGGCTGCTCTACAATGCTGTCAACGCGTTTTTACTCAGGAGCGCCACATGATAGCCGTGATCTTTGAAGTGATACCCAGCACCGGCGGTTATGCCGAGTATCTCGACCGCGCGGCCCAGTTGGCGCCGTTGCTGGAAAAGATGGACGGCTTCATTTCCATCGAGCGCTTCGAGAGCATGAAATCGCCGGGCAAGCTGTTGTCGCTGTCGTTCTGGCGCGACGAAGAGGCGGTGCGCGCCTGGCGCGAGCAGGAGCAGCATCGCGCGGCGCAAACGGCCGGGCGTTCGGGAGTGTTCGAAAACTACCGCCTGCGCGTGGCCAGCGTGATCCGCGACTACGGCCTGCTGGAGCGCGACGAAGCGCCGCCGTTCCATCCGCCCGTCGCCGCACCGGACACGCCATGACGACGCCGCAACCGCGCTTCGCCCGCGTGGCCGCCGCCATCGGCGATCCGACCCGCGCGCTGATGTTGTCTCGCCTGCTGGATGGCCGCTTTTACACGGCCACCGATCTCGCGCAGCACGCCGGCGTCGCCGCGCCGACCGCCTCGCAGCACCTGAAACTGCTGGTGGACGAAGGCCTCGCGCGGGTGCGCGCGCAAGGCCGCCATCGCTACTACATGCTCGCCGACGGCAACGTCGCGCACGCGCTGGAAGCCTTGCTGCGCGTAGCCGACGGCTCGCTGCCGGAAACCACCCGCTGGCAGGCGCCCGCCATGCGCGGCCTGCGCCACGCACGCAGCTGTTACGGCCATCTGGCGGGCGTGCTGGGCGTGGACCTGTGCCGCTGTTTCGTCGATAATGGCTGGGTCCAGGCTGGCGAAGGCGATGGACACGACTACCCGCTGACAGCGGAAGGCGAGGCGCAGCTGCGGGCATTGGGCATCGTGCTGGCGGAAGGCGCGCCGGCGCGGCGCCAGTTGTACGGCTGCGTGGACTGGTCCGAACGGCGCGACCATTTTGCCGGCCCGCTGGCGGTCGCGCTGCTCGACAGTTTCGTCGAGCGCGGCTGGCTGCGCCGCAGCGACGACAGCCGCGCTTTGGAAGTATCCGCACAAGGCAAGCTTGAACTGGCCGCATGGCTCAACCCCGAACCTGAAAATTAAACATGACCAAGCAATTCGACATCGTCGCACTCGGTGAAGCAATGGTGGAGTTCAACCAGACCACGCCGGGTGATCCGAACTACCGCCAGGGCTACGGCGGCGATACCTCCAACTCGGTGATCGCCGCCAGCCGCCAGGGCGCCGCCACGGCCTACCTGAGCCGCCTCGGCGACGACCAGTTCGGCCGCATGTTGATGGCCCTGTGGAAGCAGGAGGGCGTCGACGCCAGCTTCGTGGAACTGGATGCCGGCGCGCCGACGGGTTTGTATTTCGTCCATCACGGCGCGCAAGGCCATTCGTTCAGCTACCTGCGCGCCGGCTCGGCGGCCAGCCGCATGCAGCCGCGGACGATGGATCTGCGCGTATTGTCGGCCACGCGCTGGCTGCATGTGTCGGCGATTTCGCAGGCGATTTCCGCCAGCGCCTGCGACACCGTCTTTGCCGCGATCGAGACCGCGCGCGCGGCCGGCGCGCGGGTCAGCTTCGATCCGAACCTGCGTCTGTCCTTGTGGCCGCTGGCGCGCGCACGCGCCGTCATCACGGCGACCATCGCGCTCACGGATCTGTTCCTGCCCAGCCTTGATGAAGCGGTGGCGCTGGCCGGCACCGACGACGTGCCGACGATCTTTGCCTGGTGCCGCCAGCAGGGCGCGCGCGCCGTGGTGCTGAAGTGCGGCCCGGCGGGCGCTTGGTACGCCGCCGAGGGCGACGCGCCGCAACTGGCGCAAGGCAATCCGGTGCAGGCGGTGGACGCCACCGGCGCCGGCGACTGCTTCGACGGCAGCCTGCTGGCGCGCCTCGCCGCCGGCGATACGCTGGCCGACGCGGTACGCTATGCGAATGCGAGCGCCGGCTTGTCGACGCTGGGTCATGGCGCCGTGGCGCCTATCCCCTTTGCGGCGCAGGTGCGCGCGGCGCTGGGCTGATGGATCAACGCATCAGAAGCGGAACTTGACGTAGGCAGCCGGGCCGCTCAGGCGAATGTTGAAGTCGGTCGCATCGCGTTCCCGGGTCAGGCTGATTTTGGACGAGCTGTATTCCGCCACCACGCCGACATTCGGCGTGGCATACCATTCCAGCCCCAAGGCGCCGCCGTAGATATGGCCCTGGATGCTGCCGCCGTTTTTCTTGATGCCGTTGGCGTCGGCGAACATGCGCAGCGTCGGCGAGAACGCGTGGCGCCAGCCCAGTTCCAGCAGCGGCGCATAGGCGCTTTCGCTTTCCGAATAGCGCGAGTTGCCGCTGATGCCGTTCAGGATGCCGCTGGCCGTGCCGTCCACCCGCGCGTGATAGTAGGCGGCGCCCACGCCGATGCCGAACACGTCGTTGCCGCTGCCCAGCCACCATTTATAGGCCAGGTTGGCCAGGTCCATTTTCAGCTTGGCGTTGAGCCGGCCGTTGCCAACCAGCGGAATGCCGTCGCGGTTGGTGGCGCCGCTCAGGCTCGGGTTGTAGGTCTTGTCGTAGTTGTAGTAGTCGAAGTCCAGCCCCTGCGTATCGCCCAGCAGCAGTTGCGCCTTCACGCGCGGCAGCGTGACGCGATCGGTCTTGTAGGTGCCGCTGTCGATATGGCCGTAGTTGGTGTCGCCTTCGTAGTTGACGCGCGGGTCGGTGTAGAAGGCGCCAACCGAGACGCTGGCGCGGTCCAGCGCCGGCGATGGATCGGCCCATGCCATCGCGGTGGCGGTACTGAGGGCGATCAGGGTTGCCGTGTAAATGGCGTGGCGTGCGGGAGGAGTGCATAAAGGCATGGGGTGCTCCGTAGGGTGGCGATTGAATGGCGGAATCTTATCAATCACGCTACGGAATCTGCGTCGGCGCACTCCCATATGTATCGTGGGATTGATCCTACCTTTATCGCCCCCGGCGCCCCTCGCGCTCCGGGTCGGGGCCGTTGACCATGGCCTGGACAACGCCGTTGCGGTCGAACTCCACGCTCATCACCGAGTCCCAGACGTTCTGTTCCTTGTAGCGGTAGACCCAGACGTCGCCGTCCACGCTGGCATAACGCACCTGCGCCGCCGGCCTGCCGAAGGTGCTGAGGATGGTTTGCTTGTTGTCCTTGCGCGGCCGCACGGTGGCGAACTTCTCGCTGCTGAGCACCTGTTCGAACGAGACCAGCTTGCCGTCGGGACCGATGCGCGCCATATACGTGTATTGGCCGAACGGCCCCCTGGCGTATTCCAGCATCGTGTCGGTACCGCTGGCATAGGTGCCGGTGGGCTGGCCCAGCCTGGCCTTGACGGTTTCCACCGGCTCGCCGGGCGTCACGGGTGGGGCGCCGAGGCTGGCGCAAGCGCCCAGCAATATGGGAAAAATTGCCATAAATATCATTTTTTTCATCGCAAACCCTTGAAATTGGTCCGGTTGGTGGAAGAATTGTAGCCAACACAGGATACATCCGGCGCTTTTTCCGCTATACTTCCGGGTCTGGTCTTCGGATCAGTTTTTTTTGAAGTTCACGATGTGCAGGGTTACGACTCCGCGCACCGCATGTTAAAGGTAAATATCATGACCGTAGAAAACATCAACAAAGCCGCGATCATCGCGGACAACGCCCGTGGTCAAAAAGACACCGGCTCGCCAGAAGTTCAAGTTGCGCTGCTGACCGCACGCATCAACGAATTGAACGGCCACTTCAAGGCACACAGCAAGGATCACCACTCCCGTCGTGGTCTGATCATGATGGTTAACCGTCGTAAGAGCCTGCTGTCCTACCTGAAGGGCAAAGACGCTACCCGTTATCGCGATCTGATCGCCAAACTGGGCCTGCGTAAGTAATTTTTTGCGTCATCCAGCTTAATCGAAATGCCTGCGCCAGTTTGCTGACGCGGGCATTTTGTCATTTTGCCGGTGTTAGTTGCAGCATGGAATTCCTGGTTTTTCAGCAGTAAGAAGCAAGCGTAGTAAAGGTGGCCGCACGGCTGCCTGTGGTGAGGTGAACGACAGCCCCTGAAAATCTGTCGGCAAATAGAAAGGGATTACCCATGTTTAATAAAGTTACGAAAACCTTCCAGTACGGTCAACACACCGTGACGCTGGAAACCGGCGAAATCGCTCGCCAGGCCTCCGGTGCAGTCATGGTATCGATTGAAGATACCGTGGTGCTGGCAACTGTCGTGGCGCGCAAAGACGCCAAGCCAGGCCAGGACTTCTTCCCGCTGACCGTCGACTACGTTGAAAAAACCTATGCTGCCGGTAAAATCCCGGGCGGTTTCTTCAAGCGTGAAGGTCGTCCTTCGGAAAAAGAAACACTGACATCCCGCCTGATCGACCGTCCTATCCGCCCTCTGTTCCCAGAAGGCTACCTGAATGAAGTGCAAGTGATCATTCACGTGTTGTCGGTCAACCCGGAAATCGATCCAGACATCGCCGCCATGATCGGCGCATCGGCCGCCCTGTGCGTGTCGGGCGTGCCGTTCAACGGCCCGGTCGGCGCGGCACGCGTCGGCTACGCCAACGGCCAGTACATCCTGAATCCTACCGTCGAACAACTGAAAACCTCGCAGATGGACCTGGTTGTCGCCGGTACCGAAACCGCCGTGCTGATGGTGGAATCGGAAGCGCAGCAGCTGTCCGAAGAAATCATGCTGGGCGCCGTGGTGTTTGGCCATACCGAAATGAAAGCAGTCATCGACGCGATCCACGACCTGGTGCGCGACGGCGGCAAGCCGGAAGTCGAGTGGGTTCCACCGGCGAAGAACGAAGCGCTGATCGGCCGCGTGGCGCATTTCGCCGCCAGCAAGATCAACGAAGCGTATCAGACCAAAGACAAGCAGGAACGTACCGCCAAGCTGAAGGCCGCCACCAGCGAAGTGCTGGCCGACCTGTCCGCTGAAGCGGCGGCATCCGGCGCCGCGCCGGTCGATGCAGCCGAAGTGAACAACATCCTGTTCGACATCGAAGCCAAGATCGTCCGTACCCAGATCCTGGACGGCGAGCCACGCATCGACGGCCGCGACACCCGCACCGTGCGTCCGATCTCGATCCGCACCTCGGTGCTGCCACGCACCCACGGTTCGGCGCTGTTCACCCGCGGCGAAACGCAGGCGCTGGTGGTTGCCACCCTGGGCACCGCACGCGACAGCCAGAAGATCGACGCGCTGATGGGCGAGTTCACCGACTCCTTCATGCTGCACTACAACATGCCACCGTTCGCCACCGGCGAAACCGGCCGCGTCGGCACGCCTAAGCGCCGCGAAATCGGCCACGGCCGTCTGGCCAAGCGCGCGCTGATCGCCGCGCTGCCATCGGCTGACGAGTTCAGCTACGCCGTGCGCCTGGTGTCGGAAATCACCGAATCGAACGGTTCGTCGTCGATGGCTTCGGTCTGCGGCGGCTGCCTGGCGCTGATGGACGCCGGCGTTCCAATGAAAGAGCACGTCGCCGGTATCGCGATGGGCCTGATCAAGGAAGGCGGCAAGTTCGCCGTGCTGTCGGACATCCTGGGCGATGAAGATCACCTGGGCGACATGGACTTCAAGGTTGCCGGTACCCGCAACGGTATCACCGCGCTGCAGATGGACATCAAGATCATGGGCATCACCAAGGAAATCATGCAAGTGGCGCTGGCGCAAGCCAAGGAAGGCCGCGAGCACATCCTGGGCGAAATGCAAAAAGCCATGCCGCACGTGAAGACCGAACTGTCGGACTTCGCACCGCGCCTGATCACCATCAAGATCAATCCTGAGAAAATCCGTGACGTGATCGGCAAGGGCGGCGCAGTCATTCGCGCGCTGACCGAAGAGACCGGCACCCAGATCGATATCAGCGACGAAGGCGTGGTCACCATCGCTTCCGTCGACGCTGCCGCCGGCCAGGAAGCCAAGCGCCGCATCGAAGAGCTGACCGCATCGGTCGAAGTAGGCAAGACCTACGACGGCGTGGTGCTGAAGCTGCTGGACTTCGGCGCGATCGTCCAGGTCATGCCGGGCAAGGATGGCCTGCTGCACATCTCGCAGATCGCCAACGAGCGCGTGAACGCCGTTGCCGACTACCTGAAAGAAGGTCAGGCAGTGCGCGTCAAGGTTCTGGAAACCGACGACCGCGGTCGCCTGAAACTGTCGATGAAAGCCGCCGCTGAAGAAGCCGCAGCCGCCGCCGTACAGTAATCTCGGACTAGTCTGATCGAAGCCGCACTGTGTGCATGCGATGGCCAAGGCCATCGCATTGCCACAGGGCGGCTTTTTTTCGCCTGAGCTTTCCGCGCTGTGCCCGGTCCAACCACATCATGGGCACCCTATACGAAGACGATTGACCACTGCCCAAAGCGCGCGAACGGGCTTTGAGCAGTTATATCGACGAATTATTTTCCGTCGTAAGTGACGCGATAAACACGTCCGCCGTAGTCGTCCGACACCAGCATCGACCCGTCGGCCAGCGTGGCCACGTCGACCGGGCGGCCCACCACTTCCTCGCCGCGCAGGAAGCCGTCGATGAAGGCGGTGTCGGTGACGACCTTGCTGTTGTACAGCGTAATCAGACGCACGCTGTAGCCGCTCTTGGTGCTGCGGTTCCACGAACCATGCTCGGCGATGTAGACGTTGTTGCGATACGCTTCAGGGAACTGCTTGCCGGTGTAGAACGTCAGTCCCAGCGGCGCCACGTGCGGGCCCAGCTTGGCGACCGGCGGTTCAAATTCCTCGCAGGTGCGGCCCTTGGCAAAATCCGGATCCGGCACCACGCCGCCGTGGCAGTAAGGGAAGCCGAAATGCATGCCGGCTTTGGGCGCCACGTTCAGCTCGCATGACGGCGTGTTGTCGCCCATCTCGTCGCGGCCGTTATCGGTGAACCACAAGACCTTGGTGGTCGGATGGAAGGCGAAGCCCACCGTGTTGCGCACGCCGCGCGCATACTCTTCCAGCTGGCTGCCGTCGGCGTTCATGCGGTAGATCTTCGAGCTCTTGGTGTCCTCGGTATCGCAGACATTGCACGGCGCGCCGACCGGGATGTACAGCTTGCCGTCCGGCCCGGCCTTGATGACCTTCTCGCCATGCCACTTGTCGTTCGGCAGGCTGACCTTGACCACTTCATACGACGGTTTTTGCGCATAGCGCTTGTCGATATTGTCGAAGCGGATCACGCGGCCGATCTCGCCCACATACAGCGCGCCGTTCAGCAGCGTCACGCCGATCGGGTTTTCCAGGCCTTCGACGATGGTGACCACGTCGGCCGTCTGCTTGTCGGCGCGCGGCACCAGCGCGTAGACCTTGCCGGCCTTGCGCGAGCCGACATAGACGATGCCGCTGTCCGACACCACCATGCTGCGCGCGGTCGTGACCTGGTTGGCGTAGACGCTGATGTGGAAGCCCTTCGGCAGCTTGAAGCCGCTCAGGTCCGGCACGTTCTGCTGCGCCTTGGCCGCGGCCGCCGCGGCGGCTGCCGCCGGCGTCAGGGCGGGGGCGGCGGGCTTGCCGGCGTTGGTCGCGATCAGTTCAGCCAGCGACGCGATCTGCGCCGCGCTCAGGGTCGGCGACCAGGCCGGCATGTCCTTTTCCGGCACGCCCTTGCTGATGACCTTGATCAGGTTGGCCTTGGTCGGCGCACCGTGCAGCCAGTTGTGCGCGCCGAGGGGCGGACCGACGGCGCCTTCCATCTTGGCGCCATGGCAGACGGCGCAGTTGGCCTGGTAGAGTTTTTCAGCGGCGGACAGCGCAGGCTCGGCCGCCTGGGCGGCCAGCGACGCGATGGCCAGGCACGCCAGGGCGGCGATGCGAAGGGCAGGATGTTTCATGGACGTTTCCTTTTGGTGGCGAATTAGTGGACTGTAACGCTTAAATCGGTAGCGCCTGCCGCGCAGGCAACGCGCAGGCGCCTTGCCCTGCACGCCGCCTGCGCGTCCTTCGCTCCCAATTTAAACGTTACAGTCCACTGGTATTGTGCCAGTCTCTGCCGTGGATGGCCACGTTGCCAGGCACTATCCATGAAAAAAGCTTAGCGCGCCCCTATCCGCAGGCGCGGTTCGGACCCTGTGGTGCGCTGCGCCGCAGCCGGGCGCTGCCGCGCCGTAGTGATGGAACGCACACCAGCCGTGTGGACCGGACCGTCGACCTTGAACACGCTGACCAGTTCGGCCAGGTGGCTGGACTGGCCCTGCAGCGATTCCGCCGCCGCCGCGGCCTGTTCCACCAGGGCCGCGTTTTGCTGCGTCACGCCGTCCATTTCGATGATGGCCCGGTTGATCTGCTCGATGCCGGCTTCCTGCTCGGCGCCGGCGTGCATGATCTGCTGCATGATGTCGCTGACGCGCTTGACGCTGGAGACCATGTCGGTCATCGTCAGGCCGGCCTCGTCCACCAGCATGGCGCCGTTGGCGATGGTGTCGACCGACACGCCGATCAGGTGCTTGATGTCCTTGGCGGCACTGGCCGAACGCTGCGCCAGGTTGCGCACCTCGGTGGCGACCACTGCAAAGCCGCGTCCCTGTTCGCCGGCGCGGGCTGCTTCCACCGCCGCGTTCAGCGCCAGGATATTGGTCTGGAACGCGATCCCGTCGATGACGCCGATGATGTCGACGATCTGCTTCGACGAAGCGGTGATCGATTCCATCGTCGTCACCACTTCCGCCACCACGTCGCCGCCGCGCGCGGCCACGCCGGAGGCGGCCGACGCCAGCTGGTTGGCCTGCCGCGCGAACTCGGCGTTCTGCTTGACGGTGGCGGTCAATTCCTCCATCGACGACGCCGTCTCCTCCAGAGAACCGGCCTGCTGCTCGGTGCGGGAGGACAGGTCCATATTGCCGCTGGCAATTTCGTCCGACGCGGTGGCGACGGCCTCGGTACCGGTGCGCACCTCGCTGACGATGGCCGCCAGCCGTTCGCGCATCGCGGCGATGCTGTGCAGCAGGCTGGAGCGGTCGCCAGGCAGCAGGTCGACCTGCACGGTCAGGTCGCCGGCGGCGATGCGGTCGGTGATGCCGGCGGCATAGGCCGGCTCGCCGCCCAGCTGTTTCAGCAGCGAACGGCTGAACAGCCAGCCCAGGCCCAGCGCCAGCAGCACAGAAGCCGTGCTCAGCACCAGGATGGTCCATGCCGAACCGGTGCTGCGGACATGGATGCCGGTGCCGATCTCATCGATCACAGCCTTCTGGCGCTCGATCAGCGCCGTCATGCCGGCCAGGTAGGCTTCGCTGGCGGGCATGAATTCCTGTTCGATGATCTGGCGGGTCTTGTCGGCGTCGCCGCCGGCTTTTTCCGCCAGCACGCGTTTGCGCACCGCCTGGTATTGCAGCCGTTTTTCCAGGGCGGCGGCGAACAGCGTCTTGGCCGTCGGGTCCGTCAACAATTCGCCGATTTGCCGCTGGTCCGCCTCGGCCTGTTTGGCGCTGCGGGCGATGCCGTCCTCAAAAAAACGCTGCACGGCCGGATCGCCCGCCTTGGCCGCCGCCAGCCCGCGCTGCAGGTTGGCCTCGACGATGGATTTCCAATGGGTGATCAAGCGTTCGACCTGCAGGCGCCGGGTCAGCAGGTTGTCGGTGTCGGCGGCGGTGCTGCTGATGCTGAGCCAGCTGGTGAGCGCTATCGCCAGCAGCAGCAGCAAGGTGGCGCCGAAGCCGATAGCCAGCCGCGTGCCGACCTTCATATCAGAAAATTTCATAGTTCATCCTTGCTTTAAACGGGACAGGCCGGGAAGGCGGGTAATGCGCGAGAACGTTGGATTGGATTGTAAGCAATATTAGTTTCGTTAATGCATTTTAATCTCTTTGATGAAAATGCGTTGGGGGCCGCCAGTTTTTTGATTTTGCGGATGTACAATGCCGTGCCAGCGTCTGGCGGAGGAGAAGAAGTGATCGTTGATTTTGATGTGGCGTTTGAAGACCATGTGCTGAAGGGCGACCAGTTTGTCGGCAGCGGCAGCAATCGCATCCTGTACCTGCACGGCGCGGGCGCGAGCAGCCGCCACGGCCATCGCCTGTTGCGCGGGGCATTGCAGCAGCGAGGCCTGGGCAGCACCTGCTTCGACTGCATCGGCCACGGCGAGACCGGCGGCGCGCTGGCGCAATCGTCGGTGGCCAGCCGCACGCGCCAGGCGCAGGCGGTGGCCGATGCGCGCGGCCTGCCGCAACCGCTGGCGGTGTTCGGCGCCAGCATGGGCGCCTACAACGCGATCCGCATGACGCAAAGCCATCGTATCGATGCGCTGGTGCTGATCGTCCCAGGCGTCTACACGCCGGATGCGTACGAGGTGCCGTTCGGTCCCGCATTCTCGGCGGTGATACGGCGCGAGCGCAGCTGGGCCGACAGCGACGCGTGGGACATCCTGTCGCGCTTCGAAGGCCGGCTACTGGTTATCGCCGCCGAGAACGACGCCACCATCCCGCTCGAGATTCCCGAACGCCTGGTCGCCGCCGCCACGCGCGCGCAATCGCGCCAGCTGCACGTGGTGCAGGGCGCCGAGCACAATCGACTGTGGTCGCTGCTGGCGGAAGAGCCTTCCCGCTTCGAGAGCGCCGTCGATATGGTGGCCGCTATGCTTACGTAAGATCAATCCGCTGGTCGGGAAGCCGCTCTATTGTCGAGGGAATTCGTTTGTAAAACCTCGCTGGATAGGCTATTTTTACCATGATACGTTCGTTTGCGAGCCGAGAGACTGAAATGCTGTTTTTCAGCCGCCAAGTTCCGCGCTTCAAGAATATAGAGCGGGTGGCTCGTCGAAAACTTCAGATGCTACATGCCTCCAGCAGGCTGGAGGAGTTGCGTGTCCTGCCAGGGAGCAGGCTGGAGACGTTGTCGGGTGACCGGATTGGGCAGTTCAGCATCAGAGTTAACGACCAATGGCGGATTTGTTTTCATTGGGTAGATGATGACGCCTACGACGTCGAAATCGTCGACCATCACTAGGAGGTTGACATGGATTCGCAGCCTCAAGAAATTCATCCCGGTGAAGTGCTGCGCGAGGAATTCATGCGCCCGCTGGCGTTGTCCGATGCGGAACTGGCGGTCGGCCTTGGGATTCCACTGCTGCAGATTAGCGCAGTCATCGAAGGACGTGCACCGATCACCATGAATCTGGCAAGCCGAATGGCTGCTTATTTCAAAGTCAGCGCTCAGTTCTGGTTGAATCTGCAAACCGAGTATGACGCCCGGATGGCGGCTAAGTCTGCATCGAGATAAATGGCGGAAGGCAGTAGGAGTCGAACTTACAGGGGAGCGTCTGACGCCCCCCACCGGGTTTGAAGCCCGGCCCCATCACCGGATGGGTATGCCTTCCCTGGAACTAGTCGCCACTGTACGACCACACGGCGTTCGGTCGTATCAAGTGGATGTTACCCACGCGCCGAGTATAGCCGACGCGATCGAAGAACTCCAATATCTGTATAGCCCGCTTTCGACCCAGCCCGGTGGCGTCGCGGAACGATGGCGCCTGTACTTCGGGCAGCGTCGCCACCAGCCGCGCCAGCTGATCCAGCGGCTGTGGATGATAAAACAGGTCCGGCACCAGCTGGCTGATCTCTCCCGTCTTGGAGAGCTTGAGCAGCAGGCGCCGCACCTCGGCTTCCGCTATGCCATGGTCGCGCGACAGGTCGCGTACCCACGGCGGATCGAAGGCGCCCGCGAGCAGGGCGGCCAGCAATGGCGCGACCTGCGCCTTTTCTGTTTCGCTCAGCTCCACGCTGTGCGACGGCAGATGCAGGCTGCGTCCGCGTTGCTTCACCTGCCCGGCGGCGATCAGCGTTTCGATCAGGCGGCTCCACAGGCGGTCTTCCATCTCCGGCGCGACGATGCGCTTCAGTCGCCACAGTTCCGGGCCGGCGTCGTCCGGCGCGCGGGCGTGGAATTCGGCCAGTCCGCCGAGGATGCGTGTTTCCAGTACCCGCACTTCGGCGGCGGCGATCAGCAGCGCGTCGCCGCCTTGCAGCGCGACTTCGATGGTCTCCGCCGGCAAGGTGATTTGTTCCGCCGGCAGCTGCGACAAGCGCACCAGCGCCGACATGCGCAAGCCCAGCGGACTGCTTGCCAGCAGGGACGCGATGTCGCCGCTGGCGATGTATTCGGATAGCGCCTGCAGCCATGCCAGCCGCGCCGCGCTGCGCCGCTTGCGCGCCGGGCCGAACGGATCGATCACCATGCCGCCGCCGATGGTGGCCGTCGCTTGCGCGTTGCGGATGACGAAGCGGTCGCCCGGCACGGCGTGCACCGGCGCATCGAGCACCAGTTGCACGCGGCCGGTCTGACCCGGCGTCAGCACGTCACCGTCCAGCATCACGACGTTGGCGGTATGGTGCGCGGCCCCCAGATGGACGTGCAGCGGCGACCAGGGCTTGAGCGTCTGGCCGCAGTCCGGCATCAGGGTCAATTCGGCGTCGAAACGCTCGGAGCACGCGACGAGGGCGGGAGCGACCACCCATGTACCGCGCTCGATCTCTTCTTTTGCGGCGCCGCCCAGGTTGAGCGCCAGGCGCTGTCCGGCGCGGCCGCTGTCGGCGTTGCGGTTCTGGGCGTGGATGCTGCGCACCCGTACCTGCTGACCGCCCGGCGCCAACTGCAGCATGTCGCCGACGTGCACGCTGCCCGCCAGCGCGGTACCGGTCACGATGGTGCCCTGGCCGGATAGCGTGAATACGCGGTCCACGCCCAGCCGGAACAGGCGCCGCTCGGCGCTGGACGGCAGCGCGGCGGCCATCTGCGATAGATGACGCAGAAGTGCCTTCACGCCGGCATCGCCTTCGTCGCTGGCGTTGGTGCGGAAGATCTGCGCACTGTGGAAATCGGTAGGCGCCAGCAGCGCGCGGATGTCCTGCTCCACCTGTTCGATGCGCGGCGTATCGACGCGGTCTATCTTGGTCAGCGCCACCGCGCCGCGCCGCACGCCCAGCAGGCGCAGAATGGCCAGATGCTCCAGCGTCTGCGGCATGATGCCGTCGTCGGCGGCGATCACCAGCAGCGCGGCGTCGATGCCGGTGACGCCGGCGGCCATCGTGCGGATGAATTTTTCGTGGCCGGGAACATCGATCACGCCGAGAATGTCGCCATTTTCCAAAGGCGCGTAAGCGTAGCCCAGTTCGATCGAGATGCCGCGCGCTTTTTCTTCCTTGAGCCTGTCGGTGTCGACGCCGGTGAGCGCGCGCGTGAGCGTGGTCTTGCCGTGGTCGATGTGGCCTGCGGTTCCGACGATCATATGGCCAGTAGCGCCAGTTGATCGGTGAAGCGCTGGCGCTGGTGGTCGTCCAGGCAGCGCAGGTCCAGCCACAGCGCATCCTGCGCAACGCGGCCTATCACCGGCAGCGGCAACGCGCGCAGGCGCTGCTCAAGAACGCCCAGTGCGTTGCTGATGCGGCCAGTGGCTGCGGCGCGTATCACCAGTCCGTGGCTGGGCAATTGGTCGACGGGCAGGGCGCCGCTGCCGATCTGGCTCATCATCGGTTCGGAGGCGACTTCGTAGCCGGTGCCGAGCACCGCTTGCAGCTGCGGCTGCAACGCCTGTGCCAGCTCGCGCATGGCGGCGGCGGGACGAGTCAGCAGTTTCAGGGTGGTCAGGCGTTCCGGCAACAGGTCCGGTGCGCGGTATAGGGCGAGCACGGGCTCCAGAGCGGCCAACGTCAGTTTGCCGACGCGCAGTGCGCGCTTCAGCGGGTTTTTCTTGATCTGCGCGATCAGGTCCGCACGGCCGACGATGATGCCGCATTGCGGGCCGCCGAGCAGCTTGTCGCCGCTGAAGGTGACCAGGTCGGCGCCGCCGGCGATGGTTTCGCGCACCGTGGTTTCGTGAGGCAGGCCGTATTGTTCAAGGTCGACCAGCGTGCCGCTGCCCAGATCGACGGCCAGCGGGATGCCATGCTTCTTCGACAGCGGGCCGAGCTCCGGCAGCTCGACGCTTTTGGTGAAGCCGGTGATGGCGTAGTTGGAGCAATGGACCTTCATCATCAGCGCGGTCTGCGGGCCAGCCGCTTCGGCGTAGTCCTTCAGGTGGGTGCGGTTGGTGCTGCCCACTTCGCGTAGCACCGCGCCGGCACGGGTCATGATGTCCGGAATGCGGAAGGCGCCGCCGATTTCCACCAGCTCGCCGCGCGAGACGATCACCTCCTTGCCTTGCGCGACGGTGTTCAGCATCAGCAGCACGGCGGCGGCGTTGTTGTTGACGATGGTGGCCGCTTCGGCGCCGGTCAGTTCCAGCAGCAGTTCCTCGATCAGGTTGTCACGGTCGCCGCGCTTGCCGGTGTCGATGTCCCACTCCAGGTTCATCGGCCAGCGCAGGGCTTCGGCCACGGCTTGTACGGCGCTGTCGGGCAGCAGGGCGCGGCCAAGGTTGGTGTGGAGGACGGTGCCGGTCAGGTTGAAGACGGGCCGCAGCGGTGAACGGTTGCGGTCGCGCAGACGGTCGTGCAGCATGGCCAGCAAGGCGGGGATGCCGGTGTCGATCGCCGGGGCGACTGGCACGCCGTCGCGGCGGCTTGCCAGCATGATGCCGCGTAGTTCGGCCAGCAGGACGCGGGCCGCTTCCAGCGTTTGCACGCGGCCGTATTCGGCGATCAGCGGCTCGCAGGCGGGAGCGGACAAGATCAGGTGGACGGCGGGGAGGTGGATGGCGCCTGCACCGGCAGCCGCGACTCCCGCATCGGCTGGCTGGGTGCTCATTCGGCGTTGAACCACAACAGGGGATTGCCGCTGGCGCGGGAATAGCCGGCTTCGCCGACCAGCAGGTCCAGCGCCAGGCTGGCCAGGTCGTCGGCCAGCGGTTCGACGTTGTAGTCATGCTCCTGGTTGAATATCTTGCGATAGGTATGGCAGTCGTCGCAGGTTTCGGCGCGCGCGACCTTGCTCGGATCGTTGGCCTTGTTAACCACCTCGGGCGCGGTGGTCGTATCGTCGGATGGCGTCAGGCTCTGGTAGGCGATCTTCGACGTATGCTCGCAGCACGAACACTTCACCCGCACCATATGCCACTCGCTGGCGCAGCAGCTGCATTGCAGATAGCGATAGCCTTGCGACTGCCCGCCGATGCGGATCACGCTCGCCACCGGATGCGCGCCGCACACCGGGCACAGGGTATTGGTCACCAGCGGCTGCACGCGTTGCGCATCCAGCTGGCTGGCGCGCATGGTCCAGACCACCTGCAGCGCCGCGGCCACAAACGGTGCATGCAATGGATTGACGCCATCGGTCAGTTCCGACAGCACGGCGTCGGCGCAGCCTTCCAGCTGCGCGCTTTCGAGCCCGCGCAGTTCGGCCAGCACGGCGGCGATCTGCGGCTGGTTCTCCACCACCGGCTCCAGATGATCGAGCAGCGCCGCGAACACCGAGCGCCACGACGGCGGACGCGCACCGCTGACCGGCAGCGGCGGCATATTGTGTTCGAGCGACAGCGCGATGTCGGCATCGTCCGGCAGCGCGAACGTCTGCTCCGGCAGCGAGCGGGTGGCGGCAGCCTGCGCGTCGACCAATGCCGCCATCAGCAGCAGATAGCCGCTCAGCGTTTCGCCGACGGGAATTCCCTGGATTTCGTTCTTGGCAAGCTGACGCAGGCGCGCGGCGCGCGCGGGGAAAAGACTGTGCGCTTGCGGCAGCAGCAGGCGGGGAATGGCGTTGTGATCGAGCGATTCGATCTCGCCGGGGGCAAGCAGGCGTTGTACCAAAAATGTCTCCCAGAGTACCGGCGGCGGGAGGGCCGCCGGCTCGGGAGCTATTTTAATCCTAAATGGCTGAGTCAATCACGCGATTTACGCGCCACTTCCTCGAACCACCGCTGATGATGTTTGCGCGCCCAGCCATACGTCACCGTGCCGCGCACCATCGCGCCGATCGAGCCCTTGACCCACAGGCCCGCATAGATGTGAACCACGATGGAGCAGATGATGACGAACGCGCAGAACGCGTGCAGCAGCGCGGCGAAGCGCACGATCTCGATCGGGAAGTAGAACGAGAAATAGGCGCGCCAGATCACCACGCCGGACAGCAGCAGGCCGCACATGCAGAAGATCAGCACGAAGAACAGCACCTTCTGCCCCGCGTTGTAGCGGCCCACTTTCGGCAGCTTGTCTTCGCGGTTGTTGACGACGTCGCCGATCTGCTCCAGCCACTGCTTGTCGCCCGGTTCGAACTTGTTGTGATGCCAGAAGCGCAGCACCAACAAGGCGAACGACACAAACATCACCAGCCCGATAAAAGGATGAAGGATGCGGGTCCACTGGCCGCCGCCCAGGAATACGGCCAGCCAGGCGGTCGCCGGATGGAACATCGCCAGCCCGGACACCGCCAGCAGGACGAAGCAGATGGCGGTGATCCAGTGGTTGCTGCGCTCATTGGGCGTGTAGCGTTCGATGAGCGGGTTGCCGTCCTTGTCGCGAAGATGGTTCATTTTTCGCCCTCCCTGATCCGGTTGGCCTCATGCAGCGCCTCGGCTTCCTCTTCCTTGCTGACCTCATTCGGGCCGACGCGGGAATAGTGGAACCATCCGGCCAGGGCGGTGACGGCGATGCCGGCCAGCGCCAAGGGTTTGGTCAAGCCCTTCCACAGTCCGACCATAGGACTGATGCTCGGATTCGCTTTCAGCCCGTGGTACAGGCCCGGCTGGTCCGCGTGGTGCAGCACATACATGACGTGGGTGCCGCCGACGCCGGCCGGATCGTACAGGCCCGCGTTCGCATAACCGCGCGACTTCAGGTCTTCGATACGTTCCGCCGCGTGTTCCTTCATGTCCTCCTTGGTGCCGAAGACGATCGCGCCGGTCGGGCAGGTCTTGACGCAGGCCGGTTCCTGGCCCACGGCGACGCGGTCCGAGCACAAGGTGCACTTGTAGGCGCGGTCGTCCTTCTTGGAGATGCGCGGCACGTCGAACGGACAGCCCGCCACGCAGTAGCCGCAGCCGATGCAGTTCTCCTGGTGGAAATCGACGATGCCGTTGGTGTACTGGACGATGGCACCCGGCGAGGGACAGGCCTTCAGGCAGCCCGGATCCTCGCAGTGCATGCAGCCGTCCTTGCGGATCAGCCATTCCAGGTTGCCGTCGTTGGTCTCGTGCTCCGAGAAGCGCATCACGGTCCACGACTGCGGCGACAGGTCGATCGGATTGTCGTACACGCCGGTGGTCTCGCCTACGTCGTCGCGCAGGTCGTTCCATTCCATGCAGGCCGTCTGGCATGCCTTGCAGCCGATGCACTTCGAAACGTCGATCAGCTTGGCCACGGTACCGGTGACCGGCGTGCGCGCCACCGGTTCCTGCACCGTGGTGGCCGACATGCGCTTGATATCAAGTGATTGCAGTGCCATGTTTTATTCTCCCCGGGCCGTCATGCTTTTTCCACTTTCACTAGGAAGGACTTGAATTCCGGTGTCTGCGAATTGCCATCACCAACCGTCGGCGTGAGGGTGTTGATCAGGTAGCCCGGTTTGGTGACTCCCTTGAACCCGAAGTGAATCGGCAGCCCGACCTGGTGGGTCTTCTTCCCGTCGATGGTCAATGCCTTGATACGCTTGGTCACCACTGCTTTCGCCACGATGACGCCGCGCTTGGAGCTGACCTTGACCCGGTCGCCGTGCGCCACGCCGATTTCCTTGCCCAGTTCCTCGCCGATCTCGACGAATTGCTCCGGCTGGATAATGGCGTTCAGGCGCGCGTGCTTGGTCCAGTAGTGGAAGTGTTCCGTCAGGCGGTAGCTGGTCGCCACGTGCGGGAAGTCCGCCGCCTTGCCCAGCTTGGCCCGATCGTTGGGGAACATGCGGCCGGCCGGATTGCTGGTGGCGCGCGGATTGGACGGGTGCAGCGGGTTATGGCCGATCGGCGTCTCGAACGGCTCGTAGTGCTCGGGGAAGGGGCCCTCGGCCATGGCGTCGCGCGAGAAGAAGCGCGCCACCCCCTCGGCCAGCATGATGAAGGGGCCCATGCCGTTTTCCGGCGGCTCGTCCGCCTTGAAGTCGGGGACGTCCGCGCCGCCCCAGGTGGTGCCGTTCCAGCTCACCAGCTTGCGGGTCGGGTCCCACGGCTTGCCTTTCGGGTCGCACGAGGCGCGGTTGTACAGCACGCGACGGTTGGCCGGCCAGGCCCAGGCCCAGTTCAGCGTCTGGCCGATGCCAGTCGGATCGCTGTTGTCGCGCCTTCCCATCTGGTTGCCCGCCGCGGTCCAGCAACCGGCGAAGATCCAGCAGCCGCAGGACGTGCTGCCGTCGTCGCGCAGCTGCGCGAAGCCGGCCACCTGCTCGTTCTTCTTCAGGATGATCTTCGTCGCATCCTTTGGATCGGCGAGCTCCTTCAGCGCCTTGCCGTTGTACTCCATCGCCAGTTCTTCCGGCGTAGGGCTGAACGGCTTGGCGTAGGGCCAGGTCAGGTTGACGATCGGATCGGGGAACTTGCCGCCGTCGGTCTGGTACATCTTTTTGATGCGCAGGAAGATGCCGGACATGATCTCCAGGTCGCTCCTGGTCTGGCCCGGACCGTCGGCCCCTTGCCAGTGCCACTGCAGCACGCGCGAGGAGCTGACCAGCGAGCCGCGCTCCTCTGCAAAGCAGGTGGTCGGCAGGCGGAACACCTCGGTCTGGATCTTGGTCGGGTCGACCTGGTGGAACTCGCCGAACGGCCGCCAGAACTCGGCGGTTTCCACCGCCAGCGGGTCCATCACCACCAGGAACTTCAGCTTGGACAAGGCTTCCGTGATCTTCTGCTTGTCCGGCGCCGACGCCAGGATGTTGAAGCCCTGGCAGATGTAGCCGTTCATTTTCCCCTGATGCATAAGCTCGAAGGCCTGCATCATGTCGTACGGCTTGTCCAGCTTGGGCAGGTAGTCGAAGGCCCAGTTGTTTTCCTCCGTGGCTGCGTCGCCCCACCAGCACTTCATGAAGCTGACCAGGAACTTCTTCGCATTGCTGTAGTAGCTCAGCTGGTTCGGACGCAAGGGTTTCAGCGCGCGCTTGGCCGCATAAGCCTCGAAGTCCTGTTCCGCTTCGCCCGGCAAGGTCAGATAGCCCGGCAGCATATTGGTCAGCAGCCCCAGGTCGGTCAGGCCCTGGATGTTGGAGTGGCCGCGCAGCGCGTTCATGCCGCCGCCGGCGATGCCGATGTTCCCCAGCAGGAGCTGCACCATGGCGCCGGTGCGCAGCGTTTCCGCGCCGGTGGAGTGCTGCGTCCAGCCCAGCGCATACAGGATGGTGGCTGCGCGGCCCGGCACGGCGGTCGATGCCAGCATCTCGGCGACCTTGTGGAATTTCTCCGGCGGCACGCCGCAGGCTTTCTCCACCATCTCCGGCGTGTAGCGCGAGTAGTGCTTCTTCATCAGCTGGTACACGCAGCGCGGATGTTCGAGCGTGGCGTCGATCTTGGCAAAGCCGTCATCGCCCATCTCGTAGTTCCAGCTGCTCTTGTCCGCGTACTTGCCGGCCTTGTCGTCCCAGCCCGAATACAGGCCGTCGTTAAAGGCGAAGTCCTCGCGGACGATGAACGGCATATCCGTGTAATTGCGGACGTACTCGTGCTGTATCTTGTCGTTCGTGAGCAGGTAGTTGATGATCCCGCCGAGGAAGACGATGTCCGCACCGGTGCGGGTAGGGACGTAATAGTCCGCCACCGAAGCGGTCCGGGTAAAGCGCGGGTCGACCACAATCAGCTTGGCGCCGCGATGCGCCTTCGCTTCCGTCACCCATTTGAATCCGCAGGGGTGTGCTTCCGCCGCGTTACCGCCCATGACCAGGATGACATCAGCGTTCTTGATGTCCACCCAGTGATTCGTCATCGCACCACGTCCAAATGTCGAGGCAAGACCTGCCACCGTCGGACCGTGTCATACACGCGCTTGATTGTCGAATGCCAGCATGCCCAGACTGCGCATGGTTTTATGGGTTAAGTAGCCTACCTCGTTGGTGGACGCCGACGCGCACAGCATGCCGGTCGTGGTCCATCGGTTGACGGTTTTTCCGTCCGCCGTCTTGTCGATGAAATTGGCGTCGCGGTCGGCCTTCATCAACTTGGCGATGCGGGTGAGCGCGTCGTCCCACGACATGGGGCTCCATTCCGTGGCGCCGGGCGCGCGGTATTCCGGCACCATCAAGCGATTTTCGGAGTGGATGAAGTCGATCAGGCTGGCGCCTTTCGGGCACAGCGTGCCGCGATTGACCGGATGGTCGGCATCGCCCTCGATGTGGATGATGCTGGCCTTGGCGTTTTTCGCGCCGTCGCCCAGACCGTACATGAGAATACCGCAGCCGACGGAGCAGTAGGGGCAGGTGTTGCGGGTTTCGGTGCTGCGCGCCAGCTTGTACTGACGGACTTCGGCCAGGGCCGATGCCGGCGCAAAGCCGAGGAGCGCGATGCTCGAACCCGCGATGGTTGCGCCAGTCACCCGAAGGAACTGTCGCCTGGACATCTGGTTCATGGGATAAGCCTCTCATCATATGAAAAGACCTACCAAGTCTATCACTATAAAAACCGAAGTTCCGTAACGAATTGAATTAAACGTTGTGTTTACAGCCAGTGCAATACCTACGGTATAGATCAATTGGCAATGTTGTAGCAACTGCGCAGGCGGGCGTAGTCATAGAAATGGCTGCCTGGAGCGACTTTCGCGTGGTCGCATGCCGGCTTGAAGTCGGTTTCCTTCTCGTTATAGAGCATGCGGAGCAGCGTGCGTTGGCCGTTTGTATAAACGTCCCACTGGATGTTGGCAGCCATCGGTGCGACGGCCGCGCCGCGCCATGGGCTGTTTTCATAGCTGTAGGCTGTGGCGCGCGGCAGCTGTTCGGACATGCCGCGCAGGCCGAGGATGGCGGCCATCGGAATGACGATTTCAGCGTGGGCGAAGCGCAGCTTGGCGGCGTGGGACAGATCGCCTTTGGCGACGGCGTCCACCTCGCTGAAGAAATCCTCGAGCAGGGTTTGCGCCATACGGTAATTGACGTCGCCGTTCTCGCGAATGCCGGGGCCCTTGGTGTAGAAGGCGATGGCGTCTTCGGTGGCGGCGAATACCGCCGCCTGCGGTGCAGGCATGTACGCGGCGAAGTCGGCTTGCAGCTCCACGCGCATGTCGGCGGCCGCCGCGTACAGTTCATACAGCGCTTGCGCCGCATCGACGGAGGACTGGATGACGGTGTCGCCGTCGCCGGTCAGCTTGTTGCTGAATTTGCCGTCGGCGCTGGTATAGCTGTATGTGCCGCTGTTGGCTGCGCGGTAGCGGCCTTGATCCAGTCCGGCGATGAAGGCCGGCGTAAACAAGCGCTCCATTACTGACCTGGCGGCCGCCGCGACTTTCGGCTGCGCCAGCACGACGGCCTCGCGCTTGCTCAGCTCATCGCTTTTGGCCCAGGCTTGGTAGGCCTGGCTGGCCTGGTAGGTGCCGTACAACGGGTCGCCACGGTCCGCCACCAGATCCTGCCTGGCGCCCAGCTTGTGGAAGTAGAGCAGGAAGCGGTCGGTGCCGGCGGGACGGCTGTCATGGATCGTTTCGGCGCGTGGCGCCTTTGAAGGAGGGCGGATTATCAGTGGCTGCAGGTTGGGCTGCCGCGCCATCAATGCGCCGGCGAAGTAGTCGCCGCTGTCGACCGCGCGGTCCTTGCCTGACGTGACGAGGACGATCCGGCGCGGTGGACTCGCCGGGCCGCCGGGGGCGTCGCGGAACAACTCGGGCAGCCGACGTATCATGCGCTCGGCTAGCTGCTGGTGCTCGGCCACGCCCTGCATGGTCTCGTTGCCGTATCCAGGTTTGCCGATGCCGGCCACGCCGTAGCCGAGCAGCGCGTTGGCCTTCATCATCTGCAGGATGTCGGCACCCAGCTGCGTGCCGAGCGGCGTCAGCGCGCCTTCCTTGTCGGCCATCTGCCACAGCTTATACAGCGCCAGATCGGTCTTCATGCTGCTCAGGCCGCGCGAGCCGTGCCGCGCCAGTAGCTGGGTATGGATCGCATGGTAGCCTTGCGGCGGCGCTTCATAGCTGGCGCTGGTTTGCTGCGGTTGATACGGCGTCTTGGTCTGGTAAAACTGCTCGCCGAAAGCGTTCAACAACAGCAGGGACAGCGCGGCGCCAGCCGCAAGGCGTGGTGGTTTCATACCTTAGAAGTCTACCCGAACATTGACGCTCGCGGTGCGCGGCGAACCGACGTTCAGGTAGTTCTCCTGGTAGTAGGTCCAGTATTTGCGGTTGGCGATGTTCGAGATGTTGGCGCGTACGCTGACCATCTTGCCGAAGTAGCGGTGGCGGTAGTTGAAACCGGCGTCGAACAGCGTGGCGCCCGCCAGCGTGTTGACGTTGGCCGCATCCATCGGCAGCTCGCCCAGGTACTGGCTGCCGGCATGCAGCGCCAGGCCTGGCAACACTTCGCGCCAGGTCGCCTGCACCGACATCTGGCGGCGCGGCGCACCCACGGCGCGCTTGCCGCTGTATCCCGCAGCCGCGTTTTCCAGCGTCGCGTCCAGCAGCATGAGGCCACCTTCGATCGACAGGTTTTTCGCCGCCTGCACCACGGTGTTGAATTCGAAGCCCTGGTACTTGGTCTCGCCGTCTTCCACGAAGACGTTGGCGGCATTGGTGTATTGGGCGCCGCGCTTGATGTTGAACAGCGCCGCGCTGGCGTTCCAGAAGCTGCGTTCGGTCTTGATGCCGATCTCGGCCTGCTTGCTCTTGATCGGCGCGAAGGTCTGGTTGGCGTTGGATGTCGACGTGGGCGCGGTTGCCGCCTGCTCCATCGCTTCCACGTAGCTGCCGTAGATGGTGGTGTCGGCGGCCGGCTTGAACATCAGCGCCACGGTCGGCGTGGTTTTCTGTGCAGGCCAGTTGGCGGTGATCACGCCCTTGGCCGAGTAGGCGTTGTCGTTGTAACGGTTGTAGCGCGCGCCGGCCAGCACCGACCAGCTGTCGCTCAGCTTGACGGTATCGCTGGCGAAGGCCGCTTCCTGGCGCGTGGCTTCGTCGCGGTAGGTGCCACCGCTCCAGTTGGTGGTCCAGACGTTGATGATGGTCGGCGCATACAGGTTGCCGGTGCCCAGGTAGACCTTCGGTGTGACAACCGACGAAGTCGATACCAGGTTCTGCGACATCACGCCTGCGACCACATCGTGCTCCAGGCCGAACGCCTTGAGATTGCCCTCGAAGCTGGCCTGCACCTGGTCGAAATGATAGCCGTGCAGCTCGGACGTCACGCGGTCCTTGTAGTCGGCCTTGTTGTTGGTGATGTAGTACTGGTCTTTCTTGTAGACGCGTGTCGAGTCCGAAGTGCGGTAGGACAGGTTGGCGATCCATTCCGGGTTCAGGCGGATCTCCATGCCGAGCGTGGACAGCGTGTATTCCACGTCGCTGCCGGCGCCGATGCTATTGAGCTTGCTATCGCCCGCTATCGGCGCGGGAATAGCGAACGACGGTGCAATCACCACGTCGGTGCCGCCCACGCTGCGGCGGCGCTGGTAGATCGCGTCGTAGGTCAGCGCCACGTCGTTGGTGATGCGCCATTCCAGGTTCAGGCCTGCGGCGTTGCGCTTGATCGAGCCGCTTTCCTCCTTCACGCCTCCATCTTCGTGCAGCAGGTTCAAGCGGTAGCCGAAGCCGCCTTCGTCGCCCATACGGCCGCCCATGTCGATGTGCTCCTTGATCGCGCCGCCTTCCTGGTAGCCCAGTGCAGCGCTGAAGCTCTTGTCCGTGGTCGGACGCTTGCTGACGTAGTTGACGACGCCGCCCGGCGAACCGAAGCCGTACATAAAGCCGCTCAAGCCTTTCAATACCTCGACGCTCTCGAACATCTCCAGCGGCATTTCTGTGCCGCGGTTAATGTTGGCCAGGCCGTTGACCTTGTAGCCGTTAAGGTCGTCGAGACGCAGGCCGCGCATCTGGATGGTGGCCGGATGGGTGCTGATCGGCGGGCTGATGGAGGTCACCGATGCGTCGTATTTCAATACTTCGGAGATGCTGGTGGCCAGCCGGTCCTCGATTTCGTCGCTGCTGACGGCCTTGGTGGAGAAAGGCGTATCCAGTTCCGACTTGCGGCCCAAAGCGCCGCCGCTGACGCTGTCGCCGAGCTTCTTCTTTTCGACCGTGGCCTTGATGACGACCTTGGACAGCGCGCCTTCGGCGGCATCTTCAGCGAAGGCGGCGCCGTGCAACGCGCACAGGCCGGCGGCTGCGAGGGCCAGGTGCAAACGGGATTTGACGAAAGGAGTGGTCTTGGACATGTGAGCCTGAGTAAGAGTGCGGTATAAAACCCGCAATCTTATCGGCTTGATATGACAAGGGTATGACGTTGCTACGGCAGCAGCGCTTCGATTTTCTCAAGCGATGGCGGCGATGCGCCAGGCGCGAGGCAGGCGGCGGCGCCGGCCGCCACGGCAAACTGCAGATGCTGCAAAGGCTGGTGCTGCGGGCGATGCATCATGCTCCACGCCAGTGCGGCGATGCTGGCGTCGCCCGCGCCGACGGTGTCGACGACGGCGATCTCCGGCGCAGCCAGGTGCCATTCGTCATCGCCAATATGCAGCGACGCGCCATCGCCGCCCTTGGTGTACAAGTAGACCGCCGACGGATTCCAGCCGCGCAGCGTGGCAAAGGCGGACTCGATGTCGTCGGTGCGGAACAGGCCTACCAGATCCTCTTCGGACACCTTGATCACGTCGGCTAGTTCGGTCATGCGGCGCAGCGTGGCGTCGTAGCGCTCATCCATCAGCAGCCGGTAATTGGGGTCGTAGCTGATATGCACGCCGTCCTGCTTGAGTTGTTCCGCCAGCGCTACCAGCTTGTCCGCCAACGGCCGGCGCGCCAGGCTGATGCCGCCAAAGTGCACCCACTTGCAATGCGCGCGCCAGCCTTGAGGCAGGGCCGCCGCATCGAACTGCAGGTCCGCGCTGTCGTCGCCGACGAAGAAGTAGGCCGGCGGATCGGTGCGGTGCACGATCGCCAGCAGCGGCGACTTGTCGGAACGCTGCAGGAAGCGCAGGTCCAGGCGCGCGGCCTCGCTGGCCTGCCACAGCGCGTCGCCGAAGACGTCGTTGCTGATGGCGCCGGCGAAGGCGGTCGGCACGTCCAGCTTCGCCATCGTGCGCGCCACGTTCCAGGTCGAGCCGCCGACCTGGCTGAGCCACTGGGTCTGCGCCGCGTCCCGCACGATCATGTCGGTCAGCGCTTCGCCTGCCGCGACGAATAGTGGAAAGGCAGCCATCTCAGTCCTTCAAAACGTTGAGCACTTCATAGCAGGCGCCCATGGTGTGGTAGTCCACCTTGCCGGCCGGGCTTTTCTCGTCGGTCAGCTTGCTGTTGTCGGCGCCGAGGATGCGGTACCACGCGCCATGCCGATGGTCGACGAAATGCTCCCAGCTGTAAGCCCAGATCTTGTCGTACCAGGTCCAGTAGCGCGCTTCGCCGGTGCGGGCGGCCAGCAGCGCGGCGGTGGCCAGGCTCTCTGCCTGTACCCAGAAGTATTTGAGGTCGTCGCAGATGCTGCCGTCCGGCGCGAAGCCGTAGTAGATGCCGCCGTGTTCATGATCCCATGCCTTGGCCAGCGCCGCGTCGAACAGTTCGGCGGCGCGCGGCAGCAGCCAGTTGGTGCCACCCTCCAGCTGCGCGCCGTGGCGTTCCAGCAGCAGCAACAGCTTGGCCCATTCGGTCAGGTGGCCCGGCTGATAGCCCCAGGGACGGAAGATATTGCTCTTGTCGTGGCGGTTGTATTCGGTGTCCACCGACCAGTCGGCATGGTAGTGCTCCCAAATCAGGTTGCCGGACAGCGCGGCCTGGCGCTGCGTGATATTGCGCGCCAGCGTTTCGGCGCGCAGCAGGTAGGCACGCTCGCCGGTCGCCTCGAATGCGGCGATCAGCGCTTCGCAGGCGTGCATGTTGGCGTTCTGGCCGCGATACGGCGCCAGGTACGACCAGTCGGAGCTGGCTTCGTCGGCGTACAGGCCGTAATCCGGCTGCCAGAAGCGGCGCTCCATCAGCGCGAAGGTTTCGGCGATCCACTCGCGGGCCTGGATTTCGCCGGCCATCACGGCGTGGCTGTAGGCCAGCAGCACGAACGCCAGGCCGTAGCAGTGGTTGGTGCCATCGGTGACGCTGCCTGCGCCGTTGTTCCAGTCCAGTTGCCAGGCGTAGCCGCCGGTGTCCGGATTGCGGTGCGCATCGCGCAGGAAGGTCAGCGCGTGGCGCAGGCGCTGCTGGTCCGCGGCGTCGCCGAACTGGCGCCATGCCATCGCGTAGTTGAACACGAAGCGGGTGCTGCTGACCAGGTGGCGGGTATGCGTGTCATAGATTGTGCCATCGTCCTTGTAGAAGTGATACAGGCCGCCGCTGGGATCCGTGCAGCGGCTGTCGTAGAACTGTTTGGTGTGGCGGATGTGATCCAGCAGGGTGCTGCGCGATTGAAAATCTGGGGCCATTGTCAGGTCCGTTTATAAGTTGCGGGGTTCTTGGGGCGCCAGCCGTCAAACACGGTGCTGGCGCGTATGATTAATTCCACCGGTGCGATTTTCTCGACCGGTTCTTCGTGCGGGCCGTTGAGCAGCAGTTCCACGCCCAGCGCGCCCAGCGCCTTTTTATCGATGCGCAGCGTCGTCAGCGGCCGGTGTCCCAGCACGGCGGTCGAGATGTCGTCGAAGCCGACGATCGCGATATCGTGCGGTACCTTCAGCCCCTTGGCGAGGCAGCAGCGCATGGCCACCAGCGCCGCGCTGTCGTTGTAGCAGAACACCGCGTCCGGCGGATGGGGCAGGGCCAGCAACTGCTCCATCGCTTCCCACGCGCCGGTCTCCAGGTCGACGCCGTCCGGCAGACCGGCCTCCAGGCGTGGATCGGCGAGGATGCCCTCCTCGAACAGCGCCTGCCGGTAGCCGCGCGCGCGTTCGCGGATGCTGTAGTGAGACAGCGGGCCGGAGATGAATCCCACCCGCGTGCGGCCGGTGTCGATCAGGTGTTTGGTCGCCAGGTAGCCGCCCATCATATTGTCCGGGTTGACCGAGCTGTAGCCGCGCAGCTGCATATCGATCAGCACCAGCTGCTTGCCGGTCGAGCGCAGTGCGCTCAGCGTCTCCGGTTCGAAAAAGCCGGCGCAGACGATGCCGTCCGGCGCATGCATGCGAATCTGGTCGATCAATCCGTCCGCCGGTCCCACAGCCATGAACGACAGCACGATGCCTTGCTTGCGGCAAGCCTCCTCGGCGCCATGCAGCACCGGCGAGAAGAACGGGCTGCTGGACGCGGTGTTGTGCTGGCGATGGAGCAGGAACGTGAGGCGGCGCAGCCGCTTCGGCCGCAGTTTGCAAAAATCGTAGCCCAGTTCCCGTGCCGTCCCCAGCACCATCTGGCGCGTCGCTTCGGTCAGTCCGGGCTCGTTTTTCAGTGCGCGCGAAATGGTCCCGGCCGATACGCCTGCGACGCGGGCGATATCCCTTATCGTGACATTCGTGCCCATTCCAGTCTCCTTTTGTTATGAATGCAGTCTTGCATAGACGTCCAGCCATGGTCAAACGACCTGGCGACTTTCCTGAAAAGTTTAGCGCAATTTACTAAACATGCTAGTTTTAGCGGACGGTAAACCCGCCCGGGTGGTTGCATACCTGTATCGGCTTGTTTAGTGAAGATGGCTAAACTGAGGTCCAAAAACGCTTGTTGTTTGACCCGTTGGCGCCGGCCATGCAGAATCTTTTCATTAATATAAAACCATCCATACAGGAGACAGACCTATGGAACACGTTGCATCGGCAGCTTTGCGCCCCCACGACCATGCGGAACGGGGCAGCAATACCGTCCCGCTGGTCATCATTACGCTGCTGTTCTTCATGTGGGGCCTGCTAACGTCGCTAAACGACGTGCTGATTCCCCATCTTAAATCGATTTACACCCTTAACTACGTGCAGGCGATGCTGGTGCAGTTCTGCTTCTTCGGCGCCTATTTCATCGTCTCGCTGCCGGCTGGTATGCTGATCAAGCGGATCGGCTACCAGCGCGGCGCGGTCAGCGGCCTGGTACTGGCGGCGGGCGGCTGCGCGCTGTTCTACCCGGCGTCGATGAACGGCTATGCCCTGTTCCTGCTGGCGTTCTTCGTGCTCGCCAGCGGCATCACGATTCTGCAGGTAGCGGCCAATCCCTACGTGACGGTGCTCGGCGCGCCGGCCACCGCGTCCAGCCGGCTGACGCTGACACAGGCCTTCAACTCGCTGGGCACCACCATCGCGCCGGCGCTGGGCGGCATGCTGATCCTGTCGGAGGGCGCGCCAGCCGTCGCCAACCTGGTCAAGACCAAGGCCGAGGAAGCCGCCGCGGTACAGGGGCCGTATCTGGCACTGGCCGCCGCGCTGCTGGCGCTGGCGATCCTGTTCGCACTGGTGCGCTTGCCGAAGATCGTCCACGCGGACGAGGAAGGCGATGTCGCCACGGCCGTCGGCAAGTCCGTCCTGGCGCACCGCCACCTGGTGCTGGGCGCCATCGGCATCTTCGTGTACGTCGGCGGTGAAGTCAGCATCGGCAGCTTCCTGATCAACTTCCTCGGCGACGCCAATGTCGCCAGCCTGCCGGCAAGTACCGCCGCCCACTACGTCAGCTATTACTGGGGCGGCGCCATGATCGGCCGCTTCATCGGCTTCGGCGTGATGCGCTATGTCAGCCCGGGCAAGGCGCTGGCCTTCAATTCGGCCGCTTCCATCGTCCTGATACTGACGGCGATCTTCGGCAGCGGTCCGCTGGCGATGTGGTCCATCATTGCGGTCGGCCTGTTCAATTCCATCATGTTCCCGACCATCTTCAGCATGGCGCTGCACAAGCTGGGCAAACAGACCGGCCAGGGCTCCGGCATCCTGTGCATGGCCATCGTCGGCGGCGCGCTGGTGCCTTTCGCGCAAGGACTGTTGGCCGATACCATCGGGTTGCAGTGGTCGTTCTTCGTGCCGGCCGCCTGCTACACCTTCATTCTTTACTTCGGCGTGAAGTATGCCGGCATGTATGCAACCACAGAAAAGGGCTCAGTATGAATACCGGTTTGAAAATGCGCCCGCTGGCGATCGCGCTGGCACTGGCCACGGCATTGCCATCGCACGCGGCTGAAACCGAGGCCGCGCCCGTGCCGCTTGCTGCCCGCACCTGGATGAATACCTCGCTGAGCGCCGACAAGCGCGCCGAACTGGCGCTGCAAGCGATGACGCAGCAGGAAAAGCTGACCTGGGTGCTGGGGCACTTCGGCACCGACTTCGGCACCAAGACGAAGAAGCATCCCGCCGCGCTGCCGTCATCTGCGGGTTACGTTGCCGGCGTGCCGCGTCTCGGCCTGCCTGCCCTGTTCGAGACCGATGCCGGCTTGGGCGTCGCGACGCAGGCCACGAAGACGCCGCGCGAGCGGACATCGCTGCCATCCGGCCTGGCCACCGCCGCCACCTGGAACCGCGACCTGGCCTGGAAGGGCGGCGCCATGATCGGTGCGGAAGCGCGCGCTTCCGGCTTCAACGTGATGCTGGCCGGCGGCGTCAACCTGTTGCGCGAACCGCGCAACGGCCGCAATTTCGAATACGCCGGTGAAGATCCCCTGTTGGCCGGCACCATGGTGGCGCAGCAGGTCAAGGGCATCCAGTCCAATAACGTCATCGCGACGATGAAGCACTTCGCCGTCAACGACCAGGAGACGGGGCGCTTTGTGCTCGACAGCCGTATCGACGACGCCAGCAATCGCATGTCGGATCTGCTGGCCTTCCAGTTCCTGCTGGAGCAGGCCAATCCCGGCTCCGTCATGTGCTCCTACAACCGCCTGAACGGGGTCTACGCCTGCGAGAACGACTACCTGCTCAACCAGGTGCTGAAGAAGGACTGGGGCTTCAAGGGCTTTGTGATGTCCGACTGGGGCGCAACGCACAGCACCGTCGAAGCGGCCAACGGCGGCCTCGATCAGCAATCAGGCTGGGAGTTCGACAAGTCGCAGTACTTCGGCGGCGCGCTGGAGGAGGCTGTCGCCAACGGCCACGTGTCGCAGGCGCGTCTGGACAACATGGCGTTCCGCGTGCTGCGTGCCATGTTCGACAAGGGAGTGGTCGATCATCCGGTGGCCGAAGGCGGCGCCATCGATTTCGTCGCGCATACGCTGGTCAGCCGCGCCGATGCCGAGGAGGGCATCGTGCTGCTGAAGAATGCCGGCAACGTGCTGCCGCTGAAGGCCGGCGCGAAAAAGATCGTCGTCATCGGTGCCCACGCGGACGTCGGCGTGCTGGCCGGCGGCGGCTCGTCGCTGGTGTATCCGATCGGCGGCAACGCGGTGCCGGGCATCGCGCCAACCAGTTGGCCGGGTCCTGTGGTCTACCATCCATCCTCGCCGATGAAGGCGATCCGCGCGCGCGCGCCTGGCGCCACCGTGGTCTACAACGACGGCGCCGATCCAGCTGCCGCGGCGAAGCTCGCCGCCGGTGCCGACGTGGTAGTGGTGTTCGCGCAGCAGTGGGTGGGTGAAGCGCTGGATGCGGTGTCCCTGACGCTGCCGGACCAGCAGGACGCGCTGATCGCTGCAGTGGCCAAGGCCAATCCGAAGACGGTGGTGGTGCTGGAAACCGCCGGTCCCGTATTGATGCCGTGGGTGGAGCAGAGCGCCGCCATCCTGCAGGCCTGGTATGCCGGTAGCGGCGGCGGCGAGGCAATCGCCCGCGTGCTGTTTGGCGAAGTCAATCCATCCGGCCACCTGCCAACCACTTTCCCCGTGTCGGAAAGCCAGCTGCCGCGTCCCAAGCTGGATGGCGATCCTAAGAACGAGGCGGTGCGCTTCGACGTCAACTATCACGAAGGTGCGGCCGTCGGTTACAAGTGGTTCGACCTGAAGGGCCTCAAGCCGCTGTTCCCGTTCGGCCACGGCCTGTCGTACACGCAGTTCTCGTATTCCGGACTGGCGGCCGACCAGAAGGATGGCAAGCTGCGCCTGAGCTTCAAGGTCACCAATACGGGCGCCGTCAAAGGCAAGGACGTGCCACAGTTGTACGTTGCACCGCAAGGCGCAAGGTGGGAGGCGCCCAAGCGCCTGGCCGGCTGGGATAAGGTCGAGCTGGCGCCGGGGGAAAGCAAGGATGTCAGCGTGACCGTCGATCCGCGCCTGCTGGCGATGTTCGACAGCCGCAGCAAGACCTGGCGCATCGCCAAGGGCGGCTACAAGGTGATGCTGGCGCACGACGCGGCGGATGCCAAGGCCGCCAGCATCACGGTACAGCTGCCGGCGCGCACCCTGGACGTCAACGGAAAATAAATAGAAAAGGAACGAGACAAATGAAGCAACTGTACAAATTCTGCGCCGCCGCCCTGATGATAGGCGCCTGTGGCATCGTCGAGGCGGCGCCTGCCGCCGGCAGCGATTTCGTCACCGTCAAGCATACCCACTTCGCCCGCAAGGGGCAGGCCTATTACATCGCCGGCGCCAACTTCTGGTACGGCGGCTACCTGGGCGCCGCCAGCGGTGTTGGCGAACGCGCCCGCCTGCTGAAGGAACTGGACAATATGCATGCGCTGGGCATCAACAACCTGCGCGTGCTGGCGGTATCGGAAAAGACCGAGATGAAGAGCGCCGTGCGCCCCGCGACCACGGCCGCGCCGGGCCAGTACGATGAGGATCTGCTGGCCGGCCTGGACTTCCTGTTGGCGGAAGTGGCCAAGCGCGACATGACCGTGGTGCTCTACCTGAACAACTTCTGGCAGTGGTCGGGTGGCATGACGCAGTACCTGAACTGGTTTGAAGGAACGCCTGCGCTGGACCCGAACGTCACCGGCGACTACGACACTTATATGCAAAAGACCGCCGGCTTCTACCGCAACGCCGCGGCGCAAACCGAGTACCGCAACGTCATCGCCAAGATCGTCAAGCGCGTGAACACCATCACCGGCAAGCCGTACTTCGAGGACCCCAACATCATGTCGTGGCAACTGGCCAACGAGCCGCGTCCTGGCAACGGCAAGGCTACGCCTGAAGAAAAGGCGGTATACGTCAAGTGGGTGGACGAAGTGGCTGGCTATATCCATAGCCTGGACAAGAACCACCTGGTCAGCAGCGGCAGCGAAGGGCTGGCCGGTTCCGCGCAGGACGCGCAACTGTATCTGGACGCGCACCGCAGCAAGAATATCGACTACCTGACCTATCATCTGTGGCCGAAGAACTGGGGTTGGTTCGACTCCAACAATCCGACCGGCAGTTGGGATGGCGCCGTCGCCAAGAGCCGCGACTATCTGAACTCGCACATCGAGCTGGCCAAGAAACTGGGCAAACCCATCGTGCTGGAGGAGTTCGGCCTTGACCGCGACGGACCTTCCTTCAGTATCAAGGCCACCACCAAGATCCGCGACCGCTTCTATCGCGAAGTGTTCGACATCGTCGTCACCCGCGCCGCCAAGGGTGATCCTGTCGCCGGCTTCAATTTCTGGGCATGGGGTGGCGCCGGCCGCGCCGCCAACGCGGACTACTGGTGGAAGCCGGGTAACGACTTCGTCGGCGATCCGCCGCAGGAAGAGCAGGGCCTTTACTCGGTGTTTGACTCCGACGTCAGCTCGCTGTTGCTGATCAAGGAATATGCCCACCGTCTGCAGGAGATCAAACGATGAAACGCCTGCTTGCCCTGATTGCGCTGCTGGCCTGCGCCGGCGCGCACGCGCAGAAGTTCGGCGGCCTGGCCGCCACGCCGCAGATGGGCTGGAACAGCTGGAACACCTTCGCCTGCGACATCAACGAGCAACTGATCCGCGATACGGCGGATGCGATGGTGAGGCTGGGCCTGAAGGACGCCGGCTACGAATACGTCAACATCGACGACTGCTGGCACGGCAAGCGCGATGGGCAGGGTGTGATCCATCCCGACCCCGTGCGCTTCCCGTCCGGGATGAAGGCGCTGGCCGACTATGTGCACGGCAAGGGCCTCAAGCTGGGTATCTATTCCGACGTCGGCGCGACCACTTGCGGCGGCCATCCGGGCAGCCGTGGCCATGAGTACCAGGACGCCATTACCTATGCGGGATGGGGCATCGACTATGTCAAGTACGACTGGTGCGACAGCAAGGGCCTGAGTGCGGTCGGCGCCTACACCACCATGCGCGATGCCATCCGCAGCGCCGGGCGGCCAATGTTGTTCAGCATGTGCGAGTGGGGCGACAACAAACCTTGGGAATGGGCGGGCGATATCGGCCACTCGTGGCGCACCACGGCCGACATCTATCCGTGCTGGGATTGCGAGCTGAGTCACGATTCGTTCTCGCGTCTTGGCGTGATGCGTATCGTCGACAGGCAGGCCGGCCTGCGCAAGTACGCCGGACCGGGGCACTGGAACGACATGGACATGCTGGAAGTCGGCAATGGCATGACGGAGGACGAGGACCGCGCCCACTTTTCCTTGTGGGCGATGCTGGCGTCGCCGCTCATACTGGGCAATGACCTGCGCAATATGCCGGATGCCACGCGTCGTATTCTGAGCAACAGAGATGTCATCGCCGTCAGCCAGGACAAGCTGGGTATCCCGGCCTGGCGTTTCCTGGCGACGGGGCAGCTGGAGTATTGGGCCCGGCCGATGGCGGACGGCGAGTGGGCGCTGCTGGTGCTGAATCGCGGCGAGCAGGCGGTGACGCTGAACTACGACTGGAAGGCGCACTCCATCAGCGATGACCTGAGCAAGCGGGAGGTGGATTTCAAGAAGGCGGTCTACAACTGGCGCGAGATCTGGGGCGGCAAGTCCGGCGATACCAGTAGAAAGCTCGATGCCAAACTCGCGCCGCATAGCGTACTGTTGTTGCGCCTGAAGGCGCGTGGATGAGTGGGCATATGGATTGTCGATTGTGGGCTGCGGGCGCTTTGTTCGTCGCCGCATTGCCGGCGGTGGCGGTGCCGATTACGGCGGCCGACGCGCACGTCGCCCGCATGGGGCGTGGTGAGCTTGCCGCCGATGGCAGCGTGCGATTCGGCTATCCGGGCGTGAGCTTCTTCGTGGATTTCGACGGCTCGCGCCTGAGCGCACAGGCCGACGCAAGCGGCGACAACAGCTACTTCGATGTGATCGTCGATGGCGGCGAGCCGCGCAAGCTGCATCTGGCAAAAGGCCCGCAGACGCTGGTTTTGCTCGAAGCGGGCAAGCCGGGAGGACACCGTGTGGAAATCGTCAACCGTTCCGAGACCTGGCACGGCACCGCCGCGCTGCGCAGCTTCGATACGGATGGCTCATGGCGGCCAGCACCCATGCTACCGCAGCGCAAGCTGCTGGTGCTGGGCGACTCCGTCACCTGCGGCGAAGCCATCGACCGTGTTCCGGGCGCGAAGAAGGAACCGTCGTGGTGGAATCCCCGCGCCTCCTACGGCATGCTGATGGCGCGCGAGTTGAAGTCGCAAGTGCAGCTGGTCTGCTACGGCGGTCGCGGGCTGGTTCGCACCTGGGAGAACAAGACCGATGATCTCAACCTGATCGACTATTACCAGCTGGCGATCGCGGACAGGCAGCATCCGGTGCGATGGGATCAAAAGGACTACCAACCCGACGCGATCGTCAGCGCCATCGGCACCAACGACATGGCGCCCGGCGTTCCCGAGCGCGAACCTTACGTGGCGGCGTACGTCAAGCTGGTGCAAACGCTGTTGAAGGATCATCCGCACGCGCAGATCATGCTGACCGAGGGCGGCATCCTGAGCGGTGAGAAGCAGGCCGCGCTCACCGGCTACATCGCCGAGACGGTGCGCCGCGTCGGCGACCCGCGCGTGCACGCCATCGCCTCAACCGGCTATCCGGGCGACGCCACCGACGCGCATCCGACCAGGGAGCAGAACGTCAGGATGGCCAACGACCTGCTGCCGCAGATCCGCGCCATCATGCACTGGTAAGCAGGGTTCCAAGCAGGGGCGCCAGCAGCACCATCAGGATGCCGCTGAAGATCATCGTCAGGCTGGCGACCGCGCCTTCCTGCGGGCCGATCAGGCGCGCCTTGCTCAAGCCGAAACCGTGGGCCGCCGCACCGAGCGGCGCACCCTTGGCGATGCGCATCCGCAGCGGCAGCAGGCCAAGCAGCAGCTGGCCGAGCAGGATGCCGAATATTCCCGTGATGATGACAAACAGGCCGGTCAGCTGCGTCGAGCCGCCCAGATGCTGCGTCGCCTCCAGCGCGAAGGGCGTGGACACCGAGCGCGCCAGCAGGCTTTGCGCCGTGCTGCCGTGGAGACCCAGCAGCCGGTCCAGCACCAGCGTGCTGGCCAGCGACGCCGCGATACCCGCGCAGCTGCCTATGCCGAGCGCCAGCCAGTGCTTGCGCACCAGTTCCCGGTATTGGTAGATCGGCAGCGCGAAGGCCACCGTCGCCGGGCCCAGTAGCCAGGACAGCCAGCGCGTATCGCCGAAATACTGCGGAAACGGCGTGGAGGACAGCTGCACCACGGCGATCAACAGCGCCGAGGTGGCGATCGCCGGCGTCAGCCAGAAATACGGAAAGCGCTTGTACAAGGCCTGGTTGGCATAGAACAGGCCCAGTGTCAGCAACAGGAAAAGCAGCGGCTTCACAGCGCGGCTCCGCGCAACGCGCGCAGACGGCGCAACCGCAGGCCGCGCTCCAGGCGGCATACCCACTCGACAGTGAATGCCGTCGCCATCAGCACGCAGATGAAGCCCAGCCCTATCGCGGCGCACAGCCGCAGGCCGTCGCTCTTCAACAGGCCGGTGAACTGCACCACCGACACCACCAGCGGCACGAAGAACAGCAGCATGTTCGACAGCAGCCAGTCGGCGCCATGCTCGATGGCGGCCGGACGCAGCACTCCGCCCAGCAGCAAGGCGACCATCACCAGCAGGCCGACCACACCGCCGGAGAAGGGCAGGTGCAGCCAGGCGGCCGCGCGGTCGGCAGCGTACCAGGTTGCGATCAGCCCCAGCACCTGCATCAGAGTGTAAAGAATGCGTTTCATGGGACCATTCTAGGCTGCGGTGGATAAAAGATAAAATGAATTAAAATTATGAAAATCATTCGAATTTGGAATAGATCATGGATATCCGCGCCTTGCGTTATTTCGTCGCTGTCGTCGAGCAGCAGAGCTTCAGCCGCGCCGCCGGGAGCCTGCATGTCACGCAGCCCACCGTCAGCAAGATGATCCAGCAGCTGGAACAGTCGCTCGACCTGGTGCTGCTGGACCGCGTCGGCAAGCGCTTCACGCTGACCGACGCCGGCAACGTGGTGCTGCAGCGCGGGCGCGCCTTGCTGGCGATGCACGAGGACATGGGCGTGGAGCTGGCGGATTTGCAGCAGCTGCGGCGCGGCGACTTGCGCATCGGCGTCACCCAGCAGGCGCATGCTCCGCTGGCGCCGCTGCTGGCGGCCTACCACCGCCGCCATTCGCAGATCGAACTCAAACTGTTTGAAGGCGGATCGCAATCGATCGAGACCGACCTGCGCAACGGCACGCTGGAAATGGGCACCATGCTCGATCACCCGGCCAATGCCGGCATCTGGCAGGAATTCGATTCCTTCCCGCTGGTGCGTTCGCCCCTATGCCTGCTGGCGCCCAAGGATTCTGCATGGCGCGGCCGCCGCAGCGTGGCGCTGCGCGAACTGGCGGAGAGCTCCTTCATCTTCTATGGGGAATCGTTCGCGCTGAACGAGATCGTCACCGATGCCTGCCTGCGCGAAGGCTTCACTCCGCGTATCAGCAGCCGCAGCGGCCAATGGGATTTCGTCGCTTCGCTGGTGAGGCTGGGCGTGGGTATCGCACTGCTGCCGAAGATCTTTTGCGACACCCTGCCCAAGGGGCAGTTTTCCGTGGCCACGCTGGAGCAACCGGCATTGGACTGGAACCTGATGCTGGCCTGGCGGCGCGGCGGACATCTTTCCTTCGCCGCACGCGCGTGGCTGGAGCTGGTCCGTACTGTGGTTTAGTAGCGGCACATGCCCTGCATGCTGCGCTTCCGTGTCTGCCAACAACAACGGCCGGACCTTTTTGTTAAGTTTTGTAAGCATTTCTTGCGAAGCGTTGCAGAGTGTCTTCGCCGCGCGCGGCCGCGTGCCCCGGCGCAGCCCGAACGGGGTTAGGAAATGTAACATCTCACGATGGAGGTAAAAACTTATCTGAATAAAATCAATGGCTTGGATGATAGTTTCTATTGGGTAACTTGCTTGTCTGTCACAAAAAACCCGGTGCTAGAATCATTTCATCGTTGTAAATATAGCCATAAGGACTACACATGCAAGTACGCCGGATTGTTCGCCACGCCCTGTTGATGGCCATGTTTTCCGACCAGGCTGCGCAGGCCGGTACGCTGGTGATCGAAAGCTGGCGGGTCGACGACAAAACGCTGTGGGAAAAGGTGCTGCTGCCGGCATTCGAGAAAAACCATCCCGGCATCGAGGTCAAGTTCGCACCGACCGCGCCCACCGAATACGACTCGAGCCTGGCCGCGCGGCTGGCCGGCGGCACGGCCGGGGACTTGATCGCCTGCCGCCCATTCGACGTCTCGCTCTCGCTGTACAAGAAAGGCCACCTCGAAAGATTGGACGGCAAGCCGGGCATGCAGAACTTCGCGCCGACGGCCACTGTCGCCTGGCAGACCGACGACGCGAAGGAGACCTTCTGCATGCCGGTCGCCTCCGTGATCCACGGTTTTTTGTACAACAAGAAGATCTTCAAGAAGCTCAATTTGCAGCCGCCGAAAACGGTCGATGAATTCTTCGGCGTGCTCGATGCGCTGAAGCAGGGCGGGATCACTCCTCTGGCGCTGGGCACCGCAGATCAATGGGAATCGAGCCAAATGGTTTATACCAATATTGGCCCGAACTTCTGGCGCGGCGAGGAAGGGCGCAAGGCGCTCATCGCCGGCAAGGCCAAGCTGACCGACGCGCCGTTCGTCGAAGCACTACAGTTCGAGCAGAGGATGGGCACCTATTTGAGCAAGGGCGCCAGCGCCCAGACCTACGGCGACAGCCAGAACCAGTTCGCGCTGGGCCGCGCCGCCATCTATCCGACCGGCTCCTGGGACATCTCCTACTTCAGCCAGACGCCGGGCCTGGAACTGGGCGCGTTCCCGCCGCCGGTGCGCAAGGCGGGTGACCCCTGCTTCATCTCCGACCATATGGACATCGGCATCGGCATCAACAAGAAATCGAAGAACAAGGACGACGCCTACAAGTTCCTGGCCTGGGTCGGCTCGCAGGAGTTCGCGGACATTTACACCAACCGTGTGACCGGATTCTTTTCGCTGTCGAATCACTTGATCTCGGTGCGCGATCCGGTGGCCAAGCAGATGGCGGAATGGCGCGGCAGTTGCGCCTCGACGATACGTTTCAACGCACAGGTGCTCAACCGCGGCCGGCCGAGCATGGAGAGCGAACTTTGGAATGTCAATGCCCAGGTATTGAACGGCAAGCTGGCCCCGAAGGATGCGGCGGCCAAGCTGCAGAACGGTTTTGCGAAGTGGTACAAGCCACCGCAAAAGTAGCATCACACTAATCCCTCCCCTTGATTGTGTGATTCTTTTTGGCCGGCGCCGGGCGCGGTGCCGGCCCTTTTTTTAGCCCGAATCTGGAGGCAGTCTTGAAACATGTAGTGAATACGGTGCGGCCCTGGCAGTTGATGCTGTTCCTGGCGCCAGCGGTGCTGGTCTACTCGCTGTTCAGCGCGCTGCCGCTGCTGCAGACGCTGGGGCAGGGATTCTTCAGCGCCGACGACGGCGGCAAGGCCGTCTTTGTCGGCCTGGAGAACTTCCGCACGATATTGCTCGATCCCGACTGGTCGGCCGGCTTCTGGAATGCGATGGCCAACAACGCCAAATTCTTCTGCATCCACATGCTGCTGCAGAACCCCATCGGGCTGCTGCTGGCGACCCTGTTCAGCCTCAAGGGCCTGCGCGGCGCCCGTACCTACCGCACGCTGATCTTCCTGCCGACGCTGCTGTCGGTGGTGATCATCGGCTTTATCTGGCAGTTGATCCTGTCGCCGCTGTGGGGCGTGGGCGAGAAATTGATGGGCTTTGCCGGCCTGGCCGATTTCTTCGCGCCCTGGATGGGGCAGGAGGAAACCGCGCTGACCACGCTGTCGATGATCTCAGTATGGCAGTACATCGGCATGCCGATGATGCTGATCTACGCCGCGCTGCTGGCGGTGCCGGAAGAAATCGTCGAGGCGGCGCACGTGGAGGGCGCCGGCGCGCTGCGCATCTTCTGGCAGATCAAGCTGCCGTTGATCTATCCGACGCTGGGCCTGGTCACCATCCTGACCTTCGTCGCCAACTTCAACGCGTTTGACCTGATTTATTCGATCAAGGGCGCGCTGGCCGGCCCTAACTATTCGACCGACATCCTGGGCACGCTGTTCTACCGCACCTTCTTCGGCTACCAGGCGCAGGTAGGCAACGCGTATCTGGGCTCCGCCGTCGCCACGCTGATGTTCCTGGTGATCCTGGCCGGCGTGGGCGTCTATTTTGTCGGTGTCCAGCGCAGGCTGACCCGCTTCGCACTGTGAGGACCGCGCCATGACCGCTATCGCCCTGTATCCTCCCGCCACGCTGCCGCAGCGCTTCGACTTGGGCCGCCTGATGGTGCACGCCACGCTGATCGCCTATGCGGTGCTGGCCCTGTTCCCGATCGCGCTGATCCTGATTAACTCGGTCAAGAGCCGCGCCGCCATCTTCGACGATCCGCTGGCGCTGCCGACGATGGAATCGCTGACCTTTGTCGGTTTCCAGAAGGTCCTGGCCAGCACCAACTTCCTGCTCTACTTCGGCAACAGCCTGACCGTGACGCTGGTGGCGCTGCTGTGCATCGTGCTGTTCGGCGCGATGGCGGCGTGGGCGCTGTCCGAGTACAGCTTCATGGGCAACCGCGTGCTGACGCTGTTCCTCGCGCTCGGCATCATGATCCCGATCCGCCTCGGCACCGTGTCGATCCTGGAAATGATGGTGCGGCTGGACCTGGTCAACACGCTGTCCGCGCTGATCCTGGTGTACACGGCGCAGGGCCTGCCGCTGGCGGTGATGATCCTGTCCGAATTCATGCGCCAGGTGCCGGCGGAACTGAAGGACGCGGCCCGCTGCGATGGCGTCGGCGAAGTACGCATCTTCTTCCAGGTGATCCTGCCGCTGATCCGCCCGGCGATTGCGACGGTGGCCGTGTTCACCATGATCCCGGCGTGGAACGACCTGTGGTTCCCGCTGATCCTGGCGCCTTCCGAACGCACCAAGACCGTCACGCTGGGTGTGCAGCAGTTCATCGGCCAGTACGTCACCGACTGGAATTCCGTGCTGGCGGCGCTGTCGCTGGCGGTGATACCGATGCTGATCCTGTATGCGGTCTTCTCGCGTCAACTGATTCGTGGTCTGACCGCCGGCGCGGTCAAATAGAGAAAGAGGAAAAGTAATGGCAAGTGTCAGCCTGAAGCAACTGCGCAAGTCCTACGATGGCAAGACCGACGTCCTGGACGGCATCGACCTGGATATCGCGCATGGCGAATTCGTAGTCCTGGTCGGACCGTCCGGCTGCGGCAAGTCCACGCTGCTGCGCATGCTGTGCGGCCTGGAGAGCATCACCGGCGGCACGATGGAAATCGGCGGCGACGTGGTCAACCACCTGCCGCCGGCGGAGCGCGGCATCGCCATGGTGTTCCAGAGCTATGCGCTGTATCCGCACATGACGGTGTACCAGAACATGGCGTTCGGCCTGAAGGTGGCGGGCAAGGACAAGGTGGCGATCAGGGCGCGCATCAACCATGCCGCCGCCACGCTGAAGATCGAACATCTGCTGGAGCGCCTGCCGCGCGAGCTGTCCGGCGGCCAGCGGCAGCGCGTGGCGATCGGCCGCGCCATCGTGCGAGAGCCGCGCCTGTTCCTGTTCGACGAGCCCTTGTCCAACCTGGACGCGGCGCTGCGCGTGCAGACCCGCCTGGAGATCGCCAAGCTGCATCGTCAGCTGGACGCGACCATCGTCTACGTCACGCACGACCAGGTCGAGGCGATGACGCTGGGCGACAAGATCGTCGTCATGCACGAAGGGAAAGTCCAGCAGTCCGGAACGCCGCTGGATTTGTATCAGCAGCCGCGCAACCTGTTCGTGGCGGGGTTTATCGGCTCGCCAAAAATGAATCTGATGGCAGGCACTGTCGCCGAAGCCCATGCCAACGGCGTGAAGGTGCTGCTGCCTGGCGGCGAGTCCGTGCGCGCGGCGGTGGACGGCAGCGCGCTGCGAGTCGGCAGCAAGGTCACGCTGGGTCTGCGGGCGGAGCACATCAGCGAATCGCGCGATGGTTCGGAAGTTTTTCACGGCGAGGTCAGTGTGGTCGAACACCTGGGCGAAGCCAATTACATCTACGTCAGCCGCAAGGGTGGCGAAGACGTCGTAATACGCGGGGACGGCGAACGTCATGTCGGGATCGGACAGTCCATCGTCTTCTCGGCCGACAGCACGGCTTTCCACGTGTTTGATGAAAAGGGCCAGGCGCTGCGGCGCCTGCGCCCCGGAAATATGGTGTCGGCGGCGCGCGGCATGATGCGCAGCGTTTGACACGAGTTGGACAACACGCGGTTCTTTACTTTTTAAAACAGGGGGAATTGAATGAACAAGCCGGTACTTAAGAAAAAAATACTACCTAACCTGATCGCGCTGGCGCTGGGTGGAGCGATTGCTCCGCACCTGTATGCGGCGGATCCGGCGACGGCCGACGCACAGACCAGCGAAGCTGTACCGGCTGGAGACACCGCAACCGTTGAAGTGCGCGGCATCCGCGAGCGCCTCAAGCGCAACCTGGCGGAGAAGCGCGATGCCGGCAACGTCATCGACACCGTCACCGCCGAGGAAGTCGGCAAGTTCCCGGACAAGAACGTGGCCGATTCGCTGCAGCGCGTGCCGGGCATTTCGGTGGACCGCACCTGGGGCGAGGGCCGCGACATCTTCGTGCGCGGCACCGACAAGAACCTGAACCTGACGCAGCTGAACGGCCAGGCCGTGGCCTCCGGCTACTGGTGGAAGAACGACTCGCAAAGCCGCGGCTTCAACTACGACATCCTGGCTTCGGAACTGGTCGGCAGCATCGACGTCTACAAGAGCCCGTCGGCGGACCTGGACGAGGGCAGCATCGGCGGCCTGGTCAACGTCAAGACCCGCAAGCCGTTCCAACTGAAGCCGCTGGTGATACAGGGATCGGTGGAAGAGACCTACAGCGAACTGCCGAAGAAGACGGACCCGCAGTTCTCCGGCCTGCTGAGCTGGACCAACGACCAGAAAACCTTCGGCGCGCTGCTCGCCGTCAGCAAGCAGAAACGCACGATGCGCCGCGACGGCCTGGAGAACTTCACCGACGCGACCAAGTACAACATCGTCGACCAGAACGGCGCGGTGACGCCGGGTGCCTATGCATCCTGGGGCGGCGGCTCGGCGATCTTCCGCCAGGACCGCGAGCGCACCACCGGCAACCTGACCTTGCAGGCGCGCCCGAACGCCAATACCGACATCTCGCTGAACTACATGAACTCCGATATGAGCATGGACAACAGCAACCAGAACTACCTGTGGGAAGCGGGGGGGCTGGCGGATGCGAAGGGCAATATCCAGGTGACCAATCCGAAGTTCATCACCACCTCGGACGGCACCAAGGCGCTGGTCGGCGGCACCGTAGGCCCGACGGGCGGCGTGTCGTTCGAGCCTATCTTCCGCCAGTCCTACATCAAGTCGGAAGTGCTGGACCTGGAAGGCACCTACGATGCGGACACCTGGAAGTTCCACGGCCAGGCCGGCACCACCAAGGGTTCGGGCGGCAGCGACCATGACCGCAACTTCTGGTTCGTCGGGAACACCCGCACCACGTTCAACATCGCGCCGGACACCTACGAGGTCAAATACCTGGACATCAATCCGCTCGATCCGAAGGCGCTGACGCTGCAAAGTTCGCGCGACTGGATCCGCCGCATGGAGACCAAGGAGAACTACGCCCAGGGCGACCTGACCATCGACATCAACAACAACTTCTTCAAGGCGGTCAAGGTCGGCGCCAAGGTGCGCGACACCACGGTGCAGAACCGCCGCATCATCGGCACCGATGGCCCGGGCAATCCGGGTTGGCAGTCGTTCTCGCTGGCCGAGCTGTCGACCGGTCCTTCGCCGCTGCTGAGCCAGGAGGCCGCAACGGCGGGCTCGCTGACCCAGTATGCATGGGTGAACGACGGCCTGGCCTACTCGAAGGGCTTCCCGATGTACGACAAGGGCATGGTCTACGCGGAAGCGAAGGGCGAGTACTACAAGATCAAGGAGAAGATCTACGCGACCTATGCCCGCGCGGACTTCGCCACCGGTCCATGGCGCGGCGACTTCGGTGCCCGCATCGTCAAGACCGACCAGACCTCGGAAGCCTACCAGGACCTGAGCGGCAACGGCAACTACGTGCTGGGCAGCGTTTCGCGCAGCTATACCGACGTGCTGCCCAACCTGAACGCGGTCTACTCCGTCAACAAGGATCTGCTGGTGCGCGGCGCCGTGGCGCGGGTGATGGCCCGCAACACCTACAGCGATTTGAGCGCCAGTACGGAAGTCAGCGGCACCACCAATGCCGCCACGGCGGGCAATCCGCTGCTGAAGCCTTACCACGCCAACCAGGCCGAACTCGGCGCCGAGTGGTACTACGCCGATGCGTCGCTGTTGTCGGCCACCGTGTTTGCGAAGAAGCTCGATACCTTCATCTACACGCAAACGCAGCTGGAGAACGTGGCGGGCGTGATGCGTCCGGTCACCCGTCCGTACAACGCCAACAACGGCGAGACCGTCAACGGCCTGGAACTGCAGTGGCAGCAGGCGTTCAGCAGCGGCTTCGGCGCCATCGTCAACTACACTTACACCGATGCGAAGACCGGCGCCAACGCCAACGGCCAGAAGCTGAACGTGATCGGCAATTCGCGCAACCAGGCCAACCTGACCGGCTTCTTCGAGAAGAACGGCTACAGTGTGCGACTGTCGTACAACTACCGCTCCAAGTCCTACGGTGCGCTGGATGAGGGCGGCCAGGACGTGACCAGCGCCTACGGCCAGTGGGATGCGTCGGCCAGCTGGGACGTGACGCCGAAGGTCAGCGTCTACTTCACCGCCGTGAATATCGGGAATGAAGTCATCCGCACCAATACCACGGATGGCTTGCCGGTTGGCGTGTATGAAAACGGTGCCCGCTACAGTGTTGGGGTAAAAGCCAAGTTCTGATGCGCCACGAGGGGCGGACTTCGTGCGAAGTCTGCCCCTGCGGAGGCGGGGCACGGATCGAGAACCCTTGAGTGTCGCGGTGACGGATGCGGCCTTCTCCGTTATAATCATGTCACTGTTTTCTCCGGGATATTGAGTGATTGCGTCGATAGAAAAAGTAGCCTGGCCGCTGTTGGATTGGTTACCCTTTCGTTCGACAGCCCGCCGCCCGCCAACGGCACGCGCCTGGTCCTTCGGCCTGCTGGCGGCGGCTTGCGCCTTCAATTGCGGCGCATTGTCGGCCACGACCTCGCCCGTGTCCCAGGCGCCATCCCCCCAGCAAGGCGCAGCCGCGCCGCAAGCGCCCCTCACCACGCTGCAGGTACTGCACTGGTGGACCTCCACCAGCGAACGCAAGGCCGCCAACGTGCTGGCGACACGCATGGCCGACGAGGGCCTCGAATGGAAGGACGCCGCCATACCCGGCGGGGCGGGGCTGGGCGCCGGCAAGGTGCTGAAAAGCCGCGTGCTGGCCGGCGACGCGCCGGAAGTCACGCAGATCATCGGCGTCTCCGTCGCCGAATGGGCCGAACTTGGCCTGCTGCTGGAGATCGACAACGTGGCCAGCGCCGGCAACTGGAGCAGCATCCTGTTCCCGACCATACAAACGCTGATCCAGCACCGCAAGCACACGGTGGCGGCGCCGCTCGGCATCCACCGCGTCAACACGCTGTACTACAACCGCGCGCTGTTCGCTCAGCTCAAATTGACGCCGCCGCAAACCTGGGCGGACTTCCAGAACGTCGCGCTCAAACTCAAGGCGGCCGGCATCCAGCCGCTGGCGCAAAGCAGCGAAGCGTGGCAGGTCGCGGCGCTGTTCGAGAACCTGGTGCTGGCCGAAAGCGGTCCCGAGTTCTACCGCGAGCTGTTTGTGCGCCGCAGTCCCGCCGCCGCCGCCGACCGCCGCACCGCCGAGGCGCTGGAGCGGCTGCGCATCGTCAAGGGATGGATAGGCGGGCAGCTGGACGAGCGTCCGTGGCCGGAAGTGGTGCGCCAGTTCTCGCGCCGCGAAGCCGGCATGATGATCATGGGCGACTGGGCCAAGCCCGAACTGGCGGAGCGCGGTATGTCGCTGGACGACGATTATTCCTGCGGCACGGCGCCCGGCACCGGCAAGTACCACCTCTACAGCGTCGACACGCTGACCATGTTCGCCGGCGACTACCGCCATATGCCCGCGCAGGAGAAGATGGCGCGGCTGCTGGTGTCGCAGCCGGTGCAGGCGGAATTCAACGCGCAGAAGGGCGCGGTGCCGGTGCGGCGCGACGCCGACCCGTCGAAGATGGACAGCTGCGCGCGCGCCTCGTGGACTACCTTCGGGCAGGGCGCGGCGGTGCAGGCGCCCAGCCTGGTGCACCGCATGGCCACCGACGAGGCGAGCCGCGATGCCATCATCGCCGAGATCCACCGTTACTTTCTAGACGACAGGGCCACGCCGGCCGAGGCGCAGCGCCGCCTTGGCGCGTTGTTCCGACTGTTTAACCTCAGAAGCCAAGGAGCACCCGGTGCGCAAGATACTGATCGTAGACGATGACCAAAAGACCCGGGTGCTGCTCAAGACCTACCTGGAGAAAAACCAGTACGAGGTGATCTTGTCGCACAACGGCGAAAGCTTCCTGGCCGAGCTGCACTCGCACGCCGAGCAGCTGTCGCTGGTGATACTCGACGTGATGCTGCCCGATACCGACGGCTTCGCGCTGTGCAAGCAGGTGCGCCAGCGCTCCAACGTTCCGATCATCATGCTGACGGCCAGCTCGGACGAGACCGACCGCATCGTCGGCCTGGAACTGGGTGCCGACGACTACATCGCCAAGCCATACAGCCCGCGCGAACTGCTGGCCCGCATCAAGGCCATCCTGCGCCGCACCGCGCTGGAAACGCCGTCCACGCGCTACTACCGCTTTGTCGGCTTCACGCTGGACCTGATGGAGCGCAAGGTGCTGGACAGCGACGGCAACGTGGTCGCGCTGACCGGCCTGGACTTCCAGCTGCTGAAGTATTTTGTCGAGCATCCGGGCGTGATCCTGGACCGCAGCGTGCTGTGCGAGGAAACGCGCGGCCGCGACGCGGGCCCGCTGGACCGTTCGCTGGACGTGCAGATCAGCCGTCTGCGCGTGCGCCTCAACGACGACGGCAAGCAGCCGGCCCTGATCAAGACGGTGCGCGGCGCGGGGTATGTGTTCTCGGCCGACGTCAGTACTTCCCATGCCTAGGCGGCTGCTGGCGCGATTGAGCAGGATCTGGCCGCAGTCGCTGCTGGGGCGTTTGTCGCTGGTGATGGTGGCGGGGCTGCTGGTGACGCAGCTTGCGGCCAGCGCCATCTGGGCCGGCCAGCTGCGCGCCAAGGCGCAGGTGGAGGCGCAGTCGGCGTCGCTGTACGTGGCGCACAGCGCGTCCGGCGCGATCCGCTTCTTCCGCAGCCTGCCGCCGAACTACCGCCTGCTGCTGATCCAGCAGCTGCGCGAAATGGGCGGCACGCGCTTCTTCGTCAACCTGAACCAGGCCTACGTGCCGGTCAAGGAGATCGCCCCGCATCCGCTGGCGCGCAGCGTCATCGCCAGCGTCGGGGCCACGCTGAAAAGCGACCTGCCGCATTCGCCCGCCATCCACCTGGCCTTCGCCTGGCCGGACCAGCTGGTGGTGTCCGAAAACGACATCCACCTGAGCGACCTGCCGGACTCGTGGGTCCAGCACATCCTGCTGCTGCAGCCGGATCCGGCGCCGATACTGGTGATCCAGACCGAGATCGAACCGGGCAACTGGCTGTACATGGCGGCGCTGATGCCCAATCCTTACTTCTTGAGCAGCAACGATCCGCTGGCGTGGGACCGGCTGGCGCTGCAAGGGCTGTCGCTGGCGGCGGTGCTGCTGCTTTGCCTGCTGGTGGTGCGCTGGATCACGCGTCCGCTGGCCGCCTTGTCCGACGCCGCCGCCGCTTTCGGCCAGGGCCAGGACGACCGCGCGCCGCCGCTACCGGAGACGGGCAGCCGCGAATTCATCAACACCGCGCGCGCCTTCAGCGCGATGCGCGAACGCATACAGCGCTATATCGAGGACCGCGAGCGGCTGTTCATCTCGATCTCGCACGACCTGCGCACGCCGATCACGCGCCTCAAGCTGCGCTCCGAGCTGCTCGACGACGAGGCGCTGCGCAACGAGTTCGAGGAAGACCTGGATGAGCTGGACATGATGGTCAAGGGCGCGCTGCAATGCGTGAAGGACAGCGACATCCACGAGAACCCGGCCGAGGTCAAGCTCGATGCGCTGCTGGGTCGGCTGGTGCGCAGCGCGCGCCTGGCCGGGCACGAGGTGGGCTACCAGGACAGCGGGGTGACGGTGCGCGCCAAGCCGCTGGCGCTGAAGCGCGCCATCGGCAACCTGCTGGACAACGCGCTGTTCTACGGCGACCGCGCCGAGATCAGCGTCGGCAGCGAGCCGGGAGCCGTCACCATCGCCGTGCGCGACCACGGCCCCGGCGTGCCGGAAGACGCCTTCGCCAGCCTGTTCGACCCCTATGTCCGGCTGGAGCACGGCCGCGAGCAGAACGACGGCGGCATGGGCCTGGGCCTGGGCATCGCCCGCAGCGTGATCGAGGCCCACGGCGGACAGCTGGTGCTGGAAAACCATCCCGAGGGCGGATTGAACGCCACCATCCGCCTGCCGGCCTGAGCAAGACATCTCGCGCAGCGCCTCCATTCCCGGTTTTTTGTCGCCCAGTCGCCAAATTGTGCAGTTCGTCGCAATCCGCATGATCGTCAGGGAGGTGATCGATATAGTGATCACATACCGAAACGCATTCAAGGAGAGCAAAATGAACATCGCAAAAAACATGGAAGCCATCTTCGTCACCGCCGCCGTCCTGCTGGGCGCTTCCGCCTATGCCGGCGCGGCCGCCCAGGCGACCGTGGCCCTGCAGCCGACCATCCAGGCTGCCGCCGTCCAGGCTCCGATGCAAGTTGTGGTAATCAAGGGCAAGCGCCAGTCTTGATCGACTATTGGTAGCACCGCAAAGATTGCTAGAAAGCTTAGTCCGCTGCTACATTAGGACTGAGAACAACATCAGAGGAACCCAGACAATGAACAAGCTTTTCCAATTTGGCCTGCTGTTTGCCGCTTTCTGTGCGCTGTTTGGCCGCGCCGAGGCTGCCGACGAGGGCAATGAGACACGGGTCATCGCCATCGATGCCCGCGTGGTGCGAGTCAAGCTCGACGGCGTAATCGACCTGAAGCTGCGACAAGGCACGACGCCGTCGCTGACGATCATTGCGGAAAAGCGCTACATGGACAAGGTGACCGCGTCGGCCACCGGCGACACGCTGCACCTGGAGACCGAAGGCCGCGGCATCAAGATCGGCCGCTCCAGCGCCCGCGCCGAGCTGGTGCTGCCGATGTTGCGGGAAGTGGTGTCCGAGGGTGTGGGCACGACCGAGATCAGCGGCTTCAGCGGGGACGAACTGGAATTGACGATGGACGGCGCCGGTACGATGAAGGTGGTCTGTGACTACAAGAGCCTGAAGGCCAACCTGGGCGGGGTCGGCAGCATGCACCTGTGGGTCAGCGAGAACGAGAATGTCGACCTGGACCTGCGCGGCGCCGGCTACATCACCCTCGGCGGGCGCAGCAAGATGCTGCACGCGACGCTGGGAGGCCTGGGCGGGCTCAATGCCCAGCAGTTCCAGGCGGACTCGGTCAACGTCGAGCTGAGCGGGCTGGGCAACGCCACCGTCAACGCCAAGACCAATGCGACATTGAACTTGAGCGGCCTGGGATCGGTCACTGTCTATGGCAAGCCCCTGAACCGCAACGTCAGCGTTGACGGCCTGGGCAAGGTAAGTTGGAAGTAAAACCAATACACACCTATGTATAAATAACGGGATATGAAAAAATTCATACTAGCGATCGCTATCGCACTGGGCCTGCAACAGGCCGCGACAGCCGGATTCGCCGAAGGCGCCACCGCCTACAACAACAAGAACTATGCGGTGGCTTTGAAAGAGATAGCGCCACTTGCCCGAGCCGGCAACGCCGATGCCCAGCATTTGCTGGGCTTGATGTATTACATGGGACGCGGCGTCGCGCAGGACTACAAGCAGGCGCTGGAATGGCACCGCAAGGCCGCGCTGCAGGGCAAGGCCGACGCGCAGTATGTGGTCGGCGCCATGTATTACACCGGCAATGCCGTGATCCAGGATCACAAGCAGGCGGTGACGTGGTTCCGCAAGGCCGCCGAGCAGGGCCATCCGGATGCGCAGCAAGTGCTGGGGCTGATGTACCGCTATCACATGGCGGGCATGCCGCAGGACAACGTGATTGCCTACATGCTGTGGAACCTGGCCGCCGCCAACGGCTCGATGAACGCGGCCGAGCAGCGCTCGGCCGTGGTCAAGAGCATGACGCCGGAGCAGATCGAGGAAGGGCAGGCGCTGTCGGCCGCGTGGAAGCCGAACACGCCGCTGCCGCGCCAGTCGCGCACCGGCGGCGGGTAAGCGGGATTTGTCCGGGGTACAAGGTTGTTACAAATCTACGGAAAGGTTAATTGCTAATTTGTATAGCAAGGTTGATAATGGTCCTTTACTCCTGTGAAGACTCCCATAATGACCTCGCCATCGACCCGCATTCCCCCGTTGAGCCGTTTGTGTGTGTTGCTGGCGCTGGTTTTCGCCGGTCCGGCGCATGGCGGCGCCACACTGTATGCCTTTGGCACCGCCGTCGGCGACGCCTCGCTTGCGAAGGGGGACGACGCTTCGCAATATGTCGATCTGACCAGGGCGGGCGTCGGCGGCGCCAGCGTGCAACTTCCGTTGTTCAGCAAAACCTATGGCGGCCTGTATGTCAACACCAACGGCTTGATGTCATTTGGCGATGCTGTGTACGCCTACACGCCGCAGCGTTTCCCGGCAAGCTTCCCCGGGATAGACATAATCGCGCCGTTCTGGGCGGATGCGGATACTCGCGCGAGCGGGAATGTGTGGTATCGCATATCCACCGACGGCGCCTTCCTGAAGTCGCTCTCGCAGGACGTCAAGGCTGGCATTCCCGGTGTCGTCAACTTCACGCCGACCTTTGCCCAGGTTGTGACCTGGGATCAGGTCGGGGCCTATTCCCTTGGCACGGTGAAAAACACCTACCAAATGGTGCTGGTGTCGGACGGCACGCAAACTTACACCGTATTTAAATATCCCGATGGCGCGATCAAATGGCTGAGAGGCAGCGCGAACGATTCGCAGAGCATTGCCTCTGCCGGCTACGGGATCGATGGGCACAACTACAATATCTTGCCTGGCGCTTCACAAACCGTCAGCGGCGTCTCGCAGACCCTGACCAGCGGCAGTGGCATCTTCCAGTTCAAGCTCGATTCGAGCACGCCGACCGCGACGGTGCCCGTGTTTACCTGGAACGCCGCCACCGGTAGCGGCACCTGGTCGGCGGCGGCCAACTGGCGTGGCGGCAGCGCGCCTGGCGGCGCCAGCAATCTGGCCGAGGCGGTGTTCGGCGGCAGCGGCGGCACGGTCACGCTGGATGCGCTGCGCAATGTGCGCAAGATGAGCGTCAACAGCAACGGCTACACCTTCACCTCGGCGCTGACCACGGGCGCCAATTCGCTGACCGTCGGCACGCTGTCGACCGCTGCGGCCGACACCGCCATCACTTTCGGCGGCACGCTGATCCTGGTGGCGCAGGAAGACGGCAACGGCAATGGCGCGCTGCGCAGCGGCCGGCTGACCTTTACCGACAGCTCCATTCTCGGCGCGCAGTACGCCAATTCGGTGGATGGCGCCAGTATCCTCCTGAAGAAAAACGCCCAGCTGCAAATCTACACGCTCAACGCCACCACCCGCAACAGCACGCTGGTGTTCGACAACACGGCGGGCGCCACCGGCGGCACGCTGGACTTGCGCGGCCTGAGCACGGCGCTGGGCGGCGTCAGCTCGGTCGGCGCCGGCGCCGGCCTGATCAAGAATTCGCTGGCGGCGGCCGGCGGCCTGACGCTGGACTTCGATAGCGGCTCGCAAAACTTCAGCGGCGCGATCCAGGGCAACCTGAGCCTGACCAAGGCCGGCAACGGCACGCAGGTTCTTTCCGGCGCCAACACCTATACCGGCGGCACCACGCTGGCCGGCGGCACGCTGGGCCTGGGCAGCGCGGCGGCGCTGGGCAGCAGCGGCACCATCAAGTTCAGCGGCGGCACCTTGCAATACAGCGCCGGCAACGCCGCCGATTATTCCAGCCGCTTCAGCACGGCTGCGGGCCAGGCATACAAGCTCGACACCAACGGCCGCGATGTCGCCGTCGGCACGGCGCTGAGCAGCAGCGGCGGTTCGCTGACCAAGTCCGGCGCCGGCACGCTGACGCTCAATGCCGTCAACACCTACAGCGGCGCGACCACCATCAACGGCGGCGCGCTGGCGCTGGGCCGCGCCAATGCGCTGTCGTCCAGCACCACGCTGTCGGTGGCCGCGGGCGCCGGCTTTGCCATGAACGGCTTCGCGCAAACGGTGCAGGGCTTGTCGGGCAGCGGCACTGTCGCGCTCGGCGCGGCGCGGCTGACCGTCAATAACAGCGGCGCCAATGCGTATGCGGGCGTGATCTCCGGCAGCGGCGGCCTGACCAAGAACGGCGCCGGCGTACTGACATTGTCCGGCGTGAACAGCTACGGCGGCGCCACCAATGTCAATGCCGGCGAGGTCAGGATCAACGGCAGTGCGGTCGGCAGTGCCTTCAATGTGGCTGCGGGGGCTACGCTGAGCGGCAATGGCGGCATCGGCGCGCTGAACCTGTCCGGCACGCTGGCGCCGGGCAATTCGCCGGGCAAGCTGACGGCCGGCGACACCACCTTTGCGGCCGGCAGCACATATCTGTGGGAACTTAACAGCGCCACCGGCGCCGCCGGCGTTGCCTACGACACCTTGCAGGTGAATGGCGTGCTTGGCATCGCGGCGGGCGCGTCGCCGGTGACGATCAGCCTGCGTTCGCTGATGGCCGGCAACAGTGCCGGCGACGTCTATAACTTCGATGGCAGGCATAGTTACAGCTACACCTTGATCAGCACCACCGGCGGCATCAGTGGTTATGCGAGCGATCGCTTCCTGCTCGACGCCAGCGGATTCAGCAATGCGTTGAACGATGGCGCCTGGTCGCTCTCGCTGGCCGGCAATGACCTGCGGCTGAGCTTCACTGCGGCGGCGGTGCCGGAACCGGCCAGCTACGCCATGCTGCTGGGAGGGCTGGCGCTGGCGGGCGGGGCTGCGCGGCGGCGCCGGAACACCCAAACGTAAGCGCCCCGCAGCGGATCGCCGTGCGGGGTAAAATCGCATTTTCCCTGAAAGGCGAGACCATGCGCGCGATTGAAATCACCCATCCCGGCCCGGCCGATGTTCTGAAACTGTGCGAGCGCCCCATGCCCGTCGTCAAGGCGGGCGAGGTGCTGATCAAGGTGCATGCGGCCGGCGTCAACCGTCCGGACGTGTTCCAGCGCATGGGCAACTATGCGCCGCCGCCGGGCGCCTCCGACCTGCCGGGACTGGAGGTGGCCGGCGAGATCGTCGACGGCGACCTCGACTACACCACCTTCGATATCGGCGACAAGGTCTGCGCGCTGGTGCAGGGCGGCGGCTATGCCGAATACTGCGTGGCGCCGGTCGAGCAGGTGCTGCCGGTGCCCAAGGGCTGGAGCATGCTCGAGGCGGCCACGATCCCGGAAAACTATTTCACCGTCTGGAGCAATGTGTTCGACCGCGCCCACCTGAGCGCCGGCGAAACGCTGCTGGTGCAGGGCGGCAGCTCGGGCATCGGCGTGACGGCGATACAGCTGGCCACGGCCATGGGCCACCGCGTGTTCGCCACCGCCGGCAGCGACGACAAGGTGGCCGCCTGCATGGCGCTGGGCGCCGAGCGCGGCATCAACTACAAGACCGAGGATTTCGGCCTCATCGTCAAATCGCTGACCAACGACCGGGGCGTCGACGTCATCCTCGACATGGTGGGCGGCGACTATATTCCCCGCGAAATCAGCTGCCTGGCCGACGACGGCCGCATCGCGCTGATCGCCACGCTGGGCGGCGGCAAGGCCACGGTGGACCTGGGCCAGGTGTTGCGCCGCCGGCTGACCATCACCGGTTCCACGCTGCGCCCCCGTTCGGCCGCCTTCAAGGGCGCGGTCGCCAAGAAGCTGCTGGACAAGGTGTGGCCGATGATGGCCGCGCAAAAGCTCAAGCCGGTGATTTACGAGGTGTTTCCGCTGGAGCAGGCCGCCGCCGCGCATGCGCTGATGGAGAGCAGCAACCACGTCGGCAAGATCATGTTGCAGGTGATTTAGGTCAAGATCCGGGCAGAACCGTAGTATTTTTGCCATTTTAAGGGCGGTGCGGCCGCCCGCTGGTTTGACCGGGGTTACAGCCTCGCGTTAAAATAGCGGGTTATTGAATTTTAGGCTACTATGCGTCGCAAACTCGTCATCGGCAATTGGAAAATGAACGGCAACCGCGCCGGCAATACGGCGTTGTTGTCCGGGATCGTCGCCGGATTGAACGACTTCGGAGCCGACTGCGCCGTCTGCGTGCCGGCGCCCTACCTGGCTCAATGCCAGGCCGAGCTGCAAGGCACCCCGGTCGCCTGGGGCGGGCAGGATGTGTCGGCCCACGCCAGCGGCGCCTACACGGGCGAAGTGTCGGCCGGCATGCTGGTCGACTTCGATTCCCGATACGTGCTGTGCGGCCACTCCGAGCGCCGCGCCTATCACAAGGAAAGCAGCGAGCTGGTGGCGCAAAAGACCGTCGCGGCATTGGCCGCCGGCCTGACGCCGGTGGTCTGCTGCGGCGAAACGCTGGCGCAGCGCGAGGCAGGGGAGACCGAAGCCATCATCTGCGGCCAGCTGCAGGCGGTGCTGGATGTGATTTCCGCCGACGACGTGGCCAGGCTGGTGGTGGCTTACGAGCCGGTATGGGCGATCGGCACCGGCAAGACGGCGACGCCGCAAATTGCCCAGGACGCCCACAGCTTCCTGCGCGCGCGCCTGGCGCAGAAGAATGCGCCGGCCGCTGCCGGCGTGCAGATTTTGTACGGCGGCAGCATGAAGCCGGACAATGCAAGAGAATTGATGGCCCAGCCGGATATCGACGGCGGCTTGATCGGTGGCGCCGCATTAAAGGCGACTGATTTCCTCGGGATTATCCAGGCCGTCTAAGTTTTAGAAACAAAACGATACAAAACTTTTATTTTTGAATGGAATAACATGAACTCCTTGTTCAATCTGGTTATCGTAGTGCAGGTCATTTCCGCAATCGCCATTATCGGCCTGGTATTGCTGCAGCATGGCAAAGGCGCCGACATGGGCGCGGCCTTCGGTTCGGGCGCCTCGGGCAGCCTGTTCGGCGCGACCGGTTCGTCGAACTTCATGTCGAAATCGACCGGCGTTGCCGCCGCGATTTTCTTCAGCGCCACGCTGGCCCTGTCGTACATCTCGACCCAGCACGGCAGCGGCGCCGTCAGCGGCGGCGTGATGGACAAGGCGCTGCCGGCGGCCCCGGCCCCGGCGCCAGCCACCGGCGCGGCAGCGATTCCTACCGCTCCGGCGGCGGCGCCAGCGGCCCCGGCAGCCTCGGCGCCAGCGCCGACTGCGGCAGGCTCTGCAGCTTCGATCCCAAAGTAATATAATAATGAACTAAGTTGTGAAAAGTTGCGAAGTAAAGCAGGTTCATTGGCAATTTTTTAAGTTGTTTGCTCATTGTTTTGGCAGTACATTAGCGCTGCAAGCTAGAAAAACAATTCAGAGTAGAAGGAAGTAAAGATTTATCGTTTTTCTTCTTGTTTTGGCGCAATACGGATTAACAACCGCGTGAAAACGAAGTAGAATAGCGGCCTTACGCCGACGTGGTGAAATTGGTAGACACGCTATCTTGAGGGGGTAGTGGCGCAAGCTGTACGAGTTCGAGTCTCGTCGTCGGCACCAGAAATCAGAGGCCAGCAAGGGAGTACCTACAAAGTACCTGAGCTGGCTTTTTTACGAGGATGTGTCGTTCGATCCTGGTCTAAGTAGTTTTACGATTGGGGCGAACGTTAAGAGCACCGCATAACACCGCAGTGTGTCCTTTTAACCGACCGTTCAATATAAGCTCATCAATCGTGAACCTCGAAAATTATCTCCCCGTCCTGTTGTTCATCCTCGTCGGTCTCGGCGTAGGCATCGCTCCCCAAGTCCTGGGCCACATTCTCGGGCCTAACAAGCCTGACGCAGCAAAACTGTCCCCGTATGAATGCGGCTTCGAAGCGTTCGAAGACGCGCGCATGAAATTCGACGTGCGTTACTACCTCGTCGCAATCCTCTTTATTTTGTTCGATCTGGAAACGGCATTCTTCTTCCCGTGGGGCGTCTCCATGCGCGAACTGGGCTGGAACGGGTTCCTGGTGATGATGAGCTTCATCGCTGAATTCGTCGTCGGTTTTTGGTATATCTGGAAGAAAGGTGCCCTTGATTGGGAATAAGCCATGGCTATTGAAGGCGTATTAAACGAAGGTTTCATCACCACCTCGGCCGACAAGCTGATCAACTGGGCGCGCACGGGTTCGATGTTCCCGATGACGTTCGGTCTGGCCTGCTGCGCGGTCGAAATGATGCACGTGGGCGCGGCCCGTTACGACATGGACCGCTTCGGCGTGGTGTTCCGTCCGTCGCCGCGTCAGTCCGACGTGATGATCGTGGCCGGCACGCTGTGCAACAAGATGGCCCCCGCGCTGCGCAAGGTCTACGACCAGATGCCGGAACCGCGCTGGGTCATCTCGATGGGCTCCTGCGCCAACGGCGGCGGCTACTATCACTACTCCTACTCCGTGGTGCGCGGTTGCGACCGCATCGTACCGGTGGACGTCTATGTGCCGGGCTGCCCGCCGACGGCTGAGGCTCTGCTGTACGGCATCATGCAGCTGCAAAACAAGATCAAGCGCACCAACACGATCGCACGCTAACGGGGCCGCTTCAAGAATATGACTACACATCTGGAACAACTGCAAACCGCCCTCGGCACCGCCCTGGGCGATCGCGTTACTACGACCGTGGCGTTGGGCGAGATCACGCTGGTCGTGAAAGCCGCCGACTACTACGGCGTGATGCAAACGCTGCGCGACGACAAGTCGCTGGGCTTCGATCAGCTGATCGACCTGGCCGGCGTCGACTACCTGAACTACGGTGAAGGCACCTGGGACGGCCTGCGTTTCGCAGTGGTCGTCCATTTGCTGTCCGTGAAGAACAACTGGCGCGTGCGCGTGCGCGCGTTCTGCGCCGACGACGACATGCCGCTGCTGCCGTCGCTGGTGCCGCTGTGGCGCGCCGTCAACTGGTACGAGCGCGAAGCGTTCGACATGTTCGGCATCCTGTTCGAAGGCCACAACGACCTGCGCCGCATCCTGACCGACTACGGTTTCATCGGCCATCCGTTCCGCAAGGACTTCCCGGTATCGGGCTATGTCGAAATGCGCTACGACCCCGAGCAGAAGCGCGTGATCTACCAGCCGGTCACCATCGAGCCGCGTGAAAACGTGCCGCGCGTGATCCGCGAAGAAAACTACGGGAAGTAAACAATGGCTGAAATTAAGAACTACACCCTGAACTTTGGCCCGCAACACCCGGCCGCGCACGGCGTGCTGCGCCTGGTGCTGGAGCTGGACGGCGAAGTGATACAGCGCGCCGACCCGCACATCGGCCTGCTGCACCGCGGCACCGAGAAGCTGGCCGAGCAGAAGACCTACCTGCAGTCGGTGCCGTATATGGACCGCCTCGACTACGTGTCGATGATGTGCAACGAGCACGCCTACGTGATGGCGATCGAGAAGCTGCTGGGCCTGGAAGTGCCGCTGCGCGCGCAATACATCCGCGTCATGTTCGACGAGATCACCCGCATCCTGAACCACCTGATGTGGCTGGGCGCGCACGCGCTCGACGTCGGCGCCATGGGCCCGTTCCTGTACTGCTTCCGCGACCGCGAAGACCTGTTCGACTGCTACGAGGCGGTGTCGGGCGCGCGCATGCACGCGGCCTACTACCGTCCGGGCGGCGTCTACCGCGACCTGCCGGACGCGATGCCGCAGCACAAGCCGTCGATCATCCGCTCGGCCAAGGCCGTGGCCGGCCTGAACGAACATCGCCAGGGCTCGCTGCTGGACTTCATCGAAGCGTTCACCAACCGTTTCCCGACCTACGTCGACGAATACGAAACGCTGCTGACCGACAACCGTATCTGGAAACAGCGTACCGTCGGCATCGGCGTGGTGGCGCCGGAAGATGCGCTGGCCATGGGCTTCACCGGCGCCATGCTGCGCGGCTCGGGCATCCAGTGGGACCTGCGCAAGCACCAGCCGTACGAAGTGTACGACCTGATGGACTTCGACGTGCCGATCGGCACCAACGGCGACTGCTACGACCGCTACCTGGTGCGCGTGGAAGAGCTGCGCCAGTCGAACAAGATCATCAAGCAGTGCGTCGAATGGCTGCGCAACAATCCGGGTCCGGTCATGACCGACAACCGCAAGGTGGCGCCTCCGGGCCGCGTCGACATGAAGACCAATATGGAATCGCTGATTCACCACTTCAAGCTGTTCACCGAGGGCTTCCACGTGCCGCCGGGCGAAGCGTACAGCGCGGTGGAGCATCCGAAGGGCGAGTTCGGCATCTATCTGATTTCCGATGGCGCCAACAAGCCGTACCGCATGAAGCTGCGCGCTCCCGATTACGCGCACTTGCAATCGCTGGATGAAATGGCGCGCGGCCACATGATTGCCGACGCCGTGACCATCATCGGTACGCAAGATATCGTGTTCGGCAGTATTGACCGCTAAGTCCGAGAGGCAGAAAAGTTATGTTGTTATCAGAGCAGTGCTACAAAAAAATCGACCGCGAGTTGGCCAAGTACCCGGCCGACCAGCGCCAGTCGGCCGTGATGGCCGCGCTGGCCCACGCCCAGGTTGAACTGGGTTGGATCTCGCCGGACGTGATGGCCGAACTGGCCGACTACATCCGCATGCCGGCCATCGCCGTGCAGGAAGTCGCCACCTTCTACAATATGTACAACCTGAAGCCGGTCGGCAAGCACAAGATTTCCGTGTGCACCAACCTGCCATGCGCCTTGTCGGGCGGCGTGCGCGCGGCCAACCACCTGAAAGAAAAGCTGGGCATCGACTTCCGTGACACCACGGACGACGGCGCTTTCACGCTGGTGGAAGGCGAGTGCATGGGCGCCTGCGGCGACGCGCCGGTGATGCTGGTGAACGACCAGCGCATGTGCAGCTTCATGTCCAACGACAAAATCGATACCCTGGTGGAGGAATTGAAGAAATGACGTCACTCCACAATCGTCACATCGACCCGGTCATTCTGGCCGGCCTCGACGGCAAGAACTGGCACCTGGAAGATTACGTCAAGCGCGGCGGCTACAGCGCCCTGCGCAAGATCCTCGAAGAGAAAATCACCCCGGAACAAATCATCGCCGACCTGAAAGCGTCGTCGCTGCGCGGCCGTGGCGGCGCGGGTTTCCCGACCGGCCTGAAGTGGAGCTTCATGCCACGCCAGTTCCCGGGCCAGAAGTACCTGGTATGCAACTCAGATGAGGGCGAGCCGGGCACTTTCAAGGACCGCGACATCATGCGCTACAACCCGCATGCGCTGATCGAGGGCATGGCCATCGGCGCCTACGCCATGGGCATCACCGTGGGCTACAACTACATCCACGGCGAGATCTTCGAGGTCTACACCCAGTTTGAAGATGCGCTGGAAGAGGCGCGCGCCGCCGGCTTCCTGGGCGACAAGATCATGGGCAGCGAGTTCAGCTTCCAGCTGCACGCGCACCATGGCTATGGCGCCTACATCTGCGGCGAGGAAACCGCGCTGCTGGAATCGCTGGAGGGCAAGAAAGGCCAGCCGCGCTTCAAGCCGCCTTTCCCTGCGTCGTTCGGCCTGTACGGCAAGCCGACCACCATCAACAACACCGAGACGTTCGCGGCTGTTCCGTTCATCCTGAACATGGGTCCTGAAAAGTACCTGGGCATGGGACGTCCGAACAACGGCGGCTCGAAGATCTTCTCGATCTCGGGCGACGTTGAACTGCCGGGCAACTACGAGGTGCCACTGGGCACCCCGTTCGCCAAGCTGCTGGAACTGGCAGGCGGCATGCGCGGCGGCAAAAAGATCAAGGCTGTGATCCCTGGCGGCTCGTCCGCTCCGGTGATCCGCGGCGAAGTGATGATGAACACCGACCTGGACTACGACTCGATCGCCAAGGCGGGCTCGATGCTCGGTTCGGGCGCCGTCATCGTCATGGATGAAACGCGTTGCATGGTCAAGGCCATGGAGCGCCTGGCTTACTTCTACTTTGAAGAATCGTGCGGCCAGTGCACCCCATGCCGCGAAGGCACGGGCTGGATGTACCGCATGATCCACCGCATCGAAAACGGCCAGGGACGTCCTTCGGACCTGGACGTGCTGAACTCGATCTGCGACAACATCCAGGGCCGCACCATTTGCGCGCTGGGCGATGCCGCGGCGATGCCGATGCGCGCGTTCATCAAGCAATTCCGCGAAGAATTTGAATATCACGTCGAGCACAAGCATTGCTTAGTGCCCGCTTACATCTAAGCTGCGTCAGGTAACGATCACCATGGTTGAAATCGAAATAGACGGCAAAAAAGTCGAAGTCCCTGCTGGTAGCATGGTGATGGACGCCGCCAACAAATTGGGAACCTACATTCCGCACTTCTGCTATCACAAGAAATTGTCGATCGCCGCGAACTGCCGTATGTGCCTCGTCGAAGTGGAAAAGGCCCCCAAGCCTTTGCCAGCATGCGCAACGCCGGTTTCGGCAGGCATGATTGTGCGCTCCGCTTCGGACAAGGCCGTGCAGGCTCAGAAGTCCGTGATGGAATTCCTGCTGATTAACCACCCGCTGGACTGCCCGATCTGCGATCAGGGCGGCGAGTGCCAGTTGCAGGATCTGGCGGTCGGCTACGGCAAGGGCGAATCGCGCTACGAAGAAGACAAGCGCGTCGTCGTGCCGAAAGATGCCGGCCCGCTGGTCTCCATGCAGGAGATGGCGCGCTGCATCCAGTGCACCCGTTGCGTGCGTTTCGGCCAGGAAGTGGCCGGCGTCATGGAGCTGGGCATGATCGGCCGCGGCGAACACTCGGAAATCACCGCGTTTGTCGGCCAGACCGTCAACTCGGAAATGTCCGGCAACATGATCGACCTGTGCCCGGTCGGCGCGCTGACGTCTAAGCCTTTCCGCTACAGCGCCCGCACCTGGGAACTGTCGCGCCGCAAATCGGTCTCGCCGCACGACGGCCTGGGCGCCAACCTGATCGTTCAGGTCAAGGGCGGCAAGGTCAAGCGCGTGCTGCCGCTGGAAAACGACGCCGTCAACGAGTGCTGGATTTCCGACAAGGACCGCTTCTCGTACGAAGGCCTGGACGCCGCCGACCGCCTGACCCAGCCGATGCTGAAGCAGGGCGGCGAGTGGAAGGAAGTCGACTGGCAAACCGCGCTGGAATACGTGGCGCACGGCCTGAAGAACATCAAGCACGAACACGGCGCCAACGCGCTGGCCGCTGTGGCCACGCCGCATTCGACGCTGGAAGAGCTGCACCTGCTGCAAAAGCTGACCCGCGCCATGGGCTCGGACAGCGTGGACACGCGCCTGCGCCACAGCGACTTCTCGCTGAGCGACGTCACCCCTTGGCTGGGCATGTCGATCGCGGAGTTCGGCCAGCTGAACCGCGCCTTCGTCATCGGCTCGTTCCTGCGCAAGGATCATCCGCTGCTGGCCACCCGCCTGCGCACGGCGGTGAAGGGCGGCGCCAAGCTGTCGATCCTGCACGCGACCGACGACGACCTGCTGATGAACGTCGCCAACAAGATGATCGTCGCTCCTTCGGAGTGGCTGTCGGCGCTGTCGCAAGTGGTGGTGGCCGTGGCCAAGGCCAAGGAAGTTTCTGCTCCAGCCGGCTTCGAAGGCGTCACCGCTTCCGACGCAGCCAACGCGATTGCCGCTTCGCTGATCTCCGGCGAAAACAAGGGTGTCTTCCTGGGTAACGCGGCGACGCAGCACCCGCAAGCCGCCGCGCTGCACGCCGCCGCACAATGGATCGCCGAACAGACCGGCGCCAAGCTGGGCTACCTGACCGAAGCCGCCAACACCGTCGGCGCTTACATCGTCAACGCCAACGGCGCCAAGGTGCCTGCGTTCTCCGAGCAGAAGCAAGCCTACGTGCTGCTGAACGCCGAGCCAGAGCTGGATGCACACGACCCGCAAGCCGCCGCCGCCGCGCTGAAGCACGCCGAGATGGTCGTCGTCATGTCGGCCTACAAGCACGGCATGGACTACGCCGACGTGCTGCTGCCGGTTTCGCCGTTCAGCGAAACGTCGGGCACCTTCGTCAACTGCGAAGGCCGCGCGCAAAGCTTCAACGGCACCGTCAAGCCGCTGCTGGAAACCCGCCCTGCGTGGAAAGTGCTGCGCGTGCTGGGCAACATCCTCGGCCTGTCCGGTTTCGACTACGACACGTCCGAAGCGATCCGCGACGAAGTGCTGGGCGCCGGCGTGACCGATTTGTCGGCCAAGCTGAACAACATCACCAGGCAAGCTGTCGTTGCTGCCTCCGCCGCTTCGACCGGTACCGAACGTATCGCCGACGTGCCTATCTACTTCGCCGACGCGGTGGTGCGCCGCGCCGAGTCGCTGCAGAAGATGGCCGATGCGGCTGCGCCGAAAGCGCACCTGTCGTCCGCGCTGGCGCAGCAGCTGGGCGTCGCCGCCGGCGACACCGTCAAGGTAACGCAAGGTTCCGGCAGCGCGATCCTGGTCGCCGCTGTCGACGCCAAACTGCCAGCCAACGCAGTCCGCGTGGCCGCCGCTCACGCGTCGACCGCCGCACTGGGCGGCATGTTCGGTTCCATCACCGTTGAAAAAGCAGGGGAGGGTAAATAATGGCTCTGCCTGAATTCGTCACTACCATTAACGCCATGGGCGCAAACAGCGTGCTGGCTCCGGCCTGGCCGCTGATCTGGGCGCTGATCCGCGTCATCGTCGTGCTGCTGCCGCTGATGGGCCTGGTCGCCTATCTGACGCTGTGGGAACGTAAGTTCATCGGCTGGATCCAGATCCGCGTCGGCCCTAACCGCGTCGGCCCCATGGGCCTGCTGCAGCCGATCGCCGATGCGCTGAAACTGCTGTTCAAGGAAATCATCACCCCGGCCAAGGCCAACCGCGGCCTGTTCGTCATCGGTCCTATCATGACCATCATGCCGGCGCTGGCCGCATGGGCGGTGGTGCCGTTCGGCGCCGAAGCCGTGCTGGCCAACGTCAACGCCGGCCTGCTGCTGCTGATGGCGATCACCTCGATGGAAGTCTACGGCATCATCATCGCCGGCTGGGCCTCGAACTCGAAGTATTCGTTCATGGGCGCGATGCGCGCCTCGGCGCAGATGATCTCCTACGAAATCCCGATGGGCTTCGTGCTGGTGGTCGTGCTGATGGTGTCCGGTTCGCTGAACTTCGGCGACATCGTCGCCGGCCAGCAGAAGGGCATGTTCGTCGAGCACGGCCTGAACTTCCTGTCGTGGAACTGGCTGCCGCTGCTGCCGCTGTTCGTGGTCTACCTGACCTCGGGCCTGGCCGAATGTAACCGTCACCCGTTCGACGTGGTCGAAGGCGAGTCCGAGATCGTCGCCGGCCACATGGTCGAATACTCGGGCATGGCCTACGCCATGTTCATGCTGGCCGAATACGCCAACATGATCCTGATCGCGACCCTGGGTTCGATCATGTTCCTGGGCGGCTGGTCCGCACCGTTTGCCTTCCTCGAATTCTGGGGCGGTTTCGGCGGCTTCTTCTGGTTGTTCGCCAAGGCGTTCTTCCTGGTGTCCGTCTTCATCTGGGTGCGCGGTACTTTCCCACGCTACCGTTACGACCAGATCATGCGTCTGGGCTGGAAAGTGTTTATCCCTCTGACGCTGGTGTACCTGGTGTTCGTGGCCGGCTGGATGCAGACATCCTGGAATATCTGGAAGTAAGGACTGGAAAAAATGGAACGTTTAAAAGACTTCATCGGCAGCTTCATGCTGACCGAATTGATCAAAGGGATGGCGCTGACGGGCAAGTACATGTTCTCGCGCAAAATCACCGTGCAGTACCCGGAAGAGAAGACGCCGATGTCGCCGCGCTTCCGCGGACTGCACGCGCTGCGCCGTTATCCCAACGGCGAAGAGCGCTGCATCGCCTGCAAACTGTGCGAAGCGGTGTGCCCTGCGATGGCGATCACCATCGAATCCGAGCAGCGCGACGACGGCTCGCGCCGCACCACGCGTTACGACATCGATCTGACCAAGTGCATCTTCTGCGGCTTCTGCGAAGAGTCCTGCCCGGTCGACTCGATCGTCGAGACGCACGTGCTGGAATACCACGGCGAGAAACGCGGCGATCTGTACTACACGAAAGAGATGCTGCTGGCCGTAGGCGATCGCTATGAAAACGAGATCGCCGCAGCCCGCGCAGCGGACGCTCCTTACCGCTGATGACATGCGGCTGGTCCTTAACCTCGCCAAGGCGAGGCCAAGGCGCGCCGCATATCAATAGCGTGTCGATCAATAATGTACGTCTCTTGGGTTAGTTATGGAATTTAAAACTGCTTTGTTCTACGCCTTCTCAGCCATCATGATATTGGCTGCGACGCGCGTTATCACGGCCCGCAATCCGGTGCACGCCGCGCTGTTCCTGGTGCTGGCGTTCTTCTCGGCTGCCGGCATCTGGATGCTGCTCGAGGCCGAGTTCCTGGCCATCGTGCTGGTGCTGGTCTACGTCGGCGCCGTCATGGTGCTGTTCCTGTTCGTGGTCATGATGCTCGACATCGACACGGACAAGATGCGTGAAGGCTTCTGGGGCTACCTGCCGGTCGCTTCCTTCGTCGGCGTGATCATCGTGCTGGAAATGGCCGCCGTGCTGTGGCGCTCCTTCCTGTCGTTCGACCAGCAGGTGCCCAACACCGGCAACATCGGCGGCACCAAGGAACTAGGCATCCTGATCTACACCAAATACATCTACGGCTTTGAAATCGCCGGGGTGATCCTGCTGGTGGCGATCATCGCCGCCGTGGCGCTGACCCTGCGCAAGCGCAAGGACACCAAACATTTCGACCCAGCCGACGCGGTACGCGTCAAGCGCAACGACCGCCTGAAGATCATCAAGATCGATCCGGTGACCACACGCGGCCAGAATGCTGCTGGTTCGGCAGAAGTTAAGGAGGCACCATGACTTTATCGCTCGCTCACTACCTCGTTCTCGGCGCGATATTGTTCGCGATCTCGATCGTCGGTATTTTCCTGAACCGCAAGAACATCATTGTCCTGCTGATGGCCATCGAACTGATGCTGCTGGCGGTGAACATGAACTTCATCGCGTTCTCGCATTACCTGGGCGACGCGGCCGGGCAGATCTTCGTTTTCTTCATCCTGACCGTGGCGGCTGCTGAATCGGCAATCGGCCTCGCGATTCTGGTGGTGATGTTCCGTAACCTGGACACCATCAATGTGGAAGACCTGGATAGCCTCAAGGGCTAAGTTCTCACTCGAATAATAACGATTAAGGTTCATCATGGCGGTTACTCTTAACCCTAATCTCCTGCTAGCCGTACCCTTGGCGCCGCTGGCCGGCGCCGCGATTGCGGGCTTGTTAGGAACTAAATTCTTCGGCAACGTGGTAGGTCGCAAGACCTCGCACACGGCGACCATCCTGGGCGTGCTGGTGGCGTTCATCCTGTCGGCGATGACGCTGAACGATGTCGTCAACGGCGCCAGCTACAACGGCACCGTCTACAACTGGATGACCGTGGCCGGGCTGAAGCTGCAGGTCGGCTTCCAGATCGACGCGCTGTCGGCGATGATGATGTGCGTGGTGACCTTCGTGTCGCTGATGGTGCACATCTACACCATCGGCTACATGGCGGAAGATGAAGGCTACAACCGCTTCTTCGCCTACATCTCGCTGTTCACCTTCTCGATGCTGATGCTGGTCATGGCCAACAACTTCCTGCAGCTGTTCTTCGGCTGGGAAGCGGTGGGCCTGGTGTCGTACCTGCTGATCGGCTTCTGGTACACCCGCCCAACGGCGATCGTGGCCAACATGAAGGCGTTCCTGGTCAACCGCGTCGGCGACTTCGGCTTCATCCTGGGTATCGGCCTGCTGCTGGCCTACGCCGGTTCGATGGACTACCAGGAAGTCTTCGCCAAGAAGGAAGCGCTGGCTGCGCTGCACCTGCCGGGCACCGACTGGGCGCTGCTGACCGTCGCCTGCATCTGCCTGTTCATCGGCGCGATGGGCAAGTCGGCGCAGTTCCCGCTGCACGTCTGGCTGCCCGACTCGATGGAAGGCCCGACCCCGATCTCTGCACTGATCCACGCCGCGACCATGGTTACCGCGGGTATCTTCATGGTGACCCGCATGTCGCCGCTGTTCGAACTGTCGGACACCGCGCTGTCCTTCATCCTGGTCATCGGCTCGATCACCGCGCTGTTCATGGGCTTCCTGGGCATCATCCAGAACGACATCAAGCGCGTGGTCGCTTACTCGACCTTGTCGCAGCTGGGCTACATGACCGTGGCGCTGGGTTCGTCCGCTTACTCGGTGGCCGTGTTCCACCTGATGACCCACGCATTCTTCAAGGCGCTGCTGTTCCTCGGCGCCGGCTCGGTCATCATCGGCATGCACCACGACCAGGACATCCGCAACATGGGCGGCCTGCGCAAGTACATGCCGATCACCTGGATCACTTCCTTGCTGGGTTCCCTGGCGCTGATCGGCACCCCGTTCTTCTCCGGCTTCTACTCGAAGGATTCGATCATCGAAGCCGTCGCCGAGACCCACATCTGGGGCGCTGGCTTCGCCAACTTCGCCGTGCTGGCAGGCGTGTTCGTGACCGCGTTCTACTCGTTCCGCATGTACTTCCTGGTGTTCCATGGCGAAGAGCGTTTCGGCAAGGCCCACGCGCATGACGATCATCATGCTCCGGCTGCCGCCCACGGCGCGCACGACGACCACGCTCACGACTCCGACGCGCATCACGAGGAAGAGGACGACCACGGCCATCACGGCCTGGAGCCTGGCCAGAAGCCGCATGAATCGCCATTCGTGGTCTGGTTCCCGCTGGCGATGCTGGCCATCCCTTCGGTCATCATCGGCTACCTGACCATCGGTCCCATGCTGTTCGGCGACTTCTTCACCGGCGTGATCGCCTTCGGCGAAAACCACAAGGCGATGGAACTGCTGAAAGAGGAATACCACGGCCCGATGGCCATGGCGATGCACTCGCTGACGTCGCTGCCGCTGTGGCTGGCGATCTCCGGCGTCGCCACCGCGTACTACTGCTACATGATCAATCCTCGCGTACCGGCCTGGTTCTACGAGAAGTTCAAGTTCCTGCACACGCTGCTGGACAACAAGTACTACATGGACAAGTTCAACGAGGTGGTGTTCGCCGGCGGCGCACGCCTGCTGGGCAACGGCCTGTGGAACATCGGCGACAAGACCCTGATCGACGGCTTTGTGGTGAACGGCAGCGCCAGGCTGGTGGGCTGGTTCTCGACGCTGACCCGTTTGGCGCAGACTGGTTATATCTACCACTACGCGTTCGTCATGATCCTCGGCATTCTGGGGTTCCTGGTCTACTTCCTGCCGTTTTGGCACGCTTAATTAGCTGATACGCATAGAGATAACGATAACCATGATGCAGTCAATTACAACTTATCCTCCGTTCCTGAGCCTGGCGATCTGGCTCCCGATCATATTCGGTCTGATCGTGCTGGCCCTGGGCCGCGACTCCAATGCGGGCCTGGTCCGCGTTGGATCGCTGATCGCTTCCATCGTCAGCTTCGCCGCCACGCTGCCGCTGATCGTCCACTTCAACAACGCGGCCCACGGCATGCAGTTCGTCGAGAAGTCGCCGTGGATCGAGCGCTTCAACATCTACTACTCGCTGGGCATCGACGGCCTGTCGCTGTGGTTCGTGCCGCTGACGGCGTTCATCACCGTGATCGTCGTGATCTCGGCCTGGCAGGTGATCCAGAAGCGCGTGGCCCAGTACATGGGCGCGTTCCTGATCCTGTCCGGCCTGATGATCGGCGTGTTCTGCGCCATGGACGGCCTGCTGTTCTACTTCTTCTTCGAAGCCACGCTGATCCCGATGTACATCATCATCGGTATCTGGGGCGGCGAGAACCGCGTGTACGCGTCGTTCAAGTTCTTCCTCTACACCTTCTTCGGCTCGCTGCTGACGCTGATCGCCATCATCTACCTGTACAAGGTATCGGGCGGCAGCTTCGACATCCTGATGTGGCACAAGATCGCCCTGACGATGAAAGAGCAGATCTTCATCTTCATCGCCTTCTTCATGGCCTTCGCCGTTAAAGTGCCGATGTTCCCGGTCCACACCTGGCTGCCGGACGTCCACGTCGAAGCGCCTACCGGCGGTTCGGCCGTGCTGGCCGCGATCATGCTGAAGCTGGGCGCCTACGGTTTCCTGCGTTTCTCGCTGCCTATCGTTCCCGATGCGTCGCACTACATGGCGCCGTTCGTCATCACCCTGTCGCTGATCGCCGTGATCTATGTCGGCCTGGTCGCGCTGGTACAGAAGGACATGAAAAAGCTGGTCGCCTACTCGTCGATCGCCCACATGGGCTTCGTCACGCTGGGCTTCTTCATCTTCAATAACATCGGCGTGCAGGGCGCCATCGCACAAATGATCTCGCACGGTTTCATTTCCGGCGCGATGTTCCTGTGCATCGGCGTGCTGTACGACCAGGCGCACTCGCGCCAGATCGCCGACTACGGTGGCGTCGTCAACAAGATGCCGAAGTTTGCCGCGCTGTTCATCTTCTTCTCGATGGCTAACTGCGGTCTGCCTGCGACCTCCGGCTTCGTCGGCGAGTTCATGGTGATCCTGGGCGCCACGCAGTACAACTTCTGGATTGGCCTGCTGGCCGCGACCGCGCTGATCCTGGGCGCAGCCTACTCGCTGTGGATGGCCAAGCGCGTCATCTTCGGCAAGGTCGCCAACCACCATGTGGCTGAACTGGTCGACATCAACGGCCGCGAATTCCTGATGCTGGGCATTCTGGCTGTCGCCGTGCTGTACATGGGCCTGTACCCAGCGCCATTCACCGACACGATGCAAACCTCGGTTGCGGACCTGCTGGCTCACGTTGCGCACAGCAAGCTGCCTTACTGAAAACGGAAACACATAAATGACTACTCCACTTCCACAAGCGGTTATCGACATGGTGCCGCTGTACGCAGAAATCGCTCTGCTGATCGGCGCCTGTGCGATCCTGTTGATCGATATGTTCCTGTCGCAGGGTAAGCGCTCGGTGACCTACGTGCTGTCGCTGGTGACGCTGCTGATCTGCGGCGCGCTGAGCTACCACGACTACACCGCCGGCACCACGGTCTACACCTTCAACGGCATGTTCGTCTCCGATCCGATGGCGAACCTGCTCAAGCTGTTCACCTACCTGGCCGTCGGCCTGACGCTGGTGTATTCGCGCCAGTACGCCGAAGACCGCGGCATGTTGAGCGGTAACCTGGGCGGCGAGTTCTACGTGCTGGCGCTGTTCGCCATGCTGGGCCAGATGGTCATGATCTCGGGTTCGAACTTCCTGTCGATCTACCTGGGCGTCGAGCTGATGTCGCTGTCGCTGTACGCGCTGGTGGCGATCCGCCGCGACAACCACAAGGCCACCGAAGCCGCGATGAAGTACTTCATCCTGGGCGCGCTGGCTTCCGGTTTCCTGTTGTACGGTATCTCGATGCTGTACGGCGCGACCGGCACGCTGGACATCGCCAAGGTGTCGGCCGCCGTCGCCGCGGGCACCATCAAACCGACCATCCTGGTGTTCGGCATCGTGTTCCTGGTCGCCGGCCTGGCGTTCAAGCTGGGCGCCGTACCGTTCCACATGTGGGTACCGGACGTCTATCAAGGTTCGCCAACGGCAGTGACGCTGCTGCTGGGCGGCGCGCCGAAGATCGCCACCTTCGCCATCTGCATCCGCCTGCTGGTGGAAGGCCTGCTGCCGCTGGCGGTGGATTGGCAACAGATGCTGATGGTGCTGGCTGTGATGTCGCTGGTCATCGGCAACGTGACCGCGATCGCGCAGACCAACCTGAAGCGCATGCTGGCCTACTCGACCATCGCGCAAATGGGCTTCGTGCTGCTTGGCCTGCTGGCCGGCGTCGCGGGCACCACCGACCGCACCGGCGCTGCCGCTGCCTACAGCGCCGCGATGTACTACACGCTCACCTACGTGATGACCACGCTGGGCAGCTTCGGCCTGATCATGCTGCTGGCGCGTTCCGGCTTCGAAGCGGAAGAACTGTCCGACTTCAAGGGCCTGAGCAAGCGTAACGGCTGGTTCGCGCTGGTGATGTCGCTGCTGATGTTCTCGCTGGCCGGCGTGCCGCCGATGATGGGCTTTGCCGCCAAGTTCTCGGTGCTGACCGCCGTGCTGGGCACCGGCCAGATCTGGCTGACCGTGGTCGCGGTGATGTTCTCGCTGATCGGCGCGTTCTACTACCTGCGCGTCGTCAAGATGATGTGGTTCGACGAGCCGGCGGATAATTCGCCTATCGTCATGAAGGCCGACATGAGCTTCGCCCTGAGCCTGAACGGCGTCGCCATCGTGCTGCTGGGCCTTCTGCCAGGCCCGCTGCTGGCGGCCTGCCTGAAAGCCATGACCCTGACGCTGAACACCTGATGGATGTTTCCGTCGCAAGCTGGTTGGTGATCGCGGTTGCAATCGCGGCCGCCAACCTGCCTTTTTTCAATGACAAGGTATTCGCGCTGCTGGCCACCAAATGGCCGCGCAAGCCGCTGATCGTGCGGCTGCTGGAAATGGCGGTGCTGTACTTTGTCGTTGGCGCCATCGGCTTCGGACTCGAAGGCCAGATCGGCAACCGCTTCCCGCAGACGTGGGAGTTCTACGCAATCTCCGCCTGCCTCTTCATCGTTCTCGGATTCCCGGGATTCATCGTTCGCTACCTGCGCAAGCGCCACGGCTGATACACTATCGTTCTTCAACGACGTGGAGCAGCTATGGACGAACATTTGACAGAAACCCGCATCGACGGCGAATTGGTCTACGACGGCCACTTCCTCAAAGTCCAGCGCGACACGATAGCGCTCCCCGACGGCAAGCGCACCGCACGCGAATACGTGCTGCATCCCGGCGCAGTTGTGATCCTGCCACTGCTCGACGACGGCACCGTGCTGATGGAGCGCCAATACCGCTATCCGCTGCATCAGGTCTTCATCGAATTCCCGGCTGGGAAAATCGATGCCGGCGAGGATCCGCTGCACAGCGCGCAGCGCGAACTGGAAGAGGAAACCGGCTATACCGCCGGCGAATGGCAATTCGTCACCCGTATCCACAACGCCATCGCTTATTCGGACGAGCATCTGGACCTGTACCTGGCGCGCGGCCTCAGAGCCGGCCCGCAAAAGCTGGACGACGGCGAGTTCCTCGAAATTTACACCACCACCATCGACGAACTGCTGCAAGGCGTACGCGAAGGGACGATCACCGACGTCAAGACCGTCATTGGCATCTTCTGGCTCGACAAGCTGCGCTCGGGCGACTGGAAGCTGTAATGATGCCGCGCGCCGCCATCGTCATCTCCACTGGTCTGCTGGCCAGCTGCGGCATGGCATGGGCGGCGGAGCGCACGCCATTCCAGGTCCGTTGCGAGGATACGATCGCGAAGACGGTTTCCGTGCTGTCCTCGAAACAGAACGGCTACACCATCAACAACCAGCTGCCGTACCGCGCGATCACCGCGAAGGCCGGCAACATGGACAACAGGATGGCGACCCTGGGGCTGACGGTGACAAGAGGCCAGTACTCCGCAAGCTTGGGCGGCCCGATATTGCAGGACCCTGCGAGCGGCTACGAGTGCATCGCGCCGCAGGTGGACGTCAAGCTGAATTACTCGCCGGTGCTGATCTATGTCGGTAGCGAGTTCGCGCCGGGCACCTGCTCGTACAAGGCGATCCTGGAGCACGAGCAGCGGCATTTGCAGGCATACATGGAAAACCTGGCGCGGGTCGAAAACGTGGTACGCGAGGCATTGAACAAACGCTTTGAAGGCAAGCCGCTGTATGCGCCGTCCGGCACCGCGATGTCGGCGCTGGAACACGAGATCAACGGCACCTGGTTCCCCTTCATCCGCGACGAATTTGAAAAAGGCAAGGCGAAGCAGGACGCGATCGATACGCCGGAAGAATATGCGCGCCTCGGCAAGACCTGCGACGGCGAGATCGCCGACATCCTGCTGAAGCGCCGGAAAAATAACTGAAGACTATGACTGCATCGACCACTACTCTCCGCTACTTTGCATTGCTGCCAGCCGCCGGCGTCGGCGCGCGCATGGCGGCGGACGGACCGAAACAATACCTGACGGTCGGCGGCAAGCCGATGCTGCGCCACGCGGTCGACGCGTTCCGCGCCAGCGACCTGGTCGCCCACACCTACGTGGTGGTCAGCGCCGCCGACGGCCAGATCGACGCCGTGCTGCCGCCGGACCTGGAAGGCGTGACGGTACTGCGCTGCGGCGGCGCCACCCGCATGGACACGGTGCTGAATGCCTTGCGCGCGCTGCATGGCGTGGTGGCCGATCACGACATGATCATGGTGCACGACGCCGCGCGTCCCGGCCTGACGCCGTCGCTGATCGCCAAACTGATACACGGCGTGGGCGACGATGCCGCCGGCGGGTTGCTGGCGCTGCCGGTGGTCGATACCGTGAAGCGCGTTGCCGCGGCTGGCGAGGCGCGTTCCGGCGCCACCATCCCGCGCGACGGCATGTGGCTGGCGCAAACGCCGCAGATGTTCAGCTACGAGCTGTTGCTGCGGGCCCTCGGCAGCGCGCCGGACGCCAACGCCATCACCGACGACGCCAGCGCCGTCGAGATGCTCGGCCTGTCGCCGCGACTGATCGAAGGCCATCCACGAAATTTGAAAGTAACGCTGCCGGCCGACATCCGCATCGCGGAGATGTACCTGGCGGCAGGTGAACAAGGATAAAACACTATGACCAAACTTCCATTCCGCATCGGCCAGGGCTACGATTGCCACGCGCTGGTTGAAGGCCGCAAGCTGATCATCGGCGGCGTCGACATCCCGCACCATGTCGGCCTGCTGGGGCACTCGGACGCCGACGTGCTGCTGCACGCGATCACCGATGCCATCCTGGGCGCCGCCGCGCTGGGCGACATCGGCAAGCACTTTCCGGACACCGATCCGCAATTCAAGGGTGCCGACTCGCGCACGCTGTTGAAGGAGGCGGCGCGCCGCGTGGTCGCCACCGGCTACAGCATCGGCAACATCGACGCCACGATCATCGCGCAGCGGCCGAAGATGGCGCCGCACATCGCCGTCATGTGCGCCAACATCGCCGAAGATCTGGGCGTAGCCGTCGGCCAGGTCAACATCAAGGCCAAGACCAACGAGAAGCTGGGTTACCTCGGCAGGGAAGAGGGCATCGCCGCCGAATCCATCGCCTTGCTGATTTCTTCGTAAGACAAGGATGCTTCCTGCACGCGGACTACGACTGCTTGCGCTGGCCGCCACGCTGGCGCTGCCGCTCTGCGCCAACGCCAAGCCGCCCTGCGGCGCGCTGGTGGATGCCGGAGCCAATCAGAAAACCCGGGCCATCTACGCCTACCTGTGCGGCATCTGGGGCAAGAGCGTCATTGCGGGACAACAGGACCTGACCTGGAAGGACTCGGTCGACATGGCTGAACGAGTTCACGCCGACACCGGCAAATATCCAGCGCTGATGGGCTACGATTTCATGAACTATGGGATGACCGCCAGCGGCACCAGCGGGCAGCACCAGACCGAGGAGGCGATCGCCTTTGCCAACCGGGGCGGCCTGGTGGCATTCGCCTGGCACTGGCGCGATCCCGCCCTGCTGAAGACGGCCCAGGTGAACCAGGCCCAGTTCTATGCCCATGACAGCGATGCCTCCAGATCCACCGCTTTCACGATCCCGATGGCCAACGGTGCGCTGGACCGCAACAGCCCGGCCTACCGTCAGATCGATGACGGCATCGATCTGGTCGCGGCCGAGCTGAAGAAACTGTCCGACGCGGGCGTCACTGTGCTATGGCGTCCGCTGCACGAGGCCTCGGGTAACAACGGCGATGGCTGGTTCTGGTGGGGCCGCGCGCGCAGCGACGGCGCGTCGCAGGCCCAGGCCTACATCCAGTTGTGGCGCCACATGTACGACCGGCTGGTGAACCTGCACGGCCTCCATAACCTGATCTGGGTCTGGAACGGCCAGAACCAGGCGTGGTATCCGGGCGACGACGTGGTGGACATCACCGGCTATGACATCTACGACGACACCGACAAGCAGAATTACCGCTCGCAAATCGCCACCTACCGGCAGGCGCAGCGCATCACGGCGGACCGCAAGCCGATCGCGCTGAGCGAAAACAGCTACATCCCCGATCCGGACCGGATCGCTGAGGATGGCGCCTGGTGGCTGTGGTTCATGGTCTGGAACGATGGCGACAGCGCGCCCGGTGTCACCGGTCCGAACAACTTCTGGACCGGCGAGTACTACAACACCAAGGCGCACAAGAACAAGGTCTACCACCATCCGAACGTGATCACCCTGGAGCGGCTGCCGAAATTCTGACGCCGGCTTGTTCCCCCAGCCCGGCGGTTGCCGTCTCTCGACTAGATCAACAGTGCGCCGCCGTCGACGATGTGGGTCTGGCCGGTGGCGAAGCCACTGGTCATCAGGAACAGGTAGGCGGCGGCGACGTCTTCGGCCGAGCCTACGCGGCCCACCAGCAGTTCGTCGCTGGCGTCGTCGAACATCTGCCCGCGCTGCGCCTGCGTCATGTCCTGCCACAGGTTCGTCGCGATCAATCCCGGCGACACGGCGTTGACCCGCATCGGCGCCAGCTCCACCGCCAGTGCGCGGGTCAGTGCCTCGACCGCGCCGCACACACTCGCCACCAGCGTCCATCCGGCTTGCGGACGCGCCGCCGCGACGCCAGTCGTGAAGGTGATCGAGCCGCCCGGCCGGATATGCCGCGCCCCATGCTTCGCGGCCGCCAGCGCGCCCCAGTAGCGCACGTCGAACGCCGACCGCGACGTGCCCAGATTGGCCTCGGACAGCGCGCCGATCTTCAGCGTATCGCCCGCCGTATAAACCAGGTGATCGAATTCACCGGCGGTGCCGAAGAAGCGCTCAACCGCCCGTTCATCCAGCAGATCAAGCGCGCAGCCTTGCGCCTTGCTGCCCAGGTACTCCAGCGCCTTCTCCACCCGCGACATCTGGCTGGAGACGACCAGCACCTCGGCATCCTCGCGCAAGGCCTCGCGCGCCACCGCCAACCCGATGCCGGACGAAGCGCCGAGCACGATCACGCGCTGGCCGAGAAGGCGGCCGCTCATGCCGGCACCCGTTCGAGCAATGCGGCGATGGCCTGGTCCAGCGTCACCGATCCTTTGCGCGAACCTTCGCGGCCGCCTTCAAACTCGATCCAGCCTTCGTTGAAGCCGTTCAGCATCTGGATGCGCGGCGTTGGATTCTTCATGCCGTGCGACGTGAACAGGTCTGCCCACGTATCGCGCGGCACCGCGGCCGCGCTCACGTCCTTGCCCAGCAGGCGGCTGAACGAGGCGGCGATATCGTTCGGGCTGACGCGCGCTGCGGCTTCCAGTTCCACCACGCGCACGCCGCTCCAGGTCTGCTGCAGCAGCTCAGCCGCCACGGTGGAAATGTCCCGGCAGGCGATCATCGGCACCGCGCGGTCCAGCGGCTGCAGGAAACTCGGGATGGTGCCGCTCGCGCGCGCCGCCGCCACGTCCCACAGGCTGTTCTCCATGAACCACGCAGCGCGCAGGAAGGTGACAGGCATGTCCAGCGTGCGCAGCTGACGCTCCATCTGGCCAAGTTGATTCAGCAGGTTGGGCTGCGTCGCCTGGGCTCCGACGGTCGACAGCGCCACCACGCGCGACGGTTTCGCCACCGACAGTGCCTTGTGCAGCGCGTTGATCTGCGCAAGGGCTTCGGGGAAGCCGTCGGTCGGGTCGAAGGTCGGCGGCAGCAGTACGAACACGGCTTCGGCGCCGGCAAAGGCCTTGGCCAGCGCATCCGCATCGCTCATCTCGGCCAGCGCCACCTGCGCGCCGCGTGCCGACCATGCGGCGCCCTTGGCTGCGTCGCGCACCACCGCGCGAACCGGCAGGCCGGCCTCCAGCAGCAGCTTGCCCAGTTCCGAACCTACCTGACCAGTGATACCGGTAATTGCATACATGATGATCTCCTTGAATGAAGGCGGAAAGTCCGCATGCAAGAATTTTGATGCAAAACGACTGATACTCCGATAGCATGGAACTCATATCATTAATGACTAATTGGCATACATCATGGCATTCGACGAACGGGTGGTGAACGGCATGCGCGTGCTGGCGGCGATCGTGGACACCGGCAGCTTCGTGCGTGCCGGCGAAGTGCTGGACATGTCGCAGTCGGGCGTCAGCCGCGCCATCGCCAAGCTGGAGGCGCGACTCAATATCCGGCTGTTCGACCGTACCACGCGCAAGGTGTCGCTGACGGATGAAGGCCGCCGCTTCTACGCGCAGATCGGGCCGTTGCTGGCGGGACTGGAGGAGGCCGTGGCCTCGGCGGGCGAGGGCGCCGTCACGGTGCGTGGACGATTGCGCGTCAATATCGAGCCGTTGCTGGGACGCTTGCTGGTGGGCCCCAAGCTGGGCGGCTTCCTGAAGCGGCACCCGGAGCTGGATCTCGACCTGGTATCGCGCGACCATCTGGGCGACATGGTCGGCGACGGCTTCGACCTGGCGATACGCTTCGGCCATCCGCAGTCATCATCGCTGATCGCCCGCAAGCTGATGGACACGCGCGTGCTGACGGTCGCCACGCCGGCTTATCTGCGCCGCCACGGCGTGCCGAAAAAGCCCTCCGACCTGGAGGGCGAAGAGCATGTGTGCATCCATTTCCGCGATCCGGCGACCGGCCGGCCGTACGAGTGGGAGTTTCATCGCGGCGGCAAGACCACGATCGTCAAGCCGCGCGGCCAGTTGACGCTGAACGACGCCGCCACCATGGAAAGCGTGCTACTGGCCGGTTACGGCCTGGCGCAGGTGATCGATCTCGCGGTAGAGCCGCTGCTGCGTTCCGGCGCATTGACGCCGGTGTTGAGCGCATGGCCGGACGAACGCTTTCCGATGTACGCCTATTATCCGTCGCGCCACCATCCGCCGGCGAAGACGCAGGCCTTCCTGGAGTTCGTTGCGGGAGTGATAAACCAGCCATAAGCGATCTGCTAACATGGCGCTTTTGACGGCAAGGGATGAGCGATGGCGCGTGATATCTACGCATACCGGCAGGTGGCGGTGCATTCGGTGCAGCGTGGGAGCGGAGTGGAAATCCATCCGGTGCCGGGGCAGGCGTTTTCGCCGGAGCTGGCGGTGCAGTGTTCGCGCAAGATGAGCGATACGTCCTTGTACCCGCTGGGCACCTGCTTCCTGCTGGACGCCAAACTGACCGACCGCCTGGGCGGCACGCCTTATCTCTACGCCTGGCACGGCGACGACGTCAAGGTGCTGTCAGCCAGGGAGACCAAGGCCTTCCTGGCTGAGTTCAAACGCGGACGAATTTGATGGGCACGTATCCGGTCAATGAACGGCGTGCAGCTTGCCCTGCGCCTTGTCGTCTTCCTTGGCCCACAGCGCAATGACCGCCGCCATCGCCAAAGCGAACAGGCCGCCGACCACCATCGCGCTCGATACGCCCAGGTAGTCCACCGACACGCCGCCCACCAGCGCGCCGCTGGCCAGCGAGATCTGGGCGGTGGCGACGAACACCGCGCCGCCGCTTTCCATCGCATCCGGCGCGGCCTTGAACATCCAGGTCTGCACCGAGATCGGCATCAGGCCGAAGGCCAGGCCCCAAATGATGATCAGCACCGTGGCGCCCGCCGCGGTGGCGCCGAACAGCGGCATCGCGGCGGCCGACAGGCCCATGATGACGCCGGTGGCGATCAGCGACTTCCTCACGCTCCTGGCGACGGCCCAGCCGCCGGCCAGGTTGCCGACAAAACCGGCCGCGCCATAGATCAGCAACAGCGCGCTGATGGTCTTGGCGCCCAGGCCGGCGACCTGGCTCAGGAACGGTGTCACATAGGTGTAGGCGGCGAACTGGCCGATGAAGATCAGCAGCGTGACCAGCATGCCCAGGCGCGCTTTCTTCACGCGCAGCAGCGCAGGCAGCTGGCCGAAAGTCAGCGACGTCGCCGTCGGCAGGCGTGGCAGCAGCCACATCTGCGCCAGCAGCACCAGCGTGGCGACGGCGCTGGCGGCGAAGAAGGCCATGCGCCAGCCGACCAGTTCACCGATCATGGCGCCGGCCGGCACCCCGGCCACGGTGCCCAGCGAAATGCCGGCAAAGATGATCGAGGTGGCCCGCGCCGCATGCGCTTCCGGCACCAGCCGGTTGCCCAGCGCGCCGCCGATGGCCCAGAAGCCGCCGACGCCTATGCCCAGCAGGGCGCGGCCGGCCAGCACCAGCGGGAACGAGTGCGACAGCGCGACGATCAGGTTGGAGACGATCAGCGTCGCGGTCAGGCCCCAGATCACGTAGCGGCGGTCGGTCTTGCCGACGCCGATGGTCACCAGGATGGCGGCGAAGGCGGCCACCAGGCCGGGGATGGTCACCATCATGCCGGCGATGCCTTCGGTGACGCCCAATTCGGCGGCGATGGACGGCAGCAGACCGACCGGCAGGAATTCCGTCGTCACCAGCGCGAACGAGCCGACGGCGACCGACAGCACGGCCAGCCAGGCGGCCCGGGTGGGCGCGGGATCGGGGATGGGAAGTTCGTCCCGCAGGACGGTTTGAATGTTGTTGGTTTGCATGAGTAGTCCTTGGAGGCGGTAAAAACACTTGAGTTTTTTACTGATCGGTTCATAATGACCGCATGAGCGAACTATGTCAACGAATTTTTAACCGATCGGTATGAAAGAATCCGCACGCAAGACCGGCCGTCCACGTACTTTCGACGCCGACACGGCGCTGGACAAGGCCATGAAGGTGTTCTGGGAGAAGGGTTACGAGGGTTCCTCGCTGCCGGAACTGACCGAGGCGATGGGCATGAACCGGCCCAGCCTGTACGCCGTCTTCGGCAACAAGGAAAACCTGTTCCGCATGGCGCTGGAGCGCTACAGCGCCACCCACGATCCGCTGTTCAACGCGGCGCTGGAGCGGCCGACGGCGCGCGCGGTGGTCGAGCATTTCCTGCGCGGCAATGCCGACGCGCAGACCGAGTCCGAAAATCCGCATGGCTGCCTGGTGATCAACGGCGCGTTAGCCTGCAGCGACGACGCGCTGCCGATCCGCAATTCGCTGATCGAACGCCGCGCCGTCAATGAGGCGCGTCTGCGCGACCGCTTCGAACGCGCCAAGGCCGAGGGCGATCTACCCGCCGACAGTTGCTCCGGCCAGATGGCGCGCTATGTGATGACGGTATCCAACGGCATGGCGGTGCAGGCGGCGGCGGGTGCCAGCCGCAAGCAATTGCAGGAAGTGGTGGACCAGGTGTTGCGCGGCTGGCCTATGTAGGGTTGTTGTCACTCCGACACAATACATGTCCATAGTGAAATTTATGTTGTGTTTTAGGAATTGATAGGTAGAATGGCGTTATTGAGGCGCCGTTGTCTCCTTTTTTCCGAAAGCACACCCATGAAAATGACCAAACTGATCCAGGCAGCAACCATTGCAGCAATGTTCGCGTCTGGCGCCGCTTCGGCTTCCGGAAACATCATCCTCAACGGCGACTTTGAAACCGTCAGCAACTTCCACGCCTACGACTACCTGGTGGTCGGCGCTGCTCAGGGCACGATCGCCGACTGGACCGTCGGCGGCAATTCGGTCGACATCATCAACAACAGCTACAACTCGATCAGCGGCAACAGCATCGACATGCTGGGCACTCCGGGTCCAGGTTCGCTGTCGCAGTCGTTCAGCTTTGCCGCGAACACCACCTACACGCTGTCGTTCGACCTGAACCGCAATCCGAACTCGCATGGCGCGGGCCTGGACGTGTTTGTGAACGGCGACCATCACAGCTACGAAGGCACCAGCCTCACCACCAACTACAGCTTCAACTTCACCACCGGCAGCGTAGCCGGTTCGCAACTGCTGACCTTCAGCAGCGTTGGCGGCGACAACTATTCCGGCGCAGTGCTGGACAACGTCTCGCTGACCGCAGCGGTACCTGAGCCTGAAACCTACGCCATGCTGCTGGCCGGCCTGGGCATGGTCGGCTTCATGGCCCGCCGCAAGGCCAAGAAAGCTGCATAAGCAGTCTTCCCGCATATAAAAAACCCCCATCAGCCGGAGCGCGAGCTTGAGCGCGTTCTGGCTGATGGGGGTTTTTTAACGCCTGCCGATTCAGTCGGAACCGTCGTCGTCGTCGTCAATCTCCGGCGTGCCGTCCTTGACCGCGCGGGCGCGGGCGGCGTCGGCGCCGGACTTCAGCTTGGCGGCGTCGGCCATGAACTGGTCGATGCTGCGGTCTTCGCTGCGCCGCACTTCCGGCGGCAGCAGCACCGACATGTACAGTTCGTCCGAAGCGCGGCCCGTGCCTTGCAGGTTGGCCATCAGCATCAGGCCCGCGCCGGCCAGCAGCATCACCAGGCCGGTCACGGCGAAGCGGCGCGGATGGTGCGGCTTGATGGTGATCAGGTGGAAGAACAGCATGCCGCAGACGATGGCCAGCGTGGCCAGGTTGCCGTAGCGCGTCAGCACTTCGGCCGACCAGGCATAGGCCATGATGATGCTGCCGGCGCGCCAGATGCCCACCACCGCCAGGCCGCAGCCGAGGATGAACAAATGCCGTCCCATGCGTGCGTGGCTGCCGAACAGCCGGTTGGCCAGCGCCCACACGCCGCTCCACAGCAGGCCGGCCGCGAGGCTGGAGGCCAGCACCAGCAGGTAGCGGATCAGCGCGAACGGCTCGACGTCGGACAGCCATGTTTCCATGCAGGAGAACACGGCGATCAGCACCAGGCCGATGGTGGCCGGCACCGCGCCTTCCCAGCCGTGCATGGTGGTGTCCGCCACTTCGGCGGGAACGGGGAAGTCGGCCGCGCGCACCCGCAGGCGCGTGTGGCCGAGGCGCACCACGCTGTCGCCGCCCAGCACCACGCTGGTCTGGCGCTTGCCCTTGAGGTAGGTGCCGTTCTTGCTGCCGAGGTCGCGCAGCACCAGCTGGCCTTGCTCGTCGGCGTCGACGATGGCGTGGCTGGCGGCGCTGTGGTGGTCGTCAAGGATGACGTCGTTGTCGTAGCTGCGGCCCAGGCGGATCGGCAGCCCGGCTATCTTGTGACGGTGCAGCACGTCGCCGTTGCGGGCCAGGATCTCGATGAAGTAGGGGGCTTTCATTGCGCGCCTCCCTTGGCCGGCTTGGCCGCGGCCGCGGTTTTCTTCGGCGCCAGCGACAGCGAATCGAGGAACACCCGCGACAGCCGCAGGCCGTTTTCATACGACACGCCGCGCGCGTCGAGCCGGCTTTGCAGGCTCATCAAGCCCTGGTCGGTGGTGGCGGTCAGCAGCGCGAAATCGTACAGGCCGGCGAACTTGCGGTAGGCGCGCACGCACAGCACGGCGCGCAGCGGCAGGTTCTTGCTCTTGACGAAGTCCTCGGTGCACTGCGGGCCGGTCAGGCGGGTGTCCTTGTTGTTGCCGAAATGTTCGTTCTTGAACGACGAGCTGGCCAGTTGCGCGAAGCGCGCCTTGTCCAGGCTGGTGCTGCGCAGGTACTGGTGGCGGATGCTGAGCTGCCCGGTCTGCAGCGAGCCGCTGACGAAGATCGCCGATTCCATCGCGCAGCTGGCGTCGTCCACCGTGAACGGCTTGTCGGCCTTGACCGTGGAACGGCCCCAGCAGCGCATCTGCTCGGACTCGCGCACCGGCACCTGGTACGGGCCCATGGGCTTCAGGGTCAGCGGGCTGGCCAGCAGCTGATCGACCATCGCGCGCTGGTGCGTCAGCAGCTGCGCGGCCACCACGCCGGTGAAATCGGTCGGCGGTTTTTTCTGGTCCTCGACGCGCTTGAGCAGTGCCTGCGCATACCGCGCCGGCACCAGGAAGCTGACCAGCTCGCCGTCGAGGCGCTTGGAGACATTGACACCGGCCACCGCGCCGTCGACCGTCACGCTGGGGCCGCCGCTCATGCCGGAGTTGATCGGGCCGGTGAACATCAGCTGGTCGTAGAAGCTGCGCGCGATCACGCCGTTGTAGGCGCCTTCGGAAATGGCGAAGCCCAGGTCCAGCGGATTGCCCAGCGAGTACAGGTACTGGCCCTGCGTCAGTTTGGCCAGCTGCTCGGGAATCTTGAAGAAGCCGGTGCCGTTGCGGCTGACGCGCAGCACCGCCAGGTCATGCAGCACGTCCACCGCCAGCAGCTCCACATTGCCGCGCTGGCCGCCGGTGTCCACCCATTCGCCGACGTAGGTGTCGGGATCGAGCGCGAACTGCGACACCACGTGGTAGTTGGTCACCACCAGGTTGCTGGTGCCGATCAGGAAGCCGGAGCCGACCGACGACTGCGTGCGGCCGCTTTTCAGCAGCGAGCGCACTTGCAGGATGTCGTTCTTGGCGGAGCCGTACAGGTGTTGCGCCGCGCTCGATGGCGGCGGCAGCGGGGCGGTGTCGGCATTGGCGTCGGCGCTGCCGGCGCTGGCGGAGGCTGCGGGCCGGGCGGCAACCGGGGCGGCCGCTGCGGGTGGCGCGGGGGGAGTATTGGCGGTCGAGGCTGCCAAGGCGCCGGCGCAGGCCCCGCTCAGGACAATTGAAGTAGCAACTGAAGTCGCAAACGCGGTGAATTTCATGCAGTCCTTGTGTTTAACACTTACAGCGCGCCGTCCTCCACTGGAGCCGGCGTCAGCGGCGTCATCATGTGGCCCAGCTTGGCGGCCTTGGTGTTCAGGTAATGCTGGTTGAAGGCATTGCGGTTGACCAGCAGCGGCACTCGCTCGGCCACCTCGATGCCCAGTTTGGTCATGGCATCGATCTTACGCGGATTATTGGTCATCAGGCGCAGGCTTTTTACGCCAAACTGGGCCAGCATCGGCTGGACCAGGCCGTAGGTGCGCTGGTCCGGCTTGAAGCCCAGCTGTTCATTGGCCTGCACCGTGTCGGCGCCGGCTTCCTGCAGGCGGTAGGCGCGGATCTTGTTGATCAGGCCGATGCCGCGGCCTTCCTGGCGCAGGTACAGCAGCACGCCGCGGCCTTCGGCGGCGATCTTCTTCAGCGCGCCTTCGAGCTGGGCGCCGCAGTCGCAGCGCTGCGAGAACAGCACGTCGCCGGTCAGGCACTCCGAATGGACGCGCGCCAGCACCGGCTCGCCGTCGCCGATATTGCCCAGCACCATGGCCAGATGTTCCTTGCCGGTTGCCTTTTCGACAAAAGCGTGCAACTGGAACTGCGCCCAAGGGGTCGGCAGGGCGCAGGAAGTCATGTAATCCAGTTCGTCTTTTGCCGGGGTTTCTGCGCTCTGCGACATAGCTATGCTCTTCAGTGTATTGAAATTCAAGGTAAAAAAGGCGCGCCGGGCTGTTCGAACAGACCCGGCGCGCCCTTCATGATACCAAAACTGGCGGAAATTTATTTTAGGCCAGCCTCTAGCTTGGGACGGAACCTCAGTTTGGCAAGTCAAACACCAGCACTTCGGCCGCTTTGGCGTCCTGCAAGGTCACCAGCGTCTCCGCGGTGATCTTCAGCGCATCGCCGCCTTGCAGCGCCACGCCGTTGACGCTGACCTCGCCACGGATCACGTGGACATACGCATTGCGCCCGGCGGCCAGCTCATGCTTCAGGCTGTCGCCCGCGGTCATGATGGTGGCGTAGATCGCCGCATCCTGGTGGATCAGCACCGAGCCTTCGCGGCCGTCGCTGGAGGCGATCAGGCGCAACTGGCCCAGTTTGCTCTCAGGCGTGAAGTTCTTTTCCTCGTAGCTCGGAGGAATGCCGGTCACGTTGGGCTGGATCCAGATTTGCAGGAAATGCACTTGCTCGCTGCGCGAATGGTTAAACTCGCTGTGACGCACGCCGTTGCCGGCGCTCATGCGCTGGACGTCGCCGTACTGCAGCACCGAGCCGGTGCCCATGCTGTCCTTGTGCTCCAGCGCGCCGCTCAGCACGTAGGAGATGATTTCCATGTCGCGGTGGCCGTGGGTGCCGAAGCCCTGGCCGGCCTGCACCTGGTCTTCGTTGATCACCAGCAGCGGACCGAAGCCGACATGTTCCGGATCGTGATAGCTGCCGAACGAGAAGGTGTGGCGCGACTGCAGCCAGCCGTGGTTGGCGACGCCGCGTGCTTCACTTTTACGAATTTGCAACATGATGGGGCTCCGTTTCTAGTTTGTTAATGTGCGATAATTTCGCATCCATGAATCACAGTGTACGCCTGTGATTCGGAATGAAAAAACGGAAAATTTACCCTTTTACTATCGAAAAAATCGAATGCTAAGACTGAGCCTGGAAGCGCTGCAGATTGTCGATGCGATCGACCGCCGCGGATCGTTCTCGGCGGCCGGCAAGGAGTTGCACCGCGTGCCGTCGACGATTTCCTACACCGTCAGCAAGCTGGAGGACGACCTCGGCGTGCAGGTGTTCGAGCGCAACGGCCCGCGCGTCGTGCTGACGCCGGCCGGCGTCGAGCTGCTGAAAGAGGGGCGCTACCTGCTGAAGGCGGCGCAGGACCTGGAACACAGGGTGCGCCGCGTGGCCTCCGGCTGGGAGACCGAGTTGGCGGTCGGCATGGATTCGATGTTCTCGGCCTGCATGTTCCACGACGATATCAAGGCCTTCTACGACGTCGCCCAGCAGACCCGGCTGCGCATCGTGCAGGAGGCGCTGTCCGGCACCTGGGAGGCGCTGCTGGACCGGCGCGCCGATCTGCTGGTCGGCGTGGCCGGCGACGGTCCGGCCGGCGGCGGCTACGTATCTCAGGCCATCGGCAAGATCGGTTTCGTGTTCGCGGTGGCGCCCGGGCACCCGCTGGCCGCCGTCGAAGGCAGCCTCGACCGGGTCCAGCTGCAGCAATACCGCGCCGTCAGCGTGGCCGATTCGGCGCGACAGATGGCGCCGCGCACCGTCGGCCTGCTGCTGGGCCAGGACACGCTGACCGTGCCCGACATGCGAACCAAGTTCCAGTACCAACTGGCCGGCATGGGCTTCGGCTTCCTGCCCGAGCCCTGCGCCCGCGCCGCCATCGCCGCCGGCTTGCTGGTGGAAAAGCAGGTGGACGAGCCGAAACCGGCGGAAACCTTCTACCTGGCGTGGCGCAGCGGCGAAAACGGCGCCGCGCTGAAGTGGTGGATAGATCGCATGGCCCGGCCCGGCCTGTTCGAGCGGCTGGTGGGGCATTTGCCCCATCACCAGCTATCCGTTTGATACAGAACACGGATCGGGCGCTTGAATTGCGGGCTTACGCGGCATAATGTTGGCAAATGCCAATAATTTCGGAGTACCATAGCGGGATCGCAGATTGCTTTCGCTGGAACAATATCATGACCGCCTCGACCGCCATGCCACCTGTGTTCTTGCATCCCCTGGCCGACCGTCACGGTACTCCGGCGGCGCTGCTGTTCGATGTCGCAGGCCTGGAGCAGCCGGAAGCGGTGCCTTTGGCCGCCCTGCAGGAGCTGGCGGGCGGCAGCATGGGCTGCTACTACCGCGCCGGCCAGGCCGACGCCGTCCACCAGGTGCTTGACGAGGCCGGCTGGAAACCGCTGACCGCCGACAAGATCCAACGCGTCGACAGCGCCTGGAGCGCCGACCTGCCGGCGGCGGTCGCCTGGGTCGAGGGCGACTGGTTCCTGGCGCCCCCGCCCAAGCCGGTCGGCAACCAGGCCGCCTCGCGCGCGCTGGCGATGAAGCTGGTGCAACTGGTCTCGGCCGACGCCGACACCCACGAAATCGAAGCGCTGCTGCGCCAGGATCCGACGCTGTCCTACCACCTGCTGCGGCTGGTTAATTCGCTGGGCATGGGCACCGGCCGCCGCGTCACCAGTTTTTCGCAGGCCATCCTGATACTCGGGCGTTCGCAGCTGCGGCGCTGGCTCAACCTGATGCTGTTCTCGTCGCGCGAAGCGGACCAGCGCTCGGCCATGCTGCTGGCGCGGGTGTCGGTGCGGGCGCGCGCCATGGAGCTGCTGGCCAAGGCAGCCGGGCAGGACAAATCGCATCAGGAGCAGGCTTTCATGACCGGCATGTTCTCGCTGCTGGGCGTGTTGTTCGGCATCCCGCTGGCCGAGGTGCTGCAGCCGCTGACCATCAGTGAGGCGGTGCAGCAGGCGCTGCTGATGCGCGACGGCGAACTGGGCCAGCTGCTGTGCGTGGTGGAGGCTGCCGAACGCGGCGACGCCGCCTGCCTGACCGAATGCCTGCAGGCGCTGCAGATCGAGCCCGACAGCTTCAACCAGATACTTGCCGACTCCTACCTGTGGATGCAGGGCGTGGCGGCCGGCAAGACGGGATCCGCCCATGCGTGACGCGATCGAGCGTTGCCTCGCACTGAGCCAGCAAGCCCGCAGCGAATCGGGCGAGGCGCTGACACGCACGCTGGCCGCGCTGGACGCCGCGCTGGCCGAGGCGCGCGGGCTGGCCGAGCCGGATGCCGATGCAGGCGACGCCGTGCTGGAGCTGGACTTGACCGGCTACCTGACCGCATGGAGCCTTGGCGCGCAGCAGATGTTCGGCTACGCGGCCGCCGAGGCGCTGGGCCAGCACATCCTGTTCCTGTACGCCGAGGACGACGACGACGGCAATATCGCCGAACTGTTTTTCGAGGACGACGGCAAGGAAGGTGGATACGGCGGCGCCCACACCGAAGTGCGGCGTCGCAAGAAGAGCGGCGAAATCATCTGGGTCCAGCTGCACATCACGCTGCGCCACGACGAGGCCGGCGATCCGGTCGGCATGCTCGTGCGGCTGGCGCAGGTGGACGAGGCGCTGTCCGATGCGGACAAGATCCACCTGCACGCCCGCATCATCGAAGACAGCGACCAGGGCGTGCTGATCACCGACGCGCATGAACGCATCGTCTCGATCAATTCCTCGTTCACCCGCATCACCGGCTACACGCCGGAAGAATCGATAGGCAAGACGCCCGACCTGCTGCGCTCCGGCGTGCACGACGCCGAGTTCCGCGCCAAGGTGCGCTCGGCGATGCAGGGCGAGGGTCCGTGGCGCGGCGAGATCATCGGCAAGCGCAAGAACGGCGAGTTGTTCCCGCAGTCGGTGACCATCAGCGTGGTGCGCGACGAGCAGGGCAAGATCAGCCATACCTTCTCGCTGTTTTCCGACATCAGCGTGCACAAGGACGCCGAGGCGCGCATGCAGCGCATGGCCAACTACGACTCGCTGACCGGCCTGCCCAACCTGTGCCTGCTGAACCAGCTGGTCAGCCAGGCGCTGACCGAGACCAAGCGCTCGAAGGAACACGGCGCGCTGCTGGTCATCGACATCACCCGCATCGGCGCCATCAGCGACACGCTGGGCCACGACATCGGCAACGACCTGCTGTGCGAGATCGGCCGCCTGTTCCGCCTGTCGCTGCGCGAGGCCGACGTGCTGGCGCGGCTCGACGGCCACAAGTTCGCCGTGGCGCTGCTGCATATCGAGAAGCGCGAGCACGCCGCCATCGTCGCGCAAAAGCTGCTGGCCGCGCTGGCGCAGCCGATCGTGCTGGCCTCGCACAGCCTGCAGGTGGGCGCGCACATCGGCATCACCGTGTACACCGAAGACGGCACCGACGTGCCGACCCTGATACGCTACTCCGACGTGGCGATGAGCAAGGCCGCGCAGAACATCGAGTCCGGCTTCCTGTTCTACAGCGAGGAAATGAACCAGCGCGCCAAGGAGCACCTGCGCATCGAGAGCGAGCTGCGGCAGGCGTTGCTCAACAACGAGCTGATGCTGTACTACCAGCCCAAGGTCAGCCTGCGCAGCGGCCGCATCGTCGGCGCCGAGGCGCTGCTGCGCTGGCGCCATCCGGTGCGCGGGCTGGTGTCGCCGGGCGTGTTCATCCCGGTGGCGGAAGAGACCGGGCTGATACTCGACCTCGGCACCTGGGTGCTGGAGGAAGCCTGCCGCCAGGTGCGCGAGTGGAAGGACGCCAACCTGATCATGCCGCCCATCGCCGTCAACCTGTCGGCGCGGCAGTTCGACAGCCAGCTGCCCAAGCGCATCGCGGCGGTGCTGGAGCGGCACGGCGTGCAGCCGGACCAGATCAACCTGGAAATCACCGAGAGCCTGCTGGTGCGCGGCACCGACAATGTGATCGCCATCATGAACGAGCTGGTGGCGATGGGGATGGCGCTGGCGCTGGACGACTTCGGCACCGGCTATTCAAGCTTGGCTTATCTGAAGAAGTTCCCGATCAGCACGCTGAAGATCGACCGTTCCTTCGTCATCGGCTTGCCTTACGAAGAAAACGATTGCGCGATCGCGCGCGCCATCGTCACCATGGCGCAGCAGCTGCGCCAGGAAATCGTGGCCGAGGGCGTGGAGACGGCCGAGCAGATGAGCTTCCTGCGCGAGCTCGGTTGTGACCAGCTGCAAGGCTATCTGTTCAGCCAGCCGATACCGGCGGCCGACTTCGCCGGCATGCTGCGCGAAGGCAAACGGCTGGCGTTCGGCGGCCGCTGAGCGTTGTGCGGCCCTCCCTAAGGCGGATGGACGCTGAGCGGAGCGGGTGCTAGGCTGGTCAAGCTGATTTTTCGGCGACCACCATCGGAGGCTCACATGCAGCAGCTGGCTCGCACTCCCGTTTTTCTTTTCGTATCGCGGTTCATCCGGCGCCCGATAGCGGCCCGTGCGGCGGCCGTGCTGCTGGCGGGCTGCGTGGCGGCCGCCGGCCATGCGGCGCCTGCCGCCATGCAGTCCGCCACCAAGCTCGCCTTCGGCGACGCCGGCACCCTGTTCGTGGCCGACTGGAAGGGTGCGCGCATCTACGCGCTGCCGGTCGCGGCGCCGGCCAAGGCGGCCGGCAAGACCTTCAACCTGATGGACGTGCAGGCGCCAATCGCCAGGGCGCTCGGCGTGGCCCCGTCGGCACTGCGCTTCGAGGACCTGGTGGTGCAGCCCGACAGCGAACTGGCCTTTGTCGCGCTGACGGTACGGGCAGGGAAGGGCAAGTCGTCGCCGGCCATCGTCAGCATCGACGCTAGCGGCAAGGTGGCGCGGCTCGACCTGGCCAAGGCGGTCAGTAGCGCCAGCTCGGCCGCGATCACCGACGCGCCCTCGGCCGACCTGGCCTTCTGGCGCGACCTGCCGGCGCAAACGCTGACCGTCACGGACATGCGCTTCCACCAGAACAAGCTCTACGTGGCTGGCCTGTCCAACCGCAGCTTCGCCTCGACCCTGCGGGTGTACGACTACCCGTTCAGCGGCAAGGCCCAGGCCACCACCATCGAGATGTACCATCCGGTGCACAACGAGATCGAGACGCGGGCGCCGATCCGCAGCATGGCGGTGATGACCATCGCAGGCGAGCCGTCGCTGCTGGCCGCCTACACCTGCACGCCGCTGGTGATCATCCCGCTCAAGGACCTGAAGGACGGCGCCCACATCGTCGCCAAGACGGTGGGGGAGATGGGCTGGGGCAGCGCGCCGAACGGCCTGGTCACCTTCAGGCAGGGCGACGTCGAGTATGCGCTGCTGGCCAATTCCAGCCGCTCGGCCGACCTGATGACGGCGTCCGACCTGGGCGCTGCCGCCGGCGCGCCCGGCGTGACCACGCCGATCGACTGGCCGGCCAAGCCTTATCTCGGCGTGAAAGGGATGATGACGCCGCTGGCGCCGGTGATGCGCATCGATAACCTGAACGCCGGGCTGCTGCTGGCGCTGCGGCGCGAGGATGCCGGCGGCAATATGCAGCTGGTCTCTATCCCCAAGGGTGCCTATCTGCGCTTGAGCGACTTCGTCAACGAATACGACTTCCCCGACTACAAATATCCGGACGGCGACAAGTTCCGCGATTTCCACAAATATGCGCGCGGCCTGGAGGGCTATCCTGAACTGGCGCGCTAGCGCCGGGGTGCTGGCGCTGCTGCTGCCGGGACTGGTGATAGCCGGCGTGCTGGTCACGCCGTCGGGGCCGGAAGTGCCGGAAAACCTGCTGCGCATCGAGCTGCATCTCGACACGCCGTTGTCCGCGCCGCTGGACATCCGGCGCGTGGTCCTGCTCGACAGCGCCGGCGTCCCCATCGACGGCGCCTTCCTCGACCTGCCGCTGGCCGACCCGGACGGCAGGGCGGTGGCGCTGCTGCTGCATCCCGGACGCATCAAGACCGGCGTCGGCCCGAACCTGGCGCTGGGGACGGCGCTGCACGCCGGCCAGGCCGTGCGCCTGCGCATAGCCGACGCGCAACTGGGCCGGGTGGTGGAAAAACAGTGGCGTGTGGCGCCACCTTTGCGGCAGCTCATCGATCCCCAGCGCTGGACGGTGCATGCTGTCAAACGGGGTAGCAGGCAGCCGCTGCGGGTCGCGTTTCCCACCGCGCTCGATGGCGATGCGGCGCCGCTGATCGCGCTGCAGGGACCGGATGGCCGGCGCGTGGCCGGTGCGGCCCGGCTGCTGTCCGGCGAGCGCGAGTGGCGCTTTACGCCGGCGCCGGCCTGGCGTCCCGGTACTTATCTGTTGCGCGTGCACCCGAGGCTGGAAGATCCGCAGGGCAATCGCCTGTGCTCGGCGTTCGAACAAGCCGGGCAGAGCAGTCAGGCGTGCGCTGAGGAAGGGCGACTCGAGTTTATAATCAATTAATAGTTTGCCACGCCGCAACTGCGGCACATTTTGGAGACTGCCATGCAAAAACGTACTTTCCTGCTTCGTTCCACGATCGCCCTGGCGCTTGGCCTGGGCCTGGGCGCCTGCACTACCACCACCACGTCCGGCAAGGCCGATTCCGCGGCGGTCCGCACGGAGATCGAGCAGGGCGCCCACAGCACGCTGGAGCGGCTGTATTCGGAAGTGAAGGGTTCGCGCGAGCTGGTGCGCAAGGCCAACGGCGTGCTGGTGTTCCCGCGCGTGCTGGCGGCCGGCCTGGTGGTGGGCGGCGAGTACGGCAAGGGCGTGCTGCATAGCGGCAGCCAGACGGTGGATTACTACAGCGTGGCGTCGGTGTCGGTCGGCTTCCAGGCCGGCGCGCAGTCGAAGGCCGTGGTGCTGTTGTTCATGACCAAGGATGCGCTGGATAAATTCCGCAACAGCAAAGGCTGGACCGCCGGCGTCGACGGCTCGGTGGCGCTGCTGAAAGTGGGTGCCAACGGCGAGATCGACACCACCACCGCCAACAATCCGGTGCAGGCGCTGGTGCTGACCAACGCCGGCCTGATGGCCAACCTGAATCTCGAAGGCACCAAGATCTCCAAGCTGGAGCTGTAATCCCGGCGGCCGGCGCGGAAAAGGCTTTGCCGCCGCGCTGGTTGCGGCTAACCTATGGTTTTTGACCACAGGGATACCCCGATGAGCCGTAACATCCTCGACGAAGCACATATCCACCCGGCCGTACGCGACTATGTCAGCGGCTACCACCGCGACCTGGTGGCGGAAGTGCAGGCGGCCGTGGCGGCCAACACCGTCGTCGTGGTCGGCATGGGACTCAATCCGTTTCCGCGCAAGGCCCGCAAAATCCTCGACGGCTTGGGCACGCCTTACGCTTACCTCGACTACGGCAACTACTTCACCGAATGGCGTCCGCGCATCGCGCTGAAAATGTGGACAGGCTGGCCGACCTTCCCGATGATCTTTGTAAAAGGCACGCTGATCGGCGGCGCCACCGACCTGCAGAAGCTGGTCGACCAGGGCGAATTCGCGCGCATGGTGGCGTGATGCAAACGCTGGCGCTGCGGCTCAATCCCGGCGACGACCTGCGCGCCTCGGTGGTGGCGGCCTTGCTGGCCAGCGGCCACGAGGCCGGCTTCGTGCTGCAGGGAATCGGCAGCCTGAACGTGGCGCAGCTGCGCTATGCGGGCGTGCCGCAGCCCGACGAACTGCGCGGCGACCTGGAAATCCTGACCGTGGCCGGATCGATCTCGGCCGACGGCGCGCACCTGCACATGTCGGTGTCGGATGCGCAGGGGCGGGTGCTGGGCGGCCACGTCTGCGCCGGCTGCCTGGTGCGCACCACGGCGGAGCTGCTGCTGGCGCTGCTGCCCGGCCAGCGCTTCACGCGCGAGCTGGACCCGCGCACCGGTTATCCGGAATTGAAGATAGCCTAGTCCGGATCGGTTTCGTTGATCTTTTCCGTCAGCTCCTTCAGCGGCGCCGGCGCTTCGTCCAGGTGATAGCGCACGCAGTGCGGCTGCTTGCCGTCTTCGCAGACTTCCAGGTCGTATTGAAAATCCCAGGACTTCGGCGCCGACTTGGTCAGCGCAGGCGGCAGCGCGAAAAAATCCGTCGCATGGATCAGGTTTTGCAGCTCGGCCGCCTGGTCTTTCGGCAGCCGGGCCAGGTCCAGCGTGCGCGTCTGCGCGCCGGCGGGGCCGGTAAATCCGCCGGTACATCGTAACTTCAACAGCATCTCATTCTCCTTAAACGACGCCCACCACTTTCCATGCGGCCTGTATCGCGTGCTGCTCGGCCGAATCGGCGCCGTACAGCAACGTGGCGGCCTGGGTGGTGGCCTTGGCCATGTCGGCAAACGTGGCGTTCGACGTCAGCAATCCCAGCGCCTTGTACCAGATCGGCGCCGCCTTGTCCCAGGAGTTGCCCTTGAGCGCGACGGCCGCCGCGTAAAACGCGTGGTTGGGTATGCCGGAGTTGGTGTGGACGTCGCCGCCTTCCACATATCCCGCCATGGTCTTGGGTTGATCGTCGCCGGACCAGGTTAGTTCCCGGTTGCCCGGATCGGCCATCGAGCGCAGCGCCTTGCCGACGCCGGGAGCCATCAGGCCGGCGCCGATCAGCCAGTCGGCCTGTTCGACGCTCTGTTTCAGCGCCCACTGCTTGACCACGCTGCCGAACACGTCGGAGATCGATTCATTCAGCGCGCCGCTCTGGTTTTCGTAGACCAGGCCGCCGGGCACCGCATACTGGGTGACGCCGTGGGTCAGCTCGTGGCCGATAACGTCGATGGCGCCGGTGAAGCCGAGGAACAGCTTGCCGTCACCGTCGCCGTAGACCATCTGCTGGCCGTTCCAGAAGGCGTTGTTGAACTTGTTCTGGTAATGCACAGTGGAATCGATGCGCAAGCCCTTGTTGTCGATGGAGTTGCGCTTCAGTACTTCGCGGTAGAAGTCGTAGGTGGCGCCGGCGCCGTCATACGCCTGGTTGACGGCGACGTCGGCCACGGCCGCCGCGCCTTCGCCGCGCACCAGCTTGCCGGGCAGCGTGGACTTGTGCCTGGCGTCGTAGACGGTGCGGCGCTTCTCGCCGGCGGAGGCGATACCCATCGCGACCGGCGTCACCGAGCGCTGGCCGCGCAGGTGGGCCGATATTTCGCACTGATCCAGCAGCAACTGACGTTCGGCAGGCGTCACGGCCGCAGACTCGGCCAGCTTGCGCAACATTTTCGACGGGATAATGAAGCAGGTGCAGTTGAGCGGCTGTGACGACATGGCGATCTCCTTCGCGAAAGCAATAGTGTCTTTATACACTTGTTTCCATTGCTGGGATGTCACGATTGCTCAGCGCGGAAAAATCTCTGCAGGGTTCGTCGAAATGGCGGAGGAGGGCCATATCTCGGCTATGGATTTTTATTTTGGAGACTATTGAGTTGTGCGCATTTCGGTCTGATTCAATTACGTGGCCGCAGGGGATCGAGCAGGGCGCGCAGGTTGTTGTGGTCGAGCTCGTACATCAGCGCGATCAGGCCGCCCAGCTCGCCGGAGGGAAAACCCTCGCGCGCAAACCAGCCCAGGTAGTGGCCGGGCAGGTCGGCGATGAGGCGGCCCTTGTATTTACCGTAAGGCATTTCGCGGGTCAGCAGCAGGGCAAGTTTTTCGGAATTCATGGGATAGGAGTGCACACAATCGGATTACTGATGCAGCTATCTTACCTTTCGCCACATCAAAAATATTTACAAAATTCTCTAGACGACTGGTCTAATCGTTGATATATTGCAGTCCATGAGTACAGCGACTGCATCCCAACCCGTAGATGTCCGGGAGAACATCATTGCCACCGGCCAGCGCATCATGGCTGGCAAGGGGTTCTCGGCCGTCGGCCTGAACGAGATATTGACGGGTGCCGGAGTGCCCAAGGGTTCCTTCTACCATTATTTCGGGTCGAAGGATGCGTTTGGCGAGGCGCTGCTGGATAGCTACTTCGATGACTACCTGGCCGAGATCGACGCCACGCTGGCGCAACCCGGCCTGACGATGGCGCAACGGCTGATGAACTACTGGCAGGCGTGGCAGCAGGCGCAATCGTTTTTCGATTGCCAGGGCAAATGCCTGGCCGTGAAACTGGCGGCCGAAGTGGCGGACTTGTCGGAGGCAATGCGGCTGGCGCTCAAGCGGGGGACTTCGGGCATCGTCACCCGTCTGGCGCGGGCGATCGAGGCCGGGGTGGCCGAGGGATCGCTGTCCATCGACGATGACGCGGACAGCACGGCGCACAGCCTGTATCAGCTGTGGTTGGGCGCCAGCGTGATGGTGAAGATAGGGCGCACTATGGAACCGTTCGAGACGGCCTTGTCGACTACCCGCAGGATTCTTCATCTTCCCCCTGATTAAGGAGGGGGATCATGGCATTTCTGTAGAGATGCTTTTTTTTGCCAGTCATCTAGACGACTGGTCTACTAGTAATACTTATTTTTAATCATTCAAGGAGAAACAACATGAAAAAAGTTCTGATGGTTCTGACTTCGCACAGCGAACTGGGTGACACCGGCCGCAAGACCGGCTTCTGGCTCGAAGAGCTGGCCGCGCCGTATTACGCTTTCAAGGATGCCGGCTTGCAGGTGGTGCTGGCCTCGCCGCTGGGTGGACAGCCTCCGCTGGACCCGAAGAGCAACGAGCCGTCGTTCCAGACCGAGCTGACGCGCCGCTTCGAAGCGGATGCGGCGGCGACCGCGCAACTGGCCGCCACCGTGCGCCTGGACAGCGTGACGCAGGCCGATTTCGACACCGTGTTCTACCCGGGCGGCCACGGCCCGCTGTGGGACCTGGCCGAAGACAAGAACTCGATCGCGCTGATCGAATCCTTCATCGCCGCCGACAAGCCCGTCGCGCTGGTGTGCCACGCGCCTGGCGTGCTGCGCCACGTCAAGACGCCGGCGGGCCGCCCGCTGGTCGAAGGCAAGAAAGTGACCGGCTTTACCAACACCGAGGAGGAAGCCGTCGGCCTGACGAACGTGGTGCCGTTCCTGGTCGAAGACGAACTCAAGGCCAGCGGCGGCGTGTATTCCAAGGGCGAGGACTGGGGTTCGTACGTGGTTCGCGACGGTCTGCTGATCACCGGCCAAAACCCGGCATCGTCGGCCGCCGCGGCAAGCCTGCTGATGCAACGGATCGCCTGAGCGACGGCCCGTCACGCTAACGAACAAGGAAAGGGCAGTGCCATGCTGGAACATATCAAGTCCTCAGGTTGGTTGCGGGATGCAAACTTCATCAACGGCGCCTGGGTGGCGGCCGACGATCGCCGCGTCCATGGCGTGGATGATCCGGCCAGCGGCAAGTCGCTGGGATCGATCGCCTGGTCGGGCGCTGCTGAAACGCGGCGCGCCATCGACGCCGCGCAAGCCGCGTTCGCCGATTGGTCGATGACGACCGCCGCCGAGCGGGCCGGTTTCCTGCTGAAGATCGCCGCCATCGTCCGCGAGAACCTGGATGACCTGGCTGGCCTGCTGACCCTTGAACAGGGCAAGCCGCTGGCGGAGGCGCGCGCCGAGATGAAGCTCGGTGCCGACTACATCCAGTGGTTTGCCGAGGAAGCCCGCCGCATCAATGGTGAAATCATCCCGTCGCCATGGAAGGGCCGGCAAATCCTGGTGACGCGCGAGCCGGTCGGCGTCGTCGGCGCCATCTCGCCCTGGAATTTCCCGTTCTCCATGTTGGCGCGCAAGATCGCCCCGGCGCTGGCGGCAGGCTGCACCGTGGTCGCCAAGCCGTCGGAGTTCACGCCGTATTGCGGCCTGGTGTGGGGCGTGCTGGCCGAAAAGGCCGGCTTGCCCGCCGGCGTCGTCAACGTGGTGACGGGCGACGCTGCGGCGATCGGCGGCGCGCTGGTGGCGGATGCCAGGGTGCGCAAGCTCACCTTCACCGGCTCGACCCGCGTCGGCAAGCTGCTGTACGCACAGTCGGCGGCGACGATGAAAAAACTGTCGCTGGAATTGGGCGGCAACGCGCCGTTCATCGTGTTTGACGACGCCGACATCGAGCAGGCGGTCGAAGGCGCCGTCGCCGCCAAATTCCGCAACAGCGGGCAGACCTGCATCTGCGCCAACCGCATCTACGTGCAGGACGGCATCTACGACGAATTTGCGCGGAGGCTGAGCGAGCGCGTGGCGGCGCTGAAGGTGGGCAACGGTTTCGTTGCCGGCGTCCAGCAGGGGCCGTTGATCAACGCGGCCGCCGTGGAAAAAGTCGAGGCGCACGTCGCCGACGCACAGGCCAAGGGCGGGCGGATCCTGGCCGGCGGCCGGCGCCATGCACTGGGCGGCACCTTCTTCGAACCGACCGTCATCGCCGATGCCACGGCCGGCATGTTGATTGCGCACGAGGAAACCTTCGGCCCCGTCGCCGCCTTGTTCCGCTTCCATGACGAACAGCAGGTCATCGACGCTGCCAATGCGGAACCGTTCGGCCTTGCCGCCTATTTCTACAGCCGCGAGCTGGCCCGCGCCTTCCGCGTCGCCCGCGCGCTGGACAGCGGCATGGTCGGCGTCAACGAAGGCCTGGTAACGACCGAGGTGGCGCCGTTTGGCGGCGTCAAGGACAGCGGCATAGGCCGCGAAGGATCGAGCCACGGCATCGACGAATACCTGAGCCTGAAGTACGTCAGCCTCGGCGGTCTGTAATCATCTCAAGTTTGTTGATCTGACAGCAAATATATTTGCGATTTTCGTGTCTTTTTCTCAGTAAAGAAAGTACCGATACTGCATGACATCAACTTTTCAGGAGTTAAGTCATGCCTATTGCCTTGCTGGCGCTGACCATCAGCGCGTTTGCCATCGGGACCACCGAGTTTGTCATCGTCGGCCTGCTGCCGACCATCGCCGCCGATCTGGGCGTGAACCTGCCGTCGGCCGGCCTGCTGGTCAGCCTGTACGCGCTGGGCGTGGCCATCGGCGCGCCGGTGCTGACCGCGCTGACCGGCAAGGTGCCGCGCAAGGCGCTGCTGGTATCGCTGATGGTGCTGTTCACCCTCGGCAACCTGCTGGCCTGGAAAGCGCCCAGCTATGAATCGCTGGTGATCGCCCGCATCCTGACCGGGCTGGCGCACGGCGTGTTCTTCTCGATCGGCTCGACCATCGCCACCTCGCTGGTGCCGAAGGAAAAGGCGGCCAGCGCGATCGCCATCATGTTCACCGGCCTGACCGTGGCGCTGGTGACCGGTGTGCCGCTGGGCACCTTCATCGGCCAGCACTTCGGCTGGCGCGAGACGTTCCTGGCCGTGTCCGCGCTGGGCGTGCTGGCCTTCGTCGGCAGCCTGCTGTTCGTGCCGTCGTCGATCAAGCACAACAAGCCGGCCTCGCTGCTGCAGCAGGTCAAGGTGCTGGGCGAGCCGCGCCTGCTGCTGGTGTATGCGATCACGGCGCTGGGCTACGGCGGTTCGTTCACCGCCTTCACTTTCCTGGCGCCGATCCTGACCGACATTTCCGGCTTCAGCGCCAACACGGTCGGCCTGGTGATGCTGGTGTACGGCGTGTCCGTCGCGGTCGGCAATATCTGGGGCGGCAAGCTGGCGGACCGGCGCGGTCCGATCGGGGCGCTGAAAATCATCTTCCTCGGCCTGGCCGCGGTGCTGCTGGTGGTGACCTTCGCCGCGCCGTACAAGTGGCTGATGGTGGCGACCGTGCTGGCATGGGGCGCCGTGGCCTTCGGCAACGTGGCCGGCCTGCAAGTGTATGTGGTGCAGCAGGCCGAGCACTACACACCGCGCGCCGTCGACGTGGCCTCGGGCCTGAACATCGCCGCCTTCAACCTCGGCATCGCCGGCGGCGCCTGGGGCGGCGGCCTGATCGTCGAACGCCTGGGCCTGCTGCACACCGGCTGGATCGGCGGCCTGGTGGTGCTGGGCGCGCTGGGCCTGACCGCGCTGAGCGGCCGCCTCGACCGTTTGAGCCCGCGTCCGGCCAGCGCCGGCGGCGAAAAGTCGATTCATGCCGTGGCGCACTGAGCAGTGTATATTGGCGGCGAATTGAATCACTCGCCGCCGGAATACCCTTCATGTCTGCTGTTTCCCTGTTCTGCCTCGTCTTCGCTTATTTCGCCTTGCTGCTGGCCGTGGCCTGGCGCACTTCCCGCAACGCCACCAACGACAGTTTCTTCATCGGTAACAAGAGCAGCAACTGGATGCTGGTGGCGTTCGGCATGGTCGGCACCACGCTGAGCGGTGTCACCTTCATCAGCGTGCCCGGCGCCGTAGGCCGCGACGGCTTCGGCTACCTGCAGGTGATCCTCGGCTACGTGCTCGGCTACATCGCCGTCGCCGCCATCCTGCTGCCGCTGTACTACCGCCTCAAGCTCACCTCGATCTACCACTATCTCGACATCCGGCTGGGCCGCCGCTCGTACCAGAGCGGCGCCGCCTTCTTCATCCTGTCGCGCACGCTGAGCGCGTCGGCGCGGCTGTACCTCGTCGTCAACATCCTGCAGGCCACCATCCTCGACAGCTTCGGCGTGCCGTTCTGGCTGACCACGCTGGCGATCCTGGCCATGATCCTGCTGTACACCTACGAAGGCGGCGTCAAGACCATCGTCTGGACCGACACGCTGCAAACCGCCGGCATGCTGCTGGGCCTGGTGATCTGCGCCGGCTGGCTGCTGTCGCAGCTGGACCTGAGCCTGCCCGCCAGCCTGGCGCAAATGCAGGCGCAGGGACTGGCCCGGGTCGTCACCAGTTCGGTCGACAGTCCCGCCTATTTCTGGAAGCAGGTGCTGGCCGGCTTCTTCATCGTGCTGGCGATGACCGGCATGGACCAGGAAATCATGCAGAAAAATATCTCGGTGCGGACGCTGCGGGATTCGCAAAAGAACATGCTGCTGCTGACCGTCGTGCTGACGGCGGTGCTGGTGCTGTTCATGTTCCTCGGCGGCCTGCTGACCCTGTACGCGCCCACCGTCGGCCTGGCCGCGACGGGCGACAAGCTGTTCCCGGCCGTCGTCATGGGCCATATGCCGGCCGCCGTGCAACTGGTGTTCTTCATCGGCCTGGTGTCGGCGCTGTTCCCGAGCGCTGACGGCGCCATGACCGCGCTGACGTCCACTTTCTGCATCGACATCCTCGGCATGCAGCGCCGCGCCGACCTGGCGGCCGAGGCCCAGGTGCGCCTGCGCCATCGCGTGCACCTGGGCTTCTGCCTGCTGTTCCTGCTGCTGGTGCTGCTGTTCAAATGGGTGGACAACGCCAGCATGATAGGCCTTGTATTGAAGCTGACCGGCTATACCTATGGGCCATTGCTTGGCCTGTTCGCCTTCGGCATCCTGACCCGCCGCGCGCTGCGCGACCGCTGGGTACCGCTGGTGGCGCTGGCTGGCCCTTGCTTGTGCTATGTCATTGATATCAATCAGAAATTGCTTTTCGGCAGCTACCGGCTGGGCCTGGAGCTGCTTATCATGAATGGCTTGCTGGTGTTTGCCGGCCTGCTGCTGATTTCGCACCCAAGGCCAGCACGGTAAGCTCGCCATGCGCTATTATTCTTGCAAATTACGCAATCACCTGGAGTATTGATGAGCAGATCCCCGTTTTCCTATATCCGCAGCGGTTTTGCTTTCTTCTGGCGGGCGCTGGACGCCGGCCGCCGCACGATACTGAACCTGCTGTTCCTGGCGCTGTTGATCGTGCTCGCTTACGCGATCTTCGGCGGCGGCGCCAAGCCGCTGTCGTCCAAGACCACGCTGGTGCTGGACCTGAAAGGCCAACTGGTCGAGCAGTCGAGCGCCAACGCGCGCGACGCGCTGGTCAACAGCGTGCGCGGCGGCGAGACCCACAAGATGATGCAGCTGCGCGACGTGCTGGCCGTGCTGGAAACGGCCGCCAAGGATCCCGACATCAGCGGCGCCGTGTTGCTGACCGACGAGATGGAGGGCGGCGGCCAGGCCATGCTGCGCGAAGTGGCGGCCGGCATCGACCGCTTCAAGGCCGCCGGCAAGCCGGTGGTGGCCTGGGGTTCCAGCTACGACCAGCGCCAGTACCTGCTGGCCGCGCACGCCAGCGAGGTCTATCTGCATCCGATGGGCATGGTGCTGCTGGAAGGCTTCGGCCGCTACCGCAACTACTACCGCGACGCGCTCGACAAGCTGGGCGTGACGGTCAACCTGCTGCGCGTGGGCACCTACAAGAGCTTCGGCGAACCGTACATCGCCAACGGCCCGTCGCAGGCCGCCACCGAGGCGGAATCGTATCTGAACAACGCGCTGTGGACGTCCTACACCGGCGACGTCGAGAAGGCGCGCAAGCTGCCGGAAGGTCAGATCATGAAGACCATCAACGACCTGCCGGCCAAGGTGGCCGAGGCCAATGGCGACCTGGCCAAGGTGGCGCTGTCGGCCAGGCAGGTCGACGGCCTGAAGACCAAGGATGAAATCCGCCAGATGATGATCGCGCGCGGCGCCCGCGACACCGACGGCAAGACCTTCCGCCAGATTAATTTCGACGACTACCTGGCCCGCGTTCATCCGAAGCTGACCGGCGATGCCATCGGCGTGGTGGTGGCGCAGGGCGAGATCAGCGACGGCACCGCCGGTCCGGGCTCCATCGGCGGCGACTCGACCTCCAAGCTGATACGCGCCGCGCGCGAGGACGACCGCATCAAGGCCATCGTGCTGCGCGTCGATTCGCCCGGCGGCAGCGCCTTCGCCTCGGAGCTGATCCGTCGCGAACTGGAACTGACGCGCTCCGCCGGCAAGCCGGTGGTGGTCTCGATGGGCAATGTGGCCGCTTCCGGCGGCTACTGGATCTCCATGTCGTCCGACGAAGTGATCGCCGACCCGAACACCATCACCGGTTCGATCGGCGTGTTCGCCATCCTGCCGACCGCCGACAAGGTGATCGACAAGCTGGGCATCCACACCGCCGGCCAGCCGACCACCTGGCTGGGCGACGCCACCAATCCGCTGCGCCCGCTGGACCCGCGCTTCGGCCAGGTGATCCAGGGCAGCATCAACCACGTCTACGCCGAGTTCACCACGCGCGCCGCCAAAGCCCGCAAGACCACGCCGGAAAAAATCGACGCGGTGGCGCAGGGCCGCGTGTGGACCGGCGCGCAAGCGAAGGATCGCGGCCTGGTCGACACGCTGGGCGGCTATCGCGACGCGCTCAAGTCGGCCGCCAAGCGCGCCAAGCTGGGCGACGACTACCGCGTGGTCTACATCGAACGCGAGACCAGCAAGTTCGACCGCTTCATCGAGATGATAGGCGGATCGACGGCGCAGGCTGTGGCGCAGGGCATAGGCGCGCAGATCGGCGCCCAATTGCGTCTCGGCGCCGTCGCCAGCACCGGCCTGCCGCCTAGCGTGGCGAGCGGCATCGTCAACGACCTTGGCTGGCTGTCGGATATCACGGTGGCGCACAAGCCGTTCACCGCGATCACGCACTGCCTGTGCGAATCGCCTTGATGAACGGCGAAATCGGCATCCGCGCCGCCGCGCGCGGGGACGAGGAGGCCTTGTCCGCGGTGGGCAAGGCCAGCTTCCTCGAAGCGTTTGCCGGCATCCTCGATGGCGGCGACATCATCGCCCACTGCGAGCGCCAGCACGCGCCGACCGTCTATCGCGACTGGCTGGCCGACGCCGGCATGCGCATCTGGCTGGCGGAAGCCACGCCGGGCAGGGCGCCGATAGGCTACCTGGTGCTGGCGCCGGCCAAGCTGCCGGTGGCCGAACCGCGCGCGGATGACCTTGAGATCAAGCGCATCTACCTGCTGCACCGCTTTCACGGACAGCGCGTCGGCAAGCGGCTGATGGATGCGGCGGTGGACCATGCGCGCGCACGCGGCGCGGGCCGCGTGCTGCTGGGCGTCTATGCGGGGAATGTCAATGCGCTGGCGTTTTACCGGCGCTGCGGCTTTGCGCAAATCGGCCAGCGCACCTTCCGCGTCGGCGACACCGATTACGACGACGTCATTTTGGCCCTGGAGCTGGGGCCTGCAACAGCGGCAGCGTAATCTCGAAGCTGCTGCGGCCATCGTTCATCATGGCGCAGCGCGCTTCGCCGCCGTGGCGGCGGGCGATCTGGCGCACCAGCGCCAGGCCCAGTCCCGCGCCGCTGTTGTCGCGCGTCGAACGCCGGCGGTAAAACGGCTCGAACACCCGCTCGTATTCCGTCTCCGGTATGCCGTGGCCCAGATCCCATACGGTCAGTTTCGCCATGCCGTCCTGGTTGGCGATGCGTACCTGCGCCGGCGGTATGCCGTGGCGGTGCGCGTTTTCCAGCAGGTTGCGCAGCAGCCGGCGCAGCAGGCGCGGATCGCCGTTGACGACGGCCGATTCGCCTTCCAGCACGGCGCCGTCGTAGCGCGCGCATTCCTCCGCGGCCAGCGCCAGCAGGTCCACTTCTTCCAGCTCGGTGTCGTCGGCCACCGCGTCCAGCCGGCTGGCCAGCAGGATCTCGTCGAGCAGGTCATTCAGTTCGGCGATGTCCTGTTCCAACCCGGCGCGGCGTTTCGGATCGATGCCGTCCTTGATCAGCTCCAGCGCCAGGCGGATGCGCGCCAGCGGCGTGCGCAATTCGTGCGAGGCGTTGGCCAGCAGCGTCTTGTGCGCGCCGACCAGTTCCTCGATCTGGTCGGCGGCGCGGTTGAAGCTGCGCGCCAGCCGCGCCACCTCGTCCTTGCCCTCGATCTGTACGCGCGCCTTCAAGTCGCCGGCGCCCAGCGATTCCACGCCTGTCTGCAGCCGCTCCAGCCGCTTGGTCAGGCGCCGCACCAGCGGGAAGGCGGCCATGCCGATGCCCAGCGCAAGCAGCAGCAGGGCGTTGTGCAGCATGGCCTTGGGTCGGGTGAAGCCCAGCGGTTCGCTCGACAGCAGGCGCCGGCCGTCCGGCAGCCGCACATACGATTCGGGCGGCGGACCGGCTACGTCCTGATGACGCCAGTGACGCGCCGGGATCTGCTCGCCGACCACCGCCAGCGGCGTCCAGTCGCGGCTGTACAAGGTCATGTGCGCATCCAGCCTGCCGACCACGCGTTCCAGCGCGGCCTGCTGCTCCGCAGGCGGCGCGTCGGCCGGCGCCAGCATGTTCTGCATGACCACCGCCAGCGTGGCGTTGGAGCGTTCCAGCGGGCCGCCGGTTCGGTGCCACAGCATCAGCACGGCCATCGCGAACAGCGCAAGGCTCAGCAGCAGCGCCACGTAAAAGCTGAAGTAAAGACGGGGCAGGCCAAAGTCCAGCCTTGCCAGCCAGCGTGGACGGGCCTTCAATCCTGCACCTTGGCGAACAGGTAGCCGGCGCCGCGCACGGTGATGATGCGGCGCGGTTTTTTCGGATCGTCTTCGACGGCGGCGCGGATGCGCGACATGTGGACGTCGATCGAGCGGTCGAAGGCTTCCAGCGGTTCACCCTTCAGCAGCTCCATCAGGCTGTCGCGCGACAGTACGCGGCCGGCGTGACGCGCCAGCACCAGCAGCAGGTCGAACTGGTAGGCGGTCAGTTCGCAGGGCGTGCCGTCGAGCCGGGCGGCGTGGGCCGCCGTGTCGATCTCCAGGCGGCCGAAGCGCAGGAAGTCGGCGTGGTGATGCATGGCGCCGTGCTGGGCGTTCTCCGGCTGCGGGCGATGCTCGACGCGGCGGCGCAGGATGGCGCGCAGCCGCGCCAGCAGCTCGCGTGGTTCGAACGGTTTGGGCAGATAGTCGTCGGCGCCGATTTCCAGGCCGATGATGCGGTCGATGGCATCGCCGCGCGCGGTCAGCATCAGCACCGGAATGTCGGACACGGCGCGCAACTGGCGGCAGACATCGAGGCCGTCCATATCGGGCAGCATCAGGTCGAGCACCACGGCGTCGATCTGGCCGGTGGCGATGTGCGTCAGCGCCTCGCGGCCGTTGGGCGCGTGGGTCACGTGGAACGACGCCTGGCCGAGATACTCTACGAGCATCTCGGCCAGGCGCGGATCGTCTTCGACCAACAGAATGCGGTCGTTGGTGCGGTCGGCTGCAGTATTCATGCGGCCCATTCTACGGTCAGGCTGCCCGCTTCACAAGGCGCCCGGACCGCCGTGCATGCCGCGTCCGTGCATCTTCGACAGGTGATCGGCCAGCTTCTGGCGCTGGGCTGGCGTAAGGGTATCCCCTACGTCGGCCATCAGCTGCACCAGCCGTTTGGAAGCCTGGTCGGCCAGCGCGATGCCTTGGGCGCGGGTGGTTTCCAGCGCGGCGCGGTCGATGGTTGGCGCGCCCATCTGCTGCGCCAGCTGTTTGTGGAGTTGCCCCAGCTGCTCATGCAGCGGCTTGATATCGTCCATGGCGGCTTTCACCAGCGGTTCGATCTTGGCCTTTTGCGCGTCGGTGGCGTCCACTTCCACGTACAGGTGCTTGAGCATATGCCCTGCATGGGCGCCGTCCATGTGGCGCTCGACGGCGAAGGCGCCGGCGCCGGCAAAGATGGCTGCGCCCAGCAGGAAGGCGGCGGTGGTCTGGCGGTTGAAGATACTCATGTTCGGTCCTCGTTTGGTTGATTTGGGAGACAACGAGGCCAGTGTGCGCCGCAATCATGAAGCAAGGATGTGGGCGAGGTAAAGATATGTAAAGGCAGTTTAACGAAAGGTACGCAAAGTCCTTGATTTGTAGCGAGTTTGTATCGGCGTGGGCGGGTTAACTGACAGCGGCGCGGGCCCTGTGCTAGAGTCCACGGATTGATCGCCATGGTGTTTTTGCCATGGGCACGCACGCCTAAAAAGGACAAAGATGGACACACAAGTCAAGCCGGCCCAGACTGCCACCCCACCGAAGCGCAGCCGCCGTTCCAGGATCGTCGGCAGCGTCATCGCCGTCGCCGCCATGGCGGGACTGGGTGGGCTGGCTTGGTATCTGACACACCAGCCGGCAAGCACCGGTGCCGGCGGCCCTCCCGGCGCGGGCGGCCCCGGTGGGCCTGGCGGTCCTGGCGGCGCCGGTCGCCGCGGCGGCGGCCCTACCACCACGGTCGGCGTGGCGACGGCGGAAAAGGCCGACATCCCGGTCACGCTGGAAGCGCTGGGCACCGTGACGGCAGCAGCCACCACCACCGTGCGTCCGCAGGTGTCGGGCATCCTGCAGAGCGTATTGTTCAAGGAAGGCCAGATGGTCAAGGCTGGCCAGGTGCTGGCGCAGATCGATCCGCGCCAGTTCGAAATGGCGCTGCTGCAGGCTTCAGGCCAACGCCAGCGCGACGAGGCACAGCTGGAAAACGCCAAGCTGACGCTGAACCGCTATCGCACGCTGCTGGGCCAGGACTCGATCGCCCGCCAGGACGTGGATACGCAGGCGGCCCTGGTCAAGCAGCTGGAAGGCACCGTCATGACCGACCGCGCGCAGGAAGGCACGGCCAAGCTGAATCTGGGCTACACCAAGGTCATCGCGCCGATCACCGGTCGCGTGGGTCTGCGCGTGGTCGACATCGGCAACCTGGTGGGTTCCGGCGACGCCAACGGCATCGCGGTGATTACCCAGCTGTCGCCCATCGACGTGGAATTCTCGGTCCCGCAGGACAGCGTACCGGGCGTGATGCGCCAGGTGAACGACGGCGCGTCGCTGAACGCGATCGCGCTCGACCGCACCCGCACCAATGCGCTGGATAACGGCAAATTCTCGGCGATGGACAACCAGGTCGACGTGCAGACTGGCACGGTGAAAGCCAAGGCGCGCTTCGCCAACGCCAAGTTCTCGCTGTTCCCGAGCCAGTTCGTCAACGTGCGGCTGGAACTGCGCACCATCAAGGATGCGATCATGGTGCCGGTGACGGCGGTGCGTCACGGCACGAATGGCGATTTCGTCTACATCCTCAAGGCCGACAAGACCGTCACTATCCGCCCGATCACGCGCGGCCAGGCCACGGTAGACAAGGTGCAGATCGCCACCGGCGTGCAGGCGGGCGAGCAGGTGATCACCGAAGGCGCGGACCGCCTGAAGGAAGGTTCGAAAGTCACGCTGCCCGGCGCTGGCGGCGGCCGCCACGGCGCCAACGGTGGCGCCGCGGCCGATGGCGCTTCCGCGCCGGCCCCGGGCGAACGTCGTCACCGCAAAGAACAAGGCGCGGCACAACAATGAGTCCATCAGCACCATTCATCCAGCGTCCGGTAGCGACATCGCTGCTGATGCTGGCGATCGTCCTTGCCGGTATCGTCGGCTTCAAGTTCCTGCCGCTGTCGGCGCTGCCGCAGGTGGATTTCCCCACCATCCAGGTGCAGACGCTGTACCCCGGCGGCAGTCCTGAGGTGATGGGCCAGACCGTGACCGCGCCGCTGGAGCGCCAGTTCGGCCAGATGGCCGGCCTGCAGCGCATGAGCTCCACCAGCGCCGCCGGCGTCTCCATCATCACGCTGCAGTTCGGCCTGGGCCAGACGCTGGACGTGGCCGAGCAGGAAGTGCAGGCCGCCATCAACGCCGGAGCCTCGCTGCTGCCGACCGACCTGCCGGCGCCGCCGGTCTACGCCAAGGTCAACCCGGCCGACGCGCCGGTGCTGACGCTGGCCATCACCTCGGACACGATGCCGCTGACCGAGGTGCAGAACGTGGTCAACACCCGCCTGGCGCTGAAGATCAGCCAGGTCTCCGGCGTCGGCCTGGTCACGCTCAGCGGCGGCCAGCGCCCCGCCGTGCGGATCCAGGCGGACACCAACGCGCTGGCGTCCTACGGCCTGGGCCTGGACACGCTGCGCACCGCGATCACCGCCGCCAATGCCAACGGCGCCAAGGGCAGTTTCGACGGCCCGACCCGCGCCTACAGCATCAACGCCAACGACCAGCTGGTGACGGCCAAGGATTACAAGGAACTGATCCTGGCCTACAAGAACGGCGCCCCGGTGCGCCTGACCGACGTCGCCGTCGTCAAGGACAGCGCCGAAAACGTCGAGCTGGGCGCATGGTCCGGCAACAAGCAGGCGATCATCCTCAACGTGCAGCGCCAGCCCGGCGCCAACGTCATCGCCACGGTGGACGCGATCAAGGCCCGCCTGCCGGAACTGCAAGCGGGCCTGCCCGGCGCGATGCACGTCGAGGTGCTGAGCGACCGCACCACCGGCATCCGCGCCTCGGTCGAACACGTGGAGATGGAACTGATGCTGGCCGTGGTGCTGGTGGTGCTGGTGATCTTCGCCTTCCTGCACAGCCTGCGCGCCACCGTCATCGCCAGCCTGTCGGTGCCGATCTCGCTGATCGGCACCTGCGGCGTCATGTATTTGCTGGGCTACAGCCTGAACAACCTGTCGCTGATGGCGCTGACCATCGCCACCGGTTTCGTGGTCGACGACGCGATCGTCATGATCGAGAACATCGCCCGCTACATCGAAGAAGGCGAAGAGCCGATGGCCGCCGCGCTGAAAGGCGCCACGCAGATCGGCTTCACCATCATCTCGCTGACGGTGTCGCTGATCGCCGTGCTGATTCCGCTGCTGTTCATGGGCGACGTGGTCGGCCGCCTGTTCCGCGAATTCGCGATCTCGCTGGCGATCACCATCCTGATCTCCGCCGTGGTCTCGCTGACGCTGGTGCCGATGATGTCGGCGCGCTGGCTCAAGAGCCATGCCGAGGAAAAGCCGAGCCGCTTCGCCAAACGCTTCCAGCAGTTCTTCGACTGGGTGATCGGCCACTACGACCGTTCGCTGACCTGGGTGCTGAACCATAGCGGCCTGACCTTGCTGGTGGCGCTGGCCACGCTGGCGCTGACGGTGCTGCTGTACGTGGTGATCCCGAAAGGGCTGTTCCCGACGCAGGACACGGGCCAGCTGCAAGCCCGCCTGGAAACCGGCAAGGCCGTTTCCTACGCCAAGATGGCGGACCTGCAGCAGCAGGCCGCGCGCCTGATCCTGGAAGATCCGGACGTCGGCACGCTGAGCTCCGTGGTCGGCGTGGACGCCGCCAACAACACCATGCTTCATACCGGCAGCATGCTGATCAACCTGAAGCACAAGCGCATCGGCAGCCAGCAGGAAACCATGGACCGCCTGCGCCAGCGCGTGTCCACGATCGCCGGCCTGACGCTGTACCTGCAGCCGACGCAGGACTTGACCATCGACGCCGAATCCGGCCCGACCCAGTTCCGCGTGTCGATCGAAGGGGCGGACAACGCCACCGTCAACCTGTGGGCGAACAAACTGGCGGAGCAGATGCGCACCAAGCATGAGCTGCGCAACGTGGTGTCCGACGTCGGCGCCAGCGCCAACGCGGCCTACGTCAGCGTCGACCGCGACAGCGCCTCGCGCATGTCGATCACCGCCGCCTCCATCGACGACGCGCTGTACAGCGCCTTCGGCCAGCGCATCGTCTCGACCATCTTCACCGAGACCAACCAGTACCGCGTGATCCTGGAAGCGCGCCGCGACGACATCACCACGCCGTCCGACCTGGGCAACCTGCAGATACGCACCGGCTCCGGCAAGGCGACGCCGCTGTCGGCGGTGGCCACCATCACCGAGCGCGCGGCGCCGCTGCAGGTTACCCACGTGGCGCAGTATCCCGCCACCACGCTGGGCTTCGACACCTCGCCGGGCGTCTCGCTCGGCACCGCGGTCGACAGCATCAAGCAGGCCGCCGCCGAGATCAAGTTCCCGGCCTCGGTGACGATGACCTTCCTCGGCGCTTCCGGCGCCTACCAGGCGTCGCTGTCGAACCAGTTGTGGCTGATCCTGGCCGCCGTGATCTGCGTCTACATCGTGCTGGGCGTGCTGTATGAAAGCTATATCCACCCGCTGACGATCCTGTCGACGCTGCCGTCGGCCGGCGTCGGCGCCTTGCTGGCGCTGCTTGTCAGCGGCCAGGACCTGGGCGTGATCGGCATCATCGGCATCATCCTGCTGATCGGTATCGTCAAGAAAAACGCCATCATGATGATCGACTTCGCCATCGAGGCGGAGCGGGAGCAGGGCAAGCCGCCGCGCGAGGCGATCCACCAGGCGGCGCTGCTGCGCTTCCGTCCGATCCTGATGACGACGCTGGCCGCGCTGTTTGCCGCCGTGCCGCTGATGTTGGGCTGGGGCGAGGGCGCCGAATTGCGCCGCCCGCTGGGCCTGGCCATCTTCGGCGGCTTGATCGTCAGCCAGATGCTGACCCTGTTCACCACGCCGGTGATCTACCTCGGCTTCGACAGCCTGGCGCGGCGCTTCGGCCGCAAGACCGCCAATCCGCCGGCCCAGCCGCCGATGCAGCCTGAAGGTGGTGCGCTGTGAATCTGTCGTCGCCATTCGTCAAACGCCCGATCGCCACGGTCCTGCTGACCTGCGGCCTGGCGCTGGCCGGCATCGGCGCGTTCTTCGTGCTGCCGGTGGCGCCGCTGCCGCAGGTGGACTTCCCGGTGATCTCGGTCAACGCCAACCTGCCGGGCGCCAGCCCGTCGACGATGGCGACCAGCGTATCGACGCCGCTGGAGCGCCACCTCGGCGTGATCGCCGGCGTCAACGAGATGACGTCGCAATCGAACACCGGTTCGTCCAGCGTCACCTTGCAGTTCGACTTGAACCGCAACGTCGACTCGGTCGCGCGCGAGGTGCAGGCGGCGATCAATGCCAGCCGCGTCGACCTGCCGGCCACGCTGCGCAGCAACCCGACCTACCGCAAGGCCAACACCTCCGGCATCCCGGTCATGATCCTGGCGCTGACGTCGCACACCCGCACGCCGGGCCAGATCTTCGACGCCGTCTCCAACACGGTGCTGCAACGCCTGTCGCAAGTGACCGGCGTCGGCGACGTCGAGCTGGGAGGCAGCTCGCTGCCGGCCGTGCGCGTGGAGCTCAATCCATATGCGCTGAACCGCTACGGCCTGTCGATGGAAGACGTGCGCGCGGCGGTCCAGGCCACCAACGCCAATCGTCCGCGCGGCGCCTTGCAGGGCAACGGACGCCGGCTGCAGATTTATTCCGTATCGGCCAACGCCAGCGGCGGCCGCAGCGCAGCCGACTACCGCAAGCTGGTGGTCGGTTGGCGCAACAACAGCGCGATCCGCCTGCAGGATGTGGCGGAAGTGGTCGATGGCGTCGAAGATCAGAACAACCTGGGCCTGTTCAACGGCCAGCCGGCGATCATCGTCGTGTTGCGGTCGCAGGCCGGCGCCAACGTCATCGAAACCGTCAACAGCGTGCGCGCGCAGCTGCCGCAGCTGCAGGCGCAACTGCCGTCCGACATCAAGATCGACGTCGCCAGCGACAGCACCAATTCGATCCGCTCCTCGCTGCACGAAATCGAGATCACGCTGATCATCTCCATCCTGCTGGTGGTGCTGGTGGTAAGCGCCTTCCTGCGCAGCGTGCGCGCCACCATCGTGCCGGCGGTGGCGACCGTGGTGTCGCTGCTGGGTACTTTTGGCGCCATGTATCTGCTGGGTTTCAGCCTGAACAACCTGTCGCTGATGGCGCTGACGGTGGCCACCGGCTTCGTCGTCGACGATGCGATTGTGGTGCTGGAAAATACCACCCGCCACATCGAGGCCGGCATGGACCGCTTCGAGGCGGCGCTGCTGGGCGCGCGCGAGGTGGGCTTCACCGTGCTGTCGATCAGCCTGTCGCTGATCGCCGTGTTCATTCCGCTGCTGTTCATGGGCGGCCAGTTCGGCGCGCTGTTCAAGGAATTCGCCGTCACGCTGTCGGCCGCGGTGATGATTTCGCTGGTGGTCTCGCTGACCACCACGCCGATGATGTGCGCCTGGCTGCTGACGCCGGGCCACACCCATGCCAAGCCGCCGGGCCGCATTGCCCGCTTCTTCGAGCGCGGCTTCGACATGGTGCTGAAGACTTACGAACATAGCCTGGACTGGGCGCTGTCGAGCGTGTGGCTGGTGATGCTGAGCCTTGTGTTCGTGATCGGCCTGAACTTCTACCTGTTCGCGGCGATACCGAAGGGCGGCTTCCCGCAGCAGGATACGGGCCAGATCAACGGCGGCATCCGCGCCGACCAGAGTATCTCGTTCCAGGCCATGCAAGGCAAGTTGCGCCAGCTGGTCAATATCATCAAGGACGATCCGGACGTGGCCACGGTGGTCGGCTTTACCGGCGGCCGCCGCGCCGGCGGTGGTTTCATGTTCATCAACCTGAAGCCGGCCAACCAGCGCACGGTGGCGGGGCAGGCCGTGATCGCGCGCCTGCGGCCCAAGCTGGCCAGGGTGACCGGCGTGAGCCTGTTCCTCAGTCCCGTGCAGGATTTGCGGGCCGGCGGCCGCCAGGCCAATTCCAACTATCAGTACACGCTGAAGAGCGACAACCAGGCCGACTTGAAGAAGTGGGCCAGCCGTCTGGCCGAGGCGATGAAGGGGCAGCCCGCGATGACCGACGTCGATACCGACCAGGCGGACAACGGCGTCGAAACCTTCGTCACCATCGACAAGAGCAGCGCCTCGCGCCTGGGCCTGTCGGCGCGCGACGTCGACAACGCCTTGTACGACAGCTTTGGCCAGCGCCAGGTCGCCACCATCTACGATGAGCTGAACCAGTATCACGTCATCATGGAAGTGCCGCGCGAGTTCGCCAAGAGCCCGGAAGCGCTGAAGGACGTGTACGTGCCGTCGAAAGGCCTGCCTGCTCCTAGCGCCAGCAATCCCAACGGCGCCCCGGTGGCGGTGACTGTGGCGGCCACCGGCACCACCGGTACGACCGGCAGCACCACCGGCACGACCAGCGGCACGAGCACCAACACCGCCAACGCCACGCCGGCCAACGTCGCCGCGCCGGCGGTCAGGGATGCGTCGTCCGGTTCGGCGCTGAGCACCCAGGCCACGACGATGGTGCCCTTGTCGACGTTGGCGTCGTTCGCAGAAAGCTCGGCGCCGACCTCGATCAACCACCAGGACGGCGAACTGGCGACCACCATCGCCTTCAATCTGCAGGAGGGCAAGAGCCTGTCCGACGCGGCCCAGCAGATCAAGGAGGCCGAAGCGCAAATCGGCATGCCGAACAATGTGCGCGGCAGCTTCCAGGGCTCGGCCAAGGCCGCGCAGGACAGCAACAAGTCGCTGCCGCTGCTGATCCTGGCCGCCATCGTCGTGATCTACATCGTGCTCGGCATCCTGTATGAAAGCCTGGTGCATCCGGTGACGGTGCTGACCACGCTGCCGTCTGCGGGCGTGGGCGCGGTGCTGGCGCTGCTGATCTTCAAGATGGAGTTCTCCACCATTTCGCTGATCGGCATCTTCCTGCTGATCGGTATCGTCAAGAAGAACGCCATCCTGATCATCGACTTCGCGCTGGAGGCGGAACGCTCGCGTGGCTTGTCTCCCGTCGAGGCGGTGCGCGAGGCCTGCCTGCTGCGCTTCCGCCCGATCCTGATGACGACACTGGCCGCGGCGCTGGGTGCGCTGCCGCTGGCGATCGGCTTCGGCGAAGGCTCGGAGTTGCGCCAGCCGCTGGGCGTCGCCATCATCGGCGGCCTGATCGCCAGCCAGGTATTGACCCTGCTGACCACGCCGGTGGTCTACATCCTGATGGACAAGCTGCGCCGCCGCAGCCCGTCCGAACAACATTTAAGCCGCATTCACAGCGAATCGCCGAGCACACCATGAGCAAATACGCACCATCCCCACGTTATCAACCGATCGCGCTGTCCGTGCTGGCCGCGCTGTTGGCCAGCGGCTGCGCGGTCGGCCCGGCCTACCAGCTGCCGTCCACGCCGCAGCCGGCGGCCTACAAGGAAACCGCCACCGACGCCGAGAAGGCCGCCGCCGGCTGGACCGCCGCCGCGCCGGCCGACACGCTGGAACGCGGTCCCTGGTGGCAGCTGTTCGGCGATCCGCTGCTGAACCAGATGGCCGACAGCATCGAAGTGTCGAACCAGAACGTCGCCGCCGCCGTCGCCAACTACGCGCAAGCACGCGCGCTGGTCGAGCAGCAGCGCGCCGCGCTGTTCCCGACCTTCGACCTGAACGCCAGCGCCAACCGCTCCGGCGGTGGCGGCAACACGCCGACCGGCAACGCCTACCGCGCCAACATCGGCGGCAGCTGGGAGCCGGATGTCTGGGGCAAGCTGCGCGCCGGCGCCAGCGGCGCCAAGGCCGGCCTGCAGGCCAGCGCCGCCGACCTGGCCGCCGCGCGCCTGTCGGCGCAGGGCGAGCTGGCCACCAATTACTTCTCGCTGCGCCAGACCGACGCCCAGAAGGCGCTGCTGGACGCCACCACCGAAGGCTACGAGCGCGTGCTGCAGATCACGCAGAACCGCTTCGACGCCGGCATCGCCGCCAAGTCGGACCTGCTGCAGGCGCAAACCCAGCTGGCCAACGCCCGCATCGACCAGGTGACGCTGGTCCGCCAGCGCGCCACGCTGGAACACGCGATCGCCGTCCTGCTGGGCAAGGCCGCCAGCGATTTCAGCCTGCCGCCGGCGCCGTGGAAAGTGGTGGTGCCCGACGTGCCGACCGGCGTGCCGTCGACGCTGCTGCAGCGCCGTCCGGACATCGCCTCGGCCGAGCGCCGCGTGGCCGCCGCCAACGAGCAAATCGGCGTCGCCCGCAGCGCCTACTTCCCCAGCCTGAACCTGACCGGCTCCTTCGGCTACGGTTCCAGCTCGACCGGCGGCTTGTTCAACGCCTCCAACAACCTGTGGTCGCTGGGCTTGTCGGCCGCGCAGACACTGTTCGACGCCGGCGCCACCAAGGCCCGCGTCAGCGGCGCCGTGGCGCAGCGCGACGCCACCATCGCCCAGTACCGCCAGACCGTGCTGGCGGCGTTTGCCGACGTCGAAAACCAGCTGGCCGCCACCCGCGCGCTGGCCCAGCAGCAGGACCTGCGCAAGCTGGCCTCCGAGGCGTCCGACCAGGTCGAGGCGCAGATGCTCAACCGCTACCGCGCCGGCCAGGTCAGCTACAGCGACGTGGTGACGGCGCAAAACACCGCGCTGGCCGCGCGCCGCGCGCTGGTACAGGCACAGGCCGACCGGCAGACCACGGCGGTTGCGCTGATCCAGTCGCTGGGCGGTGGCTGGCGCGCTGCGGGCGAATAGCCGAGTACGCTTGGTTTTTGGGCGTGACCTTTGTATAATCTTCTGGCAAGATGTAAACAAAGACTACTTTCCCGAAACGCCTGGTCGCCAGTGCGGGGTCGCTCCGGTAGGTTGCCGCGCCACGATGACAAAACAAGCCGCCCCCATTGCTGCTGCCGATGAGACGATCGCGGTCGTCGGCGTCGGCGCGTCCGCCGGCGGGCTCGATCCGATCTGCGAATTCCTCGCCAGCGTGCCGCCGGCCAGCGCTTGTGCCTATGTCGTCGTGCAGCACCTCGATCCGCTCCACAAAGGCATGCTGCCCGAGTTGCTGCAGCGTGTCACCCGCATGAAGGTATGCGAAGTCGAAGACGGCATGGCGGTCGAAGCCAATCACGTCTACGTGATCCCGCCCAACCGCGATCTGGGGTTCGACGGCGAGCGTTTCGCCGTGCTGCCGCCGGCGGGCGATCGCGGTCACCGCCTGCCGATCGATAACTTCTTCCTGGCGCTGGCGGCGCGCTGCGGCGAGAAGGCGGTCGGCATCGTTTTTTCCGGCATGGGCTCGGACGGCACGCTGGGCCTGGCCGCGATCCGCGATGCCGGCGGGCTGACGCTGGCCCAGCTGCCGTCGTCGGCGCGCTTCGATCCGATGCCTGCCAACGCCATCGCAGCCGGCGTGGTCGATGTCGTGGCCCTGCCGACAGACATGGCGCTGCATGTGGTTTCCTGGCGCGACACGCAGAACGCGGGCCTGCCGGCCCAGGCCACCGCGCAGCGCGACGCGCTGCAACAGCTGTTCCAGTTGTTGCTCCAGCAGACCGGCGCCAATTTTTCCGACTACAAGCTCAGTACCGTCTTGCGCCGCATCGACCGCCGCATGAAGCTGTGCCAGTGCGCCTCGCTGCCCGAATATGTCGGCTTCATGCACAACAACCCGATCGAGGTCGAGCTGCTGTTCAAGGAGCTGCTGATCGGCGTCACCAACTTCTTCCGCGATCCCAAGGTGTGGGACTACCTGATGGCGACGGCATTGCCTCAACTGCTGGCGGATCATCCGAACGGCGCCGCCTTCAAGGCCTGGGTGCCTGCCTGCTCGACCGGAGAGGAGGCGTATTCGCTGGCGATCGCCTTCAACGAGGTGTTGGAGCAGCTGCGCCCGGCGGCGCAGTACACGCTGCAGATCTTCGCCACGGATCTCGACGACGACGCCATCGAGCGGGCACGCCAGGGGGTGTTCGGCGCCGGCATCGAGGAGCACGTCGGCCCGGCGCTGCTGCAGCGCTACTTCATGCCGGCCGAGAAGGGCGGCTACCGCGTCCGCAAGGACGTGCGCAACACCATCATCTTCGCGCGCCAGAACATCATTTCCGACCCGCCGTTCACCAAGCTCGATATACTGTGCTGCCGCAACCTGCTGATCTATTTCACGGCCAAGCTGCAGGAACAGTTGATACCGCTGTTCCATTACGCCTTGAAGACCGGTGGGCTGCTGATGCTGGGCAGCGCCGATACTCCCGGCCATTTCAACGAGTTGTTCGCGCCGACCAGCGGCGCGGGCCGCATCTACCGGCGGCTCGACGCCTCGATTCATCGTGTCGCCAATTATTTTCCTACGCGCGTCAGCAGCGTGTCGATTCCTCCAGCCAGCGAACCCAGTGATCCTTCCATGAACGGTAATCTTCAAACCCAGGTCGAGCAGATGCTGCTCAAGAAGCATGCGCCGGCCGCCGTGCTGCTCAACGTGAATGGCGACATCCTGTACATCCACGGCCGCACCGGCGCCTATCTGGAGCCGGCCGCCGGCAAGGCCAACTGGAACATCCACGCGATGGCGCGCGACAGCCTGCGGCACGAGCTGGCCGACCTGCTGAAGCGGGCCTCGCAGTCCAGCGACATGATCGCGGTGCGCGGTCTGATCCAGCGCGACGAGAAGGGCAAGCCCTCGCAGGCGGTGGACCTGACCGCCGAGTCCATGACGGAAGGCGGCTCCCTGGCCGGCACCGTGCTGCTGACCCTTGCCACCGTGCCGCTGCCGCCGGCGAAGCGCCGTCCGCGCTCCAGCAATCCGCAGGTGCTGGAGCTGGAGCAGCAGCTGGCGCAGGCGCGGCTGGAGATCCAGGCGGTGCGCGACGAGATGCAGGCCTCGCGCGAAGAACTCAAGTCCGCCAACGAGGAACTGCAGTCGACCAACGAGGAGCTGCAGTCGACCAACGAGGAACTGACCACCTCCAAGGAGGAGATGCAGTCGCTGAACGAGGAGCTGTACACCGTCAACGCCGAGCTGCAATCGAAGGTCGACGACCTGTCGCTGGTCAACGGCGACATGAAGAATCTGCTCAACAGCACCGACGTCGCCACCATCTTCCTCGACAGCGCGCTGCGCATCCGCCGCTTCACCGACCAGAGCACCCAGATCTACAAGCTGATCCCCGGCGATGTAAACCGCCCGTTGAGCGACATCGTCAACGACCTGCAGTACCCGGACCTGGAGGCGGACGCGCGGGAGGTGCTGCGCACGCTGGTGTTCCGCGAGCGCCAGATCCCGACCCGCAACGGCGGCTGGTACACCGTGCGCATCATGCCCTACCGGACGGTGGAGAATGTCATCGACGGCGTGGTGGTCACCTTCATCAACATCACCGAATCGAAACAGCTGGAGGCGCAGCTGCGGTCGATGCAAAAGGGCGAGGACTAGCATGCCAAGGCGACCGCGTCCCGAACTCGATCCGGTCCAGCTGCGGCGCATCGCCGAGCTGACGGTATCGGCGCTGCCGACCGCCCAGCTGACGTCGGCGGACGCCGACAGCGATGAGCTGAGGCGCTGGCATGAACTGCAGGTCAGCCAGATCGAGCTGGACATGCAGAACACTGCGCTGCTCGAACTGCAGGCCGAGCGCGACCAGGCCGAAGCGGGACGCGACCGCTACGCCATGCTGTACGACCAGGCGCCGGCCGGCTACCTGTCGCTCGATGTCGAGGGCCGCGTGCTGCGTGCCAACCATGCGGCCAGCGAGCTGCTGGCTTGCCCGCGCGAGGAATTGCCGGGCAAGCGCTTCGAACAATTCGTCGCGCCGGAAGCGCAGGCGGCCTTGCGGCTGTTCCTGCGGCAGTTGTTCGAGCATGGCGCGCGCGCGGTGCTGGAGGTGCCGCTGTTCGACCGCCATGCCGGCGCTGTCACAGGCGCGCCGGCCGAGCCGCGCCAGGTCCACATCGAAGCCAACCTCGATGCCGAGGCCCGCAGGTGCCGGGTGATCCTGACCGACATGGGCACGGCCGACCGGCGCGAGGCGGCGCGGAGGCGCGCCTTCCAGGTGCTCGACAGCATAGGCGAGGGCGTGCTGGTGTGCGACGCCGACAACAACATCGTCTCCGTCAATCCCGCCTTCACCGCCCTGACCGGCTACCCGGTGGAGGAGGTGCTGGGCCGCAATCCACGCTTCCTCGGGCGCCCGGGCGCCCATGCGGCCGGCTACCATGCGGAGGCGATGCGCTGCCTTCGCGCCTACGGAAAATGGCAGGGCGAGGTGTACAACCAGCGGCGCGACGGCACGCCGTACGTGGCGCACATGTCGCTGACGGTGATACGCGACGAGCATGGCGGCATCAATGCGTTCATCGGCGTGTTCTCGGATATCACCGCGCGCCAGCAGGCGGAGGCGGCGCTGCTGCAATTGTCGCGCGAACTCGATGCGCGCGTGGTCGAGCGGACCGCCGCGCTGACCGAGGCCAACCTGCGCCTGACGCAGGAGGTGGCGGAGCGCAAGCGCGCCGAGGCCGACCTGCAGGAATCGCGCGAGCAGCTGCGCAAGCTGGCCGAGCATCTGGAAACGGTCAAGGAAGACGAGCGCACGCGCATCGCCCGCGACATCCATGACGAGCTGGGACAGAACCTGATGGCGCTGCGCATCGACGTCTCGATGCTCAGCGCGCGCACCGGCGAGCGCCATGTGCGGCTGCACAACCGCGTCGAAGCGGTGCTGGAGAACGTCGACACCACCATCCGCAACGTGCGCGGCATCATGAACGAGCTGCGGCCGGCGGTGCTGGACCTGGGCCTGCAGGCGGCCCTGGAATGGCAGGCCGGCGAGTTCCGCAAGCGCAGCGGCCTGGCGTGCACGCTGATGCTTCCCTCCGAGCCGGTGTTCGTCGCCATCAAGCCCGAGATGGAGATCGTGCTGTTCCGCGCGCTGCAGGAGGCGCTGAGCAATGTGCGCCGTCACGCCGGCGCCAGCCGGGTCGACATCGCGCTGGCGGAGCAGGGCGGCCGCCTGCGCCTCACCATCGCCGACAACGGTATCGGCCTCGCGCCCCAGCATCGCGGCAAGAGCGAGTCCTTCGGCCTGATCGGCATGGCGCAGCGGGTGGCCGCGCTGGGCGGGAGCCTGGACCTGGGCCTCTACGTGCCGGGCGGAGGTTGTACGCTGACAATAGACTTGGACCTCGCATAAGGCATATACTGCCGCCAGCATTTATCCTGGGGGCGCTCTTGTTAAAATATCTAGTACTGCCGATGGCGCTGATCAGCGCCGCAGCGGCACAGGCCGACGAAGGCCAGTGGCAGCCGTACCAGCTGCCGCAACTGAAATCCGAACTGAAACGCGTCGGCATCGCGATCCCGGCCGAAAAACTGGCGGACCTGTCCAAGCACCCGATGAGCGCCATCGTCGCGCTGCCCGGCTGCTCGGCCTCCTTCGTCTCGCCCGACGGGCTGGTGGTGTCCAACCACCACTGCGCCTACGGCGCGATCCAGCGCAACTCGACCCCCGAACATAACTACATCGTCGACGGTTACCTGGCCAGGACCCGCGCCGAAGAGCTGCCGGGCGGCCCGAACACGCTGGTCTACGTGACCGACAAGGTGGAAAACGTCACCGACCGCGTGCTCAAGGGCGTGACCGCCTCGATGAGCGGCAAGCAGCGCCACGACGCGGTGGAAAAAGCTGTCAAGGCGCTGATCGCCGAATGCGAGGCCGACAAGAGCTACCGCTGCTCGGTGCCGGCCTTCCATCGCGGCCTGGAGTACTACCGCATCCGCCAGATGATGATACGCGACGTGCGCCTGGTGTACGCGCCGGCCGACATGATCGGCAACTTCGGCGGCGACATCGACAACTACGAGTGGCCACGCCAGGGCGGCGACTATTCCTTCCTGCGCGCCTACGTGGGCAAGGACGGCCGTCCGGCCGACCCGTCGCCGGACAACGTGCCTTACCACTCGAAGGACTTCCTGGTGGTGTCGGCCGCCGGCTTGAAGAACGGCGATCCGGTGCTGCTGGCCGGCTATCCGGGGCGCACCAGCCGCTACAAGCTGCCATCGGAAATCCGCGCCGCGCGCGACAGCGCCTATCCGGCCAAGGTGGCCGAGATCCAGGCCGACCTGGACGTGATCGCCGCCGCGGTCAAGGGCAATGCCGCCGCCGCCGTGCGCTATGCCAGCGTCGACAAGAGCATGAACAACGTGATGAAGAAAACCCAGGGCCTGCTGGACGGCTTTGCGCGCAAGGACATCGCCGCCATCAAGGACGTGCAGGACGCCGAGTTCCGCGCGTGGTATGCGAAGCAGCCGGGCGTGTCGAAAACGCTGCTGGCGGAACTGGACGCGGCGATCGCCGCCGACATCGCGCTGGCCGACGAGGAATTCGGCTACAGCGTGGCCACCACCGGCGACCTGCTGAAAAGCGCCGCCACGCTGTACCGCCTGGCGCGCGAAAACGCCAAGCCGGACGCGGAACGGGAAAGCGGCTACCAGCAGCGCGACCTGACCTTTATCAAGGCCCGCCTGAACCGTCTGGAGCAGTCTTACGTGGGCAGCGTCGACCAGGCGCGCTTCGCGGCCGCGCTGCAGCGCTACGCCAGGCTGCCGAAGTCCATGCACGTAGCCGGCATGGACGCATTGCTGCCGGCGGTTGACGCGGTGCCGGCGATGTACGGCAAGACGGAACTGGGCGATACCGCCAGGCGCCTGGCGTGGGTGGGCAAGGATGCCGCCGCCATCGCCGCTTCGGACGACGCCTTCCTGCAGCTGGCCGTCAAGCTGGACGATGTGACCGAGTCGCTGAAGGAGCGCCGCAAGGAACTGGACGGCAATCTGGAGCGCGTGATCCCGCAATACATGCAGGCTGTGATCGCGTGGAAGAAGTCGCAGGGCAAACCGGTGTATCCTGATGCGAATTCGACGCTGCGCGTGACCTATGGCACCGTGTCGCCGTACTCGCCGAAGGACGGCATCACCAAGGGCCCGTTCACCACGGTCGAAGGCATCGTCGAGAAGCATACCGGCAAGGACCCGTTCAACGCGCCGCAAAAGCTGCTCGATGCGATCAAGGCCAAGCGCTATGGGCAGTTCAAGGATCCGGTGCTGGGTACCGTGCCGGTCGATTTCCTGACCAGCGCCGATACCACCGGCGGCAACTCCGGCTCGGCGGTGATGAACAGGAACGGCGAGTTGATCGGCCTGAATTTCGATTCGACCTACGAGTCCATCACCAAGGACTGGTACTTCGACCGCGATATCACCCGCGCCATACACATGGATATCCGTTATATGTTGTGGATCATGAGCGAAGTGGATCACGCTGATAACGTGCTCAAGGAGATGACCATCAAATACCCGGCGCAAAAAAAATAATGAACGAGCTATCGGTTCTATTAGGTTACGCGAATACGCCCTGGCACCTGGCGGGCTTCGTCACGACTCCGCTGGAACTGGTCTCCTTCATCCTGTCGGTGGCCACGGTGTGGCTGAACATCCGCCAGAGCCATTGGGGCTGGCTGTTCGCCATCATCTCGTCGGTCACCTACGGCCTGGTGTTTTTCGGCTCGCGCCTGTATGGCGACATGGGCCTGCAACTGGTGTTCATCACGGTGTCCTTCTATGGCTGGTACCAGTGGCTGCACGGCGACGACAGCCATGACCGGCTGCCCGTCACCGCGCTCAATGCGCGCGGCCGCTGGAGCGCCGCCGCCGGCTGGCTGGTGGGCTTCGCGCTGCTGGCGTGGTTCCTCAAGTCGTACACCGATACCGACGTGCCGAACGCCGATGGTTTCCTGACCGCCGGCAGCCTGGTCGGACAGCTGCTGCTGTCGCGTAAAAAGATCGAGAACTGGCATGTATGGATCATCGTCGACGTGCTGTACGTGGCGCTATACCTGCACAAGCACCTGATGCTGACAGCGGTGCTGTACGCGGTCTTCGTCGGCATGGCGGTGATCGGCCTGCGCGCCTGGAGCGAAGACGGCCAGGGTGCGGACGGCGGCGCCGGCCGGCGCATGGCGCTGGAATGAACGCGCCGCCGCTGCGCGTGGCGATACTCGGCCCCGAGTCGTCGGGCAAATCGACGCTGGCCGAGACGCTGGCCATGCGTCACCAGACGCTGTGGGTGCCCGAATACCTGCGCGAGTTTGTCGACACCGAGGGCAGGGTGCCGGTGGCCGCCGACCAGTTCCACATCGCCGCCACCCAGCGCGACCGCGAGGACGCGGCCGCAGCCAGTGGCGGAACCAACAAATATCTTTTCTGCGACACCGCGCCGCTGATGACGGCGGTCTACAGCCGCCACTATTTCGGCGGCATCGACGACCAGCTGGCGCCGCTGGCGGACCGCCATCCGCAGGATTACGCCATGACGCTGGTGGCCTCGCCGGATATTCCCTGGGTGGCCGACGGCCTGCAGCGCGACAGCGAGGAAGTCACCGCCATCATCTATCGCATGCTGCTGGACGAACTGGCCGCGCGTGGGATACCCTATCTGCTGGTGTCGGGTGAACTCGATCAACGCTTATCCTGGGTGGAAAAACATTTATGAAAAGGCGGCTGGCGGCGTTATTGATGCTGGCGTCCCCGCTGGCGCTGGCCGATACCGGCTACTACCTGGTTTCCACCTACGATGTGGAAGGCCAGGCGTCCATCGACTACAAATACTGGAACGCCCACTACAAGGGATTTACCACCGCAGCGCCGGAAATCGGTTTCGGCTACGGCGTGACGTCGCGCTGGTACACGGAGCTGTACGCGCAGTGGTTCCAGTTCAACGGCGGCGGTAAAAAATGGGCGGAAACCGCCTGGCAGAACGACTTCATGCTGACGCAAGGCCAGTACGATTTCGACCTGGCGCTGCACACCAAGGTCACCAAGGCACGCGACAGCGCCGACGGTTATGCGCTGGAAGCGGGGCCGGTGCTGCAGACGGAAATCGGCCGCACGCAATTCAACGCCAACCTGTTCTTCCAGCGCGACGTCCGGGTCGAGGGCGGCGGCGAGCATCCGCTGGAGCTGACTTACCAGCTGCAGGTCAAGCATCACTGGAAGCCGTGGTTCCAGCCCGGCGTGCAGGCCTTCGGCGAAGTGGGGAAATGGAATGACTGGCTGCCTTACCGGCAGCAGTCGCACCGCGCGGGACCGGCGGTGCTGGGCCATGTGGATATCGGCAAGCAGGAACTGAAGTATGAATTCGCCTACCTGATCGGCAGGAATTCGGCGCGCGCAGCGAAGAGCTTCTCGATGCGCGCGCAGCTCATTTTCTAGAAGTCCAGCTGCGCCGAGACGCGGAAGGTGCGCGATGCACCCGGCATCAGGTAGCCGCCCAGGTCCGGCGTGACGTCGCGCCAGTAGAACTTGTCCAGCGCATTGTCGATGCCGGCGCGGAAGGTGGTGGCCATGCCGGCCACGCGCGTCGCATACGAACCGCTCAGGTTCAGCACATGGTAGGCCGGCACGAACACCGTGTTGGCCGCGTCGAACGCCTTCTTGCCCGAGTACTGCCAGTTGGCGCCCAGCTTCAGGCCCGCCACTTGCGGTACGGCATAATCCGCGTACACGGACGACTTGAAGGCGGCGACGTCGGTCACCCGCTTGCCGTCCATGTCTGCGTTGCCGGTGTCGCGCTGCTGCGTGTTGAGCGCGGTGGCCGATACGCCCACCGTCAGGTCGCGCGTCACTCGTCCGTTCAACGCCGCCTCCAGGCCACGGTTCTGCGCCTGGCCGTTACGCACATAGAAGTTCTGCGCGTCGGTGTATTCCAGGCCTTTGCGGATCTGGAACAACGCCACGGTGGCGCTCAGGTCCTGGCGGATGTCGGCCTTGATGCCCAGCTCCACCTGCCTGGATTTGCCCGGATCGAGCGCGCGGCGTTCGTTGCCGGTGCCGATAGGCGCCACGCCGCCATGCTCCAGGCCTTGCGCATACGATGCGTAGACGGAGACGTTGGGACGCACGCTGTATACCAGCGCCACGTTCGGCAGCCAGAAGCCGACGTCGGTGTGCGCGTACGGCAGCACCACGCCGTTGTCGTCGGTGCCGACGTATTCGTCGCGCTTGACCTGCACGTAGCGCGCGCCCGCGTGCAGTTTGAGCTGCCCGGTCAGGCTCAGGATGTCTTGTGCGAACACGGCCCGTTCGTTGTCGCGGCGGCGTTCGGAAACCGGACCGCTGGTGCCGGGCGCCGGCGCGACCACCACAGGATGGTAGATATTGCTGGTGCCCGACAGGTCGTACAGGTAGTCGCCCCATTTTTCGCTGTTCTTGAACAGCGATGCGCCGCCGGTGAACTCATGCTTCAGCGAGCCGGTGGCGAAACGTCCCTGGACCAGCGCCTGCACCGTCAGCGGCGATTTTTTCTCGCCCAGGCTGATGTAGTTGTAGACGTCGTAGTCGCCGTTGCCGCAGAAGCCGGGATACAGGTCCTGGGCGCCGCAGCCGTAAGGGAAGGCGGTGTAGTCGTCGCGCTTGAAGGTGTGCTGGTTGGCGCTGAGCGTGGTGCTCCAGTCGGGCGTGAACTTGTATTCGAAGCGCGCGCCGACGTTGCTGCTGGTGGTCTCCACCGGACGGCTCCACGGCTGGTTGTTCAGCATGTTGTCCGCCTCGATATTGGGCAGGGTCAGGTTGTTCAGCAGCTGGAAGCCGGGAGCGGTGGTCTGCGATTTTTTCTGGTAGTCGGCATCGACCTGCAGCAGCGCCTGCGGCGAGATGCGCCAGTCGAAGGCGGCCGAGACGAACTTGCGGTTGCCGTCGGCGCCCTTGATGTAGGAGCGCAGGCGCTCGGCGGCGGCGTTGATGCGGTAGCCGAAGCGGGTGTCCTCGAAACGGCCGCCCAGGTCGACGGCGCCATAGACGGTGCCGCGCTCGCGCTCTTCCAGCACCACCGTGCGCAGCGGCGTATCGGTCGGGCGCTTGGTGACGTAGTTGACGATGCCGCCGGGCGCGGCCACGCCTGCCTGCAGGCCGGACAGGCCTTTGAGCACTTCCAGACGCTCCTTGTTTTCCAGCGGGATCTGGGTGTCGCCGGGGATGGCCATGCCGTCCTTGCGGTAGCTGGAGGCGTTGTCGAGCTTGAAGCCGCGGATCGAGAACTGTTCCGAGTAGCCGACCGCGTTGTAGGCGTCGCTGATGCTGGCGTCGTATCTGGCGGCGTCGGTGGTGGAGCGGATCTGCAGGTCCAGCATCTGCTCGGCGGTCAGCACGCTGACCGAGGCCGGCGTTTCCAGCAGCGGCGCGTTGGAGAAGCCGGCGACGGAGGCGCGCGTGGCCTGCGCCTTGGCGGCGGTGATCACCACTTCCGTCATGGGCTGGTCGGCGGCGGTTTCGGCGATGGCGGCGCCAGGAAAAGCCTGCAACACCGCGAGGGCGATGGTGGATACTGCGAATTTTGGGTTGTACATTGTCTGCTCTCTTCTTGTTCGGCTGGGGCCGCGGAAGAGAGCCATCAAAGGAGGGGAGAACCACTTTGCGCTTTCCTTCGCTGGCATTATCCAGATCAGGTACGAAGGGTATCTCTCACCCGGAAACAATGTCCCAGGACCCCTAGCGAAGCGGTAGTTTAGCACAAACCTGGCGCGACCCCGGCCGTAGCGATGGCGTGCGACGTATTCCGCGCCGCGCCGCTACACTTGCGATTTGCGCCCCAGGGCGCCAACGAAGCAGTCACAGCCAATAGCGGAGGCGCCATCATGTCAGTGCATTTTGGTGAATCGTTACTGCATCGTGCAAGTGAAAGGGTAGGAATGAGGCAGTCGTATCAAGAGGGAAGCTGGTTTGCGGTGCCGCTGCTGGATGGCGGGTATGGCTGGGGACTGGTGGCGCGTTTGTCGCCGGGAAGTAAGATTATGCTGGCGTATCTGTTCGGCCCCAAGCTGACGCGCCTGCCGACGCTGGAGGAGCTGGGCACCCTGCAGCCGCAGGACGCGGTGAAGATATTGCGGGTGGGCGACATGGCGCTGGCCAGCGGCCACTGGCGCGTGCTGGGCGACGCGCCCGACTGGGATCCCGCGCGCTGGCCGGTGCCGCAGTTCCTGCGCCGCGCCGACGCCCTCAAGCGCGCCTGGCGCGTGACATATTCGGATGCCGACCCGAGCCGGTCGGAACGCGAGGAGTCCGTACCCTACGATACACAAGGGCTGGAAACGGATTCGCTGTACGGCTACGGTTCGGCGGAGTTATTGCTGACCAAGCTGCTCGAGCCGGCCGACCATCCGATCAACCGCAGCGTCAACCGCAGCTGACGTTCCAGGCCGTGTATTCGCCGCGGCTCTTGCGCACGGCGACGCGGGCCACGGTGTCGCGGTCGCTGCTGAACACCAGGCCGAACATCACCGGCGCACCGGGCGTCGGCGCCGCCGGTTCCAGCGCGCTGAGGCGGAAGGTCAGCGCGCGCTGGCGGGCGCATTGCGAGTTGCCGGCAAACAGCAGGCGTGCGCGCAGCAGCAACTCGCGGTGCTGGCGCAGCAGCGCCACCACGTCCGCCGGCGGCAAGGTCTTATCCATCAGCACGGTGTAGCGGGCGGCGGTGCAGGCGGTGGCCGGTTTCGCCAGCCACACATACCATTCCGGCGGCTGGGCCGACTCGGTCCAGCGCCGTCCCTTGGGCGCGCCGGCGTCATAGATGAAACTGGAGCGTATCTGCCGGCACAGGTCGACGGCCGAGTGGCGCGGCGCCGAATCGACGCGGGCGATCACCTGCCACGGCTTGCCGCGCTGGCGTTCGATGTCGAAGGCGGGCGCGAACAGCGGCAGCACCGGCTGCGCGCCCTGGGCTTCGGCGGCGGTTTTTTCGCGGAAATAGTCGTCGAAGGAATCGCGCTCCTCGGCGGTGGGCTGGCGCTGTTCGATGCGCGGCTGCGCGGCTGCGCTTGTTGCTGCTGCTGAGCCTGCCTGCGCGACGACCAGCAGCGCTGCGGCCATCGATAAAGCTGCACGCATCATGCCGCCTTCATCACGATCTGGATCTGCAGGCCGCCGCCTTCGCGGTTGCGCACATGGAGCTCGGCGCCGTGGCGCAGCAGCACGCGGTCGACAATGGCCAGCCCGAGGCCGGCGCCGTTGGCCTGGCCGCGCGCCGTGTCCAGCCGCGTGAAGGGCTTGAGCAACTGCTCGATCTGGTCGTCCGGCACGCCGGCGCCGTGGTCTTGCACTTCGATGGTCACGCGCTTCGACGTGTGCATGCCTTTGACGCTGCACTTGATGTCGATTTCGGTGAACTCGGCGTCGGGCGTCCTGCCGTAGCGGCGGGCGTTTTCGATCAGGTTGTTGATGACGCGCTTGAGGTCGGTGGGATTGCCCATCACGTGGGCGTTGGCGGCGATGTCGGTGCGGATGTGCACGTCGGGCAGGCGCTCCGCTTCGCGCGCGGTGTCGCTCAGCAGTTCGCTGATGTCGACGTTGGTGAAGCTCGACGCCTCGGTCGGCTTGGCATAGTCGAGGAACTGGCCGATGATGGCGTCCATCTGGCCGATGTCGGACTGGATGCCCTCGCGCGCGTCGTTGGACAGGTTGGCCATCTCCACTTCCAGCTGCATGCGCGCCAGCGGCGTGCGCAGGTCGTGCGAAATGCCGGCCAGGATCACGGCGCGGTCCGACTCCACCTGCTGCAGCTGGTCGACCATCTGGTTGAAGCTGCGGTTGGCCTCCATGATTTCCAGCGGGCCTTTTTCCGGCAGCGGATCGGGGCGCTTGCCCTGGGCGAAGGCGCGCGTGGCCTGCGTCAGCCGGCGCAGCGGCAGGTTGATCAGGCTGGAGATGAAGGCCGCGCCCAGCAGCGACACCACCGACACCACGCTGGCCCAGCCCAGCCACTGGATGCCGGTCAGGCCGCGGATGCGTTCGCGCTCGAGCATCAGCCAGTAGGCGTCGTCGTCGATCTTGAAGCTGACCCAGAAACCGGACACGCCGTTGACCTGGGCCGAGAAGCGCGTATCCTCGCCCAGCTTGGCCTTGACCAGCTTCTGGATGTCGGGCATCAGCGCGTTATCGGGCGGCGGCTCGACCTTGTCGTCTTCCTCCAGCGGGAACACGCGGATGCCTTCGTTCGACACCAGGTCGAACAGCAACTCGCGCCGCAGTTCGGGCGCGGAGTGGGTCAGGGCGGCGTGGGTGATGGTGACCACCGAGATCACCTGCGAGGAGATCTGCTGCACCTGCGGCTCGTGCTGCACCACGCTGATCATGCCGACCCAGGCCGTCATGCTGGTGGTGGTCAGCGCCCCCAGCAGGAAGAAGGTACGCCAGAACAGGCCGCTTTTCAGGCTGGCCACGCGAAACGTGAAGGGGAACTTCGATGGAAACTTCATGTGCGCTTCCGCGCCTTAGCGCGGCTGCCCCTCCGGAATGAACACATAGCCCAGGCCCCAGACGGTCTGGATGTACAGCGGGCTCGACGGATCGGGCTCGATCAGCTTGCGCAGGCGCGAGATCTGCACGTCCAGGCTGCGGTCGAACACTTCGTATTCGCGGCCGCGCGCCAGTTCCATCAGCTTCTCGCGCGACAGCGGCTGGCGCGCGTGGCGGGCGAATACTTTCAGTACCGAAAACTCGCCCGTGGTCAGCGGCACGGTTTCGCCGTTCTTCTTCAGCGTGCGCGTGCCCAGGTCCAGCACGAACTGGCCGAACTCGAACGATTGCGGGGTTTCCGACGGCGCGCCGGGAATCTCGTCCGGACCGCGGCGGCGCAGCACGGCGCCGATGCGGGCCACCAGCTCGCGCGGGTTGAACGGCTTGGGCAGGTAGTCGTCGGCGCCCATTTCCAGGCCGACGATGCGGTCCACGTCCTCGCCCTTGGCGGTGAGCATGATGATCGGCGTCTGGTCGCCGGCGCCGCGCAGGCGGCGGCAGATCGACAGGCCGTCCTCGCCGGGCAGCATCAGGTCCAGTACCAGCAGGTCGTAGCGCTCGCGCAGCCACAGCTTGTTCATCGCCGTGGCGCTCTCGGCGGTGAAGACATTGAAGCCCTGTTCGGTCAGGTAGCGGCGCAGCAGGTCGCGCAGGCGGACGTCGTCGTCCACTACCATAATCTTGGCCTGGTGGCCATTTTGATTCACCGGGGTGTTGCCGGATTCTGTCGTTGTGCTAGTCATTTGCCTGCCAGATTTGTCATATTCATGTTGCTATGGTAACGTCATAATCGTCTTGCGAAAACGTCTGTGACCACCCATTACAAAGTGTTACAAACTTTACCCAATTCGTCTTACCCCCTCAGGTAAAGCATCATACACTCTGGGCATAGATTCAGCTTTTTAGGAACGCCATGGGCATCGATCACAAAAAAATACACGCGGCAGCAAGCGCATCTTTTTGCGTTCGATCCTCCATGGGCGCCGCGCTGTTGTGCTGCGGACTGCTGGGCGCCACGCTGGCCCAGGCCGATTCCGGTGAGGGGCCGCGCCGTGAAGAGCAGCGCAATGCCCCGGTCCGGGAGCATGTACAGCAGCAGGCACAACCTCGCCAGCAGGCCGAGCGCCAGGCCGACCCGCGCCAGCTCGATCCGCGCAGCTACGAGGCGCGCGCCGAAGAGCAGCGCCGCGCGATGCAGGAAGCCGGCCGCAATGCGGAGATGAGCCGCCGCGTCGGCCGCCTGACTCCCGACGAGCGCCGCGACCTGCGCCGCCAGATCAATGAAGTGGGCCAGGACATCTACGCCAACCCGCCGCGTCATTAATGTTATTGATTCAATATTGATCTGTAGCAATAAGTTCACACTCACCCCGTTCACGACACGAATTTCGCTTCCATTCGGCCACTCTGCGTGTAATATTAATTAATTACACGTAATTGCCTTTTGGCATTCCTGTTGTCCGGAGGATAAGAGTGGCTCACGATGCGGTACCTGCCGTCCCAGTACCTGGACAGGAGTCCCCGGCTCCGGGACGCGGCTTGCCCGTCGGTTTGCTGAGCCGGCCGGACGGCATCTACATCGACCTGACGCTGTCGCCGCTGACGCTGACGGCGGCCATCAACGAAGTCTTCCACTCGCACTATTATTTTGTCGGCCTGAACTATCCGGTGCTGATCAAGGCGCTGTATGGCGTCGGCCCCGACTTCGGCAACGCCAAGGTGGTGCGGCTGGCGGCCGAGATGCGCGCGATCGACGAGCAGCGCATCCCGCTGTACAAGAATCCCAAGATGGGACGGGGCTACGCCGAATACTATTTCGAGCCGCTTTTCCTGGACGAGATGGTGCTGCCCGACGGCACCGTGATACCGGAGCGCCAGACCCGGCTCGACGTCGACGAGTTTGTCGCCGAGATGTGGAACAAGGGCATCCTGTTCGGCATCGAGGTGGCGGCGGTGGCGGCGGCGATCGCCTCCACCAAGGCCGACCGCATCACCTTCGCCACCGACCTGGAACCGGCGGCCGGCCAGGACGCGACCGTGGTCGAGGTGTCGTCCGACCTGCACCGCAGCGACGCGCCCAAGGCCAAGGCCGACGGCCGCATCGACCTGCAGAGCTTCCAGAACCGCTTCCCGCAGATCAAGCCCAATGTGCGGCTGCTGAAAAAGCTGCCGCCGGTGCCGGGCCAGCCGGGCTTCGACCTGGCCGGCAAGGTCACCGCGCCGGAGCCGCCCAAGGACCTGACACTGCGCTTCTACGCCGGCGACGGCACCGAGGCCAAGATGCTGGAGGACGGCGAGTACCTGGTGTCGACCCGCGAGGGTTTCCTGAGCGTCGATCCGAAGTCCAGCCGCATCTCCATCACCGACAAGATCGTCAGCACGGAAGGCGTCAGCGGGCGCACCACCGGCAACCTGCAGCTGGCCGGCGCCTACGAGGAATACGGCGACGTACAGGAGCAGAAGGAAGTCACCGGCAGCGACATCACGGTGCACGGCAACGTCTACGGCCATATCAATTCGCGCGGCGGCACCGTGGTGCTGGACCAGAACCTGGTCAGCGGCAGCGTCAACAACGTGGCCGGCGACGTGACCGTGACCGGCGTCGCCTCCAATTCGGTGATCCACACCCGCAGCGGCAAGATCGTCATCGGCCGCGCCGAGAACTGCGTCATCTCCGGCACCAGCGTGACGGTGGGCGAGGCCTCCAACTGCGAGATCGTCGCCGACGAGATCCACATCGAGGTGGCCGAGGGCTGCGCGGTGGCCGGCCGCAATGTCGAAATCGAAAATGCCGGACCGCGCCGCCGCACCGAGATGGTGGTCTACGTGCTGGTACGCGACGTCAGCAAATTCGACGAGGAGATCGCCGAGCTGGATCAGCGGGTCGCCGCTTTTGTGCAGGCCAACCAGGGCTTCCAGGATGAGATCGACCGCATCGCCGCCGTGCCGGACGTGCGCCGCTACCTGGCGCTGGCGGCCAAGCTGCGCAACCAGGAACTGCAGCTGACGCCGGAACAGGGACTGCATCTGCGCAAGATCGCGGCGGCGGTTGCGGCCGAGCTGCAGGCCATCGCCAAGCTGCGCGAGGATCTGCAGGCCGGCCAGACGCAGCAAAAGTTGTTGACCGACCGCCTGGCCCGCGTGATCGAACAGAAGCAGGAGGCGTCCGGCCATGCGCGCTGCGGCCTGCACATGGTCAGCGGCGAGACCACCGTGCGCACCATGCCTTATCTGGCCGACAGCGCCTCGCTGGCGCTGCTGCCGCCCAAGGACATCAAGCAGCGCCTGCGCGGCACGCCCAACGGCGGCGAGGTGCTGTTCTGCGACAGCGACGGCTCGCTGGACTGGCACTTGAGCGCGCGTCCGCAATGAGGCGCGCACAAGTTTCATGGTTCATGCTAATCTAGAATTAACATTAAAAAAGTGAAGGCGCGCCTGCTTGTTCATGCAATGAGCGTGCAATGCGCCGACGTACATTATCCTGGGGACTACTGTGTCAGACGACGCTACGGCGCTGGAACAAATTGCTGATGGCGAGCTTCCGTCGGCCATCGTCAAGCGTGCGGACGGAGTGTATTTCGAGACCGGCGCTTCGGCGGTATCCTGCCTGTCGGCGGTGAGCCAGATTTTTCTCAGCAGCGCCTATTTCTCCAACCTGGACTACGCGGTCTTCACCAAGCTGCTGTACAACTGCGGACCCGACCTGCCGGAACACGTGGTCAACAAGCCGCTGATACGCTTCGCCAGCAGCATCGAGCCGTTCTATCCGCAGCGCCGGGGGCTGTACAAGTCCGTCAAGATCATCAACGGCGAGGCCGAATACTATTTCGAACCGGTGTTCTTCGAGGTGCCGGACATGCCGTCGCAGCCGGCCCGGCTCAACTTCGACGAATTCGTTTCCGACATGTGGGTCAAGGGCATACGCTTCGGCATCGACGCGCCGGTGGTGCGCGACGTTATCGTCACCGGCCGCGTGGCCCGCGTCATCGTGGCGCGGCGGCTGAACGCCACGCCGGGGCGCGACGCCACCATCGTCGAGGTGTCGCAGGACATCCATCGCAGCAACGCGCCGCGCGAGAAATCGGACGGCAAGCTCGATCTGCAGGCTTTCCAGAACCGCTTCCCGCAGGTCAGGCCCAACGTCAAGCTGTTGCGCAAGGTGCCGCGCACGGCCGGCGTGCGCGGCTTCGAGCTGTCGGGTATCGTGCTGGAACCGCCGGTCTCCAGGGACATCGAACTGAGTTCGGTGGCCGGCGAGGGAACGGTGATCGAGAACCTGCGCGACGGCGAGTTCCTGGTGTCGGCGGTGGAGGGCTTCCTCAGCGTGGATCCGGGCACCAAGCGCATTTCCATCGGCCCCAAGATCATCAGCCGCGAAGGCGTGAGCGCGCGCACCACCGGCAACCTGCTGCTGACTGGCGAGTACGAGGAGTTCGGCGACGTGCAGGAGCAGCGCTCCGTCGACGGCGGCAACATCACCATTCACGGCGACGTGTTCGGCATCATCAATTCACGCGGCGGCGATATCGTCCTGAGCCGCAACCTGATGGGCGGCACCTGCACCAACGTCGACGGCGGCATACGGGTGCAGGGCGTGGCCTCCGGCGCCGTGCTGCAGACGAAGCGGGGCGAGGTGACGCTGGCGCGCGCGGAAAGCTGCATCATCTCCGGCACACGGGTGGTCATAGGCGAAGCGAGCAACTGCGAGATCATGGCCGAGGAGGTGATCATCAAGGTGGCCGAGGGCTGCGCCATCGCCGCGCGCAAGATCGAGATCACCAGCGCGGGGCCGCGCAAGCAGCACGAGATGCTGCTCTATACGCTGGTGCCCGATACGTCCAAGTTCGACAAGAAGATCGCCGAGCTGCAGCCCAGGGTGCAGCAGGCGGAGCGCGAGGCCAATCTGCGCAAGGCGGAGATCGACGCGATCACAGGCCAGACCGAGGTGCGCAACTACCTGACGCTGGCCACGCGCGTGCGCAAGCGCGAGGTCACGCTGACGCCGGAGCAGGAGCCTCTGTTCCAGAAGATGGCGGCGGCCGTGGGGCCTTCGCTGAAGGCGGTGGCGAAGATTTCGCTGGCGATGAAGGCGGCGCAGGTACAGCAGGAGCAGGCGCAGGAAGAGGTCAACCAGGTGCAGCGGCAGAAGACGTCCGTGATGCGCGGTTCGCGCTGCGTGGTGCATATGCTGACCGGCGACGTGCTGCTGCGGACCATGGCCTTCGTGCCGGAAGGCCCGGCGGCGCACGACCGGCCCGCCAAGGAGGTCAAGGCCAAGGTGCGCACCACGGCGGCGGGCATGACGACGATCTTCTCCGGCAGCACCGGTCCGATCGAGTGGGCGCCGGAGACTGACTAAGGGGTGGCCTGCCGCAGCGCCGAGACCAGCTCGCGCGCATGGCGTGGCAGCGCGGCCAGGTCGCGCACGCAGACCAGCAGTTTGCGCTTTGCCCAATCATCGCTTACTTTCAACACCAGCAGCTTGTCGGCGGCGGCGTTCCTGCGCGCGGCCGTCTCCGGCATCAATGCCAGGCCAACGCCGCTGGCCGCCATGCGGCATACCGCCTCGAAGCTGCGCAGCCTGATTTTGCAATGCATGCGCAATCCCAGCCGGGAGGCCTGTTCCGCCGCGTAGCGCTGGAAGGCGCTGTCGCCGGCTAGGCCGATGAAGTCGTGCGCCAGCGCGTCGGCGTAGTTGATGCTGCGCCGGTTCCTGTTCTGCTTTGCCAGCGGATGGCTGCGCGCCATCACCAGCGCCAGCGCATCGTCGCGGAAAGCGAAGGTTTGCAGCGCCGAGGCGTCGACCGCGTCGCTGACGATGCCGATGTCGGCTTCGCCATCGGTGACGGCCTGCACGATGTCGCGGCTGAGGCGTTCTTCCAGGTCGATGCCGAGTTGCGGATGCGCGGCGAGGAAGGCGGCCAGCGCGTCCGGCAGGAATTCGGTCATCGCCGAGGTGTTGCACAGGAGCCGGATGCGGCCCTTCAGGCCCGACGCGAATTCCGCCAGGTCGGCCTGCATGCCGTCCACCTGGCGGGCGATGGCGCGGGCGTGGTGCAGCAGCGCGCGGCCGGCTTCGGTCGGTTCGGCGCCGCGCCGTCCACGCCGCAGCAGCGGCACTGCCAGCGCTTCCTCCATGCCGCGTATGCGGGCGCTGGCCGAGGGCAGCGCCAGATGCGCCAGCCGGGCGCCGGCGGTGATGCTGCCGCTTTCAGCGATATGGACGAACAGCTTCAGGTCGGTCAGGTCGAAGCGCATGATGTCAGCCTATGGTTTTACCTAAGTCTGACTGAGTATATTCCAGATTTTCAGGCGCCGCGCGCAAGGGCAGAATGGTGCGCATGGATACTTCGCTTATATTTGTCGCACTGGTGTTTGTGTTGGCCGGCATGGTCAAAGGCGTGACCGGCATGGGCTTGCCGACGGTCGCCGTGGCCTTGCTGACGCTGAAGATGTCGCCGCTGGAGGCCGCCGGCCTGCTGATTGTGCCTTCGTCGATTACAAATGTCTGGCAGCTGGCTGCGGGGCCGGCGCTATATCCGTTGTGGCTGCGCATGCGGACCCTGCTGCTGGCGGTGTGCGCGGGCACCGCCGCCGCGGCATGGATCGCCACAGCGGTCCCGGCTGCGGAGGCATGGAGCGGGGCGGTGCTGGGGCTGGCGCTGGTGGGCTACGGCGTGCTGGGTTTGACCGGCTGGCGCTGGCATGTGGCGCCGCGCGCGGAAGCGTGGGCCGGGCCGCTAGCGGGCGCGGCGACGGGTGTGATGGCCGGCGTCACCGGGGTGTTCGTCATGCCGGCGGCGCCGTATCTGCAGGCGCTGGCGCTGGAAAAGGATGAGCTGGTGCAGGCGATGGGATTGGCCTTCACCGTCTCGACGCTGGCACTGGCCGTCATGCTGGCTTGCCGCGGCGAGTGGCACGCGTCGGTGGCGGGCAGTTCCCTCCTGGCGCTGCTGCCGGCGGGCGGCGGCATGCTGCTGGGGCAGTGGTTGCGCGAGCGCATGCCTCCCGCCTTGTTCCGCCGCTGTTTCTTCGTCAGCCTGCTGGCGCTGGGCGCCCATCAGTGCCTGCGGACTTTTACAAACTGACTTTGCCGCGCAGCTGTTTGCGCTCGCCGTCCTTGGTCTTGCCGTCGAGCCGCTTGCGCTGCGAGCTGCGGGTCGGCCTGGTGGCGCGGCGCACGGTTGGCAGCACGGCCACGCTGTCGACCAGCTCCTGCAGGCGGCGCAGCGCATCTTCCTTGTTGGCTTCCTGGCTGCGCGACTGCTGCGCCTTCAGCACCACCACGCCATCCTTGGTGATACGGCTGTCGCGCAAGGCCAGCAGGCGTTCCTTGATATGCTCGGGCAGCGAAGACGCCGCGATATCGAAGCGCACGTGCACCGCGTTCGACACCTTGTTGACGTTCTGACCGCCGGGACCCTGTGCGCGGATCGCGGTGAACTCCACTTCATTCACGTCGATCACGGCTGGAACCTCACCGGCTGCGCCAGCGCCCACGATTCGCCCTCGGTCTCGTGGCGATGGCGCGCCACCATGCCGCGCGCGGCGAACAGCGGATGCCGCAAGGCTTCTTCCGTGCGCAGCACCGGCGACACGCAGCAATCGGCCGGCGCGAACGCCTCGGTCCACTGCGCCAGCGTGCGGGTGGCGAAGATCGCCGACAATTCATCCTTGAGCGCCATCGCATCCTCGCCGCCGACCTGCTGGCCCAGTTGCCAGTGGCGCGTTTTCAAATCCGGCCGGCCCAGCACATCGCAGCAACCCTGCCAGAATTTCAGCTCCAGCGCGCCAACGGCCATGTAGCGGCCGTCGGCGGTGCGGTAGACGTTGTAGCAGGGGACGCCGCCGCTCAGCAGGTCGCTTCCGGGTTGCGCCGCGGCGCCATTGTTCACCGCCACCAGCGGCATCAGGTTGTGCGCCAGCACCGCGTCGGTCATCGAGACATCGACGAAGCGTCCGGCGCCGCCCATCTTCACCGCCACCAGCGCCGCCAGGATGCCCTGCAGCGCCGACTGCGCGCCGCCCAGCAGATCGCCCACCTGCAGGTTCGGCAGCACCGGCACGCCGTCCGCGCCGGCGTTCTGGTCCAGCATGCCGGCATAGCCGATGTAGTTGATGTCGTGTCCCGCCAGCTGGGCAAAGGGGCCGTCCTGGCCGTAGCCGGAAATCGCGCACATCACCAGCTTCGGGTTGCGCTGTTTGAGTGTCCGCCAGCCCAGGCCCAGCTTGTCCATCACGCCGGGGCGGAAGCTCTCGACCAGCACGTCGGCGGTTTCCACCATCGCCAGCAGCTGCTCGCGATCGGCCCCGTCCTTCAGGTCCAGCCGCATCATCCGCTTGCCGCGATTGACGGCGACGAAGAACTGCGACACCTCGTTGCGCACCGGCCCCATGACGCGCGCGTAGTCGCCGGCGCCGGGATCTTCGATCTTGATCACCTCCGCGCCCATGTCCGCAAGGTGCATGGTGGCGACGGGACCGGGCAGCAGCCGTGTCAGATCAAGCACGCGTATGCCGCTGAGGGGGAGTTGAGGGTTCATGTGCTGATTGTAGCAAACCTGCAACCGCGCTCCCGGTGATTGTTGATAAGGGTCAACGCTGGGCAAAGGGGGCGAAGGTAGGATGGCACATGCCTGTTACCGCACGTCCTGGACGAAAGGATCATCATGCCGTCATCGAAAAACCAATGCGCCAGCGCGGATTTCGCCACCAACGCCGTCAGCAGCACCGGCCTGTGCGCGCCAGGCCAGTATCTGGTGTTCCGGCTCGGCGGTCTCGATTATGCGCTGGACTTCGGCAAGGTGCAGGAGCTGCGGCCGTTGAAGGCATTGGAGCGCTTCTCGTCGGAAGGCGAGATCGTCGAAGGGGTGGTGGTGTCGCGCGGCGTCATCATGCCGATCGTCGACATGCGTATCGCCTTCGGACCGAGGCCGCCGCAGCACGATCCGCTGACGGACGTGATCATCCTCAAGCTGACCAGTTGCGTGATGGGGATGGTGGTGGATGGCGTGACCGACATCGTCTCGCTGTCGCTGGGGCAGATCCAGCCGATACCCGGCGCCGGCGCGGTGGATTACCTGCTCGGCATCGGGGAGGTGGACGGACGCCGTTTGATCGTGGTCGACATCGATAAGCTGATGTCGATCCGAAAGGTGCAATTCGGCGCCCGTCAGGCAGCTTAAGCCAGTGCTTCCAGCTGTTCCTGCAATTCCAGCCATTCCGCTTCCAGCTGGCCCAGGTCCTTGGTGAAGAAGGACTGGTCGGCCAGCAGCTGCTTCAGCTTGGCCTTGTTGGCCGCTTCGTAGATGGAAGACTCGCCCAGTTGGGCATCCACGTCGGCTTTCTGCGCGCTGCGCTTGGCGATCTGATCGTCCAGGCGCTTGATCTTCTGCTCCAGCGGCTTGCGCAGCGTGGCCAGGCGCTGGCGGTCTTCCGCCTGCTGGCGCTTCTGGTCCTTGCTGACCGCGACCGGCGCCGCGACGGTCGGCGGCGCGACCGGCGAAGTCACCGGGAAATCGGTCTTGTTGGCCTTGCCCGCAGCCGGCAGCACGTCGGTGCCTTTCCCCAGCTTGGTCTTGAACAGCCAATCCTTGTAGTCATCCAGATCGCCGTCGAACGGCTGCAGCTTGCCGTCGGCGACGATGATGAACTCGTCGGTGGTGGCGCGCAGCAAGTGGCGATCGTGGGACACGACGACCAGCGTGCCCTCGAACTGCGCCAGCGCCTCGGTCAGCGCCTCGCGGGTTTCCAGGTCCAGGTGATTGGTCGGTTCATCGAGCAGCAGCAGGTTGGGGCGCTGCCAAACGATCAACGCCAGCGCCAGACGGGCCTTCTCGCCGCCGGAGAACGGCGCGATCGAGCTGGTGACCATGGTGCCGGGGAAGTTGAAGCCGCCGAGGAAGTTGCGCAGCTCCTGCTCGCGCACGGTCGGGGCGATCTTCGCCAGGTGCCACAGCGGCGATTCGTCGTGACGCAGCATCTCCACCTGGTGCTGGGCGAAGTAGCCGATGTTCAGGCCCTTGCCCATGGTGGCGTCGCCGGTCAGCGGCGACAGTTCGCCGGCGATGGTCTTGATCAGCGTCGATTTGCCGGCGCCGTTCACGCCCAGCAGGCCGATACGCTGGCCGATCTGCAGCGAGAACTTGATTTTGTTGACGATGGTCTTGTGGGTGATTTCGCCGGTCGCGTCGTCTTCGATCTTGTAGCCGGCGTCGACGTTCTCCATCACCAGCAGCGGATTAGGAGCGCTGAGCGGCTCGCGGAATTCAAACGAGAATTCGGCAGCGGCGCGCAGCGGCGCCAGCTCTTCCATCTTGGCCAGCGCCTTCATGCGGCTCTGCGCCTGGCGGGCCTTGGAGGCCTGCGCCTTGAAGCGGTTGACGAACGATTCCAGGTGGGCGCGCTTGCGCTGCTGCTTTTCCAGCGCGCCGGCGGCCAGGATCATCTGCGCCGCGCGTTGACGTTCGAAGGACGAGTAGTTGCCCGAGTAGCGTTTCAGCTTGCGCTCGTCGATGTGCACCACCACGTTCACCACTTCATCGAGGAAGTCGCGATCGTGGGAAATGATCAGCAGCGTGCCGGCATAGCGTTTCAGCCAGTCTTCCAGCCAGATGATCGCGTCCAGGTCCAGGTGGTTGGTCGGTTCATCGAGCAGCAGCAGGTCGGAAGGGCACATCAGCGCCTGCGCCAGGTTCAGGCGCATGCGCCAGCCGCCGGAGAAGCTGGCGACGGGTTGCTGCATCTGGTCGATCGAGAAGCCAAGGCCCAGCAGCAGCTGTTCGCCGCGCGACTGCACGGTGTAGGCGTCGGCGTCGGCCAGCGCGCTGTAGATCTCGCCGATGGCGATGCCGTTCTCGGACGATTCGGGCTCCGCTTCCAGGCGCGCCAGTTCCGCTTCCAGCTTGCGCAGCGTGACGTCGCCGTCGATGGCGTAGTCGAGCGCCGCGCGGTCGAGCGGCGGGGTTTCCTGCGCTACGTAAGCGACGCGCCACTTGGCCGGGAAATCGATCTCGCCCTGGTCCGGGTGCAGCTCGCCGCGCATCATCGCGAACAGGCTGGATTTGCCGGCGCCGTTGGCGCCGATCAGGCCGATCTTGTCGCCGGGGTTGAGAGTGACATCGACCTGTTCCAGCAGCGGCTTAATACCGCGCATCAGGCTTACTTGAATAAAGCGAATCATTTGTTCTTGTTCTTTACAGAGGGGTTACAGCTTCAGCTGGTCGGCGGTCAGCAGGAAGACCATGTCGTCGCCATTGCTGGTGGTGAGCCAGGTCAGGCCCAGTTCACCGAAGGCGGCTTCGGCATATTCGCGCTCGTTGCCGATTTCGACGATCAGGATGCCGTCGTCGGTCAGGCGTTCGGCGGCGCCGGCGACGATCTTGCGCACCAGGTCCATGCCGTCCTTGCCGCCGTCGAGTGCCATTTCAGGCTCGGCGCGGTATTCCATCGGCAGCTTGCTCATCGACGCCGAGTTCACATACGGCGGGTTGGTGATGATCAGGTCGTACTTCTTGTCCGGCACGTTGGCGTACAGGTCGGACTGGATCAGCGTCAAACGGTCTTCCAGCTTGTAGGTGGCGACGTTCTTCTTCGCCACTTCCAGCGCGTCGGCCGACAGGTCGACCGCGTCGACATGGGCGTCGGGGAAGGCGTCGGCCAGCATGATGGCCAGGCAGCCGGAACCCGTGCACAGCTCCAGGATGTTGCCGACGTTTTCAGGCTCGTTGACCCACGGCGCGAAGTATTCCGGGATCAGCTCCGCGATGAAGGAGCGCGGCACGATGGTGCGCTCGTCGACGTAGAAGTTGTAAGTCCCCAGCCACGCCTCGTTGGTGATGTAGGCGGCCGGCACGCGTTCGTTGGTGCGGCGGTCGATCACGGCCAGGATGGACGCGACTTCCTCGGGCAGCAGGGTGGCGTCCAGGAACGGATCCAGGCGGTCCAGCGGCAGCTTGAGCGTGTGCAGGATCAGGTAGGCCGCTTCGTCGAAGGCTTCGACACTGCCGTGGCCGAAGAACAGCTTGGCGGTGTTGAAGCGGGTGACGGCGTAGCGCAACAGGTCGCGCGGCGTGGTGAAAGGAGTCGTGTTCATGGCTATCTCGGTAAAACAGTAATCGGTGTGCGCACGCCGCGCCGCTGGACCGCCGCCGGGCTTAGGCCAGCAGGTTTTCCAGCGTTCGGCGATAGATATTCTTCAGCGGATCGACAAAACGCAGCTCGATATGCTCGTCGATCTTGTGGATACTTGCGTTGGGAGGCCCGAATTCTATCACTTGAGGGCAGATCTGAGCGATAAAGCGCCCATCCGAGGTGCCGCCGGTGGTGGAAAGTTCGGTATCGACGCCGGTTTCGGACTTGATCGCGGCCGACAGCGCATCGCTCAACGCACCGCGCGGCGTCAGGAACGGCAGGCCGCTCAGCGCCCATTTCAGGTCGTAGTGCAGGTTGTGCTTGTCCAGGATGGCGTGCACGCGCTTCTTCAAGCCCTCGTGGGTGCTGGCGGTCGAGAAGCGGAAGTTGAAGTCGATGATCATCTCGCCGGGGATGACGTTGTTCGCGCCGGTGCCGCCGTTAATGTTCGACATCTGCCAGGAAGTCGGCAGGTAGTACTCGTTGCCTTCGTCCCAGCGTTCGGCCACCAGCTCGGCCAGCGCGGGCGCGGCCAGGTGGATCGGGTTCTTGGCCAGCTGTGGATAGGCGATGTGGCCTTGCACGCCCTTGATCGTCAATTTGCCGGACAGCGAGCCGCGGCGGCCGTTCTTGATCATGTCGCCCAGGGTTTCGTCCGAGGTCGGCTCGCCGACGATGCAGTAGTCCAGCGTTTCGCCGCGTTCCTTGAGCATATTGCAGACGATGACTGTGCCGTCGGTGGCCGGGCCTTCTTCATCGCTGGTGATCAGGAAGGCGATCGAGCCCTTGTGGTCGGCGTGCGCGGCGATGAACTCTTCGCAGGCGACGACGAAGGCGGCGATCGAGGTCTTCATGTCGGCGGCGCCGCGGCCATACAGCTTGCCGTCGCGGTGGGTCGGATTGAAAGGCTCCGAGCGCCATTGGTCGACCGGGCCGGTAGGCACCACGTCGGTGTGGCCGGCGAATACCAGCACCGGCGAGGTCGTGCCTTTGCGCGCCCACAGGTTGGTCACGCCGTTCGATTCGATGGTTTCGCAGGCGAAGCCCAGCGGCGACAGCAAATCGATCAGGTGCTGCTGGCAGCCTTTATCGTCCGGGGTGACAGAGGAGAGGGCGATCAGCTTTTCGGTCAGCGCCAGGGTCTTGGAAGGAGTCATTGTTCAGAGGTCGAAGATTTGTTTGTACTGGGCGTCGGAGAAGGAAACGGCGAAGGCGCCGTCCTTGTCCAGCACCGGGCGCTTGATCACGGACGGATTTTCCAGCATCAGCGCGATGGCCGATTCGTCATCGACGATGGAAGCCTTGCGCTCGTCGGACAGCGCGCGCCAGGTCGTGCCTTTTTTATTGACCAGCACATCGCGCGACAGGTGCTGGAGCCAGCCGGCGACGATCTCGCGCGTCAGGCCCTGTTTTTTAAAATCGTGGAACACAAAATCCTGCTGCGCGCCGGCCAGCCAGACGCGGGCCTTTTTGACGGTGTCGCAGTTCGGGATGCCATAGAGGGTGGTAGTCATGTGCTTGAATTCGGATGAGACGGCGGAAGGCCGACAGAATACCATGTCTGCGTCCCGAAATCCCGCCGGCAGCCCCATAACGGCCTCCAGCTATGTCGATTTGATATCTCTGCTGATCGAAATGGCATTGGTGGCTGCCGTCTCCATTGCCTACTATGGATTGGGCGGCTTGATCCTTGCAAGGGACTGATGGCAGCCTTACAAGACATTTACCATGATCAGGAGCCGCAGGATGGAATTGCAGAAGAAACCGACCAAGGAACAGATCCGTAACTACCTGGGCGAGCGACAGGCGCAACACTGCCCGCCGCCGTCCACTGTCGATATCCGTCGGCAGCTGGGTTGGGGATTGGTACAAACAGTGGAGGAGGAGCGGCGCGAGATTCCTGGCTAGGTATTTAACGTGAACTCGGTGAACGAGGCTTCGTCCGGCGAGGCCTTGGTTTCCGGCTCGGCCTGGGCGTTCTTGCTGTCCGGGCCATTATTGAGGAGCCACAGCAGGTTAGTGGCGGAATCGGCGTTGGCCAAGGCCTCGTCCTGGCTGATCAAGCCGTCCTGCACCAGCTTCAATAACGCCAGCTCGAACGATTGCGAGCCGGGCGACATGCTCTTCTCCATCGCTTCCTTGATCTGGCCGATTTCGCCTTTTTCGATCAGGTCCGAGATGTAGCGGGTGTTGACCATGATTTCCACCGCAGCCGTGCGGGTGCCGCCGTTGATCGAGCGGACCAGCCGCTGCGACACGATGGCCTTGACCGTCGACGACAGATCCTGCAGCAGCGCGGCGCGGTTCTCGATCGGATAGAAACTGATGATACGGTTTAGCGCGTTGTAGCTGTTGTTGGCGTGCAGGGTCGCCAGCACCAGGTGGCCCGACTGCGCGTAGGCCAGCGCGGCGGCCATGGTTTCCTTGTCGCGGATCTCGCCGATCAGGATGCAGTCCGGCGCCTGGCGCATCGAGTTGCGCAGCGCGGTGTAGAAGTCCTTGGCATCGCTGCCGATCTCGCGCTGGTTGACGATGGATTTCTTGTTCTTGAACAGATACTCGATCGGGTCTTCCAGCGTCAGGATGTGGCCGGAGCGCAGTTCGTTGCGGTGGTCCAGCATCGAGGCGATGGTGGTCGACTTGCCGGAGCCTGTCGAGCCGACCAGCAGCAGCAGGCCGCGCTTTTCCATGATCAGGTCCGCCAGCACCGGCGGCAGCTGCAGGTCGGTCAGCGCGGGGATGGTGGCCGGCACGAAGCGGAATACGGCGGAGATGGTGCCGCGCTGCTTGAACGCCGACAGGCGGAAGCGGCCCATGTTCGGCACCGATACGCCCATGTTCAGCTCATTGGTCGTGGCCAGTTCTTCCATCTGCTCGGGCGAGGCGATTTCCGCCAGCAGCGAGTGGATGTTTTCCGGTTCGAGCTTTTGCTGGTTGATGGGGATCAGGTTGCCGTTGATTTTGATGTGTACCGGCGAATTCACCGCGAAGAACATGTCCGACGCGTTTTTTTCCTTCATCAGCTGGAACAGGCGATCCATGGCCATGGCACTCTCCTCAAAATCAAAAAAAACGGGGACTGCGGCCAGTCCCCGGTTCCCGCCGCTTAGATACCGCGCAGCAGTTCGTTGATGCCGGTCTTGGCGCGGGTCTTGGCATCCACGCGCTTGACGATGACCGCGCAGTACAGCGAGTACTTGCCGTCTTCCGAAGGCAGGTTGCCCGACACGACCACCGAACCGGCAGGCACGCGGCCGTAGGTTACTTCGCCGGTGGCACGGTCGTAGATCTTGGTCGACTGGCCGATGTACACGCCCATCGAGATCACCGAGTTTTCTTCGACGATGACGCCTTCGACGATCTCCGAACGGGCGCCGATGAAGCAGTTGTCTTCGATGATGGTCGGATTGGCCTGCATCGGTTCCAGCACGCCGCCGATGCCGACGCCGCCCGACAGGTGGACGTTCTTGCCGATCTGCGCGCACGAACCGACGGTGGCCCAGGTATCGACCATCGCGCCTTCATCGACGTAGGCGCCGATGTTGACGTAGGAAGGCATCAGCACCACGTTTTTGGCGATGAAGGAGCCGCGGCGCGCGACTGCTGGCGGCACCACGCGGAAGCCGCCCTTGGCGAAATCTTCGGCGGTGTAGTTGGCGAACTTGGTCGGTACCTTGTCGTAGAACTGCATGGTGCCGTCGGAAGGCATCTGCACGTTGTTCTCCAGGCGGAACGACAGCAGCACGGCTTTCTTGACCCACTGGTTCACAACCCAGTCGCCGCTGGTTTTTTCGGCCACGCGGATGCTGCCGGCATCCAGACCCGCGATCACGTGCGAAACCGCGTCACGCAGTTCGGCGGTGCCGTTGCCCGGGTTGATGTTGGCGCGGTCTTCCCATGCCTGGTCGATGATGTTCTGAAGTTGTTGGCTCATGATGTTCGATCTATTTATTTGTTAAGGGACTTGCAGAATTGGACGATGCGCTGCGCAGCTTCCAGGCCTTCTTCCGTCTCGGCGACCAGCGCCATGCGGATGCGGTTGCGGCCCGGATTGGCGCCGTGGGCGTCGCGCGCCAGATAGCTGCCCGGCAGTACCGTGACATTATATTCGGCGTAGAGGCGCTGGGCGAATTCGGTGTCCGACAGGCCGGTCTGGCTGACGTCGGCCCACAGGTAGAAGCCGGCGTCCGGCAGTTCCACTTGCAGCACCTCTTGCAGCAACGGCGTGATGGCGTTGAATTTGGCGCGGTATTTTTCGCGGTTCTGTTCGACGTGGGTTTCGTCGTTCCAGGCCGCGATCGAGGCAGCTTGCACGGAAGGGCTCATGGCTCCGCCGTGATAGGTGCGGTACAACAGGAATTTTTTCAGGACGTCGGCGTCGCCGGCCACAAAACCCGAGCGCATGCCCGGCACGTTGGAACGCTTCGACAGGCTGCTGAACACCACCAGGCGCGCGTAAGGCTTGTCGACCGTGGACAGGCCCAGCGTGTGGGCCGCTTCCATCGCGCCCAGCGGGGCCTGGTCGCCGTGGTAGATCTCGGAGTAGCACTCGTCGGCGGCGATGACGAAGTTGTAGCGCTCGGACAGGGCGAACAGGTTCTCCCAGTCGGTCAGCGTCAGCACGGCGCCGGTCGGATTGCCCGGGGAGCACAGGAACAGCAGCGATACGCGTTCCCACACCGAGGCCGGGATGCTGTCGTAGTCGCAGCCGAAATTGCGGGCTGGGTCGGAATTGACGAAATACGGCTCGGCGCCGGCCAGATAGGCCGCGCCTTCATAAATCTGGTAAAACGGATTCGGGCTGATCACCAGCGACTTGGCCGCCGGGTCGATCACGGTCTGGGCCAGCGCGAACAAGGCCTCGCGCGAGCCGTTCACCGGCAGCACCTGGGTGGCCGGATCCAGCTTGGGGATGCCGTAGCGGCGTTCCAGCCAGCCGGCGATGGCGCCGCGCAGCGCGTCCGAGCCGATGGTGGTCGGATAGCTGGCCAGGCCGTCGACGTTGTCGATCAGCGCCTGCTGGATGAATTTCGGCGTAGGATGCTTCGGTTCGCCCATGCCAAGGCTGATCGCCTTGTGTCGCGGACTGGCGGTGACCTGCGCGAACAACAGGCGCAGTTTTTCGAACGGATAGGGTTGCAGCTTGTCGAGATGTGGATTCACGTGGCGGACCGGAGGCGGATCGTTGGAAAAAATGACGGTATAGCCTGTCATTATAGCGCCTCGGCCCGGGGAAGGGCAGGTAGTGGACAATGTCAAATTATCAAAGTAACCTGATTGATAATTGACCCTATATAGAGTAAGGATGACCATGCAAGCATCGGACGTGGACAAGGACGAACTGGCGCCGGGCGTGAGCCGTCGGGTGATGGCCGCGCGGCTGGCGACCGGCCTGGTGCAGGGCCTGCTGCTCTATTGGCTGTACAACGCCAGCAAGAGCGTGCTGTGGCCGGCCACGGCGCCGTACGTGATGGTGCCGTTGACGCTGCTGGCCCTGATCCTGCCGGTGCTGCTGATCTCCAGCCTGGGCCATCTGGCGCCCCGCAAGGCGGGAACATGGCTGTTGGCGGCGCTGGCCGTGCTGCTGGTGATGTCGTTGCACGACGCTTGGCGCGGGCAGTATGCCCGTCCCTTCCTCGGCAACCTGGACGGCAAGGCGGTGTACTCGCCGTCCGAGATACTGGTGTTTTTCAGCGTGGTGTTCTTCTTCATCGCGCACGCGCTGGTGCTGTCCGGCGTGCAGGATCGCCGGCGCGTGGCGAGCTACGGCACCTATTTCGAGACCGCGTGGAAGCTCGGCATCCAGCTGATGTTCTCGGTGTTCTTCGTCGGCGCGATGTTCATGGTGCTGTCCATGGGGGCGGAACTGTTCATGCTGGTCAAGCTCGATTTCCTGCGCAAGCTGCTGCGGGAATCGTGGTTCGTGGTGCCGGTGGCTTGCTCGGCCTTCTCCTGTGCGATGCACATCACCGACGTGAAGCCTGCCATCGTGCGCGGCATCCGCAGTCTGGTGCTGGTGCTGATGTCGTGGATATTGCCGGTGGCGGTGCTGATGGTGGCCGGCTTCCTTTGCAGCCTGCCCTTTACCGGGCTGACCGCGTTGTGGGAGACCCGTCATGCCACCTCGGTGCTGCTGGCCGCAGCCGCAGTGCTGGTGGCGCTGATCAACGCGGCGTTCCAGAACGGCGACGCCACCGTGCCCCTGCCTTTGCGGGTGAGCGCGCGCACGGCGGCGATCCTGATCTTGCCCATCACGCTGATCGGCATATACGCGCTGGGCCTGCGCGTGGGGCAGTACGGCTGGACCTCGGACCGCGTGATCGCCGCCGCCTGCCTGCTGGTGGCGTCGTGCTACGCGGTCGGCTACGCCTGGGCGGCCTATAAGTACGATACCTGGCTGCAGCCGATCGCCATGGTCAATGTCATCGCAGCATTCCTGGTGCTGGCCGTGCTGCTGGCGCTCTTTACGCCGATTGCCGATCCGGCGCGCATCGCCGTCAGCAGCCAGATGGCGCGGCTGGCGAAGGGCAAGACCAAGGCCGGCGAATTCGATTTCCGCTACCTGCGGTTTGAAGGCGGGCGTTATGGCCAGGCCGCGCTGGAAGAGCTGAAGCAGCGCACCACCGGGCCGGATGCCGAACTTCTGCAGCGCGAGGCCGCGGCGGCGCTGGCCCTGGAGCCGAAAGATCGCTGGCGCAAGCCGGAACGCTTTACCGCGCCGGTCTCGATCGCCGACAATCTGAAAGTCTGGCCGGCCGGGGCGCAATTGCCGGCCAGCTTCCTGGAGCAGAAATGGGATGCCGTGGCGGACAATGAAAAACCGGACTGCCTGACCAGGAAGGAAGGCAAATGCGACGCGTTCATCGTCGACGTGGACGGCGACGGCAAGCCGGAAATCCTGGTGGTGGAGTTGCAGCCCTCCTATAGCGACGGCGTGCTGTTTTCGGAAAGCGCCGATGGCAAATGGGGCGCGATCGCGACCATGGCGCCTCACGATCCGAGCTGCAAATCCTTGATGGACAAGTTGAGGCAGGGCGAATTCAAGATCGCCGAGCCGCGCCTGAGGGAATTGGACATAGGCGGGCGCCGGGTGGCTTTTGTGCCGAAGTTCTCCATGAAGGATGCCTGCGAGTCGATCAAGTAGCATCAAGCAGCATCAAGCAGCCGGCGCGGCCTGCAGCGGACAGTCCTGCATGTTCTCGCCAAGGCGGCGCGCCAGTTCGCCGCGCAGCGCGTGCAGGCCCTCGATGCGCTGGTCAATGTCCTCCAGCTTGCGCTCCAGCGCCGCCCGCAGCTGGGGCGCGGAGGATTCCGGCTCTGCCAGCAGCGGCAGGTCGGCCTCGATTTCGGCCAGGCTGAAGCCCAGCGTCTGCGCCAGGCGGATGTAGCGCAGCCAGTCCACCGCCTCGGGCGGATAGTCGCGATAGCCGTTGGCGCTGCGCCGTGCGCGCAGCAGGCCGCGCTTCTCGTAAAAGCGCAAAGTGTCGCGGCTCAGCCCGGTGGCGCTGGCGATTTCCCCGATTTGCATGCTCCGGCTCCAAATATCGTTTGACCCTGGAGTGTACTCCAGGCTTTAGCATGGCGGTACCTTATCACAGGAGCCACCATGCTTGCAGCGACCACCTTCCGCAAAATCGTCCTCGGCAGCGCCATCTACGACCTGGTCGTGACGGCGCCGTTTGCCACGCCGTGGAGTTTCGCCTACGCCCACGCCCAGCTGGACGACATCAACCGGCAGCTCGGTGGCGCGGCGCTGCCCGCGTTCGCGCCGTTCCACGTGCTGTTCGCCTGCCTGCTGGGCAGCGTAGTGCTGGTGTGGGCGCTGCTGCGCATCACCGATCCGCAGCAGCGCTTTGGCCGATTCGACGGCGCCGCGCGGCTGCTGTTCTCCACCTGGATGATCTGGACGCTGACCGTCACCGGCGCGCCGCTGCTTTGGCTGTTTATCGTGCCGGAGATGGCTTTTTGCGTGGCGCAGTGGCTGCCGGTACGTTCTTGCGGCGCGATGCCGCCAGCACCAGCAGACCTGCCAGCAGCATCGCCGTTGTTGCCGGTTCCGGCACGGGACTGAGCAGGAATCCGTGCAATATCCCGGTCCCGGTGTTGATGGCCGAGCCGACGATCTGCCCCTGGTCGTTGACGCCGTAAGCGTAGTTCAATACCCATCCCTCAGCGGCCAGGGGGGAAGGCAGCAAGGCGTTCAGGTCGATCGTCGCACCGCCGTCCCACAGCGTGGCGTGTATATTGCTGTCCCCGGCGGTGCTGGAATAGCCGACGACCTGGCCGCTGTTGTTCAGCGCGTAGGCGCCGCTGAAATTGCCCAGCGCGCCAAGAACCGTAGCGGTTCCGTGGTCCCAGACAACCGCACGGCTGTTGTCGGTGCCCGGCAATCCGGAAAAGCCGGCAACGATGCCCGCCTGGTTAATCGCGTTGGCGACGCTGTAGCTTCCACCCAGGGTGTCCAGGTTGACTACTGAGCCGTTGTTCCATAACGTGGCGCGCAATTGTCCGTCGGCGTCGCTGGCGGCGCCGACGATCATGCCGGCGTCATTGATGCCGCGGGCGTAGCTGGTACTGCCTCCCAGCGTACCCAGGTCAGTAATGGAATGGGCGGTCCACATCACGGCATGGACCGCGTTGTCGCCGGGACCCAAGGCCTCGCCGGCCATCAGCCCGGTATGGTTGATCGCGAAGGCCGCTCCACCGCTGCCGCCCAGCGTGCCCAGGTCCACCGCCGTGCCGCCAGCCCATCGCACCGGACGGAACGCGCCGGCAGCATTGGCCGAATAGCCGACCATCTGGCCGACGTCGTTCAAGCCGAAGCCCTGGCTCCAGGCGCCGCCGAGCGTGCCAAAGCTGGTCTTGTTATTGCCGTCCCAAATTGTGGCGCGGTAGGTGTTGTCTTCCGCGCGGGCGGCATAGCCGGCGATCTGGCCATTGTTGTTGATCCCGGTGGCGACGGAATAGGTGCCGCCCCAGGCGCCGAGGTCTGCGTAGGTATAGCCGTTGGTGGCGCTGGCCAGGCAGGAAGTGCACGCCAGAAGCCAGCCGGCGCAAGAGCGCAGGTATGAGTGAGGCACGGTATCTCCTGTCGGTTCGGTGGTCGATGACGGTCGGGATAGATGAATGCCTGACGGTGAGCGTGCGCCGCCATTGATGATATCTTAAAGATAAATTTATAATTTTGCTCATCAAATTGGCTATCGTGCGGCCAACTATCAATAGTTGCGGCGGCGCCGGCTGCCGACGTCGGCCGGTATGCTCGCCGCCAGGAAGTCGATGAAGGCGCGCACGCGGGCCGGCTGTTGCTGGCGGCTCGGATAGTAGGCGTACAGGTCGGCCGGGGGGAGGGTATAGTCGCCCAGCACCACCTGCAGGCGGCCGCTGTCGAGGTACTTGGCCGCGTCCCACTCGGAGCGCAGCAGGATGCCGTGGCCGTCCAGCGCCCAGCCCAGCACCACGTCGCCGTCGTTGCTGGACAGGCCTCCGTGCACCTTGACCGTTTCGGCCTTGCGGCCTTTCTCCAGCTTCCACGTGCTGTGGGTGTCGTTGTTCTGGCGGTGCAGGATGCAGCGGTGCTGCAGCAGATCCTGCGGCAGGCGCGGCACGCCGTGGCGCTTCAGGTAGGCCGGCGAGGCGCACAGGAAGCGCTGGTTCGACATGATCTTGCGCGCGCCCAGCCGCGTATCCGGCAGCTCGCCGAAGCGGATGCCGAGATCGTAGGCGTCTTCCACCAGGTTGATGGCGCGGTCGGTCAGCTGCAGCTGCACCTCCACATCCGGATAGCGCCGTGCGAAGGCGGAGACCAGCGGCGCGATGGTCGTGCGGCCGAATCCCAGCGTGGCGTTCACGCGCAGCAGTCCCTTGGGCGCGGCGCGGCTGCTCGATACCGATTCCTCCATGTCGCGGATGTCGCCCAGGATGCGCGCCGCCTGCGACAGATAGGTCTCGCCTTCGCTGGTCAGGCTGACGCGCCGCGTGGTGCGGTTCAGCAGTCGCACACCGAGGCGTTGCTCCATCAGCATCAGGCGCTTGGTGACGGCGGGCGGCGTGATGCCCAGCTCGCGCGCGGTGGCGGCCAGGCTGCCCAGCTTCGCCAGCAGCACGAAGAAGGACAATTCGGAGACGATGTCATTATTCACTTGAAGTATATAAAGGAATTAATATCGGTGAATTATACGATTGTATTTCAAGAGTAAGCTTGGGTTCATTCTTAGCCCACCGGAGACAGCAGCATGAAAATCGTCGAAATTCGCGAAAAGACCATTCCGATCAGTTCCCCTATCCGCAACGCCTACATCGACTTCAGCAAAATGACGCTAAGCCTGGTGGCGGTGATCACGGACGTGATCCGCGACGGCAAGCCTGTGGTGGGTTACGGTTTCAACTCGAACGGCCGCTATGGCCAGGGCATGCTGATGCGCGAACGCTTCATCCCGCGCATCCTGGACGCCGATCCGGTCTCGCTGATGAACGACGCCGGCACCAACCTCGATCCGCACAAGGTGTGGAACTGCATGTACACCAACGAAAAGCCCGGTGGCCATGGCGAACGCTCGGTCGCCATCGGCACCATCGACATGGCGATCTGGGATGCGGCGGCCAAGATCGAAGGCAAGCCGCTGTTCCAGTTGCTGGCGGACCGCTACGGCAACGGCACGCCGGACAAGAAAATCTTCGTCTACGCCGCCGGCGGCTACTACTATCCCGGCCAGAGTCACGACGCGCTGAAGGATGAAATGCGCAGCTATATCGACCGCGGCTACACGGTGGTGAAGAAAAAGATCGGCGGCGCCTCGCTGGACGAGGATTTGCGCCGCATCGACTCCATCCTCAGCGTGCTGGGCGACGGCCAGAAGCTGGCGGTGGATGCCAACGGCCGTTTCGATCTGGACACCGCCATCGCCTACGCCAAGGCGCTGTCGAAGTACGATCTGTTCTGGTACGAGGAGGCGGGCGATCCGCTGGACTTCGAGCTGCAGGCCACGCTGCGCAACTACTACGACAAGCCGATGGCCACTGGCGAGAACCTGTTCTCGATGCAGGACGCGCGCAACCTGATCCGCTACGGCGGCATGCGCGCCGACCGCGACTGGCTGCAGTTCGACTGCGCGCTGAGCTACGGACTGGTCGAGTACCTGCGCACGCTGGACATGCTGCACGAGCATGGCTGGTCGCGCAAGCGCTGCATCCCGCATGGCGGCCACCAGATGTCGCTGAATATCGCGGCCGGCCTGGGCCTGGGCGGCAACGAGTCGTATCCGGACCTGTTTCAGCCGTTCGGCGGCTTCCCGGACGGCGTGAAGGTCGACAACGGCTATATCACGATGCCGGACCTGATCGGCATCGGTTTCGAAGGCAAGGCCAACCTGTACGCCGAAATGAAGGCGCTCAGCGCCTGATCACAGCGCCGCCAGTACCTCGGCCGTACTGCGTACATGGCCGAGGATGGGGAATATGCCTTGCACCGAAAATTGGTGCATCTCCGCTTTGATGCTGGACATCGCGTCGTGCGCGAACACCAGCGCATAGCCCTGATCGGACGCCGCGCGCGCCGTCGATTCGACGCCGAAGTTGGTGGCGATGCCGCCCATGATGATGGTGCGGATGCCACGGCGGCGCAATTGTAGATCCAGATCCGTTCCATGAAACGCACCCCATTGGCGTTTGGCGATCACGATGTCTCCCAGTTGCGCGCCGGCCTGCGCCACCAGTTCCGAGGCTTCCGGTGGCAATGGCGGGGCGTTTGGATCGCGGGCCACCGAGATATCGGCCGGCAGGCGCAGTAGCTCGTTCACCAGCACCCGCACGTACACCACCGTGCCGCCCTTGGCGCGCAGCGCTTCCGCCAGCCTGGCGCTATTTTCCACGACTACCTGAGATGAATGCGGCGCCAGTTCGCGGCCGACGTTGCTGTTTTGCAGATCGATCAACACCAGCGCGGTGCTGGATGGGTGTATGGTCAACATGGTATTACTCCTAATGTGAGGATGCCCTCAGATAATTATAAATCGAATTCGGATATAATGTGAGGATGCCCTCAGATATTGAAAAAACCTCAAGGCGCAAGCCGCAGCAACTGCGCGGCGAGCAGCGCATGGCCGCCATGCTGGATGCTGCGGCCGGCGTCTTTGCCGAATCGGGATTCGACGCCGCCACCATGACGGCCATCGCCGAGCGTTCCGGCTCGTCCATCGGTGCGCTGTACCAGTATTTTCCGAACAAGCTGACACTGGCGCGTGCGCTGCGGGAACGCTACGGTGACGAGATGTCGCGACGCTGGACCGGCCTGGTGGCCGATGCGGCGCAATTGAGTATCGTGGCGCTAGTGGATCGCATCTTTGATTTGATGATCGGCTTTTTCGACGAGCACCCGGCCTATTTCACGCTGTTGAACGCCACACTGGGCTATCAGCGCGATGCCGGCGCGCGCCAGCGCCTGCGGGCTAAACTGGGCGCTGTGTTAAGGGAGAAGAAGCCCGAACTGGACGAGGCGGAGGCGCTGCGACTGGCGAACGTGTCGCTGCAGATCGTCAAGGGGCTCAATCCTCTTTACGAACAGGCCAGCCCCGCCGAACGGCGGGAACTGGTGGCCGAATTCAAGCTGGCGCTGGCCAGCTACCTGAAGCTCCGGTTGCACAGATAGCCGCAGCAACATCAGGCGGCTTTTTGCAGGGCCAGCGGCCGGCTCCACACCTGCTGCGCCACGCGCATCATGTTGCGGCCCATGACCAGCTCCGCCTCGGAGTCGGTCATGCCCACCTTGCGCAGCGCGGCGGCCAGCTGGCGCCAGACTTCCGGCGGCGTGAAGGTCGGCGGCCGGTCCGCGCTATAGCCGGCGGAGGCCGGCCACCAGTGGCCGGGATCGAAGTCGCCGGGCGGCGTGTCGTCCAGGGCCGGCTGCTGGAAGCAGATGTCGAGGCCGATGCCGGCGTGCGATACGCCGACCAGGTCGGCGATGTAGGCGGCATGGCGCGCCACGTCATCGGCGCCGGGATTTTCCTTGCCGAGGAACCAGGACAGGCCCGATACGCACACCACGCCGCCGGTGGCGGCGCAGGCGCGGATTTGCTCGTCGGTGACGTTGCGGCCGTGCTCCACCAGCGTGTAGGGATTGGCGTGGCTGAAGATCACCGGCTGCGTGGAGGCGGCCATGATCTCGAGGCTGCACAGCCGGCCCGTGTGCGAACAGTCCATCAGGATGCCGGCATCGTTCACCGCCGCCACCATGCTGTGGCCCAGCGGCGTCAGGCCGCGCGGCACGTCGTGGCAGCCGCCTGCGACGCTGTTGTTGCGGTTGTAGGCGAAGTGGATCTGGCGCACGCCCAGCTGCGCGTACAGCGCCACCATTTCAGGCTGGTCCAGCAGGGGCATCGAACCCTCGAGGTCGAAAGTGATGGCGATGCGGCCATCGGCGGCGGCCTGGATGATGTCGTCTACCGTGGAGACCAGCACATAGCTGTCCGGGTCCGATTCGATGGTGGCGCGGTAGCCGGCGATCACCGACATCACCTGTGAAATGGGATTCATGTCGGCGCCGACGTTGAGCGAAACGTAGTTCACCCCGGCGGCATGCAGGCGCCGGACCGGCGTGAAATCGGCCTGCGGGTGTTGCGGCAGGCAGGCGTGGGCGTCCCAATTGATCATGTCATTTTTCTTTATCAAAAAAGCTATGTTCCCACGAATGGCTGTCCAGGGCAAATCCCGTTCGGTGCATGCTTTATACTGTCGGCAAATTCATACTATTTAAGGCCGACATGTCTTTTTCTTCGCTGGGCCTTGCTCCCTCACTGATCAACGCCGTGACCGAAATCGGTTACCAGGAGCCGACCGCCATCCAGAGCGCCGCCATTCCCGCCATTTTGCGCGGAGAGGATGTGCTGGGCGCGGCGCAGACCGGCTCCGGCAAGACGGCCGCCTTCGCGCTGCCGCTGCTGCAATCGCTGCTGGACAACCGCAACGGCCCGCGCCAGCTGCACGGCCTGATCCTGGTGCCGACGCGCGAACTGGCGGCGCAGGTGGGCGAGTCGATCCGCAAGCTGGTGGCCCATCTGCCGATGCAGGTCAAGGTGTCCATCGTATTTGGCGGCGTGTCGATCAATCCGCAGATGATGGCCCTGCGCGGCGGCGCCGATATCGTGATCGCCACGCCGGGACGGCTGCTGGACCTGATCGACCACAACGCGCTGAAGATTTCGCGCACCGCGATACTGGTGCTGGACGAGGCGGACCGCCTGCTGGACCTGGGCTTCAGCGAAGAACTCAACCGCATCCTCGAGCTGCTGCCCAAGCAGCGCCAGAACCTGTTCTTCTCGGCGACCTTCCCGCCGGAGGTGCAGGCGCTGGCGGACGGCATGCTGCACCAGCCTGCGCGCATCGAGGTACTGTCTGAGCCGGTCAGCAAGCCGGACATCGCGCAGCGTGCGATCATGGTCGACGTGCCGCGCCGGACCATGCTGCTCAAGCACCTGATCCAGGAGCACAAGTGGAGCAGGGTGCTGGTGTTCGTGGCGACCAAGTATGCGGCCGAGCATGTGGCTGATAAGCTGAACCGCAACGGCATCCGCGCCGGCGCCTTCCATGGAGAGTTCAGCCAGGGGGCGCGCACCGAGGTGCTGGGCGACTTCAAGGCCAGCCGCCTGCAGGTGCTGGTGTCGACCGACATCGCCGCGCGCGGCATCGATATCGCCCGTTTGCCGGCGGTGGTCAATTATGATTTGCCGCGTTCGGCGGTCGACTACACGCACCGCATCGGCCGCACCGGCCGGGCCGGCGAGAGCGGAGTGGCGATCAGCTTCGTCAGCGCGGAGACGGAGCAGCATTTCCGCCTGATCGAGAAGCGCCAGGACATGCTGCTGCCGCGCGAGCAGATCGCCGGCTTTGAAGCGGTGGAGACGCTGCCGCCGGCGCCGGCCAATTCAGTCACCGATACCGTCAACGGCGGCATCAAGGGCAAGCGCAAGAGCAAGAAGGACAAGCTGCGCGAAGCGGCGGCAGCCGGAAAATAAGGCGCCGCGCCGTCAACCCGGCGCGGCGGACCGGTACAGCTTGCGGTACTCCGACGGCGAGGTCCGCAGCGCGGCGCGGAAATGCTGTCGCAGCGACAGCGCCGATCCAAATCCAGCCTGCTGCGCCACCATCTCGATCGATACCTCGGTGCCCTCCAGCAGATGCTGCGCGTGCGTCAGCCGCTGATTGAGCAGCCATTGCTTGAACGAGGTGCCGGTAGCGTTGCGGAAGTGGCGGGTGAAATTCCGGCGGCTCATCAGCGCGCGTTCGGCCAGCGCGTCGATGCTGTGGTTTTGCGTCAAATCCTCGCCGACCCAGCCCAGCACCTGCGCGAAGCGGTCGTCGCTGCCGGTCACCGGCAGTGGGCGTTCAATGAACTGCGCCTGTCCTCCCTGCCGGTGCGGCGCGACCACCAGCTGCCGGGCCACGCGGTTGGCGATCTCCGCGCCGCACAGCTGGCGCAGCAGGTGCAGGCAGCAATCAAGCCCCGCCGCCACGCCGGCCGAGGTGACCACTTTCCCTTCATCGACATACAGGACTTCGCGGTCTACCTTGACCTCCGGATAGCGGGTGGACATCGTGTCGGCGCAGGCCCAGTGCGTGGTGGCGGTGCGGCCGTCGAGCAGGCCGGCTTCGGCGAGTGGAAATGCGCCTATGCAGAGCCCCACCACTTGCGCTCCGCGCTGATGCGCGCGCCGCAGCGCTTGCAACAGCGTAGGTGGCGCAGGTCGGCAGTCGGCATGCCAGGACGGCATGATGACGATGTCGGCGCGGCCAAGCGCCGCCAGGCTGTGGGTGGCGACGATGTCGAAGCCGGCGGTGGTACTCAGCGATGTTGCTGGATCTTCCGCGCACACTTTGACGTCGAAGGTGGCGCTGCCGCAGTCGGCGCGCTGGGCGCCGAATACCTGGCACGGTACCGACAAATGAAAAGGGTTGATGCCGTCGAAGGCGATGACGGCGATGCGGTATTTCTGGATGGGAGATGCGCGCGTAGACATGGCCTGATTATATCGCATGGTGGCCTTCGGGCCACTTTTGGATAACGGCACGGCGACGGACAATATCCATCACCGGGCGCTTACGCCTTCATCCCACAGGAGAAAACCATGACCGCAACCCCACGCCGTGCCCTGATCGTCATCGACGTACAAAATGAGTATTTCACCGGCCAGATGAAGATTGAATATCCGCCGGTGGAGACCTCGTTGCCGAATATCGGCCGTGCCATGGATGCCGCGCGCGAGGCCGGCATCCCCGTGGTGGTGGTGCGGCACGATGCGCCGGAGAGCTCGCCGATATTTGCTGTCGGGTCGGATGGCTGGCAACTGCACGCGCTGGTCGCGCAGCGGGCGGCCGACCATCGCATCAACAAAAAGATGGCCAGCGTGTTTGCCGGGACCGATCTGGCCGAGTGGCTGGCGGCGAACGCCATCGACACGTTGACCATCGTCGGCTACATGACGCACAACTGCAATGCTTCGACCATCTACGAAGCGATGCACCGCGGTTTGCAAGTGGAGGTACTGCAGGATGCCACCGGCGCGCTGCCGTATGAAAACGCCGCCGGCAAGGTCAGCGCGGAAGAGATTCACCGCGTTTTCAACACGGTATTCCATTCCAACTTTGGCGCGGTGGCGAGCACCGAAGAATGGCAGTCTGCTGTACGCGATGGCCGCAAGCTCGAGCGCGACAATATCTACCTGTCGAACCAGCGGACCCGCCGCTAGCCGCCCGTGCGCTTGGGCTGGTGGCCCTGTTTCTTCAGGGCTTCCATCACCAGGTCGCAGTGGTCGCCCTGGATTTCGACGACGCCGTCCTTGACGGTGCCGCCGGAACCGCAGGCGCTGCGCAGCTGCTTGCCCAGCAGGGCGAGGGCGGTCGCGTCGAGCGCCAGGCCTTTCACCAGCGTGACGGTTTTGCCGCCACGCCCCTTCGACTCGCGCGAGACCTTCACCACGCCATCGCCGACAGGCTTGGTCCTGGCTGCGGCCTTGCAGCCGCAATCGGCGACCGGCAGGCCGCAGTCAGGGCACATACGGCCGGTTTCGGTGGAATAGACGAGGCGTGTTTTCATAGTGAGGCGAGATTCTAGCAGAAGCAAATCCGGGGTCAGATCTTAATGCCGTTAAGTTAAGGATTTCCTGAGCCTCCGTTCAGGATAGCGTTGCGGTTTTGCTTTGGTGACCCGATCGAATTTCCGGTCGGGTCGATAGACATTGAGTTCGAGG